>JAOPYQ010000006.1 GCA_025964555.1 Thermoleophilia bacterium | reverse complement strand
GCGCGCGCGAACGCGCGTACGCGAGACGTCGCGGACGTCAGCCGTGGCTAGGCGAGCACCTGGTACTCGTCGGGGCTCTCGTCGGGATGCGCGGCATCGACCGGACGCGAGCGCTCGTGCTCGACGACGACTTCGAGGGACTTGATGGCCACCTCACACTGCTCCGGCGTGCACTCACGCGTCGTGAGGCGCTGGAACCACAGGCCTGGCGCAAGGATCACGCGCAGCGCGCTGTTGTCGGCGTGCTTGCCCGCGAAGCGGAGCAGCTCGAACGAGAGACCCGCGATGATCGGGAGCAGCAGCGGCCGCGCAAGGATGATCTCCCACGTGTCGGCGCCCTTGAGGAACGTGACCTGCGCGATGCGGAACACCACGAGCCCCACCAGGAACAGCCAGACGATGAATGCGGTGCCGCAGCGAACGTGGATGCGGCTCATGCCATTCACGGCCTCGGGCTCGAGGGGCACACCGCGCTCCCATGCGTTGATCGCCTTGTGTTCGGCCGAGTGGTACTGGAAGACGCGCTTCATGTCGGCCATGAGCCCCACGATGAGCAGGTACACGCAGAAGATCGCGAACTTGATGATCGCCTCGACGATGACGAAGGTCCACCCGTCGCGGCCGATCGGCAGCAGTGTGGTGATCGAGACCGGCACGAGCTTGAACAGGCCGATCGAGAAGCCCATGGCGACGATCATGGCGACGACGATCGCCATGGTGCTGAGCTTGTCGGGGTCCGGTTCCGGGTGGTCCTCGTGATGCGGCAGCGGCACCGGCACCCCGATCGCCGACGTGGCGTTGGACATGCTCGCAGCGCGCTCGACCTCGTGGAGTTCGGCCACTTCGGCCGCGGCATCGATCTCGCCCTCTTCCTCGGCGTACTTCGCCTCGACGCCCTCGATCGCGTACTCGCTCGACACGAACAAGGCCCGCATGCCGATGATGAGCGCCTCGAACAGCGCCACCACGCCACGGATGATCGGGATCCGTGCCCAGCGATGGCGCGATGCGAACGATTCCAGCTCGCGGTGCTGGACCGCGATCGAGCCGTCGTAGCGCCGCACTGCGACGGCCCACGAGTGCGGACCGCGCATCATGACGCCGTCCATCACGGCCTGACCGCCGACAGCGGCGCTGGGAGCCATGAGCAGCACGCCGGGCGTTCGGGCGAGGATCCAGCCCGCTCGCTCCCAGGTCGGGCGCCGACGGGTCGGCGGACGGTCGGAAGCCTGGTGCGCGAACGAAGTCATGGGACTGACACTACCCAAGTCGCGCGGCGGCGCACCTTCAGGTGCGCGCGATCCTTCGCCTGTCAGCGCGAAGCGAGCGTCTCGCGCACACGACCGAGGTCGACGACCTGCGCGGTGAGCGCGCCGTCGATGGCGCTCTCTGCGAGGTTCAGCGAGGGCGTCGAGACCGGCAGCTCGTGGCACTCACGGCAGCGCGGCTCGTAGCTTTCCTGCGCTCCGACCCGGATCACGGGTTCGTCGGGCGATGCGGGTCGACCACCGATGAGGCGCTGCGTTCGCGTCGCGGGCCCGGCGCAGACCTGGCAGATCGCCTGCAGCTTGTCGACGAACTCCGACACCGCAAGCAGCTGCGGAACAGGTCCGAACGGCTCGTTCTTGAAGTCCATGTCGAGCGTCGCCACCACGACTCGCTTGCCGGCGTCCGCGAGGCGCAGGGCGACGTCGACGATGCCCTGGTCGAAGAACTGGGCCTCGTCGATGCCCACCACCTGGGCGTCGCCGGCCATGCGAAGGATCTCGGAGGACGTGTCGACCGGGCGCGCCGCGATGCGGGTGCCGTCGTGCGAGACGACGTCCGTCGCGTGGTAGCGGTTGTCGAGCAGCGGCTTGAAGACGGCCACCTGCTGGCGGGCGATCTGGGCACGGCGAAGGCGGCGCATGAGCTCTTCGCTCTTGCCGCTGAACATCGAGCCGCAGACGACTTCGATCCATCCGCCTCGTGTCGGCATCTCGCGCATCGTTGGGACCTCCCCAGGGATCAGCCCTACGCGTGGCCACGTTCCCGGTCGCTCGACATGTGCCCGACCGTCGCGTGGTGCGTCGATCGGCAGTAGCGAAACACTACTGCGTCATTCGGACGCACTAGCGGGACGGGCCCACGACTGTGGCCCGTCCGGCCCACGAGAGGGCCGGACCGGTCAGACCGCCGTGCTCAGGCCTCTTCGCCGGCGGCAGCCTCGGTGGCTGCCTCCTCGGCGACGGGCGATGCCACGGCGTCCGGAGTGGCTTCACCCTCGGTTGCCTCGGCTGCAGCTTCGGCGGCGACGGGCGTGGTCGCCTCGCCGTGCGTGGCGTCACCTTCGGCGGGCGCAGGAGCGTCCTCTGCAGGAGCGGGAGCGTCCTCGGCGGGCGCAGCTGCGTCCTCGGCGGGCGCGGGAGCATCCTCGGCGGGCGGATTCGCGGCGGCTTCGGCAGCAGCTGCTTCCTTCGCAGCCTTCTCCTCGGCGCGGGCGACCTTCTCGGCCTCTTCCGCTTCCTTGCGCTTCTTCATGTCGTCGAGCGCCTTCGCCTCGGCGCGTGCAGCCTTGGCCGCGAGCACCTTCGGGTCGACGGCAGGCGTGAACGTGCGGACGCTCGCCTTCTTCTTCTTGGAAGACGTGTCGTCGGCCCCGGCCGTGGTCTCGAGCTTCGCCTGGAAGCGAGCGAGGCGACCACCGGTGTCCATCAGCTTCTGCTTGCCCGTGTAGAACGGGTGGCAGTTCGAGCAGATCTCGACGCTGATGTGGTCCTTGGTCGAGCGGGTCTGCACCGTGTTGCCACAGGAGCACACGATGGTCGCGTCGACGTAATTCGGGTGGATGTCCGTCTTCATGATCTGCCTAGGTTCGGCTTGTCGGGGCATGCGGCGCCACGCCTAACGCGGCGGCCGGTCACGCATCGTAACATGCTCGAGCACATGGACATCGCAGGTCTCTCTCCTATCGCCGCGCTCGCCGTGGCTGCACTCGCCGGTGCGGCCTCGTTCCTGTCGCCCTGCGTCGCCCCCCTGCTGCCGGGTTACGTGGCGTTCGTCGCGGGCGGCAGCGCCGAGCACGAGCGGGGTGCCCTCCCCCGCGCAACGGGCTTCGTGGCGGGGTTCGTGGTCCTGTTCGCACTGCTCGGGGCGACGGCCGCCGCGTTCTCGCGCCAGCTCGTCACCGAGCGCGCGACCCTCGAACTGATCAGCGGCCTGCTCGTCGCGCTGCTCGGTCTCGCGATGGTGTTCGACCGCTCGCTGGTGTCGGCCCGGGCCGGCGCGCGCATGCAGGTTCGCACCAGCCAGCTGGGCGCTCCCGCCACCGCGCTCGCCGCCATGCCGGTCGGCGCCGCCTTCGCGATCGCCTGGTCGCCGTGCATCGGTCCCGCCCTTGCCGCGATCCTCGCCCTCGCGGCCGGGGGCGCGCAGCCGGCATGGGGTGCGACGCTGCTCGTCGCCTACGGCCTCGGGCTCGGCGTTCCGTTCGTCCTGGGTGCGCTGACGCTGGACCGGGTTCGGTCGATCTCTCGCGCGCTGCGGCGCCACGCCCGAGCGATCCGTATCGTCGGTGGCAGCCTGCTCGTCGTGCTCGGGGTCGCGATCGCGACGGGCGGGTTCGGACTCATCGCCGCGCGGCTCGCGCGCATCGTCCCGGGTTGGCTGGCCTAGCAGGTCCGCTGTCCCAGGAGCCGCCGGTCACCAAGCCGTCAGAGCCTGCGCTGTGCGCGACGCTCGGGTGGTCGCTCGCGCCCGTAGTCCAGGTCGCGCCGTTCGCCGACGCGAAGGTCGACCACCGCATCGGGCAGTGCGCCCTTGAGGACGGCACAGCCGACGGGTCCGACCATCGGCAC
Source organism: Thermoleophilia bacterium (assembly GCA_025964555.1). Classification (GTDB taxonomy): domain Bacteria; phylum Actinomycetota; class Thermoleophilia; order Gaiellales; family SKUG01; genus JAGQUL01. The sequence goes on along the minus strand of JAOPYQ010000006.1, from coordinate 156,682 downwards.
ACGCCACGGGTGCTGCATGTCAGCGAGCCCGGCGCTCAACCACGCGCGGATCGTCTGGTACTCCTCCGGTTCGCGCTCCGCCAGCCAGGCAGCATCGGTCCAGACCACGATGCGCAGCCAGCCCGGGCGAGCGTCGTGGCAGGCGATCAGGTCGCGCTCGAGGTCGTGGAGCAGCTCGTCCACGTCGCGCTGGCGGATCCCGGTCACCTCGAGCAGGTCCACGCGAACCCCGTTCAGGTCGCGGCACAGCTCGACGAACTCGGGCGGATCGAAGTCGAAGAGGATCGTTCGTGGTCGCACGCACCGAGGCCTACCCCGATCGCGACACTCCTTCACCCGGTGTGTGTCCCGTGGGCTGCCCCGACGACGAACGCGGGCCGCCCCGAAGGACGGCCCGCGCATGGGGGAATGTCGGACGCTGCGCCACGTCACCGCGGCGCGAGCACCATCAGGTGACGACGATGGTGATCTTGCGCGTCGAGCCCGGAGCGACCTGCAGGGTCGAGATGCCGGTCTTGCGTGCGAGCAGTCGCGCCTCGCGCACCATGTCGGCCGGGTGGATGATCGTCGCGCCGGTGTAGCTGGACTTGGAGTTGGTGACCTCGCCGATCTTGTAGCCGGCGGCGTCGAGCTGGGCCGCGACTTCCTTGGCGTAGCCCTTCTTGGAGCCTGCGTTGAAGATGTCGAGCGTCAGTCGAGCTGGCGGGATGATCGGCTTGACGGCCGGCGTCGCCTTGGCATCCGCCTTCGGGGTCGCCTTCGCTGCGGCATCAGTCGCGGTCACGTCCTTCGCGGACGTGCGATCGGCCGGTCCGGGGCCCGTCTTCGTGTCGCTCCCGCCCAGCGCGCCACCCAGCGCGACGACGATGGCGATGAGGATCGCGCCCGCACCGATCGCCACGAACAACGTCGCGTGCTCGCTGCGGCGCAGTCGCTCTCGTCCGGTGCGCGCGACCTCCGACACTCGGCTGGTCAGCTCGCGGGTGCGATCGGCGAACGCGTCCGCCCGATCCGTTCCGACGACGCGCTCGAGCGCCGCGAACGATGCGCCGCCGATGCGGGAACCAGCGTTCGCGCCGTGGCGCTCGTGCGCGACGGCGCCCGCAGGGGCGTCGTAGTCGTCGAAGTCGTCGACCCAGGCTTCGAGCTCGCCGGTCTCGCCGGTTCGCTCCCAGGGCGCGTCGGGTCCGAATGCTCCGTCCAGGTGCAGCTCGCCGGATGCGGCGACGGCCTGCTCGGGCGTGGGACCGTGAGGGATCGCCGGCAGCTCGATCGACGGCACCGACGGCTCGTCGATGATCGGATCGAGCACCGGGTGCGCGACCATCTCCTGACCGGTGAGCGCGGTCGTGAGCAGCGGCGGCGTGATCGCCACGTCGCTGCGGTCGGCGATGCGCGCGCTGCGCTCGTGCACCGTCTCGGAGAAGGTCTCATGGGGGCGGGCGACGTTCGCCGGCTCGGTGTCGGGCAGGTGCACCTGTGCGCCGGTGCGGCACACGGTGCGATCGAGCAGCGCCATCGCTTCGTCACGGCCGATGCCGATCGACGACCCGTAGACGACCGCCGCGGCGATCATCTCGTCGATCGTCGAGAACGCGGCGGGATCGCCCGTCTCGAGTGCTTCGGCCTGCGCGACCGGCAGTCCGCAGTTCATGGCCGCGGCGACGAGCCCGATGCCGCGCCACTCGCGCGCTGCCTGCAGCGGCGAGGTATCAACGTCGATCATGGTCATGGTGGTAGTGCCCCTTGTGTCGAGCCGATCACTCCCCAGCGATCGACTGCGTCCGATTCCCCGTCTATGGGTTCGGCGGCCCCCTTGCGATCTCCTTCCTCAGATGCAGGAATTTCCCTGCCTCGATGCGGTGTTTCGCCGCGGAGTCGCGTGGGAAGGTGCGTGCGATGGAATCTTCAGCGATCGCCCCCGACGTGTCCCCCATGCCCGCCCGGGTGGACGGCGAGGCGCGCCCGGTGCGTGTCGCGCTGCTCGGACACGGCACGGTGGGCGGGTCGCTGCACCGGCTGCTCGTCGAGCATCGTGAGCACGTGCGGCTCGCCACGCAGCGCGACGTCGAGGTCTGCGCGGTGCTGGTGCGTGATGCCGACAAGGCGCGCGACGGCCTGGACCCGGACACGACGCTCGTCACGGATTCGCTCGAGGCGCTGCTCGCGACCGAGCCCGACGTGGTGTGCGAGGCGATGGGCGGCATCGAGCCCACACGCACGCACCTGCTGACGCTCCTGGATCGCGGCATCCCCGTGGTCACCGCGAACAAGCAGCTCGTCGCACGCCACGGCACGGAGCTCTTCGCACGCGCCGAGGCTGGCGGCGCCCAGCTGCGCTTCGAGGCGAGCGTCTGCGGCGCGGTGCCGATCGTCCGGATGCTGCGCGAGAGCCTCGCCGCGACGCGCATCGAGCGCCTGCTCGGCATCCTCAACGGCACGACCAACTTCATGCTCACGGCGATGACCGCGCACGGACAGGGCTATGACGACGCGCTCGCCGACGCCCAGCGCCTCGGCTATGCCGAACCGGACCCCACCGAGGACGTCGAGGGCCTGGATGCGGCGGCGAAGCTGTCGATCCTCGCCGGCATCGCGTTCGGCACGACCGTCGACATCGACGACGTGCGCGCCACCGGCATCACGGGCGTCACGGCCGAGGACGTCGCGCACGCCGCCGTGCTCGGGTGTCGCATCAAGCTGGTGGCTCGCGCCGAACGACTCGCTGCAGCCGGCGGGGGGACGACCGTCGCGCTCGACGTCACCCCCATGCTCGTTCCCGAGACGCATCCGCTCGCCGCGATCTCCGGCGCCACCAACGCCGTGCTCGTCGACGGGGCGCCGTTCGGGCGCCTCGTCGTCCAGGGGGCGGGAGCAGGCGGACCGGAAACGGCGTCAGCACTTGCGGGCGACCTCGTGAGCGTGCTCGGCTCCGAGCCGAGCTTCCTGACCCGCGACCCGCACGTCGCGCACCTGCCCGTCGCGCCGCGCGATGCGCGGGCCGAGCGCCACTACGTTCGCATGCAGGTCGCCGACCAGCCGGGCGTGCTCGCCGCCGTGGCCGGTGCGCTTGCCGGCACCGGCGTCAGCATCGAGCGCGTCCTGCAGCAGGCTGCGGGCGAGGGCGAGGCGACGCTCGTGATCACCACGCACCCCTGCGCGCCGGGCGACCTCGATTCCGCGCTGGCGAACGTCACCAGCAGCGATCTCACCGTCCTGCCGATGCTCGACGAGGACTGACTCGAACGTCAGGCGCCGAGGACGTCGCGAGCGATCTCGGCGACGACCGCGGCGCGGCGACGCAGGCGCTCGAGGTCGAGCGTCGGGTGCACCTCGAACATGAGGCTCGTGCGACCGAGCTCGTGCGCGACGGGCAGCGGCGCGACGCCCAGGTCCGAGAATGCGCCTTCCAGGTACGCCTCGGATCCCGAGCCGGTGAAGGCGCGGATGCCGCGCTCGGTGGCGCGGGCGAGGATCGCGTCGCGCTTGGCCTGCGCCGCGTCGAGATCGCCGCCGCTCGGGGTGACGTAGGCGTACCACTTGTAGTTCGCGTGGCGCATCCCGCTGGTCGGGGTCGGCGCGCGCAGGCCTTCGATGGATCCCAGCGCGTCCTGCCAGATCGCGGCGCGCTCGGCGCGGGCGTCGCGCCACTCGTCGAGCTTGCCGAGCTGTGCGATGCCGATCACGGCTGACATCTCGAGCATGCGCCAGTTGGTGCCGACGGCGTCGTGCAGGTATCGGAAGCCGCTGCCGGGAACGGGCGTCGTGATCTTGGCGCGGCTCTTGCCGTGGTCCTTGAACGACCACGCCCACTCGAAGTCGCCGTCGTTGGTGAAGGTGGTGAGCCCGCCTTCGCCGCCGGTCGAGATGATCTTGTCCTGGCAGAACGAGAAGGCGGACGCGTTGCCGAACGTCCCGACCGGGCGCCCGTCGATCTCGGCGCCGTGCGCCTGCGCGCAGTCCTCGAGCACGAGCAGGTCCTTCTCCTCCGCGAGCGCGCAGATCGACTCCATGTCGGCGGGCCAGCCGGCGAGGTGCACCGGAATGATCGCCTTGGTTCGAGGCGTCAGCACCGCGGCGATCGATTCGGCAGTGACGTTGCCGCTGTCGCGATCGACGTCCGCGAACACCGGCGTCGCCCCGACGAGACGCACGCACGATGCGGACGCGACGAACGTTCGCGGCGTCACGACCACCTCGTCCCCCTCGCCGATGCCCCACGCACGAAGTGCGATCTCGAGCGCGAGCGATCCGTTGGCGAGCGCGATCGATCGTCCCCGGCCGAGGTAGTCGTCGTAGGCCTGCTGGAACGCGACGACGCGGTCGCCGGTCCACTGGTTCACCTTGCCGGACTGCAGGGTGGCGACGACGCCGTCGACCTCGTCCTGCGCGTAGGAGGGCCAGTGCTCGGCAGCGGTGACGGCGAGGTCCTCGGTGCTCACGGAATCGGCGATCGTGTCGGTGCTCATGCGACAACCATATCGACACGTTCGCCGCAGCCGCGCCGTGGGGATGTTCCGCGCATGACGACTGCTCCCACGACTCCACGCGGCGCCGGCCTCATCGAACGCTGGCACGACCACATCGACGTCGACGACGACACGCCCCGAGTGACCATCGGCGAGGGCGGCACGCCGCTCGTGCACGCCCGGCGGCTGGGCGAGCGCCTCGGGGTGGAGCTGCACCTCAAGCTCGAGCTCGCGAATCCCACCGGATCGTTCAAGGATCGTGGCATGTGCGTGGCCGTGGCGCGGGCCGTGCAGGCGGGTGCGACGACGCTCATCTGCGCGTCGACCGGCAACACGAGCGCGAGCGCCGCGGCGTTCGCGGCGGCGGCGGGGCTCAAGTGCGTGGTCGTCGTCCCCTCCGGCAAGATCGCGGCCGGCAAGCTGCTGCAGGCGCAGGTCGCCGGCGCGCTCGTCGTGCAGATCGACGGCAGCTTCGACGACGGCCTGGTCGCGGTACGCGAGCTGGGCGAGCGTCCGGGCATGGCGCTGGTCAACAGCGTGAATCCGTACCGCATCGAGGGACAGAAGACCGGCGCGTGGGAGGTCTGCGAGGACCTCGGCATGCAGGCACCGGACTGGCTGTGCATCCCCGTCGGCAACGCCGGCAACATCACGGCGTACTGGCGCGGCTTCCGGGAGTGGCACGAGCGCGGGCTCATCGATCGCCTGCCGAAGATCCTCGGCGTGCAGGCCGCGGGCGCGGCACCGCTCGTCGACGGCGCGCCGGTCGAGCACCCGGAGACGATCGCCACCGCGATCCGCATCGGCAAGCCCGCACGCGGCGACCAGGCGCTCGAAGCGATCGAGCAGTCGGGTGGGCGCATCATCAAGCGCACCGACGCGGAGCTGCTCGAGGCGTACGCGGCGCTGCCGGCCGAGGCTGGAATCTTCTGCGAGCCTGCGAGCGCGATCAGCGTGGCGGGTCTCATGTCGGCGCTCGAGGACGGCACGATCGAGCGCGGCGCGCGGGTGGCATGCGTGCTGACCGGCCACGGCCTCAAGGACCCCGACACCGCGGTCGAGATCGTGACGCCGCCGATCCACTGCGCACCGAACGCCGACGCGATCGCACGGGCGATCGACGCGGCCGACTGACAGTCGGCACGACACGCATCGAACCTCACCCGGGGTTGCGCGGCGTGCGACGACCCGCTACCGTGAACCTCGTTGGCGTCGGTGGCTCAGCTGCCCCACGCCCCGCATGGTGGTTCTCACCTGATGACCTGGTACTTCGACATCCACGTGTTCCGGCCGCGCACTGCGGCGCCGGGCGTGCATGTCTTCTCGTAGCCAGGTCCTGATCTCCTGATCCTGCGCCGCCTCTTCTCGAGGCACGCGCTCGACCTGCTCCCTGCCTGACGACGCCGCTCGGCGCCCTCGCACGACGGAGCTCCTGCACCGCCGCACCTCTGCGACGCGTGCCCATCCATCGATCAGAAGGAGGCATCCCATGATGCCGCGATCACATCCCTCAGGCGACTCCGCTCCCGAACCGGAGCGCGTCGCCAACGGACTCAACCCCAACCCGTTCCTGCGTCCCAGGCGGCTCGCAGGTCCGGGGAAAGCTGGTCGACCGACTGCCGGTCGTCCAGCGCACCTGCCCACCCCACGAGCACTCCCCTCGTCGATGCCGCGCCAGCGCCCGGTCCGACGCGGCGGCATGCGATGAGGTCGGGCTGACGTTCGCGTGGGCGCGTCGGGCTTCGGTCCGGCGCGTCCACGTCGCGCGCCTGGGAATCTGGCGCGTGGAATCAGACAGCCCGCGTGTCAGTGCCCGTTGCCGTTCCCGGTGCCACCGGAGTTGCCGTTGCCGGCGTTCGACGGTGTCGCCGGCTCGGGAGTCTCGGGCGCGGGTGTCACGGGCGCGGGAGTCGCTGGAGCCGGCGCGGCCGGCTTCGCTGGTGAGGGCTTCGGGTCCTTCGCGGGCTTCGGGGCATCCGGTCTGGGCGGCGTGGCCGGCTTCGCGCCGTCCACCTTCGGCTGCCCGGCCTTCCCCTGGTCGGGACCGCCCGGCACCTGGCCGAAGCGGTTGCCACGTTCCTCGCCGTCCGCGGGCTTGCCCGGCTGCTCGCCGTTCACGTGACCGCGCGTGTCACCGGGCGTGGTGTTCGACCCGTCCTTCGAGGTCGACGCGCCACCTGCAGTCGAGCGATCCGCACCCCCACGTCGCTCGTCTGCAGTGGCGTCGTGATCCGCACGGGCGCGTGCCCGCTCGGCATGGGGAGATGGAACGTCGACCCCGATCGAGGCGGCGACGTTCGAGGCGACGCGCTGCAACGGATCCGGAAGCACGCCCGCGAAGGCAAGCGACGGGATCGCGACGAGGGCCGCCATCGCGCCGGCCAGCACCACCCTGCGACGCGGCACGCCGCGCGTCCCGACGCGCAATCGTGGTGCGCGCGACTGCTCCGATGCCACCGCGACCGACACCGCACCGAGGTGCGCCGCCGCCATCGACGACGCATCGGGCATCGCCGCGCGCCCGGCCTGCACGAGCCGGTCGATCGCTGCAGTTCGCGGTTCACTGTGGGAGGAGCGTCGCATCACTGGCCTGAGCGTCCCGTGTCGTCGAAAGGTAACGATCGAATGCGCACGTCGAGCCTGTCGAGCTCACGCACCCGCTTCTCGAGCGCGCGCAGGGAGCGACCCTGCAGCATCTTGACCGCCGGGGTGCTCAGGCCCATGACGCGAGCTACCTCGGCCTGGGGCAGGTCGAGCACGAAGCGCAGGTACAGCAGCGAACGCTGGCGCTCGGGCAGGCCATCGAGCAGCTCACCCAGCTCCTGCTCGGCCAGCAGCTGCTCGCCCGGCAGCGCCCGACCGTCGACCGCGGATTCGCCCGGCTCCACGCCGACTTCCACGGGCCGTCGCGTCGACGTTCGTCGCGCGTCGAGCAATCGGTGGTGCGCGATCGACAGCAGCCACGCGTGGAAGCCACGCTCGTCACCCTCGAAGCGTCCCAGGTCGCGCACCGCCTGCAGCCACACCTCGCCGAGCAGGTCCTCCGGAGATGGAGCGCGCTGCGAGCGCAGGTACCCGAGCACCGGTGACGCATGCCGCAGGTACAGCTCGTGCCACGCGCCGTCGTCCCCGCCTCGCGCGGAGCCCAGCAGCACCTGGAAATCGAGGTCGGTCGGCGACATGGCTCGCACCACCCTACGACACCGGTCGAATCGTCAAGGCACGGAGACCGGTGGCGTAGGCTCGTCGACATGACGACCGCCCGCCTCCCCTTCACCGTGTCAGCCCCCGCCTCGAGCGGCAACCTCGGCCCGGGATTCGACGTGCTCGCGATGGCGCTCGAGCTGCGCAACCTCGTCAAGGTCGCGAAGGGATCGGGCACCGTCCACGTGAAGGGACACGGCGTGGGCTCGCTCCCCACCGATGCCACCAACCTCGTGGCTCGTGCCTACGAGATCGCCGCCGGAACGTCGATCACCGACGCCGGCATCGACCTGCACTGCGACAACCGCATCCCGCCGGCCCGCGGCCTGGGCTCCTCCACGGCCGCCGCCGCGTGCGGACTGGTCGCCGGCTGGGAGCACACCGGCACCGAGTGGGACGAAGACACGCTCTTCGACGCGCTCGCCGAGCTCGACGGCCACCCCGACAACGCCGCGGCCTGCGCGCATGGCGGCATCGTGCTGTGCCGCGACGAACCCGATGCGGGCGAGGGCGGGATCGACGTCGTCGCGCTCGGCGCCGCGGACTGGCTCACGCCGATCGCCGTCGTGCCCGATCGCGAGCTGTCGACCGCCGAATCGCGCGCGGCACTGCCGACGACCTACGACCGCGCCGACGTCGTGCGCGCGATCAGCGCCGCGAGCCTGCTGGTGGGCGGGCTCATCGGCGGTCACGTCGAGCTCGTCGAGGACGCCCTCCACGGCGACGTGATCCACGAACCGCATCGCGCCGCACTCGTGCCGGAGCTCGCCGAGGTGCGCGAAGCCACCGCGCACACCGACGCACTCGGGGCGACGCTCTCCGGCGCCGGTCCGACCGTGCTCGTGTGGTGCACCCCCGATGCCGTCACGCAGGCACACGGATCGCTGTCGATCGACTTTCCCCACGCAGAGCTGCTCACGCTCGCGTGCGCACGCGAGGGTGCGCGCGTGGAGCGTTGATCGTCGCCATCGAACGTCTCCCGCTCGAATCGGGTGATTCCTGAAACACGACCGCGTCCGCGCCGCGATACATCGGCAAGGGACGGGACGGTCTCGCACGGAGTCGACTGGACATCGACGGTGCATCACGAGCCAGCCTGCCCCTCGGGACGAATCGCACGAATGCGCCCCCACGCGCTGAGTGCAGGGACGACAGGGACACGCACATGGGCTCCGTGAATTCGCACGTACGAGTGCAGCTGCCGCCGGCTTCGGTCATCGCGACCAACGCCGAGGAGACGCGCGACGCCGACGACGTCGGCTCCCCCGCGAGCGGCTTCGTGGGCGGACTGTCGTCGATGGGTTCCTCGATCGGCAGCGTGCTGACCGACGGCGCGACCTTCGCAGGCGCCGAGACCGACGACGAGGGCAACCTCAAGGCCGGGATCGACATCGGTGGTCTCGCCGGATTCGGCGCGATCACCGCGGGCCCGACGGCCCTCATGGCGCTCGGCAACCGCGTCAATCCGCTGACCGGTGAAGCGACCCCCTACCTGGATCGGCTCGGCACGACCGCTGCGGGCAATGCGATCCGGGTGACGCCGACGCTCATCTCCGCGGTGCTCGGCCCGGCGATCGCCGACGGCGTGACGATGATCGCGCCGAACCTCGTCAAGAAGTACAAGGACACCAAGGACATCAAGGTCGCCGACGAGAAGAAGAAGGTCGAGAAGGAGAACCAGACCGTCAAGATCAGCCGCGCAGTGGCTGGTGGCGTGGTCGTCGGCCTGGCGGCCGGTGCGGTGTTCCTGCTCAAGCCCGACCTCTTCAAGAAGTTCGGCGCCGGTGTCTCCCACGCCCTCGAGGGCAGCACGAGCTTCGCCGTCGACGGCAAGGTCACGAAGCTCTCGGGCATGCTCGACGCGTCGCAGATCCGGCAGTCGATGGCCGCGATGGGGCGCCCCATCGCCGACGGCGTCGGCATCAACATCATCAAGCGCGTGCAGGGCATGGCGCCCGGTGGCGTGGCGATCAAGGACGCGGTGTTCTCCAACCGGGCGCTCGTCGCCACGGCCGGCGGCATCGGCACGCTGCTGCTCGCCAACAAGGCAGCGGGCGAGGAAGATCCCGGTCAGCAGAAGCTCATGTGGGGCCTCACCGCCGCGGCCGGTGCCGCGACGGTCGGCGCGACGTGGGGCGTCGGCAAGCTGACGCAGGGCTCGATCACCGCCAACGGTGGCGCAGGCGGCCTGCTGGCCAAGAACCAGCTGCTCATGAAGCCGAACATCGAGTGGATCAAGAAGTACGCCACGACGATCGCGCCGATCACGGCGGTTCCCGCCGGCACGGCAGCGTCGCAGTACTTCAACATCGTCAACGACTTCGACGAGATCACCAACGCGCGATCGCCGTTCCGCAAGTAGCGATCCCCCGGGAATCGCGCGGACGGCGCGAGACATCAGCCAGCGACACGCTCGGGCCGGGTGCGCATCATGCGCCCCGGCCCGAATCGTGGAGTAGCGTGGTCGATCAGGTGGCGATCAGGCGGCGATCATCGCGCCCTGCAGCTCGCGGGCCCGCTCGTCGACCGCGAACTGGAACGCGCTCCAGGCGCCGCCCAGCTTCTCGAACGTGCGGTAGAGCTGCCACGCGGTCATGATCTCGGCGCGGTCGCCGCGGATGCGCTCCCAGTCGCGGAAGCTCGGGAGGCGACCGGTGCGCAGCAGGAACGCGGCGCCGTGGTCGACCGCTCGGGCCAGGCGCTCGTCCTTGGACGGGGCGTCGAAGCCGGCGAGGCTGAGCGCCTCGCGCATGGAGCCGAACGCCTTGGCGTACACGCCGCGGCTGGGGACGCGACCGCGGGCGGCCTCGATGTCCTTCGTGGACGGGCGGCGACCGAGCTCCTCGCCGAGCTCGCGCAGTGCCTGCAGCAGCTCCTCGCGCGTGGCTCGGCGTCGCGGCATCAGACCGGCCTCGCGCTTGGCGGCGTTCCACGAACCGAAGTGGTCGACGACCGTCTGCGGGTGGATGGTGGCCTGGGGATCCTCGGCGAACTCGCGCATCGTCGGCGAGGCGCCGAGGCGAGCGGCGCAGGCCTGCAGCTCCTCGACGAGCTCGTCGCGGCCGTAGCGGCGGCGGAGGCGTGAGCGGAAGGCCTCGAGCTCGGCCGAATCCATGTTGAGGATCGTGGCGTAGAGCGACGTCGTCGGGGAGGTGGTGACGGGGGACTGCTGCATGGCTGGCTCCTTGCGCAGGAGCGTCGACGTTCGTTCCGCCGGATCCACCGCGTGGTGCGGGTCTCCGGGAAACGTCGATCGGCCGCTCCGTTTTCACGGGCGGCCGGTGCGCATCAGCGATTCATTCGTGTGTCGCAGCAGATCGATCAGTCACCGCTGCGGAGCCCCTGCGTGTTGCAGTCCAGCATCCGAATATGAACCGGTCGATTCGCCCCGACCGTGGTTGTCGCATACTGCATCGGCTGCAAACACCAAATCCTTGAGCCCTCTGTCGCAAACGGCGTCGAGTCGCTGCAGTTCATTGCACACACGCTGGTGATTCCGTGCAATTCTCGCAGCCTGACGTTCGAGAACGACACGGATCGGCAACAACCCCGTCAGCCCGTCGCACGCCCCCCTTGTGCGACTCGGGATCCGCACGGAAGGTGGAACCATGCCATTCGACGATCGCACCGAAGAGCCCCGCTGTGCCACCTGCGCATGCGTCCTTCCGGCGCCCGGGGCCATCTGCCACGCATGCGACGTGGAGTCGCACTTCGAGGGGCTGCTGCGCACGGCGCCGCCGCTCTTCACGCACCAGCGTGCCGGAGCGCCGCAGCGGCCAGCGGCCCACCGAGCTTCCTGAGCGCCCAGGCGGCGTGCTCGCGAAGGAGCGCGTCGTCGGAGTCCAGGTAAGGCGCCGCGAGCGCCGCGTCCTGCTCGCGCCCTGAGTTGCCGAGCGCCACGAGCGCGTTGCGGCGCAGGTACCGAACCTGCCTGCGCGGCACGAACAGCCGCTGCCACGCCTCGTCGATCGCCTCGTCGGACCCCGCGAGCCAGTCGACGAGCCGGATGCCGAAGGGCGCCGGCTCGTCCCCCGCGCGGCGCGATTCCACCCCGCGATTCCACGGGCACGCGTCCTGGCAGATGTCGCACCCGTACGTGAAGTCCTCCATCGATTCGCGGATGTCTGCCGGGATCGAATGGCGCGACTGCGTCCAGTACGTGATGCAGCGCGTCGCGTCGAGCTCGCCCCCGGCCACGTCGATGAGCGCGTCGGTCGGGCACGCATCGATGCACAGCGTGCACGTGCCGCACCCCGGGCGCAGCGGCTCGGTCGCCTCGAGCACCGCGTCGGTCACGAGCGTGCCGAGCACCACCCAGCTGCCGACCTTCCGGGTGATGACGTTCGTGTGCTTGCCCGAGAACCCCACACCGCTGCGGATCGCGGCCTCTCGATCGACGTGGTCGTTGGAATCCACGAGCACGCGGGCCTCGTGGCCGGCATCGCGCAGCCGGCGGGCGAGCACCTCGAGCCGCTCGGTGAGTGCCACGTAGGCATCGTCACGCGTGTATCGACCGATCCGGCCGTAGGGTCCATCGCCCTGGGGCGTCGCGTCGGGCCGCCAGTAGCAGAGCGCCGCGCTGACCACGCTGTGCGCGTCCTCGACGAGCTGTTCGGGGTGGCAGCTGGCGTCGGTCCGGGTCATCGTGAAGCGCAGGTCGGCGAACTTCCCGCGTGCGCGACGGTCGGCGATGCTGGCTTCCGCGCGCGTGTACGGCTCGGCGAGGCACACGCCCAGCTCGTCGATGCCGAGCTCGATTGCCCACTCGCGCAGCGTCCGGGTATCGATCGGGGCGTCGGCAGTCACGACCGACAGGATACTGACCGACGGAGCGAGGGCCATCGAGCTCGCTCGGATGGCCGAGCGAGGAGGTCAGCGCACCGCACGTAGTGCGGGGCACACTGCAGGTATCGTGCGCACATGGCGACGAACAGCACCGACTTGATGCGAGCCGCGGTCCTCGTGGGCGAAGGCGACCCGGACACGGCGCTCGTCGTGCGCGACGAACCGCTCCCCGAGCCGGGGATCGGACAGGTGCGCGTCCGAGTCACCGCCGCCGCGCTCAACCACCTCGACGTGTGGATTCGCAAGGGCCTGCCCAGCGTCCCCAAGCCGCGAATCATGGGGGCAGACGGCGTCGGGATCGTCGATGCCGTCGGTGCGGGCGCGGAGGCCGTGCTCGCCGAGCGAGGCATCTCGGTCGGTGATCGCGTCGTGCTCGATCCCGGGATGTCGTGCGGCGCGTGCCGTGCGTGCGCGTCGGGCGACACCTCGCTGTGCCGCCACTTCCAGGTGCTCGGTGAACACGTCGCCGGCACGCACGCCGAAGCGGTCGTGCTGCCTGCCGTCGGCGTGCACGCTGCACCGGCACACCTCGACGACGACGCTGCCGCGGCGCTCATGCTCACCTCCGCGACGTCGTGGCGGATGCTCTTCACGCGGGCGCAGGTCCAGGTGCACGAGCGCGTGCTGGTGTGGGGCGCGTCCAGCGGCGTCGGCACCGCGGCGCTGCAGCTGTGTCGCGCTGCCGGCATCGAGACGATCGCGACCACGCGCGGCGAGGACAAGGTCGATGCGCTGCGCGAGCTCGGCGCAGACCACGTGATCGTCACCGGCTCGGGCGAGGACTTCGGCGATCGCGTGGTGGCCGGGGTCGAGGACATCACCGGCGGTGAAGGAGTGGAGGTCGCGTTCGACCACCTCGGCAAGGTCGCGTGGGAGCCGAGCATGCTCGCGCTCGCGCGTGGTGGTCGCTATGTCACGTGCGGCGCGTCGACCGGTCCGATGCCGCGCGCGTTCATCACGCGGCTGTTCTGGAAGCAGCTGTCGATGCTGGGCTCGACGATGGCGTCGCGTCACGACGTCGAGGCCCTGCTCGCGTTCGTGCGGCGACACGAGATCGTCCCCCGTGTGGATTCGACGTTCGCGCTCGAGGACGTCGCTGCGGCGCATCGCCACCTGGAATCGGCGGCGCAGGTCGGCAAGGTCGTGCTGCGGGTGCGCTGACGCCGAGCGGGTGGCCGAACCGGTCGCTAGATCGTGTCGGGCAGGTCGCCGCGCCGCACGAGCTCCTCGATGCTCGTGTGTGTGGGCATGTCATGGACCGTCTCCAGGGCAGCGGCGCGCACGAGCCTGCCCTGCGCCCCGTCGAGGAGCACGCCCGAATCGCGCGAGGTGGCGACCGAGGCATCTCCGACCATGTTCTCCCACATGAACGAGGTCGTCGCCACGCCGCGGTCGCCGGCGAAGAACACGTTCACGCGCGGCTGCAGGCCGCCGCTCACCTGCCAGGCGTCGACGCCTGCCTCGGCCAGGCGCTCGGCATCTGCCCGGGCGATGTCGCGCACGTAGACCTGCACCTGGCGACCGGCGTTGTGTGCATCGATGATCGCCGTGGTGGACGGCGGGTGCTGGATGCCCTTGGTGATGACGAGCAGGTCCGCACCGTTCGCCGCGTCGGTGGCTTCGGCGATCGCGTTCGTCACGTTGCTCCGACCCACGAGCGGATCGTTGAACAAGACCCCCAGACGGCCCGCAGCATCGATCGCGTCGGCGATCGCAGAGCTGTCGGTGGCCTCGAGCGTCGCGTCCGTCACGGCGCGCGCGGCCTTCGCGGCGTCGCCGCCAAGCACGAGTGACAGCTCGGTGCGCTCGTGCGCCTTGGGAATCGGCGCGAGGTTGCCGACCCACGTCTCCGGGTCACCATGCGCATCGGTGAAGTGGAACGTCTTCGCGTGCTGCCAGCTCTCGTCCGTCGGGCCATACGTGACGTAGCGGCCGCCGGCGCCCTCCGACGCGGCGCGCAGCCGGTCCTCGTAGCCGCCGCCCGGAACGCGCGCGTCCGCGAGCAGGTGCACGCGGGTGTTGCCTTCGGCGACGCTGCGCTCGATCGCCGCGATCGTCGACGGCTCGGCGATCTGGTTGAGCTCCATCGCGATGTCGCCGGACGCCGAGGCGATGCGCCGGTCGAGCGCGGCGAGCGCCTGCGTGCCTCCGACGTGGAGCGCACGCAACGCATCTGCGGGGAGTGGCGCGAGCTTCACGCCCGCGGCTCCGCGATCCGAATGACCTCGTCGCGGAAGTCATGCGGGCTCGGCTTGAGCAGGCGGATCGCTTCGTGCAGGTCGCGCACGGCGTTCGAGTCCGAGGTCACGACGCCGAGCTCGCGGGAGCGGTCCCACCACTGCGACTTGGGAAGGGTGCCGCCGCCGCCGGTGTGCGGGCTGGGGACGTGGTCGCGCCCGAAGCCGCGCGGCGACGCCCACAGGTTGCCGAAGTACGCGTGGTCCAGTCCCGACCCGATCACGACGTTGCCGTGGATCTCCGGAACATCGTCGGCGGGCTTGAGCAGGTTGACGCCCGCCTCGCGCAGGATTTTCTCGCTCGGCTCGTCGATGCGCTTGACGATCACGTCCACGGGCAGGCCGTCGCGCACCTTGCGAGTGGCGATCTCCGCAGCGAACTTCGCGTCGTAGATCGACTTCATCACGACGGTCAGCTGCTGCGGCTCCTGCGCCACGATCTCGGAGATCGCCTCGCCGAGCGCATGGTCCTTCGTGACCGGATCGGTCGCGTAGATGCCGAGGCTGCGCGCCCAGGTGAGCGCGTCGTGCTGGCGCTGGTAGTCGCGCGACACGACGGAGTCGGCGAGCTCGTGCACCGCCCGCGCTGCATCGCCGCCGAAGATGCCGGCCACGTCCCAGCGCCACCGGGTGTCCTCGCCGAACGAGCCGGTCGACACCCAGGCCTCCGCATCGAAGTGCTCGTCGCGCGCGACCGTCTTGGTGTGGATGAATTCGCGTGGTGCGTTGGTGGGTGCCAGGTCACCGTAGTGGCCCACGCGCACGTTGGGTCCGACGAGCGACGCGGCTTGCTCGATCGACTGGGGATGGGCCGTGATGACGGCGCTGCCGCGCACGCCCCGCTCGTTCCAGGCGCGGTGCAGCGCTTCGCGGCCGGCCTCGTCGAGCAGCACGAAGAATTCGCCCGAGAGCGAATCGTGCGCTCGGTTGATGACGCCGATGCCTTCATCCAGCACCCGCGCGCCGCCTGCGACGATGCGCAGTTCCGGCACTGAAGCAATGTTCACTGTCCCAAGTCCTCTTCGTGTCCCACACGGGTGGCGTGCGTCCCGGCACGTGTCCTCCACCCATCTCCTGACTATCGAGGCACGCGGTCGTCCCTGTTTCGGGTGCGACGAAACGCGAACGGCCCCCGTGTCGATGTGCGGGCGAAGGAGGGGGTGGACGGGGATGCCATACGCAGGTCACTACAGCACGCCGGAGCTGCGTACCGTCGCGCCGCTGCCACCTGGCGCCGACCCATGGCAGGCGATCGATCCCGAGACGCGCGACTCGATCGTGAACTGGGACGCGCATACCCCGGCGGACCCTGCGAAGACCGAGAAGTCATTCAGCGTGCGGGTCGTGGGCGCGCTCGTCGGGGCGGGCGTCGGCGCGATGGTCGGGTTCCTGCTCCTCAACGGGCTCGGACGCGGACGCTACCGCGCCTACCAGGCCAAGCCGATGAACCTGCAGGCGTCACTCGCCTGGGCGGGCATCGGCGCGGCAGTCGGCGCGATCTCGGGATTCGCGCGCGGCCGCAATCCACTCGACGGCGATCGCAGGGCACACGCGATGACGACCCTCGGTTCGAGGAGCACCGTTCCGACGATCCCGACGGCGGCATCGCTCGCGACCACGGATCCGATCGCCGGCGCGCTCACGTTGGCGAACACGCCCGCGCACAGCGCGTTCGCGAGCCTCTACGGCTGACGATCGTCACGCTCGATCGAGCAGTGCTCGATCAGCCGATGCCCAAGATGACGAGGAACTGGAGCGAGCGCCATCGAGCTTGCTCGAATGGCCGAGCGGAGGGCCCTCGCTATCGCAGGGGATCGGCGCAGCGAAGCTGCGCGAGTGCGGCGGTACGTCGCACGCGGATCGAGCAGCGCTCGATCAGCCGATGCCCAAGATGAACTTCGCGTCGTCGCTCATGCGATCGGGCGTCCACGGCGGGCTCCACACGAGCTCCGGCTCGACGGTCTCGACGCCAGGAAGTGCGCGCACCGTGTCGACCATCCCCTGCGTGATCTCCGGACCGGCCGGGCACGCGGGCGAGGTGAGCGAGTAGGAGACCTTCACGGTTCCGGGCTTGGGGAACGAGATCTCGTAGACGAGCCCGATCTCCACCACGTCCATGCCCAGCTCCGGGTCCTCGACCTGGCGCAGGGCATCGTAGACGGCTTCTTCGGATGGCATCGTGTCGGTACTCATGGCGACAGCCTATCGACCCGCAGCGCTGGCGGCGGCGGGGCGAGGCCCTCAACGGCCCTCGGCGCGGCCGCTCGCGCACGCCGCACCGCGTTGGATGGTTGTCGTCGGGTGGATCGTGGATGATGTTGGTCGTCCATCCGACAGGAGCACTTCCGCATGCAGCTTGCATCGATCGCCACGAGCCCCGCCGCACACACTGCTGCGGTCGCGCCTGCGATCGACGGTGGCATCGATTTCGCAGGCACGGGACGCTTCACGAAGTTCAGCGCGCACGCGACGAAGTTCGTCTACGGCGACGAGGCCGGGTACGGCACGCTCCAGGAGGCGATCGACGCCGCCACGATGCTCACCGTCGGCGCGCGCCAGAGCGCGGCCGGCATCTTCGAGCTCGACGGTCGCTTCCACGCGCGGCGCCTGGACAACAAGCTCACGTTCGCCACCGGCGCGACGTGGGAGGGCGTGTGGCGGCTCGAGCAGTACCCCGCCGACCGCGAGCTGCTCGACGGGCGCCTCACGGGCGTGACGCGCACGGAGGCGCTCAAGGCCGTCGTCGACGGCATGGAGCGCTTCGACGTGAGCGCGCTGCCGGTTGCCTGAGGCGTGAACCTCGTTCCGCCTCCGCCCCGATAGACGGGCGTAGGGCGACGCACCTGGGGGGGCTGCGTGCAGACGGGGTCGATCATCGAGGCGAATCGGGCGCTGGCGTCCATGTCGTCGCACGCCTCGATCCTCGAGCGCGTCGAGCTGCCGAGGTTCATCGGTCGAGCCGCCGCCAAGGCGAACATCGCGGACCTGCTGTCGATGGCGGCCAGCCACGCGGAGCAGGGCGCGACGACCCTGCTCGGTGTCGAGGGCTTCTCGCCGCAGTCGGTGGAGTCGATCCAGACCGCGGTGCGGCTGTTGCGCGAGGCGCCACCCAACCCGGCTGCTGCCCGTCGCGCAGCGACGAGCCTGCGGAGCGCGGTAGGTGAGGCGCACGCGTCGTGGGAGTCGACCCTCGCGCGTGACCCGGCCGTTGCGACGACGCACCTGGGCGAACTCGTCGGTCGCGATCCAGCCTCGCTCCACGCCTGGGACTGGACCGCGATGCGCGAGCTGCTGGACGCAGCGCCTCCGGTCTCCGGGCACCCGCGCCAGCTCGAGGGCATCCCCAGTCTCCGCGACATCGCCGGGCGGCACGAGCGACTCGCGTTCCACGCGCGACCCGACCTGACCGACGCAAGCCAGTATGCCGCCGCGTGGCGACTCGGCGATGTTCCGACGTCGCCGCGGCCGACCCCGACGCGCGACCTGTTGCAGCGGCCGGCTCGCGAGCTCCGCACCGAGGACTGGAAGGACATGCGCACCCTGCTGGACTCCGATCCGCAGGGAACGACCATGCCCCGGACGCGAACGGTCGACTACGGCGTCACGATCCGCGACGTGCTCGACCGACGGATCACCGCACGCTCGACGCCTGCCGGCGCGGAACCTGACTACATGACGTCCCTGGACCTCGCGAACATCGAGCGCTTCCAGGCGGCGTGGCGGCTGGAGGGTTCGACGGTCGACGATCGCGTCGGCATGTTGCGCGAGCTGCTCGCGCGCGAGCCGGAGACGTTCGATGCACGCGACTGGGCATCGCTGCACGCACTGCTCACCGACGACGCGGTGACACGCACCGGACGAGGGCCACGCTCCATCGACGGACTCATCCGGTTCGACGAGATCGCGGCGAAGACCATCGAACGTCCGCTCGGCGATGCCGGCATGAGGAGCGTCGGACGCTACTTCACCGCGTGGCGGCTCGCCGGTGCTCCAGCCGAGGAGCGCGTGGCCCGAGCCAGCACGATCTTCCAGCGCGACCCGGCTCGCGTGACGCCGGAGGACTGGGCGGACCTGGGCACGCTGCTGGATTCGGATCCCGATGGCGTGATCCTGCGAGGACCCCGCACGCTCGACGGCCACCTCGACTTCCGATACTTCGTCACGCAGAACGCCATCCGCCCGACCAGTTCGCCGGGCGGCTACTACCAGCTCAATCGCTACATGTCGGAGTGGCGCACCCTGCTCGATCCCGCGTATCCGCAGAAGGTCGCGGTCGCGCTTGACGAGGTCGCGTCGGGATCGCCGTCGCCGAACGCTCGTGCGCTCGTGGCGGCGGAGGGACACCGGCTCGCGGAGCTCGTCGAGGGCAGGCCGGCCGACGAGCAGGCGGCGATCGCCTCTGCCATGCTCGCGATGGACGACGTCACCTCTTCACGCGGCGTCGAAGGCACGCTCAAGCTGCTCCGCTCAGGTCTCGTCGCTGACGCACCTGCCGCGGACCCCGCTGTCGGCGCACTGCGAAGGCAGACGCTCGAGCTCGTCGACCGCAACCTGTCGAGGCTTGCCGGGCACACGCCTGAAGGCGAGGTCGTGGGATACGGCCGCCACCCGGACTACGCGGAGGTCGGCCGCGTCCGCGCGAACGTCACGCTGCTCGACCAGCTCGCGCAGGTCGACCGCGCACGTGCGGGTGGAGCAGCCGCGGCCAGCGAACAGCTCGCCTGGTAGCCGTCACGCTCTCGCCCGCTCCTAGCAAGCGAGCTTTGATGACGCTCGCTCCTAGCCCTTGTCCGGCCTGCGGCCGAGCAAAGGCGTCGTCACTCGGTCATGCAAGCGAGCTTGATGACGCTCGCTCCTAGCCCTTGTTGCCAACGGCTTGTCGTGCGGCCTGGTTCTTGCCGATCGCGTTGAGGAACTGTGCGTTGGTCGGCACGTCCTTGAGCTTGCTGAGCAGCAGCTCGAGCGCGGCTGGCGGGTCGAGCTGGTGCAGCACGTTGCGCAGCTTCCACACGAGCACGGCCTCGCCCGGCTCCATGAGGAACTCCTCACGACGCGTGCCGGTGCCGCCGGCGATGTTGATCGCCGGGAAGATGCGCTTGTCGGCGAGCTTGCGGTCGAGGCGCAGCTCCATGTTGCCGGTGCCCTTGAACTCCTCGAAGATGACCTGGTCCATCATGGACCCGGTGTCGACGAGCGCGGTGGCGAGGATGGTGAGCGAGCCACCGTTCTCGATGTTGCGCGCCGCGCCGAAGAACTTCTTCGGCGGATACAGGGCGCCCGCGTCGACACCACCGGACAGGATCTTGCCGCTGGACGGTGCGCCGAGGTTGTAGGCGCGCGCCAGGCGGGTGATCGAGTCGAGGAGCACCACGACGTCGACGCCGAGCTCGACGAGCCGCTTGCAGCGGTCGAGCACGAGCTCGGTGACGTGGATGTGGTTGGTGGCGTGCTGGTCGAAGGTCGAGTACACGACCTCGCCGTCCACCGTGCGCTGCATCTCGGTGACTTCCTCGGGACGCTCGTCCACGAGCAGGCAGATGATGTGCGTCTCGGGATTGTTCACCGCGATCGAGTCGGCGAGCGCCTTGAGCACCATCGTCTTGCCGGCCTTCGGCGGGGAGACGATGAGGCCGCGCTGGCCCTTGCCGATCGGCGCAACGAGGTCGATGACGCGAGCGGTCATGCCGCCGACGCGTCCACGGTTGGCCTCGGTCTCGAGCCGCAGTCGCTCGTCCGCGAACAGCGGGGTCAGGTTCTCGAAGCGCGCCCGGTGGAGCATGTCCTGCGGGTTCGCGTCGTTGACCGTGTAGATCTTCGCGAGCGCCGGGAACTTGTCGGTCGCCTTCTGCTCGCGGATCTCGCCGGTGATCCAGTCGCCGCGGCGCAGTCGGAACTGCTTGATGAGCTGCTGCGAGACGTAGACGTCCTGCGGCGTGGAGTTGTAGTTCTTGCCTCGGAGGAATCCGAAGCCGTCGGGCAGCACGTCGAGCACGCCCTCGCGCTCGAGCGCGCCGACGAGGCGCTGATGGCGATGCCAGATCGCACCGACGAGGTCCTCCTTGGACATCGTGCGGTAGTCGTCGATCTCCTTCTCGTCGGCAAGCGCCCAGAGCTCGGCGAGATGCGCCTTGTCGAGCTGGATCTTCGCCTCTTCGGCCTCGAATTCGTCTGTGACGTCATAGCCCTGCAGCATGTTCATGCGTGCTGGTACCTCCGCAAAAAGATTGGATGCCATCTCCGGACGGCCACGCGGCAGTGCGGATCAGGAGCGGTTTCCACCGGAATCGGTGGGGTGGAAGGTGTCCGACGAATCCGCGACCCGAGCGGGTGGCGGGGTCCCTCTGCCGGACGACCTGACTCCACTATACCCGACGGACGCGATGACGGTACCCCCGGGCCCGACTCTAGGATCGGCGCATATGCCGCCCATCGCCGTTGCCGCCGCCATCAACTCGACGCTTCCGGACCTCGTCAAGCGCCTGACCGAGGCCGCGGGCATCCTCGCGGCCCTCCTCTACGCGCTCGGGATGATGCGACTGAGCGGCGAACTGCGGGCGCTCCACCTCTCCACGCCCACGGTGATCGCCGGGTTCGAGCACTCGGACATCCTCATGAAGGGCGTCGGGGTGCTCATGTCGCACCTGTCGAGCACGCTGCTGCTCGTCGGATCGATCATCCTGTTCGCCTCGCCCGCCGCGCTCGCCGCGCTCAACCGGGTGCTCGTCGACCGCGGCCGTCGGGGCCGCATCGAACTCGCGCTCACGATCGTCGGCGCCATCGGGCTCGCGCTCGTGTCCCGCTGGTGGGAGGGCGCGGCATACGTGCTCATCGTGCTCGTGCTGGTCGTCTTCCTCGACGTGTTCAATCGCGCGGCGACGCGCGCGACGGCGCTGTTCGTGCTGGTGCTCGGGCTGCTGTTCATCGGGGTGTTCGGCTCGTACCTGCACCCGCCGCCGATGATGCACGCCACCGTCCTGCGCGAAGGCACCGAGCAGGTCCAGGGACGCCTGGTCGGCAAGGGGACCGACGGCGAGTGGTACATCGCGCTCAAGGACACCGAGGACGGCTCGGGCTACGTGCTCGACATCATCGGGGGCTCCACCGACGAGGCGACGCGCGTGGTCGTGGAACCCGCAGACGATCGCGACTACCGCACGCTCTGGTTCCAGCTCGCCGGACGCTGACCGCGTCGCTCAGGTAGCGAGGCGCCCGTCGGGGCCGGGCAGCTCGAAACCGGAGCCGAGCTCCATCGAGAGCATGTGCGCCGCCTCCGACGAGTGGACCTCAGAGCCGAGCGGCATCGGCGATGCGCTCCCCCCGTTGGCGACGCTGCCACCCGTGTTCGACACGCTCGCGGCGTCGCGCTCGGCGGCGACGCGCTCCACCACGTCGAGCGTGTGGTCGACGAGCCGGCGGACCGTGTCGTCGAGGTACGTGTTCTCGAGCACCGGCACGCCGCGGCGATCGGCCTGCTCGACCAGGTACTCCTGGATCTGGCGGATGCGGTCGAAGCTGCGCAGGTAGTGGTCGACCGGGCGCGAGCCGTCGGTCTGCATGCCGCGCATCGTGAAGTGCGCACGATGGGTCTGCTCGTCCTCGATGAACACGACGGTGTCGATCACCGCAGAGCGCGACACGTCGACGGGCTCCACCAGCCCCGGCACGAGGTGCACGCCCTCGATGAGCGTCGACACCCGCTCGCGCTCGGAGCGCTCGAGGATCGCGTTGGCGCCCACGCACACCTGGCGCGACTGCTCCAGGTAGCCGAGCAGCCCCAGGTCGTGCTGCGCCTCGCCGGGCAGCGCGAGGCCGCCGACGGGCACGTCGAAGCTCGAGTGGTGCAGGACCGGCATCAGGGCCGGGCTGAAGAACGCGCGCATGACCTGGCGGATCAGGTCGGTGCTCGTGACGCGCGTGATGCCCAGGCGCGTCGCGACCTGCTGGGCGACGGTGCTCTTGCCCGAACCGGCGGTGCCGCCGATGAGCATGATGATCGGGATGTCCTTGCGCTTGAGGATCGTCCAGCGGCGGAAGCGGTGGGCGGCGTCGTCGCCGGCCTCCTCCCGCAGCACACCCTCGACGTACTCGTGCAGCTCCCGGACGGTGAGCTCCTCCTGGCTGCGGCCGCCGTCGGTGAGGCGTCGCTCGACCATGCTCGCGATCGCGTGTCCGCGCTCGGGCGTGAGGCCGGCGGCCGTGAGGGTCTGCGTCATCACGCCCTTGGAATAGGGCAGGCGGCCGTCCTTGCTGCGGACGAAGACGAGGCGGTGTTCGGGCATGGTCGGCCGTCCGTTACGAGGTGCGCGGGGGTCGCAGGCATGTCGGTTGCGGAGCCTCCGACGTACGTGCAACGTTCCCCAGCGTGCCTCGATCCATGCGTTCGCGCAACGAATTCATGGCAGGAATCGACGTTCTGGCGAGGGGAAGGGGATCTATGACCACCGGAATTGCCGGTTCCAGCAGCCAGCCGCACGTCGCGGGGTTGCCGCCGAACGTCCCCGACTCGGTCGCGGACGAGCTCACGCAGGCCGTTGCCGCCGAGGATCGGCTCGCCTCGGAGGCCCTCGAGCGCTTCGGCGAGCACCTCCCGGCGCGCACGCATCCGCCGCTGCACCAGGATTTCTCGGACGAGATGGAGCTCGGTCTGACGCGTCCGGCGCGCAGGCCGGTCCACGTGCCGGTCGGCACCGGCGTGACGGTCTCCCCCACCGAGCCCGAGTGGTACGTGATCGGCACGCGCGGCGATTCGGTGCGCCTGGCGCAGCGCAACCTCGACGACTCCGGGTTCCGGACCACCAGTCGCACCTGGGCGAGCCTCGTCGAGCGCAACCCGCAGCTGCTGGATGCGCCGTTCGTCGACGCCACGGGCCAGCGCTGGATTCCGATGTCGACCGAGGGCGTCGACATCCTCGGGCGCAGCACGCCGATCCCGATCAACCGGCTCGACGAGATCAAGCTCCGGTATCTGATGGGCATGACGCCGCCGCCGCCGGTCATCACCACCTGGGACGACGTGCTGCGGGGCACCGAGCTGACCCGGCGTCGACCCATCGCCGCAGCCCCTCGCGACTTCATCGGCGCAGCGCAGCTGCGTGACGTCCTGGGCGACGACAAGATCGTCCTCTCCCATGTGGGTGAGCCGTACGGCCTGCGCGGGGTGCTCGTCGGAACGGACTCCTCACCGGGGCGCGCCGGCGACATCTTCGCGGACGCGAAGTCGATGCAGGACTGGTTCCACGCGAAGGTCGGCATCGACGTGTGGGGGCCCGAGCACAACGCCATCTTCATGACCGATTCCAAGGCGCACCTGGCGAACGCGGCGGCCGCCGCCGTCGGTGACGATGCGCTCGTGTACGAGGGGCCGCGCTCCGCGCGCGTGAGCGGCTCGTGGCTGTCGGAGATGTCCGGCCCCGAGGGACAGTACGTCCGTCGCTTCTCGAAGATGATCCACGCCAACGACCTCGCGGTGCGCACGCACGAAGCCGGGCACGTGGCGACGATGCGCACCTGGGGCCGCGCCGACGAGCGCATCACCGACGCGGCGACGACGATCGCACAGCACGCCGAGGACGGCATCGTGCAGGAGGCGATGTCGGACCTGCTCGGCGCAGCGCGCACGGGCAAGCCGACCGTCGGCGTGCGCGACCTGCAGGTGCTCAAGAACGGATGGGCGGACCTCGACCAGCTCCGCGCGGGACTCGCGACGATGACGCCGGAGATGCTCGACGTCCATTCCGGCACGCAGCTGCTCACCAAGCCGATGGCGAAGCTGCTGGAGCTGCACGGCGGCGACCAGCTCGCCGAGGTCACCGGTGCGGCGATCAAGGACATCGGACAGCAGGTCAAGGGCGGCGCGATCCAGGCGATCGACCTGCCCACGGCCGCGAAGGCCCTGCGCGACGCGACGGCGTGGCGCCACGGCGCCGACAGCGAGATCGTCTCCCACCTCGACGACGTGTGGAAGACGCTCGGCCTGCTGCGCTGATCCACTGCCGCCGCGGGACGATGCGTGGATCGACGCGACCTCGCGAACCGTCGTCACACGCCGGTTCGGCGGGTCGCATCGCGCCATGACGAACGCGGAACGTCGCCAGGCACGCTGATCAGACGGTGGCTTCGGCCACGGGGTCGCCGTCGAGTGGCAGCTGCGGATCGTCCGCTGCGTCATCGAGTGGTTCGGCGGTGACGATGATGCGCTCGATGTCGTCGGGGTCGACGCCGTCGATGGCGACGATCGCCAGGTCGCGCTTGTCGGCGATCGTGCCGAGCGCGTGCAGTCGCTCGTCGCCGTCGACCGCCGACACCTGCCACGCCATGTCGGTCGGCGGTGCGGGCACCTTGCGGAAGGTGATGATTCCGGCGTCGCGCTTGAGCACCACCTGCGCGCGCGTGTCGTTGAACGGACCGTCGATGTCGAGGTCGTTGATCGATGCGCCCTTGAGCACCGGCACCTGGTCGCCGCGCGCATCCTTCACGCGCTGTTCGAGGGTGTCGATGCGGCCGGCCTGCTGCACCATCGCGACGAGCAGCCCGGCGCACGCGAGCGTCGGCGCCGCCACGAGGATCCAGCGACGCCACGGCGCCGGGCGCTGGGCGCGACGCGCGGGGGATGCGACGGATGCGGCGTCGCGCGTGACCTGCGGCGTCGTCCGCGCGGCGGCGAGCAGCGACTCGCGCGCTCCCGAGCGCGGCTCGACGGCGTGGTCGTCGATCGCGGATGCGTGGACGGCGCGCTCGACGCCCGCGACGGCATCGCTCAGCTCGACGAACGTCGTCCGACACGATGCGCACAGGGCGATGTGGGCGTCGACGCGTGCGCGATGCACCACGTCGGCGGTGCCGAGCGCGTGTTCGGCGAGCAGCGGCTCGACGTAGTCGTGCTCCACGTGGAAGTCGGGATCCGGGCTCATCGAGCAGCTCCTTCGCGCTCGTCGGCAAGCAGCTCCGCGAGGCGGGCGAGCCCGCGGAAGCAGCGCGTCTTGACGGTGCCGATCGGCAGCTCGAGCAGCTGCGCGAGTTCGGCGTGGGTGTGTCCTGCAAGGAATGCGAGTTCGACGATCCTGCGCTGGTCCGGGGGCAGCTCGTCGAGTGCGGCACGGATGCGCGCTGCGGTGTCGGCGTCCTGCACGAGCGCTGCCACGTCCTCGCCGGAGGCGACCTGCCCGGCTGCGTCGTCGAGCGCCGCCGCGACCTGACCGGACCCGCGCCGCTCGGCGCCGTCGCGGCGCAGTCGATCGATCGCTCGCAGGCGCACGAGCCGCACGAGCCAGGTCGTGACCGACGAGCGGTCAGGCGCGTACTCGGGCGCGGTGCGCCACAGGTCGAGGAACGCGTCCTGCACGACCTCGTGTGCGGCGCCCTCGTCGCGCAGCAGGCGATGCGCGATCGACAGTGCGAGGCGCACGTGTCGATCGTGCAGCTCGCCGAGCGCGAGCTCGTCGCCCTGCGCGACGCGGGAGACGAGCGCGGCATCGTCGAGGGTGTGCGGGAGCGCGGCCACGGTCGCGAGCCTAGCGACTGGGCGGCGGAGGGCCCGGATGCGGAGTGCGGAGATGGCAGTCACACCCGCGGATTCGCAGGACGCGGCGGATCGGTTCCCTCCCGGCCAGATGTCGGCCGCCGCGGAACCGTTCGGCGCGACGTCGCGGATCCAGTCCCGTCACTGCAACCACCATGTCGGAGGACATCACCATGGCACTTCCCAACCGCTCGATGAAGACCCTCGCCCTGCTCGCCGCCTTGACCGCGCTCATGGGAGTCGTGGCCACCGGCTGCGGCACCAGCGACGACGACGCGAAGAAGGACGACAAGACCGAGGAGCCCGCAGCCGAAGACGCCGCTGGCGACGAGGCCGCTGGCGACGAAGCCACCAAGGGCGAGGACGCGACCGGCGACGACGCCGCGGACGAATCATCCGAGGACTCCGGCGACGAGGCCGACGAGGACGCCTGATCCACGGCGCTCCATCTGTTCGATGATCGGGGGCTCGCCACGCGGCGGGCCCCCGGTCACGTCAGGGCTGGAACCGCTCGATGGCGCGATCGGCGAGGCCGCGCAGGAGCGCATCGAGCTCGACGTCCGCGTCGTGCGCGCGCGGGACGTTGTCGAGGAAGATCACGTCGATGCCCGAGGTGTCGGCGAACTCCGCCACCGCGTCGATCGCCGCGGCCTTGATCTCCACCACCACGGCATCGACCCCTGCGGCCTTCGCCGCGTCGAGGTCGTGGACGAGCTCGTCGCGCCTGGCCAGGTTGCAGCTCACGAGTGCGACGTCCGCCCCGGCCTGCGTGAGCTCGCGCTCGACGATGGGTGCCACGAACTCCGGCGCGGTCGTGAATGCAGCGACGCGCATGCCTGACACGCTGCTGACGGGTGTCGGCACGAGCGACGCCGCCACGGCGTGCGTGCCCGACCACGCAGGATGGCTCGTCGCGGCGTCGAGCAGCGATCGGGCCGCGTCTCGATCGTCACCCATCACGAGCAACATGTCAGCGAGCGCGAGGCGATACGGTCCCAGCCCGCCGAGCAGGTCCTGCGGGCGCGCGGTCGTCGCCAGCAGGAGCGTGGAATCCGCGCGCACCGGCGGCACGCACGAGCCCGACCCCTCGAGCAGGATGAGCTTCGGGTCGAGCTTCGCAGCGAGCCGCGCACCCTCGGGTACGTTGGAGCGCACCGGCACGCCGAGCAGGCCACCACTCACGCGGCGGCACCCGACCGTCGTCAGTCCGGTGAGCGCCGCGTCCTCGAGGTAGTCGCTTGCCGCGTGCGCGCCCGCGCGCGAGATTTCCAGCAGGCGCTCGATGGTGATCGCGCCACCCGCACGGTCGATGACGATCGGTTCGGCAGGCCCGCCGCGCCCCATCGCCACGACGACGACGTCGCCCGCCCCGCCCAGGTGCGCATCGATCTGCCGAGCGGCGTGCGCGCTCGCGGCGGTCTTGCCGATGCGCTTGCCCGTCCCGATGATCTGCATGACCGGAGCGTCCACGCGCTCGAACGTCGGCGGTTCGACGATGGTGTCAGCCGTGATGTAGCAGAGCCCGAGCGAAGCAGCGATGCCCACGAGTTCGAGGCGTCGCTCGAGCACGAGCACCGGCTCGTCGGCCAGGTCGAGCACGAAGCCGACCGTCGGGCCGGCCATCGCGACCGCCGCGCGCAGCGCACCGCCGGGCGTCGGATCGCCGGGCGGCGGGGTGACGTGCGGCACGCCATAGTCGGGCGTGTCACGCAGCTTCTCGCCACCGCCCACCAGCGCGGCACCGAGCACGTCCCAACCTTCGGCTCGCAGGTCCGCGATCGCGTCGGCCACGGCCGTCGGGTAGTGCTCGCCATCCACGAGCACCACGCAGCGCGGCGTGTCCATCCCGGGAATGGTCAGGCGGAGTGTGGCGGGAAGCGTGGCGGCGGCGGGGGTGCTCATCACCGTATCGGTACCCGTTCGGGCGCGTGAGCGATCAGTTGTGATCGGTATCCACGAGGCAGGCAGGCGGCGCCCACCCCGCCGGCACGTAGATGCGCGACAGCGGCAGCGCGACCAGGTGGTCGTGTGGTCGTTCGGTCGCGTCGGGCCCGAAGCGGTAGGTGCAGACCCCGTAGACCAGGTCGCTCGGCAGGCCGCACTCCCAGCGGCCGGGACGGTCGAGGTCGTGGCTGGTGGTGGCGGTCTCGAAGATCGGCAGCCAGCCCGCGGGCAGCTCCTCGAGCGCCGCGTCCGGGATCGCGATCGCGAACGAGGACGCAGGAAGGTCACCCGCCGCGAGCTGCTGCACGTGCAGGCCGTCGGCCAGCTCCCGTTCGAGCGCGATGAGGGTCGCGTCGCCGGTCTGCTGCTGAGGTTCGACGATCCTCGGCTCGCCCGGCCACACGCGACAGCCCGCCTTCGCCAGCTCGGTGCGCGAGACGGGATGCAGGTCGAGCCGCACGTCGTAGGCGGGGCCGGTGCCGAGGTTGACCAGGCGCGGACTGAAGGCGATGTAGAGCCAGCCGTCGGGGTCGCTGTGCGCGACGCGGGCGACCGCCGAGCGGCACGCGATGAGGGGCTGGAGCGCGGTCGTCGCCATGCGCCGACCCTACCTGCGCTACCCTCGCGCGGTGACGGCGGATCCCGAAGCACCCCAGGTCGACGCGTTGCGCGGCGCGCGCTTCACCCAGAAATTCGAGGAGCGGGCGCACATGCACCGGCTCCATCCCCTGCGCCTGTGGCGGCTGCTGCTCGGGCTCGGGCTGCTGGCGTTCGGGATCGTCAACATCTTCATCCCCGGACCTGGCGGGAGCGTCATCATCCTCGCGTCGCTGCTCGTGCTCGCGGGTGAGTCGCGTCTGCTCGCGCGGGGACTCGACCGGGGCGAGGTGCGGTTCCAGCGCCAGGTCGACTGGGCGCTGCGCCACAAGATCGCGACGCTCCTGCTCGTGAGCGGGTCCGCGTTCGTGTTCACCGCGTGCGTGCACCGCGCGGTGCGCGGCACGTGGCTGCCGTGGTGACGCGCTACTTCGCGACGGGCGGCAGGAGCTTGTCCTTCGCGTCCGTCCAGCGCACCTCGGCCTGACGGCCGTACTCGCGGATGCGGGCGACCTGCTGGTCCGTGACGTTGTCGTAGCCGTAGGCGTCGCGCATCACGAAGCCGACCTCGGGTCGGTAGTCGTGGCCGATCGCCTCGAGCACGCCGGGCGTGAAGAACTGCGCGCGCCACTGGTCGATGCCGAGCTGCAGGCCGGTCACGCCGGGCCACCACTTCTGGTGGGGCGAGATCTTCTCGCCGCGCTCGCCGTCGGTTGGCAGCCAGTCGGGGCGTCGCCACAGGTCAGCGACGTCGAAGTTGGCGACCGGGTCCGCGTCGTGGGTCAGGAACGTCACGGTCGGGTCGGTGGCCTCGGGTCCGCCCAGCTCCTGCGCCTGCACGCCGCTGCGCACGTGGAGTGCACGCGGGTCGGAGCCGACCTCCTGGCGGAAGGTGCTGTCCTTGGGCGTGCCGACGTACATGGCGTGATCGATGCCGGCGGCCGTCATCGCATCGACGCCCTTGCCCTTGAACGCGTCCTGGCTGGTCCACGCGCCGAAGCTCTCGCCGTAGACGTCGACCTTCGGGCGCTCGCCTTCGGGCATGCCGGCGATTCGATCGTGGATCTTGGTGAGCAGCAGCTCGTGCATCGCGGTGGCGCGATCGAGGTTGTCGAGCTCGAACGCTGCCTTCTTGTGGCCGGCCTGCATGCCGACGGTCGCCACGTCGCCGAGCGACATCATCTCGTTGGAGACGGGTGCGAGCGGGTCGATGAACCCGGTGCTCGTGGTGGCGGCGACGAGGATGCGGCTGCGATCGAAGGCGCCGCTCGCCTCCATGCGCTCCATTGCGCGGTCGGTCATCCAGTCGATGAGCTTCGGCTCGTTCTCCGGGAGCGCGAGTTCGGCCGGCGCCTCGTCGAGGCCGACGTACAGGCGCAGCGGTTCGGCCTTCGCGGGCGTGCCCATCGTCTCCGTGATCTCGTCTGCCGTGGGGCGCTCGAGCATGAAGCGCAGGCCGTTCGGCGGGAGCTTGTCGAGCTGCACGGTGGAGGCGTCGACGCCGGGCATCGCCTGGGCGGCGGTGAACTTCGAGAGCTCGCGGGTGGCGAGCGGCGTGCCCTTGTCGACCTCGGGCAGCTTGACATCCGGCAGCAGGTAGTCGTCGCCGGTCTTGGCGCGGTCGTGGATCGCCATGCCGAGCACGCCGCCGCCGGCGATGAGCGGGAGGGCGAGCTGCGCGAGCGTGCCGTGTGCCGGCATCTTGCGGGCGATGATCGTGGCGGCGATCGACGCGCCGGCGGCTGCGGCGGTCACGACGCCTGCGGTGCCGAGGCCCTGGATATTGGAATTCTTGTCGCCGAACATGCGCGTCGCGCCCCAGGCGACGAGTCCGGCGCCGGCGAGCACGCCGAGCGCGCCCATCCGTGCTCCGGGCGAGATCCTGCCGGCGCCGCGGGCGATGCCTTCGATCGACGAGCCGACCGCGAAGCCGACGAGTCCGGCGCCGCCGATGGCGGCCGCCTGGAACTTGGGGTCGTGTGGGAACAGCGACGGCCCGACCGTCGCTGCGGCCGCGACGGCGCCGATCGTGAGTCCTGGAATCCAGAAGGCGGCCTTGGCCGATGATCCCGAACCGATGAGCGTGCGCGTCGTCTGCGCAGCGCTGCTCGCCAGAGAGGCAATCGTCATGTCTTCGTCCCGTCCCGTGCCGCACAGGTGGCGGCGTCATTCGCCGTGCATCGATCGTCCCGAACCGAGCGCACGGCAGTCCCATCGGTACGTCGGGACTGGGCATGGTGCGGTTGCGGCGGGGCGGGGCCAGTGCGTGGCCGGTTCCGGGGAAGTGGGCCGGCGCCGGTTCGTCAGGAGTCGGTCTCGTCGCCCGACTCGACGCCGCGCACGGCATCGGTGACGCCCTGGTTGGTGCCGGCGCCGAAGCCCGCGCCCGTGTGGTCGGTGACGACGACGTTCTCGACGGGCGGGGCCCAGCCGCTCGCGGCGGACACGTACTTGCGGTACTCGCGAGAGGACGGGTCGAAGCTGATCACGCGCTCGCGACCGGCGCCGGGGATCTTTTGGTCGATCGTCACCAGCGACGGGGTGATCTCGATGATGTTGTAGCTCGGCTTCACGCGCCCGCGCAGGCGCGTGGTGGAGACCGTCCCCGCGTTGACGACGAACATCTCCTCCAGTTGCCACGCATACGGCACGTGCTTGTGGCCGCTCAGCACGATGTCGACGCCGCACTCGGTGAGCAGCTCGAGCACGTCGCCGGAGTCCGTCACCATGCTGCGCTCGCGACCGGTGCGTGGGATCGGCACGAGGTGGTGGTGCAGCACGAACACGCGCAGGTCCGCGGGGTGCGCGAACTGCTTGCGGATCCAGCCGTAGCGTCCGCGTCCCACGCAGCCCTCGTTGAGGTCGGGCTCGGAGCTGTCCACGGCGACGACCGACACGCCGTCGACGTGCAGCACGCGGTTGCGCGGGCCGAACAGGTCCTCGAAGTGCAGGTAGCCGACGTTGCGGGCGTCGTGATTGCCCGGGATCGTCACGACGTGCTCGCACTCGATCTTGTCGACGTACTCGCGAGCGAGCTCGTAGTCGGGCAGGAACCCGAAGCCGGTCAGGTCACCCGAGATGACGACGATGTCCGGCGCGAGCTCGTTGACCTCCTGGATCGCCGTCTCGAGCATCTCGGGGACGAAATGGGGATGCCCGCAGTGCAGGTCGGACAGGTGCGCGATGACGCGGCGTCGGTCGGAGGTCCTCATGGAATGCACCTACCCGCGCGGGCGCGGGGGGAAGCAGCGCCATCGCGCTCGGCGAGTCCGACGGCGTTCGTACGATTCCAGCTCCCCGCAACCTCCCCGACCGCAGGGCACTCCCACATGACCGTCACGATGCTCCCCGCACGTGCGTCCGTCCGCTCCCCGCGACGCGACGACGTGCACACAGCGCTGCTGCGCAGCAACCTGCAACGACCTGCTTGGAATACGTCCTCCACGAGCAGGGGAACGACTACCTTCGTCGTATTGAGGAACAGGCGACTCGCCACCTCGACGATGGATGGAAACCTCCCCATGACCGCCGTTATGGATCGGACCTCGGACGCAGATCCCGTCGAAGACGGCGCGATGTGCCGCCTCTGGCGAAGCTTCCGCGGCCACCAGGAGCCGCGCTTCGTGAACGAGTCCGAGCGCGAGTGCGCCGAGCTGCTCGACTTCTACGGCATCGCCTGGGAGTACGAGCCCGTCACGTTCGTGCTCGAGACCGATGATGACGGTCGCGTGTCCGAGGCGTTCCGTCCCGACTTCTACCTGCCCGAACTCAACCTCTTCCTCGAGGTCACGACGATGCGGCAGGAGCTCGTCACCAAGAAGAACCGCAAGGTCCGCAAGCTGCGCCAGCGCTACCCGGACGTGAACGTGCGGCTCTTCTACCGACGCGACATCGAGGCGCTGGGGCAGAAGCTCCGATCACGCGCGGCGAGCACCGCTCCCGTCGATCGCCTGCTCGCGGGCTGACCGAGCTGCACGCGTCACAGGTAGCCGTGCAGTCGCGCGGCGACCTCGGCGGGTCGCGCGAGATACGCGCCGTGGCTTCCCGGCATCGCATCGGCTTCCACTCCCGCACGCTCGCGCGCGAGACGCCGCTGGAACTCGAGCGGGATGCGACGGTCGTCCGCGAAAGCCAACACCCGCGTCGGCACGTCGGGCCATGCGTCCAGGGGCCACGGTTCCTGCATCGACGCAGCGCAGTGGTCGCGCCCGCTCGCGAGCTCCGCATCGGCGAGGTCCGTCGGCACGTCGTGGAGGTAGGTCGCACGGTTGTCGCTCATGTCCATGCCACGCGTCGCTGCCTCCCATCCTGACGCCTCCCGCCATTCGGCCGCGGTCTCGCCCGGTGCCGGCAGCTGCGCCGACATGAGGACCAGGAGCGCGGGGTCGGACCATGCCGCGACCAGCGGTGCGACGAACCCCCCGAAGGAATGCCCGACGACCACGACTCCGTCGCGATCACCGATCAGCTCGACCACGGCACGAGCGCACGCGGACAGGTCGCCAGTCGGCTCGTCGATGGGCAGGTCGGGCGCGAGCACCTCGTGGCCGAGCGACCGCAGCTCGTTCGCAAGCAGGTCGAAGGTGCTGCCACGCGAGCCGCCACCGTGGATCAGGACGAACGTCGCCATGGGCAGCTCCTACCCGAAGCGACCGACCCGCAGCACTCACGATAGGGTTGGGCCATGGCGAGTGACGCACCCCGGCTCGGATCGACCCTCTACACGCGCGAGCAGCTCGATTCGCGCGTGCAGGCACTCGGTCGCGAGGTCAGCGAGTATTACGCCGGCTCGATCCCCGTGCTCGTGACCGTGCTCAAGGGCGCGACGGTGTTCGCCGCGGACCTCGTGCGACACATGACGATCCCGCACGAGATGGACTTCCTCGCGCTGAGCGCCTACGGCGACGGCACCACCGGCGTGCAGGCCCAGATCCTCAAGGACCTGCAGATCCCGGTGCAGGGACGCGACGTGCTGCTGGTCGAGGACGTCATCGACACGGGCCTCACGCTGCGCTTCCTCAACCGGTGGCTCGAGACGCACGAGCCCGCCTCGATCGAGGTGTGCACGCTGCTCGACCGCCCGCATCGCCGGCTCGTCGACGATGTCGTCCGCTTCCGCGGCTTCACCGTGCCGGATCGCTTCTACGTGGGCTACGGCTTCGACTATCGCCAGCGCTTCCGCAACCTGCCGGACCTGCACGAGCTCGAGCTCGACGACACCACGCGCGAGCTGCTCCTGCCGGTCTGAAAGGTTTCGCTCCCTACCGACGGCAGCCGGCGTCGACCTTGTCGATCTTGTCGCGGATGACCTTCACGACCCGGGCGAGGCGATCACAGGTGATCGTGTCGACCTCGCCGTCCCGAAGCTCGAGCCGTTGCACGAGTGCGCCTTGCCGGAGGATCACGGTGTCAGCGCCGACCCCCGGTTGCAGCAGGTGGACGTCCGACGTTGCGATGATCGAGTCGCGACCTGCCCCGCCACGCAGGATCTTGGCGTCCTCCATCTCCGCTCCCTTGGACCCGCCGACGAGCAGATCGGCGCCGGGACCACCGTCGAGCGTGTCAGCGCCGGCGTTGCCCACGAGCTGGTCGTCGCCTGGCCCTCCGAAGAGGGAGTCCGATCCGGCCCCGCCGGCGAGCCGATCGTCGCCGCGGTGCCCGTGGACGCGGTCCGCGCGGTGCCCGAAGCTCAGCACGTCGTTCCCGTTCGAAGCCGGATCCTGCAGGTTCATGCGGCGGATGAAGGACCGAGGTCCCGAGCCGGGGACGAGCGACGCTGGCTTGTCCGCGACGTACGCATCGTTCGCGCCGACGTGAAGCACGGTGATCGTGGAGAGGCCGAACATGTTGAAGGTGCCCGCCCCGACGACCATGTCGTCGAGGTGTAGTCGCCCACTCGGTACGTCGATCGGCACCATGAACGTGGACTCGCGGGCGATGTTGCCGGCGAACAGCAGGCCGTCCGCGGTGGTGGTGACTCCGACCAGCCAGTACCGGCCGTCGCTGCCGCGCGGGATCAGGGTCTGCAGGCTGACGAGCGGAAGCCCAAGTGCACGGTGGTCCACAGTGACGGCGCGAGTGCGTCCGTCCGGCGTCACGAAGGCGAGGCGACACGAAGCTGGACCTGGGCGCGTGTCGTCCCGGTCGAGCTCGCGGCATGCGGTGTACGTTGCGATGTCGTCGTCGAGGAACCCGACCGTCCCTCGCTCCGTCAGCTTCGGAAGCCTGATCGATCCTGCCGTGCCGTAGCTCGGATCCGGAGTCCCGTCGGCACGCAGGCGACGCACGGTCGTCTGCGAATCGACCGAAGTGACCTCTGGATCGGGACTGTCGTACGTGTCGTGCGAACGGATCTCGAGCAGCTTGGTGCCGCTTCCGGGCTGGTACTCGAGGCGGTCGTCCACCCCTCTGTTCTCCTCCCCGCGAACGGGGTAGTACGACGTCGTGGCGACGAGCCGATCGCCGATGGTTGCGACTCCCGAAGCGTCGATGCGGCCGAGGCGGTACTCCTCGACGTGGCTGGTCATGTCGCCCTTGGTCTCGACGAAGCGGATGACGCCGGTGGCATCGATGTCGAATGCGCGGACGTGGCGGTTCGACACGACCGCTGCGCCGCGTTCATCGACGTGCGAGCCACCATCCGTCGAGCTGCCGAGCCTCGCGAAACCGCTCGTTCCGTAGGAGGGATCTACGACGCCCGTCGCCGCGTCGATGCGAATCACCGACATGTCGGTGCCGGACTGTCCCGGGACGTTGCCCGACGTCGCGCTGAAGTAGTGCATGCCGCGCGCGACCCACCAGGCCGCCGATGCTGATCGTGGACTGCCCCATCGGCGGCGCGATCGGATAGGCGCGCCGGCCGAAGCGAGCGTCGAGGCCCGTCGGCGTCAGTCTCCGGAAGACGATCGTGGCCTGATCCCGTGTCGTGCTCTCCACAGTGTGGAAGAGCGCTGGTACCGCCGGGTTCCAGTCCGGTGGAGGAGCGATACCGTCGAGGTCAGTGCTCGTCTGGTAGCCCCACCGCTCCATTCCCCCGGCAGAGATCGTAGGTCGGGCGCCTGCGAGGTCGGGGCCTGCCAGCATGGCGAGCAGCAGGAGACAGGGCACGGCAAGTCGAGCGGGCACACGCATCTGAGGTGTATCGGCAGACTCGGCCGATTTCCGCTTCTGCGACAGAACGATCGGTCAGGTGACCGCGACGGTCTCCGGCATGACGACCTGCATCTGCTCCACCAGCGGCGCGAGCGGAGCCGGGCGCATTTCGTGCACGACGACCGGCATGGGTGCCGGTGCGAGGAATTCGATGATCGCGAACGACGGATCGCGGTCGGCGTAGCGCAGGCGATCGGCGATCACGAGCGTGCCCATGAGCAGCAGCCCGGTCCCGACGTAGCCGAGTGCCATGAGCGGCGCGTCGCCGCCATAGATCGCGAACATGACCACGCTGGCGACGAGCGCGAGCTGGATCGCGTGCTTGAGCAGCGACCAGGAGACCGGATCGGCATACGGGAGCGGTCGCATGCGCGGCTCCGCGCTTGCGGCATCCGCCACGTGCACGGGCACGAGCGGGGCGTGCTGCTGGACCCGCTGCTGGACTGCATCGACGAGCCGCCCGTGGCCGCTCGGGAACTCGCCCCAGACGTCCGCCATCGTCGGCTGTGCTGGTGCGGTCTGCGTCGAGTGCAAGGAAGGATGCTGGTGCATGGGGAGAGTCACCTGCCTCCAGCATGCGACGATTCCCGGAATCCGACAAGTGGCTGCGTGCGCGATCGCGCATCGGCGGGTAGTCCCACCCCGGATGGGTCCCACCCGACACCTGCTCGTGCGCTGCACGATCGCACTGACGCTGCTGCTCGCCCTGCCGGCGACCGCGAGCGCACACGCCTCGCTCACGACGTCCGAGCCGGCCGCGGACAGCGTGCTCGACGCCGCGCCCGGCGAGGTCGCGCTCGAGTTCAGCGGCTCGGTCGTCGCCGGCGCCGGAACGATCCAGGTCTTCGCGCCCAACGGCGAGCGCGTCGAGTCGGGTGCGCCGAACCCCGCGAAGGGAGCGCGTGTCGTACAGGCGTTCCAGGGCGAGGAGACCGGCACGTACGGGGTGTCGTATCGCGTGTCGAGCGAGGACGGGCACGTCATCAACGGCTCGTACACGTTCTCCGTCGGAACCAAGAGCGGCGGCGGCGGCGCGGACGCGGCAGACGATGCGGGCACGGTCGATCGGAAGCTGCAGGTCGCGTTCTCGGTCACGCGCTTCATCGAGGTCGTGTCGCTGCTGGTCGCAGCTGGCGGCGGGTTGTTCGCGTGCATCATCGCGCCCGGCTGGCGGCCGCGCCTGCTCGTCGCGTCGATCATCGTGTTGCTGCTCGCCTATGCCGCCGGGTTCGTCATCGACACTGCGATCCTGCAGGGCGCCGGGGTCGGCGACGCCTTCGACTCCGACGCGCTCTCGGCGACGGCCGACACGCCCTTCGGGCGCTCGCTCAAGATCCGCGCGCTCATCGCGGTGATCGCGCTGGGGCCGGCGTTGCTGCTGCGTTCCAACACGTCACTTCCGAACGGCGCGCGATACGCGCTCGCGGCCGTGTTCGTGGGCCTCGCGGCGAGCCTGTCGATCACCGGTCACGCCGTCACGACCGAGCCGACCGTCCTGCGCATGCCGCTCGACATGATCCACGTGACCGCAGCGGCGATCTGGATTGGCGGTCTCCTCCAGCTCGCCTACCTGGCGCCGTTCGCGACGACTTACATCGACGCCATCACCCGCTTCAGCAAGCTCGCGTTCGCCAGCGTGGTCGTCATCCTCGTGACCGGGATCTACGCCACCTACGCGGAGCTCGGAACCGCGGTGCGCGAGCTCGTCGATTCGACGTACGGCCGGATCATCGTGGCGAAGCTCGCGCTCTACCTGGGCACGATGCCGCTCGCGTGGAACAACATGTCGGCGTTCGTGCCGCAGGTCGCGCGACGTCCCGAGGACGCGCCGCGCATGTTGCGCCAGTACGTGTGGCGCGAGCTGTTCCTCGTCGTCGTGGTCGTCGCGCTCACGGTGTGGCTCATCGCCACCCCGCAGCCCCACTGACCGGCGCCGCGGCTAGCTCAGGTAGGGCATCGGGTCGGTCGGCGTGCCGTTGTTGTACACCTCGAAGTGCACGTGGTCGCCGAAGCAGTGGCCGGTGCAGCCGACGAAGCCGATGAGCTGACCCTGGCCGACGAGCTGACCCTGCGTCACCGCGATCTGCGACTGGTGGCCATAGCCCGTCCCGATCCCGTTCGCGTGCTGGATGACGACCATGTTTCCGTAGCCGCTCATCCAGCCGGCGTACGTCACGACGCCCGCCGCTGCAGCGCTGATCGGGTTGCCCGCGCCGATGGCGATGTCGATGCCCTCGTGCATGCGTCCCCAGCGAGGACCGAACGGACTGACGACCGGACCGCTCACGGGCCAGATCAAGCCGCTGGCGCTCAGGCCACCGATCGCGCCACTGTAGGTGGACGTGCCGTTCTTGATGACGTCCTGCAGCACCTTCGCGTCCTCTTGGAGGTCGTCGAGGTGCGCGCCGAGGTTCTCCTCACGCGCGGTGAGCGACTCGAGCATCTTGTCGCGCTCGGCGCGCACGGAGGCGACCTCGTCGCGCGCAGCCTGCGCCTCGTCGCGCTTGGCGTCGACCTGCTCCTTGTCGGCATCGATCGCGAGGATGTCCTCGCGGATCTGGCGGCGCAGCTCGAAGTTGCGGGCGCGCTTCACCCGCACCGCGCGCTCGGCGTCGGTGATGCGGTCGATCACGCGGTCGTCGAGGCCGACGATCTGTGCGAGTGCTTCCTCGCGTCGGAACAGCTCCTCGAGGTCGTCGGCACCCGCCAGCTGCTCGATCACGCCCGTGTCGCCGCTTTTGTAGGCGGTCACCACGCGCGTTGCGAGCAGGTCCTGCGCGGAGTCCAGCTCGAGGTTGAGGCGCTTGATCTCCTGCTTCTGGCGCTCGCGATCGGCACGCAGCTCGACGATGCGACGCTCGCGCTTGGTGATCTGGTCGTCGAGGCCGGCGACCTCCGCTTCGAGGCGGTGCAGCGGCACCTCGAGCTCTGCAAGTCGTCGGTTGAGGCGCGTGACCTGGCGCACCACGACCTGCTGGCGCTTGTCGACGATCGACAGCTCCGCGCGCGTGTCCTTGGCGTCGGCACGCGTGTTGGCGAGGCGCTCCTCGAGCAGGCCGGCGTTCGCCACGGCGGTCGGGAGTGCGATGAAGATGGAGAGGGTGACGAGCAGGCCGCTGCGTCGGAAGGGGCGGTTCATGCAGCAAGTACAGCAGCATGCGGGCCTTTTTCGAGGAGCTCAGGGGGCGGGGTGGCCGTCCTCGGGCATGCCGGAGGCCGGATCGTGCCCCGCGTGGCCTCCCCCGTCGCCGCCCTGATTGCGGTCGGCGAGGCGCTCCTGCATGAGACCGTGGATGCGCTGGTCCTGCACGAGCATCTGGCGCTCCATCGCGAGCACGCGCTGCGCCCCGGCGTGCAGGTCGGGCTGCAGGGTCCCCTGTCGGAACGATCGATACGCGCCCTCGCCGAGGGCGTTCACGCGACGTGTTCGCTCGTCGCGCATCGCGCGGTAGCGGCCGCGCTCGGAGCGCATCGTGACGTGTCCTTCGGTGCGCTTCTTGATCGGCGACACGCGACGCTCGACGAGCTTCTGCACGCGCACGTGGCGCTTGAGCATCCACGTGTGCTGCTGTTCGCGCGGCATCGACAGGTACCAGATCCACAGCAGCATCGACAGCAGCAGGAAGCCGCCGGCCTCGGCGCCGCCGGCGCCTCGGTACATCGCGTGGCCCCACACCGCCCAGGCTGCCAGCAGCATCGCCACCGCGCCCGCGGCGAGCATCGTGCCGACGACCCGTGGCTGGGTGATCTCCGGGCTGTCGTCGTCGTCGTCGTCCTCCAACCATGCCGAGGCGCCGTCGCCGAAGAAGTCACCGAAGGGATTGTCGTCCACCCGGGGCGGCGGGACGAGCTCGTGCTGCTGCGGGATCGGGCCGTGCGATCCGAACGCGGGCAGCGCGGCTTCGAGCTCCGCAGCTCGCTGGCGCAGCGCCTCGATCTCGTTGTAGACGGGCTCGGCCTCGGGCGGGCGGATCGGCGTCGGGGGCGGCATCGGCGTGACGGCCGGTCCGACCGGATCCGGCTGTGGCGCCTGGGGCGGCTCGGCGAGCTGCTGGGCGGGGGTGTCGTACTCACCCGCACGCGGGTTGGGTGCGATCGCGCCGCGATCTGCCGGGATGCCGTGCTCCTCGCCGAGGTACACGACGTTCTCCGCCGACTGGTCGGCGGGGACGGGCACCACCGCGGGCGTCGTGCCACCTGGCACGGTCGCCGCCGTTCCGTCAGTCGTCGGGGCCGACAGCCGTGCCCCGCACACCGGACAGAAGTTCGCGGGGTGCAGCAACTCCGTTGCGCAACTCATGCACTGCATCCTGCTCCGCTTCTACCCCGGAACCGAGGTTCCTATCGGACCCGCTCCTGGAGCGGCGATCCGGCCACGCCGCGATCACGCCACCGAGCGCGGTGAGCACGCCCGCAAGCCACAGCAGCGGCACGAGCGGGTTCACGAACGCCTGCGCGCGCACGACGCCGTCCTCGGTGAGTCGGTCGACGTTGACGAACAGGTCCTGCATGCGCAGCCAGTCGGGACGGATACCGACCTCGTTGGAGACCTCGCCCGATGCCGGGTGGAAGTCGCGCCCGGCGCGCAGCACGCCGAGATCCGTGTCGCCGCGTCGGACCTCGAACACCGCCCGCGTACGCATGCGCTCGCCGGTGCGCTCGCGCTCCACCTCGCGATAGGTGAGCTGGTAGGCGCCGACCTCGAGCACGTCGCCCGCGTGCAGCTCGCGGTTGGTCTCGTCCACCCACGCGCCGCCGGCGATCGCGATCACCACGAGCGCGATGCCGGCGTGGGCGATCCAGGCGCCGAAGCGGCGCCGGTTGCGCGCCAGGACATACCTCGTCCGCGCGACGGCAGACTGCTCCGGATGCGAGATGCGCCGCCCGTGCAGCGAGCGACGAACGTCCCCCACCACGCCAGCGATCACGAGCATCCCGAGGCAGCACGCCGCGACACCGGCCGGACTGGAACCCAGCCCCGCGGCAATGAGCACCGTTCCCAGCGCGAGGCTCCACGCCAGCGGATGCACCATCGCCGCCAGCACGCGTCGGAGCGGGGTGCCCTGCCACGCGACGATCGGCGCGAACGCGACCAGGAACAGCAGCGGCAGGCCGAACGCTGTGGCGAAGAAGTCGTACCAGGGCTTCTCGAGGCTGATGCGCTGGTTGGCGAACGCAGCGGTGAGGATCGGATAGATGACGCCCCACAGCACCACGAGCGCGAGCGCGACGAGCAGCAGGTTGTTGAACAGCAGCAGGCCCTCGCGACTGACCACCGAGTCCACGTCGTGGCGCGCGTGCAGCAGGTCGCGCGAGCGGTACAGCAGCAGCAGCGAGCTCGCGACGAGCACCACGAGCGCGCCGATGAACCACCACCCCACGGGGCTCGACACGAACGAGTGGACGCTCGAGAGCACGCCGCTGCGTGTCAGGAACGTGCCGAAGATCGAGAGCCCGAACGTGAGGGTGGCGAGCACCGCGTTCCAGAATCGCATCATCCCGCGCTTCTGCTGCACCATGATCGAGTGCAGCAGCGCGGTGGCGGTGAGCCAGGGCATGAGCGCGGCGTTCTCGACCGGATCCCACGCCCAGTAGCCACCCCAGCCGATCTCCTCGTACGCCCATCGCGCGCCGAGCACGAGGCCCATCGTCAGGAACACCCAGCTGGCGATGACCCAGCGACGGGTCGTCGCGATCCACGCGTCGTCGCGGCGGCGGGCCAGCAGCGCTCCGGCGACGATCGCGAAGGGGATCGAGACGCCGACGTAGCCGAGGTAGAGGGTCGGTGGATGGATCGCCATCCAGTAGTTCTGCAGCGCCGGGCTCATCCCGGCTCCGTCGCGCTGGAGCTGGTCGACCACCGCGAAGGGGCGGGCGACGATCGCGACGAGCACCGCGAAGAACGTGGCGATGGTGAGTACGATGCCCACGGCGTGGGCGAGCAGCGCGGCAGGCACGTGGGCTCGGCGCAGCGAGCGGACCATGAGCGTGCCGGCTCCGGTCAGGACGGTGAGCCACAGCAGCAGCGAACCTTCCTGGCCGCTCCACAGGGCAGTGAGGCGAAACGCGAACGGCAGGTCGCTGCTCATGCGTGACTGGACGTAGTCGAGCGTGTAGTTGGCGCCGGCGAGCGCCATGAGCAGCAGGAAGCAGGATGCGAGCGCGGTGGCGAGCACCACGTGCAGCGCGCGGATCGCGCCGTCGGCGAAACGGTCGCCGGTCGCGGACGTGTCGGGGTCGCTCGAGGCGACGCGGTCATAGGCCGTGCGCGTGAGGCGTCGTCCGCCGGCGAACGCGGCGATGCTGCCGCCGGCGGCGGCGAGGAGCGCGAGCAGCAGCAGTGCCTGGCCGAGGATCGCGATCGTCATCGGCTGCGCGCCCAGCTCATGAGTCCGACCGGCTCGTGCCGCCCTCGGACTCGAACTTCGACGGACACTTCGTCACGAGGGAGCCGGGCTGCGCCTTGAAGACCTGGTCGCCCGACTTGGGGTCCTTCACGAGGCGCCCGGTGACGATCACGTTGCGCCCGATCCTGAACGCGTCGGGCACGGCGCCCTTGTAGTCGACGAGCGTGCGGTGCTTGCCGTCGCGGTCGGTCACGTAGAACTCGAAGCGCTCGCCTTGGTCGCCCGAGAGCGGGCCGGCGGCGATCCCGTCGACCTGCACGGTCTGCGACGTGGCGAGCTCCCGCTTGGACACGAGCTCGCGCGCCTGCAGCAGCGGCTCCTGCACGTCGCCACCCTTGATGGCGATGTACGCCATGAAGGTGGCGAGCACGACGGCCATCCCCAGTGCTGCGATCAGTCGGAACTTGCGGTTCATCAGCCGGGATCTTACCCCGCGCGGTGCGCGATACGTGCAGGTGAGGCAGCCAAGGCACTGGGCGCACTCCAACGAGCGCCGCTCGGTCGTTCGTGCGTACCCGCGAACGGCGGTCGTGTCGTGGTCGTCGAGCGCGGCGTCGCCGAGGCAGG
This sequence comes from Thermoleophilia bacterium, assembly GCA_025964555.1. Lineage (GTDB taxonomy): Bacteria > Actinomycetota > Thermoleophilia > Gaiellales > SKUG01 > JAGQUL01. The sequence goes on along the minus strand of JAOPYQ010000006.1, from coordinate 113,742 downwards.
ATGCCGAGGTGGTGGGCACGCCGAGCCAGCACGATGCTGGCGAGTGCCCACGGCCGCAGCGAGACGATCACGACTCGTCCGCCGCGCCCGCCGAAGACACGAGCGCCCCCGGACCGAAGTCCGAGGGCGCGCATGGTGCCGAAGGCATGGATCTGGGCGTGGTACCTAGCCGACGATGACGTCGACCGGGCTGCCCGTTGCATTGGCGATACCTTGTGCGGAGGCGATGGCGCCGCCGACCCGACCACCGTAGCCGTAGCCGCTGTAGCCTCGGCCGTAGCCTCGACCGTAGCCGGAGCCGTAGCCGTACCCACCGCGGTTGTAGCGGTACTGGTACCGGTCCTGGCCCATCTGCTGGCCAATGCCGCGACCCTGTCGGTAGCCCTGGCTGAAGGCGCCTGCCTGGGTTCGGAGCTTCTCGTACTGTGCGAGGAACTCCATCTCGGTGCGACCCTGCTTGCGGCCCTGGCTCCAGCCAGCGTCGCGTCCTCGGATCTCACCTTCCCGACCGGAGAGTGCCTGATAACGGTCGAACTCGTTCCTCGAGATGCCGTTGCCCTTGGCCATGGCGTAGCCTGCCATGCTTGCGATCACTGCCACGATGATGGCGACAAGCGCGATGGCGGCGCCAGATCGGTTGCTTCCTCCGTCGCCACCCGACTGGATGATCATCGGTGGCTGCTGCGCCTGCATCGGCGCTGCTGCATAGGTGGGGACGGTCAGGGCGGTCGAGTGGGTCGTGTGGTCGACCGCGTCGAGATGCTTGGTGTAGGGGGAGTTCACGTCGATCCTTCTCCTCGTGAAAGGCAGTCAGCCGGTCCGGGCCCAGGTGGGGTACCGCACCGCCGACTTTTGCTTCGGCACCCTTTTCATCGCTTCCACGTCCGCTCCACGGCTCGAAATCGCAACCTCGTTGGCCTTCGATGGCCCCCGCCGTGGCCGCTTTCGTGGCCGCATCACCCGAAAACCCGCATTCCACCGTGAGTCATCGCGTGGACCCACCGACGCGCGGAGCGGCCACGTCGACTACCCTCCCAGTGCGATGCGCCCCCTCCTGCTCGGCCCCTACACCCTTCGGACCGCCCGCCGTGCGACGGTCGTGGCGCTCTTCTTCCAGTGGTTCATCGTCGTGACGGGCGCCACGGTCCGCCTCACCGGCTCCGGGCTCGGCTGTCCCAACTGGCCGACCTGCACCACGACACGCGCGACGCCCGAGCTGGCGTTCCACCCGATGGTGGAGTTCCTCAACCGCATGACCGCCACGCCGACGCTGCTCGCCGCGCTCGTCGCGGCCTGGACGTGCTGGCGCCTCGCGCGGCCCGTCGGCACTCCGCCTCGACGCGACCTGCGCATCGCGACCGCCCTCACCGTGTTCGGCGTGCTCGTGCAGGCCGGCGTCGGAGCATTGACCGTCATCCTCGAGCTGCCCCCGGAGATCGTGGCGGTCCACTTCCTCGTGAGCGTCGGCCTCATCGCGAGCGCCACCATCGCCGTCCACGCCGCGTCCAGCGAGCGTCCCCTTCGCCGCGCGCGCCACGCCGCGCTGCGCACCGGCGCCGGGGTGCTCATGCTCGCCTCGCTCCTCGCCGTGATCGTCGCCGGTGTGCTGACGACGGCCTCCGGCCCGCATTCGGGCGCCGCGGGCACGGGGCAGCACGTCGATCGCTTCGGGATCTTCGACCTCGCCGTGACGCTCCATGCCCGGGGCGCCTATGCGTTCCTGGTGCTCGTCGTGCTGCTCACCTGGCTTCGCGCCCGCCGCGGCGTCGCGCTGCGCGAGCTCGGCGTACTCGTCACGCTCGTCGTGATCCAGGTCACGCTCGGCGAGCTGCAGTACCGCAACGGGCTGCCGTGGGGGATCGTCCTCGCGCACGTCGCGAACGCCGCGCTGCTGTGGCTCGTCGCGGTGCGGATCGCCGCGGACGCGGTGCTGCCGCACGAGGCCAACGCGACCCCGGAACCGTCGCACGACGCGCACCGGCACGAGTACGATCCCGTCTCGGCCCCTGCGTAGCGCCTCCCCGCCGCGCCCCTCCCCAGACAAGGACCGACCTTGCAGCTCTCCCCTGCCGCTCCTCGCACTGCCGCGCCGCTCGGCGTGACCGTGAACGTCTCCACCGCCCTCGACATGGCGCGCCCCTCCACCGGCATGCGCCGCGCCGAGCACCTCGCGGTCGGCTTCACGTCGCCCGACGACCGCCTCGACGCGAGCGTCGACGTGTACGACCCGCTCTGGGACGGCCCCGTGGCCGAGCCGAACAGCCCCGAGGACTGGCACGCCACTCGCTCGGCTTCCGCGTCGCCTGCGATCCGCAACGCCGTGACCGCGCTCGAGGCGAGCGTCGCCACGCTCGACCTCGGCAAGCTGCGTTCGAGCGATACCGAGCCGGGCAGCTACGCGACCCTGCACCTGCACTACGCCGAGCGACCGGCCAACCTCGGCACGCTGCGCCCGTACCAGGAGCGCGACGGCAGCTGGGTGGTCCCCGTGCGCACGAGCATCGGCGACCTCTTCCAGAACCCCGCACTGCTGCCGATCGTGGATGCCGCACGCGCCGTGCTCGTCGCCGCTCGATAGTCTCGGGCGCATGACCGAGACCTCAGCTCACGCACGGATCGAGGTGGGGCAGCCCGTCCCCGACCTCACCCTCCCCGACGACCAGGGCGGCCAGATCGCGCTGCGCGACCTGCGCGGAACGCGCGTCGTGCTGTACTTCTATCCGAAGGACGACACGCCCGGCTGCACGACGCAGGCCTGCGCGATCCGGGACTCCTGGAGCGAGTTCGAGGCGATCGACGACCTGGTGATCTACGGCGTGAGCAAGGACGACGCCGGCAAGCACCAGAAATTCCGCGCCAAGTACGACCTGCCGTTCCACCTGCTCGTCGACGCGGACCACGAGCTCGCCGACGCGTTCGGCTTCTGGGTCGAGAAGATGAACTACGGCAAGAAGTACTTCGGGATGGAGCGCAGCACCGTCATCGTCGCTGCCGACGGGACCGTGCAGGCGATCGCGCGGAAGATCCAGCCCGCCAAGCACCTCGACTGGCTCCGCGGCGAGCTCGGCATCGCCTGACCGATGGCGCCCCGCCTGCCTCGCCTGCCGCGATTGCCGCTCCCCGACCTCCCGTCGCTTCCGGCTCCCCTCGCGCGCGCACGTACGCGCGCGCTCGCGAGCACGCGGCGCGCGGGCGTGAACGTCCTCATGCGTGCCTCCGAGATCCCCGTCGTGCGGCCGCTCGCCGAGCTCGGGATGCGCACGATGTTCGACACGCTCGCCCCGAGCTGGGAGGCGATCCGCGAGGATCCGACCTATCGCGCCGGCTTCGCCGAGGGCCTGGACCTGCTGCCGCGCGGGTTCCGCCCCCGCCGCGTGCTCGACGTGGCATGCGGCACCGGTCTCGCGGCCTCCTTCGTGCTCGACCGCTGGCCGGACGTGAACGTGATCGGCACGGACATCTCCCCGAAGATGGTCGACCTGGCCAGCGAACTCGTGCCGGGCGCCACGTTCCAGGTCGCGTCCGTGCACCACCTGCCCTTCGATGACGGCGCCTTCGACCTGGTGACCGCACTCGACGGACTGTTGGATCCACCGGAGCTGCTCCGCGTGCTCGGGCGCAAGGGTCGGCTGCTCGTCGTGTACTCCAAGCGCGGCACCACGCCGATCTCGCGCCCGCTCCACGACCTCGTGATGGAATTCTCCGCACTCGGCGGGATCGCCACGCCGCACACCGACGGCGCGTCCCACGTGCTGGTCGTGCGCCACGGGCGCTGAAACGCGGGTGCTCCGCCCCTCGATGTTCTGACGAGGGGAGCGCGCGCCGTTCGGGGGGACTGGCGCGTCAGCGATCCGCGGGGGGAATGCCGTCATGACCGACCTGCTGGGTGCAGCGTCTCGAATCGATGATGCGATGCGTGCGCTCGATCGCATCGTCGCGAACAGCAACGGCGGGCTCGATGGCGTATCGCACATCGGCATTCCGCATGTCATGAGCGAAACGACGACACAGCTCGCCGCCGCGATGCCCAATGGGCTGTCGAACGAGCTCCGCTCCTTCTACATCCCCTACGACGCGGGGATCGACAAACTCGCGACCGTTCGTTCCCAGTTGGCGCACCTCGGCGCCGTGACGCGCGCCGTGCACGAACTGGGTGGCGTCGACCACGTCGTGTCCCAGGGTGGGCTCGACGCGATCGACGGGGCCACCGACGTGGTGCGCCGACACCTGCTGCTCGATGCCTCCGATCGAATGCGGGCTGCGGGCTCGATGATCGACGAGCGTCCCTTTGGCGTCGGCATGAGCCGCAAGGCGCGGACTCAGCACGTCGCGGACGTTCGTCGCGCGATCCTCGCTCCGATGGTCCAGCTCGCAGACGACGGCGTCGTCGACGGCGAGGCGAGCACGCGACTCGCGGGCCGGTTCCGCGATCTCCACTACGACGTGACGAAGGACCAGTACGACCAGGTGCTCCGCGATGCGCGGTCGATGGTCGACCAGTCCGCGAACGTCAATCCGGCAACGCTGCCGGCTCCGAGCGCGGCGTGGACCGAACGCATGCTCGTCTCCACTCGCGCTCGCGCCATCGCTGCAGAAGCTGCGACCCGCACCAAGCTACCGACGGCGCCACGTCTGTCGACGCTCGCCGACGACGCATCGGTCCTCGCGAACTCCGGCGTCGCACTCGAGCAGCACGCCGCGACCTTCGAGGCGCTGCACACGGCCGTGGGCGACGCGAACTACTACAGCCCGGCGTTCCGCGAGGTGATCGACGCGGCCCGCGCGAAGATCGATCGAGCGGCAGAGGACCTGCTGCGCATCAACCAGCTCCTGTCGGATACGCCCGATGCGCTGCGCACGACATCGATGATCGCCAACGACTGGGTGAGCTACAACGCCCGGTACGCGAACCGGGGCACCGGCGGCGGCAGCGTCGACTCCAACATGCTCACCGGCACGCTGTCCGCGATCCGTTCGCTGCAGAAGGGCCTCGCGGCCGTCGTCGACGAGCCCGAGCTGCTGCGCGCCGGAACCGACATCGCCGACGAGGTGCAGGAGGTGCTCACGAGGCCGGGAGCCCGCCTCGACCTCGAGGTGCTGCGCGGCCTGCTCGGCGGCGACACGGCCAGCCGCGCCAAGGCTGCGCTCGTCCAACACGTCCCGTCGATCAAGCCGCACACGAGCGACACGCTCCGCACGACCGACGTGCAGCACGCGCTCCAGCTGCTCGATGAGGCCGAACTCATCGGTACGTCGCTCAGCGACCAGGTCACCAAGGGCCGCTGGGTGCCGATCGAACGCTCGCTCGCCCAAGCGAACTTCCCCGACGTTACTGCGGAGTTGCTCAATCGCGCTGACACGGCACTCGGCACCTCGGCGCTCGTCGGCGAGTCAGCGGTCCGCTCGCTCGAGACCAGCATCGCCCACCTCCGCAAGGCATTCACCCCGGAGGCCCGCAGTGCTCCGCGCGCACACGACCTGAGCGCCACCCTCAAGGCCGTGCGCGGCTACCGCACTGAACTCGCGTCACGCGCCGAACGCGCATCGGTCGACGGCGGCCTGCGTGCCATCACGCCGAGTGCCAGGCCTGCACAGGCCCTCGAAGCGCGGAGCCGCTGGATCCTCCGCGAGCTCGACGCACTCACCGCGCCCGCCGCCGACGCGTCGTCGGCCGACCACATCGACCACGCCGCGCGCCGCGCGTCGATCGTGCATGACCTGCTGCGCGTCGCCCAGGAGTCGGCGAACGGACCGCTCCGCACGGCGCTGGTCGAGCGCGCGGCGACCGAGTACCAGTCGCTTGGCGAGACGTGGCGCATGCCCGACGACGTCGCCCGCTGGCTGTGGCAGGTACGCGACGACATCCAGCGCAACGGCACGATCAACATCGATCGACAGCTCAATGCCACGCTACCCGGCTACAACACCAACCCCGGCATGAATCGCGCTCGCGGCATCGCCACCGGGCTCCAGTCCTGGTCGATGTTCACCGACGGACCGCTGCCGGAGACCGCTGCCGATCGGCTCTCGGTCGCCGCGCGCCGCGCAGGGTCGACGCGCCAGTACGTCGACAACATGATCGAGGCACATGGCGAGAAGCTCGACGAGCTGCCGCTGTGGGCACAGCTGGGCGAGCTCCGCGCGCAGATCGCCGGCGTCAACGAGATCGCCCAAGATGCGGTTCCTGGCCACGTCCAGTCAGGGCTCGACGAGTTGCTCGCGACCATCGGGTCCGAGGTCGAGCGGCGTTCTACGGCGAACCGGAGCTTCGAGAAGCACGGCCCGATTCCCGCCACCCTCTGGGATGGTCGCACGCACCTCGACGCGTGGGTTGCCGCCCTCGAGGATGCGCATCGGACGGCACGCGCGACCGCGGCGGACGAGATCGCCTGGTAGTCGCGACCAGGACCTTGTCCGTCAGGGGCCGAACAGCGTGATCTGGTCATCCGTCACGGGACGTTCGCGGCTGCGACGGCGCAGCGACGGTCGCTGTTCCACCTCATTCTGCGGCTCGATCGGCTCCGCGTGGTCGCGCTCGCCGCGTCCAGTGCTCGACGAGGACGGTCGCGTCACGCGAAGCGCTGCGCCGTGCTCACGCAGCCACTCGCTCGCCGCCTCGTGTTCGGGGAAGCGCTCGTCGAGCAGCGCCCAGAATCGCGATGAGTGGTTGAGCTCGTCGATGTGGCACAGCTCGTGCACGACGATCGACTCGAGCACCCACTCGGGTGCAAGCACGAGCCGCCAGTTGAACGACAGGTCGCCCTTGTGGGTGCACGAACCCCAGCGGGTTCGCTGCTCGCGCACGCTCACGCGTCCGGGCACGAGCCCGAACAGGCCGGCCCACTCCGCGACGCTGCGCTCGAAGATCCCGCGCGCCTCGCGCCGGTACCACGCGACGAGCGCGTCGTAGGGGTCCTCGTCCTCCGGCACGCGCAGCAGCAGGCGCTCGCCGAACTCGTCCAGGCGCACCGCGGCGCGTCGCCCACCGCGCTCGAGCCTGGTGGGAATCCATCGCCCCATCCAGCGCACCGGGTCGCCGCGTTCGAGGTCGACCTCGGTATCGCGGGACTTCTGCTCCATGCGCGTGAGCACGTCGTGCAGCCAGTCGGCGCGCTCGCGAACGATCGGGTCCAGGCGCGCCGCGGAGAAGCGCGCGGGAATCGACGCGGTGACTTCGCCCTGCTCGTCGACGTGCAGTCGCACGTGCCGGGTGCGGCGCCCGCGGCGTACGCGCACGAGCACCGATTCCAGCATCGGATGGGCGAGTTCGACCAGTCGCTGCTCGACATCCTGTGACGTCGCTGCGGCAGGTTTGGAGCGGGGCGGCATGGCCCCGAATCCTACCGGATCAGCGCTGCTCGAGCAGTCGCATGACCGTCTGTGCGGCGCGCCGTTCGCGGCTGTCCTCACGACGCGCTTCCGCGACCCATCGTACGTATTCGCGACGATGCGACGGTGCAAGCTGGTCGAAGCGCTCGCGGGCGTCGGGTGCGGCCGTCAGAGCGGCCACCAGCTCACGCGGAAGGGTCGGCTCGGGCCTCGTCGGACGCATGGGCGGGGGCGGCTGTTGACCGTCTCCATCCTGTCCCGCTGCCGTCATCTCGAGCTCGCTCCCGCCGTGGGCGATCGCGAGCCGGGTGGCTCAGCGATCCAGCTGATCCTTGCGCAGCTCACGATACGCGAGGTGGAACCCGGAAGGCGAGTCCATGCCGCGGCGGTTGAGCGTGTCGAGCTGCTCGCGGCCTGCGGCACCGAACATGAACAGGATGCCGCCGGAGCCGGCGAGCAGCGCCAGCACGATCGCGAGCACGACATCGCCCGGGCCGGTGAAGGGCAGCTGGGTGTTGCCGCCGCCCGGAGCGTCCGGCACCACGCGGGTGTCGGGCGTGGTCGGAGCGCACGAACCGGTCGTGGCGACGCCGGGCGTGTCCGCACATGTCTCCTGCGGAAGTTCCTGGTCCTCGGGCGTGGTGACGCACGACGAGGTGTCGGCGCACGCGGGAACCGGGGTCGTCGCCGGCGGCGTCTTGGGCGCCTCCGTCACGGGCGTCGGGGTCGTGGTCTTGGGGACCTCGGTCACCGGCGCCTTCGTGTCCGTCGGCGGCTTCGTCGACGTGTCGGTCGGAGTCTTGGAGCTCGTGCTCGTGGTCGAGGTGGAACTCGACGAGGAGGACGAGGATGAGGACGCCGCGGTCGCGGACGCGCTCGTCTCGCCGCTGCCGGCATCTGCCAGCGCGGCTCCTGCGCAGGCAAGCGAGAGCGTGGCCGCAACCATCGTGGCAATCAGGAATGTCGAACGTCGAACGCGCATGGTGGTCCCCTGGTGGAAGGTGTCCTGAGTCGGTTGTACCACCGGTCGGCCGTATCGAGAAGACCCGAAATCGACGCCACTACGCCGGAAAACGCACGATGTACGCGACGAGGGCCAGTTCGGGGGCACTCAGGAACTCCGACCGAGCGGCTTCCGACGCTGCTGGTACCGTCGCCTGCGCAGCATTTCCAGAGGATCCGGACCCCGATGCGCATTTCGCTCGACCAGCAGCGTGAGCTGTACCGCCGCCATGCCAACGAGGCCGCCGAACGGCTCGTCGAGGTGCTGCGTGGCCGCATCGCCGAACTCGTCGAACTCGGCTTCGAGCGAGCCTTCGACACGGTCGGCGTACACGAGTACGGGGATTCGACGTACTGGAAGTCGACCGAGCAGCTCGCCGAGGAAGCCGCGGCCGAGCTCGCCGACGCGATCTTCTACCTGCACATCCCCATCGCCCGCGAGCGCGGCGACCTGCCCGCCGAGCAGGCGACGGCCACCTGACGGCCCGAACCGGGGTGCGGTTCCCCCTTGCCGAGTGGCCGATCTCGCGGTCCACTGGCTGTGAGGACGCGCGCGCGGCGAACGGCCATGCGTGCGACGGGGAGGGAACCGGATGTCGATGCCAGGTTCGAACGGAGTTGGCTGCGCCACGTCACTGACGTCGGCGGCGCGCCTCGCTGCGGCCACGGCCGCCTGTCACATCCCGGCGCTCGACTGCCCCGCGGACAAGGATCCAGCGCGCCGGCCCGCGACGCACCCGCACGGTGGCGCCGATCGATTCGGACCGCCGCGACCTGGCACCACCGACTGCAACCACCCGCCGGTCGTCGGTGGTGGCGCCGCCGCGACGGGCGCGCGCCCGGCCGTCCTGCCCGATCCGGCGCTCGCTGCGCTCGCCGGCATGCTCGGCAGCGCGACGCCGCCCCCGCGTGGTGAATCGGTGCTGCAGCAGCTGACGAACTCGCTCTCGAACCTGCTCGCCTCGATCTCGAGCCGCCTCGGTGCGCTCGCCACCGATCGCAGCGACCCGGGCGCGACCGCCCCGCTGCCACTGCCCGCAGAGCCGACCGCGGAGCTGCCGCTCACCGATCCGTCGCTGCTGCTGCGCCAGCCGCCGCCACCACCGATCGGCCCGATCCTCTCGCTCGATCCCGCGACGGGCATGATCATCGATCCGCTCGATTCGAACGGCGATGGTCACCACCATGGCGGCGGCGAGGGTGGCCAGGGCGCGCTCGTCGAGGATCCACAGGTCGGGCTGCCGTCTTCGTGGGTGCCCGTGCCATCAGGAGTGCTCGCGCGCGTGCGACGGCGCCTCGGCTCGATCGCCGATCGCCTCGACGCACTGCTCGACGAGGTCGGCATGACCCGCCTGCAGCTGCTGCTGCTCACGCTGCTCGGGCCGGCGGCCGTGGCGTTCGCGATCGACGTGGTCGCGCAGCTGCTCGCGGAGCGCTGATCGCATCGTCCCGCCCGGGTCCGGGCGGGGTGTCAGCTGATGCGGGTGCCGGTGCGGCGCACGTGCTCGAGGCGTGACGGCGGAAATCGACGCGCCTGGATGTAGTCCGGCAGGCGCGATCCGACGAGCTCGAGCAGCTGCTCCGGCGTGGCGGTCTCACAGATGATCGTGAGCAGCCATGCCGGTCGGTCCTGCTCGTCGACCGTCTCCCAGATCTCGGTCTGGATGAACGAGTGCTTGTTGCCGATGATGTCGGCCACCTGCGCGGGGCCGCTCTTCTCGTTGAAGATGATGATCGACATCGCCGCGTCGGCGCGCGTCGAAGCGGTCGGGTTGGGACCGTCGTCGATCGTTGTCACCAGCGGGCTCATTGCGCACACGATAGCCGATGGGCCCCCTCGGATCGACCCCACCGCGCGGCCGACGCGCATGCCGTCGTCCCGGCGCGATAGTGTCCCGGTGAAAGGACGAGCGGCCACGCGATCCCTTTCGGCAGCCGGATTCCCTCCGCAGGACCGCAGGTGCGATCGTCCCAAGCAGCACCGGAGGCATGCGTGGACGTCGAGATCGGTCGAGGCAAGAAGGCACGACAGGCCTACGGATTCGATGACGTGGCGATCGTGCCAGGACGTCGGACCCGCGATCCCGAGGACGTCGACCTGACGTGGCGCCTCGGCGACATCGCGCTCGAGCTGCCCCTCCTCGCCAGTGCGATGGACGGCGTCGTGTCGCCGCGCACGGCGATCGCGCTCGGCAAGCTCGGCGGACTGGCCGTGCTCAACCTCGAAGGGTTGTTCAGCCGGTACGAGGACGCCGAGGATCGCTGCGCCGAGATCGCCGGCCTCCCCACCGGTGAGGCCACCGCGCGCATGCAGGAGCTGTACTCCGCGCCGATCGATCCCGAGCTCATGGTCGCGCGCATCAAGGAGATGAAGGCCGCGGGCATCGTCACCGCCGCGTCGCTCACGCCGCAGCGGGTGGAGCAGTACGCCGACGCGGTGCTCGCCGCCGGCCTCGACGTCCTCGTCATCCAGGGCACCGTGGTGAGCGCCGAGCACGTCTCCACGCACGGCACCACGCTCGACCTCAAGTCCTTCATCCCGACGATCGACGTTCCCGTGATCGTCGGTGGCTGCGCCTCGTACCAGTCGGCGCTCCACCTCATGCGAACGGGCGCTGCCGCGGTGCTGGTGGGTGTCGGTCCCGGAGCCGCGTGCACGACGCGCGGCGTGCTCGGCGTCGGCGTGCCGCAGGCAACCGCGATCTCCGACGTCGCGGGTGCACGCGCACAGCACCTGCTCGAGACCGGCGAGCGAGTCGCCGTGATCGCCGATGGCGGGATGCGCACGGGTGGCGACATCGCGAAGGCGATCGCGTGCGGCGCGGATGCAGTGATGATCGGTTCACCGCTCGCACGCGCGCACGAGGCGCCGGGCAAGGGCTTCCACTGGGGCATGGCCACGTTCCACCCGTCGCTGCCGCGCGGGGCACGCGTGCAGGTCGACATGGCCGGCACGCTCGAAGAGATCGTGCTCGGCCCGGCGCACGAGAACGACGGCACGTTCAACCTCATGGGCGCGCTGCGCACGTCCATGGCGACGTGTGGCTACCAGACGATCAGCGAGTTCCAGAAGGCGGAGATCGTGCTCGCCCCGGCCATCCAGACCGAGGGCAAGCACCACCAGCGCGCACAGCGCGTAGGAATGGGGTAGCGAATGACGGGGACGACCACGGCGCCTGACATGCCAGAGACACCCGCGACGGGACTGCGCGACAACCCCGTGGTGGTGCTCGACCTGGGTGGTCAGTACGCGCGGCTCATCGCGCGACGCGTCCGCGACATGGGCACGTTCTCGGAGGTCGTCCGCGGTGACATCTCGGCTGACGAGCTCCGCCGGCTCGCGCCGAGCGCGATCATCCTCTCGGGTGGCCCGGCGAGCGTGTACGAGCCGGGCGCGCCGACGGTCGATCCGGCGCTGTTCGAGCTCGGGATCCCCACGCTCGGCATCTGTTACGGCATGCAGCTCATGGCGCGTGACCTGGGCGGCGAGGTCGCCAAGACCGGCAACGCCGAGTACGGCGGCACGCAGCTCACCCGCGGGGGAGACGGTGGCGAGCTGCTCAACGGTCTCGACGACGTCGAGACGGTGTGGATGAGCCATCGCGATGCAGTGACGGTCGCACCGACGGGCGCTGTCGTGACCGCGACGACCGACCAGACGCCGATCGCGGCGTTCGAGGATCGTGAACGCAAGCTCTACGGCCTGCAGTTCCATCCCGAGGTTGTCCACACGCCGAGCGGGCAGGCGGTGCTCGAGCGCTTCGTGCGCGAGATAGCCGACGCCCCCGACGGCTGGGACCCCGAGCACGTCATCGAGGAGGCCGTCGCGCGCATCCGCGCACAGGTCGGCGACACCGGTCGCGTGCTGTGCGCGCTGTCAGGCGGCGTGGACTCCTCGGTCGCGGCGATGCTCGTGCACCGCGCCGTCGGCGAGCGACTGACATGCGTGTTCGTCGACCACGGCCTGCTGCGCGAAGGCGAGGCCGAGCAGGTCGTCGCCACGATGGACAACCGCTTCCACGTGCCGCTCGTGCACGTCGATGCCTCCGACCGCTTCCTCGGCCTGCTCGCCGGGGTCGACGATCCCGAGGAGAAGCGCAGCATCATCGGCGAGACGTTCATCCGCACGTTCGAGGCCGAGGCGGCGCGCATCGCCACCGACGGCGGCGAGCCGGTGCAGTACCTGGTGCAGGGCACGCTCTACTCGGACGTCATCGAGAGTGGCGGCGAGGCCGGCGTGGCGTCGAACATCAAGAGCCACCACAACGTTGGCGGACTGCCCGACGACATGGAGCTGGAGCTCGTCGAGCCGCTGCGCCTGCTGTTCAAGGACGAGGCGCGCCGTGTCGGCGAAGCGCTCGGCCTGCCGCACGCGATGGTCTGGCGCCAGCCGTTCCCCGGCCCGGGACTGGGCATCCGCATCATCGGCGCGGTCGATCGCGAGCGCGTCGCGATCGTGCGCGCTGCCGACGCGATCCTGCGTGCGGAAGTTGCGGCTGCCGGCCTGGACCAGGCGATCTGGCAGTACTTCACCGTGCTGCTCGCCGAGGTGCGCTCGGTCGGCGTGCAGGGTGACGCCCGCACGTACGCGCACCCGATCGTCATCCGTGCCGTCACGAGCGACGATGCGATGACGGCCGACTGGGCGCGCATCCCGGACGAGGTGCTGCAGAAGATCTCCACGCGCATCGTCGGCGAGGTCGCAGGCGTGAACCGCGTGCTGGTGGACATCACCTCCAAGCCGCCCGGGACGATCGAGTGGGAGTGACGTCCGACGACGAGCTGCTCGACCAGTTCGCGCAGCGCCACTTCGGCAACCTCGAGGATCTCAGCGGCGCCGGGCTGAGCGAGCTCGCCGATCGCATTCGCGCCTGGATGGTCGACCACGACGTCGTGTTCGCCGGGCACCCGATCCCGTTCGTCATGGCGCCGCACTGCCTCGACGCGCCGACCACCGCGCGCGTGCGCCATGTCGTCGAGGTGCTCACGCGCGTGCTCGACCGCTTCTGCAGCGCCTATCGAACCGACCTCGCATTGCGTCGCGCGCTCGACCTGCCGCCCGCCGAGGCGGAGCTGATCCGCATCGAGCCGACGCTCGACGATCCGCTCCAGCTCTGCCGCCTCGATGCGTTCCTGATGCCGAACGGCGACGTGCAGTTCCTCGAGTTCAATGCGGAGAGTCCCGCCGGCATCGGCTACACGGACGTCATGTTCGACGGGCTGTACGAGCACTTCGACTCGCTGCACGACCCCGCCAGCGGGATGGAAGTCACCTACCACCGCATCACCGGGCACCTCATCGACACGGTGCGCGACGTCGAGGCTCGCTGGCGCGAGTGGACGACCGGCCCCGAGGGTCCCGGCCGCGCGCTCGGCATCGAGACCGAGTGCGATCGACCTCGCGTCGTGCTCGTCGACACGGCTGACAGTCCCAGCGTGCCCGAGTTCAGGATCATCTGCCGTGCGCTCGAGGGCGCGGGCTTCGATGCAGCATGGGCGAGCCTCGACGACCTCACCCGCATCGACGGCCGCCTGTGCGCGCACGGCATCCCGGTGGATGTCGTGTATCGCCGCGCCCTGGTCGAGGACGTGCTCGATCCGCATGCGAGCCCGGGCGCGTCGGCGCTCATCGCCGCGGTCCGCGAAGGCGCGGTCGCGATGTTCAATCCGTTTCCCGCGCGCGTCGCGAACAACAAGAAGCTGCTCGCACTGCTCGGCGCGCCCGAGTTCGCGCACCTGCTCGCCGACGACGAGGAGCGGCGCGTCGTGCGCGAGTGCATTCCGTGGACCCGCATCCTCGCCACAGGCGGCTCGTCGCTGCCGGATGGCAGCGCGGGCGACCTGCCGGCGTTCGTGAGCGCCAACCGCGAGACCCTCGTGCTCAAGCCGGCCTCCGATTACGGTGGTCACAACGTGCACCTCGGCTTCGATACGCCGCAGCACCAGTGGGACGCCATCGTCTTCGCGCATTCCGGTACGGGCGAGTGGATCGTGCAGCGCTACCTCGAGGTGCCGAGCGGTCGCTTCCCGGCGATCGAGGACGGCCGCCTGGTCGTGCGCGAGCGCCACTTCAACATCAACCCGTTCGCGATCGGCGGTCGCTACGCCGGCATGATCACGCGCATCTCCACCGAGCCCGTGATCAACGTGTCAGCCGGCGGCGGGCTGCTGCCCTGCGTGTCGGTCGAGCGTTCATGACGTACCGGAGGTGATCTCGCTCTGAGCGATGACGCCGCGGCATTCTGGGACGGTCAGGCGCCCACCTTCGACCTCGAGCCCGATCACGGCCTGCTCGATGATGGGGTCCGTGAGTCGTGGCGTCAGCTGCTCACCTCGGTGATCACGGGGCACCGACGCATCGCCGATCTGGGTTGTGGCACGGGTAGCCTGTCGGTGCTGCTGGCGGGCGAGGGGCATGACGTCGTCGGTCTCGACTTCTCGGAAGCAATGGTCGAGGCCGCACGCAACAAGGCGGCCGACGCCGGGCTGGCGGTTGCCTTCGAGGTCGGTGACGCGGCCGAGCCTCCGTTGCCTGACGGCGCGTTCGACGTCGTCGTGGTGCGCCACGTGTTGTGGGCCATGCCCGATCCCCACGAGGCGATCGAGCGATGGGTTCGCCTGCTCACGACCGATGGCGTGCTGGTGCTCATCGAGGGCCTGTGGTCCACCGGCGCTGGTCTCGATTCGACGACCACAATCGACCTGGTCCGGCGAGTGCACCCCGATCCGGTCATCAGGCACCTCACGGATCCCGACCTCTGGGGCAGGGCGATCGAGGACGAGCGATACATGGTCGTCAGCTCCGCGTGACACGCGGGGAGCGACGTGTCAGCCGCGCGCGTGCCTGGCGAGCAGCAGGGCGCCGGCACCGGCTGCGCCGAGCATGCCGAGCGAGGTCCACTGGTTCGTGCGCAGCCCGGCGAACTCCTTGGACTGGTCCGTGCGGATGCCCTCGATGACGAAGCGCCCGACGGCGTAGCCGCCGAGGTACGTCGCGAAGAGCATGCCGGGCGGGCGACCCTTCCACGTCTTGCTGAGCGCGAACGTGCCGACCGCCAGCCCCACGTTCCAGAGGGACTCGTAGAGGAACGTCGGGTGGAAGCTGTTGCGGTCCTTGTACTCGTCCGGGCGGAATTCCGGATCGACCTGCAGGCCCCACGGCTTGTCGGTCGGCTTGCCGAACAGCTCCTGGTTGGCGTAGTTGCCCCAGCGTCCGACGGCCTGCGCGAGCGGCAGCCCGATCGCGGCAGCGTCGAGCAGCGGCGCGATCGGCAGGTGGTACTTGTGGGCGAGGATCGCGCCGACGGCGGTGCCGGCCATGAGCCCGCCGTAGATCGCCATCCCGCCTTCCCACATCTTGGGAATCTCGTTCTTGTGGTCCTTGTAGTAGTCCCACTGCGTGGCCACGTGGTACAGCCGCGCGCCCACCAAGCCGGCGACGACCGCCGGGCCGAGCACCTTGCCGATGCCGGCGGTCTTCACGCCTGCGGTCTTCATCGCGTGCAGCGCGACCGCGCCACCCGCGATGCCGCCTGCTGCGATGAGGCCGCCATACAGGTTGAACTGCAGGCCACCGATCTCGAGGTGACTCGACCCCGGTGCGGGGATGAAGCCGTCATTACGCCCCACGTCCCCGCCGACGTGCTCGGCGCCCGCCGCTGCCGGTGCGGCGTTCGGATCGGCCGGCACGCCCGTGCCATCCGGCCCGTCCGGCGTGTCGAGCACGACGACCTCGTCGCCGGGTTTCGGTGCGGTCGCGGCGCCGGGCCCGAGACCGCCGCCACCGGTGACCGTGCCGGGACCTGCATTGGTGCGGCGGTCCTGCGCGAACATCGGGAATCGGGGCACGATCGGCGTCGGCTCGGTGGGCAGCGTCCATTCAGACGGCGCAACCAGATTGTCGGGTGTGTCGACGAGCGTGTTCAGCTGGTCAAGCAGCGACGGAGCGGGCGCGCTCGCAACCGCAGGCACGCCTGCGTTGAGCATCGTCGGCATCGTCGTCACCGGTCCCGGCACGTCGTGAAGTCCCCTGGTCCCTCGCGCAGCGTCCCCAGCCGCGCATACCTGGATGTCGAGCCCCTGCGCTGCCCCGTTTCACGCCCCCGCTCGCGCAGCGACCAACCTGAAGCAGCCCGTTTCGAGACCGCGTCATGATTTCGTAGCCATTTCGCCAACGAAGCGATGACGCGGCCGGGCGATCCCGATCGCGTCACGCGATCGTTGTCGAGCGGTGTACGTACCGATGACGCGGCGGGCTCCCCGCGCGCCTCGGCGCCATCTGCGGGAAATCCGAGGTCTGTCTCGGCCGTTCGGCGCTAGAATCGCTCCCATGCCGATCATCCCGTTCGACGACGCCAATCCGCTCAAGCTCGGCCTGCCGGTCGACGACAACGCGACGCGCTTCAGCAACTACTTCCACGTGCTTCGCGAGGTCATCCACTGGAGCAACGGGTGGCTGCCGGTCGAGCCGGCGTTCCACGCCAAGTACGTGCTCGGCGAGCACATCCACGACGATGCGCGTGCGCAGGTGAAGGTGCGCCGCCGCATCTACGAGCTGCGCGCGAACGAGGACTGGCCCGGCGCCCCGAGCCCGGAGCTCGCGGCCCAGCTCGACCGCCTCGCCTCCGCGACCACGCCCGCGGAGCACGCGCAGATCGTCTACGGCCAGCTCAAGCCCGCGCTCATCCGCGCGATCGAGCTCCACATCGACGCGATCGACCCGATCACCGACGAGGTCTCGCTGCTCGTGCTCGCACAGCTGCTCGAGCGACAGGCGGGCCACCTCGCCGCCGCCGCCGAGCGCTGGGACATCACGCCCGAGGAACCGTTCACCACCGACCTCGGCGCACTCGACATCATCAAGCGCGAGACCCGCGACCTGCAGCTGCTCCCCCGCCTGGACGAGCCCGCCCGCGACGACTTCGTGAACGTCACGCCCGACGGCGACCCGTACCTGGGCGAAGGGCTCTACGTCAACGGCGACGAGAACCACGTCCCCACCGAGCCCGAGGAGATGCGCCACTTCTTCCACGGCCTCATGGACGCCGAGCTGTGCGCTGCAGAACTCATGGCCCGCAACTCCCACGAACATCCCGAGATGCCGTGGGACTTCCATGTGGACATGGCGCGCCAGACCTGGGACGAGCTGCGTCACGCGCGTGTGCACGAAGTGCTCATGAAGACCGAGCTCGGCTGCACGTGGGGCGACTACGAGATCGGCTTCGACTACTTCAAGTCGATCTACGCGTTCGACCTCGTCGGCCGCCTGCTGCTGTTCAACGGCACGAGCGAGCAGAAGGCGATGTGGCGACACTCCCACCGCCGCCAGGTGCTGCTCGACCTGGGCCATCACAACGTCGCGAAGGTGTTCGACTACCTGCTCGCTGACGAGGTCCCGCACGTGCACAACGGCGTGCGCTGGGGCACCCACCTGCTCGGCGGCGATCCCGCGGCCTACCGCGAGAAGATGAAGGAGCTCCGCGAGGGGCTCGATCGCACCGGCCAGCCCGTCAGTCCGCCCACGCCCGCCGGCTGAGCTCGTCCGACGTCAGACCGCGCCGACGGCGGTCACCAGCTCCGACAGCGACGCCTTCGCGTCCCCGAAGAGCATCTGCGTGTTCGGCGCCACGAACAGCGGATTGTCGACGCCCGCGAAGCCCGTGCTCATGCCGCGCTTCATCACGACGACCGCTCGCGCCTCTTCCACGTTGAGCACCGGCATCCCGAAGAGCGGGCTGCCCGGCTCGGTCTTGGCGCTCGGGTTCACCACGTCGTTCGCGCCGATCACCAGCACGACGTCGGTCTGCTTGAACTCCGGGTTGACCTCGTCCATCTCCTTGAGCTGCTCGTACGGCACGTTCGCCTCGGCGAGCAGCACGTTCATGTGCCCGGGCATGCGCCCCGCCACCGGGTGGATCCCGTACGACACGTGCACGCCCTTGCTCTCGAGCAGGTCCGACAGCTCGCGCACCGTGTGCTGCGCCTGCGCGACCGCGAGGCCGTAGCCCGGCACGATCACCACGCGACGCGAGTAGGCGAGCATGATCGCGACGTCCTCCGCCCCGGCCACACGGACCGTTCCGTGCGTGAGGGCGCCACCACCGGCCTGGCCACCATCACCCCCGAACGCGCCGAACAGCACGCTCGCAATGGTGCGGTTCATCGCCTCGCCCATCATCTTGGTGAGCAGGAAACCGGACGCGCCCACGATGATGCCCGCCACGATGAGCAGCGAATTGCCCAGCGCGAAACCCGCCGCGCACGCCGCGAGCCCGGTCAGGGAGTTGAGCAGCGAGATGATGACGGGCATGTCCGCACCGCCGATCGGCAGCACGACGCACACCCCGAGCACCGCCGCGATCGCGACGATTCCGAGCATGACGTTGCCCTGTTCGGCGCCGGCCACGAGCCACACGCCGAGCGCCGCAGCACCCGCGAGCAGGATCGCGTTGCCGGAGCGCTGCAGCGGCCACGTGACCGGGCGCCCGCTCAGCAGCTCCTGCAGCTTCGCGAACGCGATGATGGAGCCGGTGAAGCTCACCGCACCGATGAGCGAGCCGAGCACGATACCAACCAGCGTCGTATTCGACGCCTCGTGTCCCGACTCCAGGTACGTCTGGTACTCGGCCATCGAGATGAGCGCGACGCAGCCGCCGCCGAGGCCGTTGAAGAACGCCACCATCTGCGGCATCGCGGTCATCTTCACCGCGCGCGCCGAGACCACGCCGGCGACGGTGCCGATGACCACGCCGACGACGATGAGGACGAACCCGACGCCGTCGAAGTCGAAGCCCTCGAGCAGCAGCGTCGCGACGAGGCCGACGAGCATGCCGACCCCCGCGACGGTGTTGCCGGAGCGAGCGGTGCGTGGCGAACCGAGCCGACGCAGGCCGACGATGAAGAGCGCCGCCGCGGCCAGGTAGAGCATGTCGATGAACTGGGGATCGTGGACGTTCACGCCGCACCCCCGTCGGCATCCGTGTCAGTCGCGAGCGGTTCGTCGCCGAGGCCGCCGGTGTTGATCTCGAGCGGGCGCGGCTTGAACATCTCGAGCATGCGATCGGTGACGACGAATCCGCCGACGACGTTCATCGTGCCGAACACGACCGCGATGAATCCGAGCACGCGGACGTACGTGTCAGCCGGGTCGTGTGCGAGCACGATCAGGGCTCCGATGAGCACGACGCCGTGGATCGCGTTGGTGGCTGACATGAGCGGCGTGTGCAGCATCGTGGGAACCTTCGAGATGACCTCGAATCCCACGAACGCGGCAAGGACCAGGACGGTGATCTGTGCAACGAGTTCTGCGCTCATGTCGACGCGACCTCCGTGTCGAGCTGCCAGCGGTCGCGCAGCATCGGGCTGACGATCCGACCACCACGGGTGGCGAGCGTTCCGATGATGACCTCGTCGTCGCGATCGAGCGACAGGTCGCCGTCCTCGACGAGCAGGTCGAGCAGGTTCTGCACGTTGCGTGCGTACAGCTGGCTCGCATGCACCGGCATGCCGCCGGGCAGGTTGTCGGGACCCAGCACGTGCACGCCGGCGTGCACGATGTCGCGCCCATGTTCGGACACTTCGCAGTTGCCGCCGTTCTGGCTGGCCAGGTCGACGATCACCGATCCGGGTCGCATGCGCTCCACGGTCGTCGTCGGAATGATCACGGGTGCGGGGCGGCCCGGCACGAGCGCGGTGGTGATGACCACGTCACAGCCGGCGACGTGGTCGGCCATGAGCTCACGCTGCGTGCGCTGCTCGGCATCGGTCAGCTCGCGTGCGTAGCCGCCGGCGGCCTCCGCATCGGCGCCGACGCTGATGTCGAGGAAGGACGCGCCGAGGCTCTCCACCTGTTCGCGCACGACCGCGCGCGTGTCGTACCCGCTCACGACTGCACCGAGGCGACGCGCGGTGGCGATCGCCTGGAGCCCCGCGACCCCTGCGCCGATGATGAACACCTTGGCGGGCGCGACGGTGCCCGCAGCAGTCATGAGCATCGGGAAGAACTTGTCGAGCCGTTCCGCCGCGATGAGCACCGCGCGGTAGCCGGCGACCGTCGCCATCGAGGAGAGCACGTCCATCGACTGTGCTCGGCTGATGCGCGGGATCAGCTCCATCGCGAACGCCGTGACGCCCTTGTCGGCGATCGCCTGGATGCCGGCCTGGTCGTTGAGGGGATCGAGCATCGCGATGACGACCGCGTCGGCCGCGAGGTGCGAGAGCTCCAGGTCGTTGGGCGGGTTCACCTTCACGAGCACGTTGCGACCGACCATCGTCGCACCGAGATCCACCCCGACGCTCGCGCCCGCCTGCTGGAACGCGTCGTCGGCCCAGCCCGCGCCGAGCCCGGCACCGGCCTGGATCGCAACGTCGTGGCCCGCCTTCACGAGCTTTCCGACGACGTCCGGCGTGAGCGCCACGCGATGCTCGCCCGGCCGTGTCTCCCGGAGCACGCCAATGTGGAGCGCCATGCGTTCCTCCGTTTCCCGCTGCGCTCGTGCGCACCGTGCCGGACCTACCTGCGAATGCCCGTTCGGAAACCGTTTCGGCAGCTGCGTCGGCCGTGCTGCCGCGGTCAGCCCGCGCCGAGCAGCCCCAGCTTCGACTTGAGGCGCAGCACCCGCGTCGCCGCCTGGTCGAGGCGCGCTCGCGACAGCCGCCCGGCGCGCACCGCCTCCACGAGGCGGGCGCGGCATGCAATCGCTTCTTGCACCGTTCCGGTGACCAGGGCGATGTCGGCGCCGGCCTCGAGGACGCGCTCACAGCCGTCGACGACGCCGCCACTCGTCGCAGCGCCGAATCCAGCGGCGTGCAGCGAGTCCGTGATCGCGATGCCGTCGTAGCCCAGCTCGTCGCGCAGCAGGCGGTAGATTGCCGGGCTCGTCGATGCCGGGCGACGACGATCGATGCGCACGTAGACGCCGTGGGAGACCATCACCGATTCCACGCCCGCGTCGATCGCAGCGCGGAACGGCTGCAGGTCCAGGTCGAGCTGCGCACGCGTTCGGGTGATCGTCGCGAGCGCGTCGTCGGAGTTGACGCTCGCACCCCCGAATCCGGGGAAGTGCTTGACCGATCCACTCACGCCGCCCGCCTGGAGGCCGTCCACGAAGGCGCGCACGTGGAGCGAGACGAGCGTCGGATCGGACCCGAAGCTGCGTGCGCGCATCACGCGACGCGGGCGCAGGTCCAGGTCCGCGACAGGCGCCAGGTCCATGTGCACCCCCACCGCTCGCAAGGCCGCACCGGTGCGCAGTCCCTGCTGCCTGGTCGCGGCTACATCGTCGGCAGCGCCCAGCTGCGGATGCGAACGAGTCGGAGGTGCGTCGCCGAGCCGACGCACGACACCGCCCTCCTGGTCGATGGAGACGATCGCGCTCGCGCGAGCATCGTCTCCAGCCCGCGTCGCGACCTGCATCGACCGCGTGAGCCGGGTCAGCTGCGCGCGTGACCGGTAGTTGTCCCCGAACAGGATGATCCCGCCCGGTCGCAGCTGGCGCAGCGACGCCTGGTCACGAGCCGAGAGCGTCGCGCCCGGCACGCTGGTCATGAGCACCTGCCCCGCCCGGTCCACGAGCGAGAGCTCACGCAGCGCGTCCTGCGCCGCCAGCAGGTGTGGATCCGGCGCCGGTTCGCCGGCGGCGACGACGCCCGCCGGCACGAGTGCGAGCACGATCGCCGCAGCCACGACGGTCGCGCGAAGCGCCATGCGTGCGGAGAGCTCGAGCGATCGATGGTGCATGCCTCGATCCTAGCCGGCGACGCGGCCCGTACCGCATCGCGGGCGGCCGATCGGGTCGCCCGCGGGTTTCCGTCTTCACGAGACGCGGGATCTTGAGCCCGTGCAGCCCACGACGATCACCCCCGCCCGGCAGACGACCCCGCCCGTCACCGCGCGCTCGATCGTCCTCCCCGCCCTGCACGCGCTACCTGGTGTACCGACGCTCGCACGCTTCGACGCCAGCCCGGTCCCGGGACCCGAGCTGCCGCCAGTCCGGCCGAAGCACCCGGCGCTGCCGAATCCCGTGCCCAGCCTCGCCCGGCTCGCCGAGCTCGCCGCCGCAGCCCCGGCCGACCAGCGCTTCACGCCGGGGGACCACCCCTCCACGATCCACAACGCGCACTACTCGAACACCCGCGCCCAGCTCGCCTACGCGCTGGCCGGCCCCTACAACTCCGTCGAGGGTGACGTTCGCGTCCGCGACGGCATCCCGGTGATGAAGCACGACCCGGATGCCGCCTACGACCTCACCTTCGAGCAGTGGGCGCTCATCGCATCGCGCGCCGGCAAGCACCTGCGCATCGACCTCAAGGAGCCCGCCGCGCTCGCCCAGGTCGCGGCCACCCTCGAGCGCCTCGGCATCCCCGCCGGCTCGGTCACCTTCAACGTCGGCCTGCCCACGCCGTGGTCGGCGGGCGTGCCCATCGACGCGATCCGCGCGCTGCGCATGCGCTTCCCTGCCTCGTGGATCACGCTCAACCTCCCCGTGCCGCTCGGCCCCGGCTACCTGCTCGCGGTGCGCGCGGCACAGGCGATCGGCGGCGACCACCTCGGCGTCGCGATCATGGGCGGGCTCGTCCACCGCGGCGACATCGCGTTCCTGCGCAGCGCATTCGCGGTGGTCAACGCCTGGAACCTGCCGCTGCTCGGCGATCCCGACGTCGTCGCCATGACCGCGAAGCTGCGCGCGATCGGCGTGAACGGGATGGTCGACCTGCGCCGCAAGGACGACCCGCTCGCCAACGACTGACGCCGCCCGTGGGCGGCGTCGATCCAGGAGCGGGTAGCGGGAATCGAACCCGCAATTAGAGCTTGGGAAGCTCTCGTGATACCACTTCACCATACCCGCCGGTGCAGGCATCCTACGTCGTTGCGGGGGCGCGCGCCACAGGGTGGACCTCAGGTTTCGACGACCCGCTGCCGAAGACGCGCACATGCCCACGACCCTGTTCGCCTTCATGGCGTGCGGGCTGCTGCTGCAGTCCGCGCTGATCGCCGTCCTGCTCGTGAAGCGCCGCCGCGCCGCGCAGCCCGTCGCCCGTGATCGGCGCCTCGCACCGTCGCGCGACGCGTTCGACCGCCTCGGCGATCGCGAGGTCGAACGAGCCCGCACGCTCGGCCACGACCTCAACCTCGCGATCTTCGACGTCGACCACCTCGCACAGGTCAACGAGCAGCAGGGCTATGCCGCTGGCGATGCCGCGATCGGCCTGCTCGAAGGCGCGCTCGTCACGACCGTGCGCCGCATCGACACCGTGCTGCGCCTCGGCGGCGGCTCGTGGGCGGTCCTCCTGCCCGACGTGGACGGCGACGAGCTGCGCGACCGCGTCGAAGGCCTGCGCAATCGCCTCCAGGGACGCATCGCCACCCAGGTCGCAGACGTCGACGATCCCAGCGCCAGCCTCATCACCCTCAGCGTCGGCATCGCCACCTCGCGCGCGGGCGAGACCGAGCTCGCCGACCTGTTCCAGAGCGCCGACCAGGCAACGCTCGCCGCGAAGCTCCAGGGTGGCAACCGCACGGCCAGCTGGGGCGATGCCGCCCAGGACGTGATCCGCCGCGCCACCGGCCGCCGCCGCGTGCAGCGCGACGCACAGCTCGCGACCGTGCTCTCGCTCGCCGAAGCCCTCGACCTGCGCGATGCCGACACCTCCAACCACTCGCGCATGGTCGGCCACTACGCCGAGCTCATGGCGCAGGGGCTCGGCATGTCCCCCGCGCGCGTGGAGCGCGTGCGTGTCGCCGGCCTGCTCCACGACATCGGCAAGATCGGCGTCCCCGACTCGGTGCTGCGCAAGCCCGCGAAGCTCGACGACGACGAGTGGGCGCAGATGCAGGCGCACCCCGAGATCGGCGCGCGACTGCTCGCGTCCGTCGATGCCGAGGACATCCGCTCGTGGGTGCTCGCCCACCACGAGCGCCCCGACGGTCGCGGCTACCCGTACGGCCTCACCGACGCGGAGATCCCCATCGAAGCGAAGATCCTCTCCGTCGCCGACGCGTACGAGGCGATGACCGCCGACCGCGTCTATCGTTCGGCCCCGGGCCCCGTCATCGCGCGCTCCGAGCTCGACAAGTGGCGCGGCGCACAGTTCGACTCGGACGTGGTGGACGTGTTCCTGCAGGTGCTCGACGAGATCGCCCCGCTCCCGGTGGAGCTCGAGCAGGATGGTGAGGACGACGTCCTGGAGGCCGCGGCATGAGTTCGACAGCCCTCGACGTCACGGTGCGTCGCGCGAGCGACGGCGCCGCGATCACCCTGCGCGACGCGATCGGCGGACAGGCGTCGCTCATCGTGCTCATGCGCCACCTCGACTGCCCCTTCTGCGAGGTCTACGTCGGGCGCGTGCTGCAGGCGCGCGACACGATCGGTCGGATCGTGCTCGTCGGCAACGCGACGCCCGAGGAGTTGCGCGAGGTGCATCAGGGCCTGCCGCCCGAGGTGCTCGTCGTCGCCGACGAGACGCAGGCCGTCTACGAAGCCTGGCGCACGGGGCGACTGCGTCGCATGCTCGACCTGCGCATCCGCCTGCGGAGCGCCCCGACGTTCGTGCGTCACCTGCTCCGCGGTGGACGCCTCTCGCGGCCGGGGCAGGACCTGCTGCTGCTCGGTGGCGACGTGGTGGTCGATGCGGACGGAACGACGACGTGGCTGCGCACCTCGCGCCGCCCCGACGATCGTCCCGACGTGGCGGAGCTCGACCTGCGACTGCAGCACGCGGCGTAGCGGCACCGGAAGATTCGAGGGGCGCATCCCGCAGGACGCGCCCCTCCCTGAATTCTCGAAGCGAGCAACTTGGCTCGACTCCGGTGTTCGTTCGTCGAGGCTAGACAGCCGACACGTCCGTGGCCTCTGGGCCCTTGCGACCCTCACCGACCTCGAACTGCACCTGCTGGCCTTCCTCGAGCGACCGGAAGCCGGAACCCGAGATGTTGGAGAAGTGAACGAAGAGGTCCTTTGTGCCGTCTTCGGGGGTGATGAAGCCATACCCCTTCTCGCCGTCGAACCACTTCACCGTGCCACGTGCCATGTTGCGTACCGCTTTCTGATGTGTCGTAGCGCCGCCCAGCAAGACGACGCCCCCTCCGGCGCCCACGTCGTGGGGCCGTTATGAAGCAGCATACTTCGGACAACGGACTGAATCACGGGGCACTGTGTGCGGTTTTCGGCAGGATTGAGTTCGAGTTCCCTGCACTCCTGAACAGAATCCTTACACCGGAACCCAGCCGAATTGCCGATGATCGACACGATGGACGGGTTCCGGGACGATGCTGACCCGGTGGGTGGTGGTCGTTTCGGCGGTCGACCCCTGCCAGGGCACTTTTCAGAAGATGGCGACGCCTTGCAGCGCGCCACGAAGTGTTTCACGTTCCTTCGGAGCGTCCCGATCCTGTTCGAGATCGATGACACCACGCTCTGGGACATCGCGCGGAGCGCCGAATCGTGCGAGTTCGCTCCCGGATCGAGGATCGTCAGCCAGGGCGACGGGTCAGATGACACCAACACGCGCTTCTACGTGATCAGGAGCGGCAGCGCAGACGTGCTGCGGCGCGATCGCGGTGGCTTGGAGCGGGTCGTCGCCCGCCTGTCGCTCGGCTCCTACTTTGGCGAGCTCGGGCTGCTGACGAACCAGGCCCGAAACGCCACGGTCCGCGTGCACGGCACGATTCCGCTGCGCGCGTACTCGTTCGACGCACTCACCTTCCATCGCAGCATCGCCGAGCACGTGCTGGTGTTCCGCGTGCTGCGCGAGCGCCAGCGCCGACAGGAGCTCTCCGGCAGTGGCCGGGGCCGCCTGCGCATCAAGGAGCTCGACCTGCTCAAGCGCCTGCCGGAGCCGGACCTCGAGTTCGTGCTCCAGCACGCCGAACACCGCTGGTATCCCGAGCGCGCGCCGATCATCCAGCAGGGCGATCCCGGGGATCGTTTCTACATCCTGCTCGAGGGCACGGTGGGCGTCGTTCGTGACGGCGAGACGGTTGCGCAGCTCAACGCGGGCGACTTCTTCGGAGAGACGGCCCTGCTGCTCGACATGCCGCGCAACGCGACCGTGCAGGCATCGACGAAGGCACTGACCTGGTCGATCACGCGAGCCGCGTTCCAGCGGCTCGTGGGCGGCTACCTGCTCTCGAACCCGGCGACGCAGGAAGAGATCATGCGACGCATGCGATCGGCGCTTCCCGGCGACGACAGCGGCGTCGCGTAGGTCGCGGGTCTCGCGCTCGTAGCTAGTAGCCGAGGCCGGCGTAGTCGTCGCCGACGCTCGTCGAGCGGCTCGTCGTGCCCAGGTAGGGCGTCGAGGTGCCGGCACCGAAGCCGAGCGAGTCGTAGCCGCTGTCGCTGAAGCCTGGGACGTCGCCGCCGAGCAGGTCGGCGGAGAGGATGTCCTCGTAGCCTGCGGCAGGGTACACGCCGGCACCCGCGGTCGAGTTCATGAACGCATTGGGGTCGCCCGCCTTGGAGCGGCCTTCCATGAAGCCGGTGTCGTAGCCCTCGCGTGCCGCCTGGCGGCGCTCGGCTGCCATCTCCGTCCGGGTGCGGACCGCGACCTGCCTGCGGCCGAGGCGCGCGCCTTCGCCGTAGCCGGATGTCTCGCCACGAACGAATCCGTCCTGGGCGGCGAGCTCGGCGTTGCGCGCGACGTCGTCGCGGCCGGGCGTGTCCTGGCGGGCGATCGCCCAGCCGGCAGCGGCGCAGATCGTCGCCACGACGAGCGCGACGAGCGCCCAAGCGGCGACGTCCGTGCCGCCGCTGCGAGCGGGGGCGGGGGCTGCGTACTGGTACGTGGTCATCTCGGCGACGCCTTTCGATCGACACGCGGAGCGCCCGTCATGGCGCTCGCAGGTGGATGGTAGGCGCGGGGAGCGTGCTCCTGCCGCGTGACCGTGTGGCCCGTGGCCCGCGACGGACACCCGGATGGCCGGGGTCGACGTGTCATCGCGTGACGCGTTCGACCCATGGGCCGTCGACGAACGCGACGACGCTCGGGTGCACGGTCGGGCGACCTCCGAAGTTGCGAACGGGCGACGTGAGGGCGACGTCGGGCTCGCCGAACCAGCTCGACGTGAGCGTGTGCGCGACGAACCGCGCGCCGTCGCGAACGATCGCTGCGGCGCCGCGGTCGCCGGCGGTCAAGGCAGCAACGGCTGCGACGGCGTCGCCGAGCGAGCTCCAGCCGCGAGCTGGCCCGAGCACGCTGCCTGCGGTGAACTCGATCGGGAGGGGCTTGATGAGGACGCCGTTGGGGGCGTTCGTGAACAGGACGGTACCGAGGGTGATGTGGCCGAGCTGCATGCGGGGCTCCAGGTTCGTGATCGAAGGAGCCGCCACTGTACCAACTTTCATTGGTACATGTATCAGGTATCGCTGAGGCCGCCGAGGTCGCGCAGGCTGGCGGCGAGCTCGTCGAACACCGCCGGGTCGGGCCGGGCGTACTTCCACTGGCCGTGCCGCGTACACGTCACGACCCCGGCCTTCTCGAGGATGGAGAGGTGGTGGGACGCGTTCGACTGCGGGAGACCGGCCGCCGTCGCCAGGTCGTTGACGCAGATGCCCACGGTGCGCGTGTCGACGAGGTTGTCCGGGAACCGGTCGTGCTCGCCGAGCAGCTCCACGAGGCGGAGGCGATCGGGGTGCGCGAGCGCCTTGAGGCGCGTGACGCGATCGTCGGCAGCTGTCCCGGGTCGAGGCATGCCCAGATCATGCACCATGCGCGGCCACGTCGCGCGAAGCGGCGAAATTACACGGGGGCTCGCCGCCTCCCCTGGTCGACGAGCCCCCCGCGATGGCGCGCACTGCACGCCAAGCTTCGTATGTCAGCCGCGGAAGCGGCGCGAGTAGGCGCCGTCGACGATCGCGCGGAGGCGGTCGATGCGCTGCTCGGCGGTGAAGTCCACGACCTCGAGGCGGTCGTCGGTCTCGAGGTGTGAGCTGCGCAGCGGCGCGCGTACGCCCTGCTCGAGGTCGCGGCCCTTGAGCGCGTGGCCGTAGAAGCGGCCGTCCCGCTCGAGCACGGCTGCGGCCTGCCGCTCGCCGCGTGTCGCGAACGACAGTTCGGCCATCGCCTCGCGCAGCGTCTCGTAGCCGGTGGCCGCTCCCACACGGCCTCCGGCGACGAGCTGCTGGTGCGCGGTGAACGTGACGCGGTCGTCACGGTCGAAGAAGCGAATCCGCACGTCTCCCAACACGCGATTCGCATCCGGCGTTCCCGTTGCGGCCATGGCCATCCTGGCCGGCGCAACTCCTGAGATGTTCGTCCCAATGTGCATCGTGGCGTCCTTTCCACGGAGTTCACCCAGAAGATCGGGTGACGTGCTGAGGTGAAAGGTACCGATCGACACCCGATACATCCAATAATGGATCAGGCCATGTGGCATAATCTCAGTTATGGGAAGCTGGACGGGGCCTCCCGCGAGAACGGTGCGCCATGGCTGACATCCACCTGCTCAGGACGTTCCTCACGGTGTACCGCGCCGGGACCTTCACGCGCGCGGCGCACGAGCTGCACCTGACCCAGCCCGCCGTGAGCGTCCAGATCCGGTCGCTCGAGACGCAGATCGGCAAGCCGCTCTTCCGTCGCGAGCCACGTGGCGTCGTGCCCACGGCAGCGGGCCGCGAGCTCGCGCAGGCCGTCGCCCCCCACGTGGATGCGCTCGAGGGAGCACTCGACGGCAGCGGCGAGGCAGCCCCGGCGATCGGCGACACCGTGCACATCGGCGGGCCCGAGGAGTTCCTCGGCGTGCGGGTGTTCCCGGAACTGGCGCCGATGATGGAGGACGGCCTGCGCGTGCGGATGTTCTTCGGCGTGGATGCGCCGGTGCTCGAGCGGCTCGTGGACGGCGAGCTCGACATCGCCGTGCTCACCGTCGACACGCGGCGCCAGGGCATCGAGACGCAGCCGCTGTGCTTCGAGTACCTGGACCTGGTCGGCACGCCCGCGTGGCGCGAACGCCTCGGCGACATCCCGGAGGGTCCGGCCGGCGCCGACGTGCTCGCGGACGTGCCGCTCGCCGCGCACGACGAGGAGCTGCCGCTCATCCGCATCTACTGGCAGACGGTCTTCCGCTCGTCGCCGCATGCGCACGCGATGCTCGTGGCCAACAGCCTGCGCTCGTCGCTGCAGTTCGCGATGCGCGGGGTGGGCGTGACCGTGCTGCCGTCGCACACCACGGCGGAGGCCGTCGAACGCGGTGAACTCGTGCGGCTCATGACGCCGACCACGCCGACGCGATCGCGGCTGTACCTGGCGTGGCGCGCTGGATCGCTGCGTCGCTCGTCGCTGGCGTGGGTACACGGACGCATCGCGCTCGCCGCGCGCGAGTGGTGAGCCGAGCCCAGGCGGGAGGTGCGAGATGTGGACGATCGGTGACGAGGAGCCTGCGGAGCAGCCGGCGGTGGCGACGCGCCCGGACTGCCCGGGATGCGGCGAAGCCGATGAGCACGGGGACGATTTCTGCCACGAGTGCGGACATTCGTTCCAGCACCTGGGCCGCGAGGATTCCGACGCGACGTCGCACGCGCTCGGCGAGGAGTGCCCGATGTGCCCGAACGGCGAGCTGGTCGTGCTCTCCTACGGGCGAACGCAGTGCGACACGTGCGGCTACACCGCGCGCGACGAGGGCTGACGCCCGGGGCGAGCCGTCGTCAGGCCGCGGCCCCGTGACACTTCTTGTACTTCTTGCCGGAGCCGCACGGGCACGGGTCGTTGCGGCCGACCTCGGACCTGGGGCCGACAGGCACGAGCTCGGGGCCGGCCTCGTCCTCGAGGACCGAGTGGAAGCGCCACTCGCCGTGCTCGCGCTTGAACTGCGCGCGCTCGAGGTGGTCGACCTGCTGGCCCTGCACCTTGTAGCGGGCGCGGAAGCTGACGGTGCCCTCGTCGTCGTCGGGACCGCCATCGGTCGTCGACTTGATGCGCAGGCCCATCCACTCGGAGCCGGCCGACCACTTGTCGACCTCGTCGCGATCGATCTCGTCGACGGTCTCGGAGTGGTGGCTGTCCATGATCCAGTCGACGTCGTTCAACACGAACGCGGTGTAGCGCGATCGCATGAGCTCTTCGGCCGTGGCGGCAGTGCGCTCACGGCGGATGACGGGCTGGCAGCACTCGGTTGCGGAACGGCCGGAGCCGCAGGGACAGGGATCCATGTGGGCGAGACTACCACCGGCTGGCGCCGCCGCTGGGCTCAAGGCCGCGCGGTCGCACGCCGATGCTTCGATGTCCGCACGCCCACGAGGGACACCCACCGATGCCTCGACACGCCCCACGCACCCAGGCTCGCCGCACCGAAGCCGGCTTCACGATGCTCGAGATGATGATCGTCGTGATCATCATGGCGATCCTCGCGCTCGCCCTCATGAAGGCGTTCGGCGGCGCGAAGAAGGGCGCCTACGCCAACGAGGGCAAGACCGTCGGCAGCTCGTACATGCAGGCAATTTCCCAGTACCACGCCGATTTCGCGAACCACCACCCGAACGCCGCGGCGTGGAGCGGCAGCTCGCCCGCGGCGACCGCGGAGCGCGGCCCGCTCAACCTGACGGCCCAGCCGTACATGAAGAACATTCCTGAAGGCGTGTCGGCCGGACGCGTCGGCGTGTCGGTGAACGTCGCCGCCAACTGCGGCACGGGAGCAGCCCCATCGGCGCCTGCCGGGGCTGGAGCGCAGACGAGCTGGGTGGCGGTCTGTTACATGACCGAGCCACGCTTCTTCATCAAGGTCTACTCGCACAAGGCATCCGGCGCGCCGTGGGATGCGGCCAACGGTGGCGCGGTCTGCTTCATGGGCGCGACCACCGCAGCTCCCAAGTGTTGATCGTCGCCGACCGAGCCCCTCAGGTACACGCGCACGCGTAGGGACGACCCGTCGCGCTGACGATCTTCAGGGTGGTGGCCGCCCTGGGACGGTACCGGTGGCCGTTCTTGCCGGGATTTCGCACGCCACGTTGATGAATTTCTTGACTTCAGGGCCTTCGCGTGGAAATATTCCATTCGCAAGGACGCACCACCCCTCCCCCTCCCCAGGAGTACCACCGAAATGATCACCGCAGCAGGCATCATGAAGCCGCTCCCGGTTCGCCCCCCGCTTGAAGGGTCGCGCGGAACCGGAATGCAGGCGCCGCTGCCGCGCACCCGCCAGGGTGGCAGCGCGATGCAGCCCCTCCCCTTCCCGAAGCCGGACGTCGTCGACCTCGCCGACGCCATCCGCAACGCCGCGTTCCAGCGAATGCAGCAGCGCACCGCCCGCTAGTTCGGGCACCACCGCCGACGGATCGTCCAGTCCGCCGGCACGCACCACCGACTGTGCGCCTCCCTCCCACGGGCGCACGTCACATCCCCAGCCGATGCCCGCCACCTGTCCCAGTGGCGGGCATCGACGATTTTTCGGGCAGGATCCGTGAGATGCACGACGCCACCCCCCTGACCGCCGATCCTCGCCCGGGCACGCGCCCGCTCGCCGACACCGCCCTCGCCGTGCTCGGCATCGAGCTGCTGCACTGCGCACGCGATCGCGTCGAAGCACGGATGCCCGTGGACGGCTCGATCGCGTGTCGCGGCCTCTTGCTCGTGGTCGCAGAGACGGTCGCGTCGACTGCGGCAGGGCTCGCCGCCGGCGACGGCCGACGCGCATTCGGCGCGGAGCTCAACGCGTCGTTCGTCGCGCAGCCGGCCGCGGGATCGTGCATCGCGAATGCCACCCCATATGAGCTGGGCCACGAGCGACACGTCTGGCGCATCCAGGTCCACGACAGCGCGCATGAACTCGTGCTCGAATCGCGCTGCACGCTCAGCGTCGTCGACGCGCCAGCCTGACGATCGTCGGCTGATCGGGCGTCAGCCGAACGCCGTGCGCATCTCGGCTGCGTGGCGTTCGATCGGGAGCAGGTCGGGATCGATCGAGTCGACGAGCTCGTCGATCCACGCGATCCCCTCGTCGATGGCGGCCGCGAGCCGGTCGCGACCGGGCTCGACGATCGGTTCGAGGCACTCGACGATCGCGGGAGGCAGCTCGTCGTGCAGGTAGCGCAGCCCGAAGTCGAAGCGCAGCGGACGATGCACCATGCCGAGCAGCGCGACGAGCGGCACGACCACCATGCCCTGGTGGATCCAGTGCGCGTCGAGCCTCCGGCCCCGCGCGAGTTCCTTCGGTCCGAAGGTCGCGAACAGCTCGTGACGTGCGCGCAGGCGGTCGAGCTCGACCTGGATGCGCGCACGATGGGCAGCCGCGTCGAACGGGTGGGCGGCGATCGTCTCGGCAAGCACGCCGTCTGGATCGTGCATCGCGAGCGCGCGCCCGTGCCGCTCGGGCGTGAGCAGCTCCCGCAGCTCGTCGGCATGCGCGTCGCGCTCCATGACCGACACGTCGACCAGGCAGAACGGCGCGTCCGGACCGGGCTGGGCCGGCTGCCAGAAGCGTTGCACGCCGAACTTCGACTCGCCGACGTCCCACAGGACGAGGTCGGTGAGATCGGCGAGTTGTTCCTCGACGGCATCGAGGACCTCGGTGCCGGCGCCGTCGAGCGCGATCACACCGACGTCGAGATCGCTCGCGAGGTCGGCGCGGCCGAATGCCGCGGACCCGGCTTCCCACGCCGCCAGGACGTCGTCCCGCTTCCGCAGGGCACCGATGACGGCCGAGCGTGCGGCGGCAGCCTGCGGTCCGGGGGTCGGTGCCGGCGTGCGCGCTGCGGCGAGGTCACCGTGGTCGGCAACGACGTTCGCGCCGGTCATGCGTCGGCCTCGCCGCCCTCCACCTCGCGTCGCTCCATCGCTTCGGGGGCCGAGACGCCGACGAGGGAGAGCGCGAGGGCGAGCACCGATCGGGCGGCGTCTGCAGTGCGCAGGCGGCGAGCGGTGATCGCGGGATCGATGCCGTCGCCCATCACGCGACAGTCGCGGTAGAACTTCGACACGTCGGTGGCGAGCTCGCGTGCGTAGTGATGCACCCGGTGCGGCACGCGGCGCTCTGCGGCGTCGGCGACCACGATCGGCAGCTCGCTCAGTCGCTTGATGACGCGCTTCTCGCTGGCGTGCAGCGGCTCGTTGGCGGCGGACGCGTCGCCGTCGGCGAGTCCGGCGGCTTCGACGTTGCGGCGGATCGAGCACAGTCGCGCGTGCATCATCTGCACGTAGTACACCGGGTTCTCGTCGCCCTGTGCGGAGGCTGCGTCCAGGTCGATCTCGAGCTGCTGGTCGTGCGAGCGCTCGAGCATCCAGAATCGAGTCGCATCCGCGCCGATGCGATCGACGAGCTCGGCGGCGGTCACGAAGTCCCCGCGTCGCTTGCTCATCTTCTTCTGCTCGCCCGACTCGCTGAGCGTGACCATCTGCATGATCACGATCTCCGGCGTGTCGACCTCGTGGCCGAGCGCCTGCGACGCACCCTTGAGCCGCGCGATGTAGCCGTGGTGGTCGGCGCCGAGCACGTAGATGAGGTGGCCGCCAGCGCCGACGCGCGAGAACTTGTCCTCGAGGTAGGCGATGTCAGCCGCGAAGTAGGTGGGCACGCCGTTGGCCCGGCGGATCGCGCGGTCACGATCGTCGCCCCACGTGGTGGTGCGCAGGATGACCGCGCCGTCCTCGTCGTCGGTGTAGCCGGCAGCGGCGACGTGCTCGATGCCGCGGTCGACGGCGCCCGACTCGTGGAGCGACTTCTCCGAGAAGAACGTGTCGAAGCGGATGCCGAGCTGTTCGAGGGACGTGCGCATGCCCGCGATCATCGCGGCGACGCCGCGCTGGCCGAGCTCGACCGGATCGTCGCCGGCCGCGACGCCGAGTTCGGCCGCGAGCTCGGTGACGTAGTCGCCCTGGTAGCCATCTTCCGGTACGTCACTGCCGGTGGCTCGGGCGAGGATCGACGCGCCGAACAGGTCGACCTGTCGACCGGCGTCGTTGACGTAGAACTCGGTGGTGACGTCGTGGCCGGCGTGGCGCAGGATGCGCGCGAGCGCGTCGCCGTACGCGGCGTGTCGCGCGCTCGCGGCGACGAGCGGGCCGGTCGGGTTGGCGCTCACGAACTCGAGCAGGATCGGCGCGGCGTTGGCGACGACGTCGGCGCCGAAGCGATCGCCGGCATCGAGCGCGGCCTCGACGGTCTCGAGGAACCAGTCGTCGCCCATCGTGAGGTTGATGAAGCCGGGGCCGGCGACATCGACGGACGTCACGCCGGGCAGTGCCCCGGCGCGTTCGGCGATCTCCTGCGCGACCTCGCGCGGGTTGCGGCGCACGACCGGCGCGAGCATGAGGGCGGCGTTGGTGGCGAAGTCGCCGTGCGCCTCGTCACGCGGACGCTCGAGCTCCACGCGGGGCGTGCCCGCCGCGTCGCCCGCTCGGGCGAGCTCGTCGACGATCGCCTGCAATGCCTCGTGCAGGCCTCGGAGCGCGGAGTTCTGAGTGGTTGATGCCATGGTCCAAGCCTACCGTGCACTGGCGATCGGCTCCGCCTGCGACTGCGTCCAGATATCCGGAGTCCAGCACCGGATCACTGGACGCAGTCACCCCGCGCGCTCCACTGCGTCCAGATATCCGGGGTCCCACGCCGGATCACTGGACGAAGTCCCGGCGGCGGCCACGGCGGGAAGCGATCACCACCAGTGGCCGGCGTCCATGTGCTCCTCGAGGTCGTCGATGTCGCGGCCGAACAGGTCGGCGCTCAGGTACTTCCATCCGGAGTCGGCGCACAGAAACACGACGCAGCTGTCGCGCGGCGCTTCGGTGGCGATCAGGCGCGCGACCTGGACCGCGGCGCCGGCCGAGACGCCGGAGAACACCCCGACGCCCGCGAGCGACCGCGTGCCGAGCACGGAGTGTCGATTGGTGACGTAGATGCGCCGGGTGAGCATCGACGTGTCGAGGATCGGCGGAACGTAGCCGGCCTCGAGGCTGCGCAGCCCCATGATCGCGTCACCGGGCTTGGGTTCGGCGGCGACGACCTGCGTGCGCTGGTCGTGTTCGAGAAGCCGGCGCCCGACGCCCATGAGCGTGCCACCGGTGCCGAGCCCGGCCACGAACGCGTGGATGCGGCGGTCCTCGACCTGTTCGAGCAGCTCGACGGCCGTCGTCTCGTAGTGCGCGAGCGGGTTCGCGGGGTTCTCGTACTGCATCGGCATGTACAGGGACGGATCCTTCGCCGCGAGCTCCTTGGCGAGCGCAACTGCGCCGTTGCTGCCGAGATCCCCGTCGCTGAACACGACGTGCGCGCCGTACGTGCGCATCGCCTGCACGCGCTCGGGGGTCGCGTTGTCAGGCAGCACGGCGCGCACCGGATGCCCGAGGAGCCGACCGACGAACGCGAGCGAGATCCCGGTGTTGCCGCTCGTCGGTTCCAGGATGGTGCGCCCTGGGGTGAGCACGCCACGATCGCGCGCGTCCGTGACCATTGCAAGGGCGATGCGATCCTTGACGCTCCCGGTCGGGTTGAAGCCCTCGAGCTTCGCGAGCAGGCGTACGCCTGGGGCCGTGCGGCGATGGTCGAGCAGCAGCGACACGTCCGCGAGGGGCGTGCCACCGATCGTCTCCAGCAGAGCGACAGGGCAGGTGTCGATGCGCGCGCCGTGGTGGCGCGCGTCATGCAGTGCGTCGGCGGCCTGGCCGTGGATCGGGCCGGACGACGCGGATCCTCGAGCATCGATCACCATGGGAGGTGCGTTCCCGGGTGTCGGGGCGCTATGCCGCGAAATCCCGCACGATGCGTGCTCGATCCGGCGGCGGGGTTCCGCAGGCGTCGCGCGATGCTTCCTCGCGAACCGTGGTCACGCGCGGGTTCGATGAGCTCGCGGGCACCCTCAGGGTGGCTCGCTCCTAGAAGTGGTACGGCTCGCCGCGGGCGATTCGGAAGGAGCGGTACAGCTGCTCGGTGGCGACGACGCGGGCGAGCTGGTGTGGAAGCGTGATGCGGCCGAAGGAGACACGATCGCGCGTGCGGTCGAGCACCTCGGGCGGCAGGCCCATCGTGCCGCCGATGCAGACGATCAGGTGGCGCGCGGCGAGCCAACGATCCGCGAGCTGTTCGGTCGTCGGCTGGTCACCTCGCGAATCCAGGGCGACGATCGTCGACAGCTCCCCCGCCTGGCGCTCGACCTTGGCGAGCACGTCCGCGAAGCGTTCGCCCTCGGCGCGCAGCACGACCGACTCGCCTCGCGCGGTCGGTTCGGCCTTCAGCTCGTGCACGTGCAGCTTCACGTAGCGCGTGAGACGGCGTTCGTAGTCGGCCGCGACCTTCGACAGGTCGGCGCTGAGTGACCCGACGACGACGAGGTCGGCACGGACGAGGTGAACTTCCACGCCGTGAGCCTACGAGGTCGGCTCGTGGAACACCGCTTCCATGTTGTTGCCGTCCAGGTCGAGCACGAAGGCGCCGTAGTAGCCGTCCGAGTACTGGTCGCGCACGCCGGGCGCACCGAGGTCGGTGGCGCCGTGCTCGAGCGCGGCGCGATGGAACGCGTCGACCGCCTCGCGCGAATCGGCGGCGAATGCGATGTGCACGCCGGTGGTGACGCGGCTGCGACCGGGGTCTCCTTCGAGCGGCTGCTGGATCCAGAAGTCGTCGAGTTCACCTTTGCCGAACCCGTACCCGGGTCCGTCCTCCTCGCCCGTGGCGACGATGGTGATCCCGAGCGGCTCGAGGGCGGCTTCGTAGAGCCTGCGGCTCGCCTCCAGGTCGCTCACTCGAAGGCCGGTGTGGTCGATCACTGCGGTTCCCATGGCAGGCCGATTCCCGCTCGAGCGGCCACTATGCACATCCGCATGTGCATGAAGCGCCTTGGGGGGTAGGGTGTTCGACATGGAAGAAGCCCCCCGAGAACGCCACCTGAACATCCACACCTCGCCCGAGATCATGGCTGGGCACTATGCGAACTTCGCGAACGTGTCGCACTCCGACTACGAGTTCACGATCACGTTCGCGCGCGTGGACCACGAGATCGAGGCCGAGGAAGTTCCGGGCGTCGTCGTCAGCCGCGTGAACATGAGCCCGCGCTTCGTGCGGGAGCTCATCGACGCGCTCGAGGACAACTGGTCCAAGTGGGTGACTCGCGAGGGCATCAAGAACCTCCCGGAGACCCCCGAGCAGTCCTAGTCGGGGGCCGCGGTTCGGCTCGCCCGAGCAGCCGTTGCTTCGCGCGGCTACGTCGTCACTCGACCCTCCGAGCGACCTCGACCGCACCCGCTCCTGACAGCCGTCCGACCCGCGCGCGAGGATGACGCCGTGATCGCGCTCATCAGCGACGTACATGGCAACCTGCCGGCACTGGAAGCGGTGCTGGCCGACATCGATGCGCTTGCACCCGGTGCACGCATCTGGTGCCTGGGCGACACGGTCGGCTACGGCGCGAGTCCCGGCGAGTGCCTGGACCTGGTGCGATCGCGCTGCGAGGTCGTGCTCGCGGGCAACCACGACCTGGCGGTCTCCGGCGATCCGCGATCGGCCGAGACGGTTGAACCCGGGTTGTGGATGGGTGGTCCAGGGGCCGGGATCCGACATGCCCTCGCGACGATCGGCGACGAACGCATCGCATGGCTGCGGACGCTCGAACCGAGTCGCCTGCTCGACAACGTCGAGCTGCACCACGGCTCCGATCGAGACCCCGTGTGGGAGTACGTTCGCACGGTCGAGAGCGCGACCGCGCACCTGCAGCTGCAGCAGCGCGAGCTGGGGGCAGTAGGACACACGCACATGCCGCTGCTGTGGGAGCTGCCGCCCGGTGCAGGCGCCGCGACCGGCGGACTCATGCCCGATGGTTCCAGCGTCGTGCTCTCGCGGGGGACCCGGCGCGTGTTCAACCCCGGTTCGGTCGGCCAACCGCGTGATCGCGATCCACGCTCGGGGTGGGCGACCCTGGAACGCGGCTCGCTCGTCTTCCGACGCACGGCCTATGACATCGATCGCGCGCGTGCGGACATTCGCGCGGCGGGGCTGCCCGAGGAGACCGGCGAGCGGCTCGTCATCGGCTGGTAGCGAGCGACGCTTGCTCGCTCGCTCGATCGATCGATCAATCGCTCGATCAGAACGTGGCGGACGTCACCACGATCGGGTGATCGCTCGTGTTGTCCTGCTTGGGCGCGCGATCCTGCGTGGTGGCCCCGAACTTCACGCCGCGGGAGCCGAACATCCAGTCGATGTTGCCCGCGTTGCCGGCAGGGTCTGCGACACTCGTCAGCCCGCCCTGCGTCATCGCGCTGGTGGCTTCCTTGTTGTCGTTGAAGTCGCCGGCCACGATGACCGGCACGCCGGTGGCTTCGAGCTGCTGGATGAACGCGCGCTCGCGCCGCTCTGCCTCGCGTCGATTCTTGACGTTGTGCGGGTGGTCCTTGGTGTCGGCCGGGTTGTGGACGCTCAGCACCCACACACGCTTGCCTGTCGCGATGTCCTCGAGCTGCACCGCGGGCATCTTTCGCGCGTTGCCCTCGAAGTACGGGATCGTGAGCGTGGTCTGGCCGACCTTGCGGTACTTGTCAGCCTTCCAGATGACCGCGTTGTCCTTCTCCGCGACCATGTCGAAGCCGGTCTTTGCGGCCTTGAACGCGGCCTGCTGGTCGCCCTGGAACTCCTGGAGGCCAGCGATCTCGACGCCATGGCCGGTGAGCTGGCGGATCATGCCCGGAACGCGTTCGGGTCCGGATCGCAGCCCGGGCTTGTTGCCCCCGGCAGCGGTGTGCGAGGAGCCGAGCACGTTGAACGTCGCGACCTTCGCGGTGCTGGGGCCACCGGCCTTGCCGGGCGGCGTGCCCGGAGCCTGCGTGACGGGCGTCTGGGTCGGTGACTGGACGGGAAGCTGGGTTGGTGCGCCGGGTGCGCCGGGGCCGCCGCCGTCGGCACCGCCCACGAGCGGCGCCGTACCCGAGATCGCTGGTGCGGGCGTCGAGGTCATCGCCGATCCGCTGGTGAGCTGCGCCGTTCCGGCGCCACCGCCCAGGGCCTGCACCAGGGCGTTGACCGCCTGCACGACACCGGCGATCGCCTGTGCGATCGCAGGATCGAGCCCTGCCGTGTTCAACGGCATCGCGGGGCTGGACGTCGCGGGTGGTGTGGTGACTGGTCCACCCGAAAGGACCGCAGGGGCTGTGGCAGAAGCGCACTCCACGATTCCACGGTACGACGCGGTTCCTGCATCGCCTAGGGGGACCCGTCTGCGAGAATGCATCCATGGCCAGCCCGACCGCCCCCACGAAGCCGTCCCACGCCGAGCTGCTCGAGATGCTCGAAGCGCCCGACCTCACCAAGTCGGAGCGACGTGAGCTTCGCAAGGCCGCCCGCTTCCAGAAGCGCGTGGAGCTGTGGGAAGTGCGTCGCTCCACCCCGCACCCGCCCAAGATCCACCGCGCCGTGGTGACGCTGCTCATGATGGCCGCATGCCTCGGCGTGCTCTACCTGCTTCTCGCAGGTCCGCCCCCGGCGTAGTGGCCGAGGCGGCTACGCGCCGCCGGACAGGATCGCCGCCCCGGTCATCGCCTGCTCGAGTGGACCACCTGACGCGAGGATCGTGGCGCTGCGCAAAGTCGCCTCGTGCACGCCGTACTGGCCGGCGATCGCGCCGTGGTGCGCGCCGTGCCCCTTGAAGACGAGGTTGACGAGACCCTCGATCGACGGATCGAGCCGGGACGAGCCGTTGGAGACCATCCCGTCGGTCTCCCGCAGCATCGGCAGGTCGATGTCACCCGCGATCGACACCATCCGGAACTCCGGGCGCTGCAACCGGGCGCGGTTCATGAAGCCGGGCAGGTCGCGATTGAGCAGGTGCACCTCGCGACTGGAGGCGCTCAGCTGCCGGAGCGACGTCATGCCGGGGAACATCCCCCCGAGCGCCGTGAGCCGCGTGCCATACGGCGCGGACCCGTTGTGCGGCGTGCCGAGGGTGATGAGCTGGTCGACGTGCTCAACGCCCCCGAGCTTCTGCAGGTACCAGCGGGCCGTCAGCCCGCCCTTGGAGTGGGCGAGCACGGTGACGAGACCATCGCCGCCGGCGAGCTTCGAGCGCTCCGATGCCTCCGCCACCAGCGTGCTGAGGTTCTGCGCGTCCTTCTGGAACGAGCCGAACCCGTGGAAGTCGAGGGTCGTCGCGGTGACGTCCTGAAACCCGCGCGAGCGCAGCAGGTCCGCGAGCGGCTCGTACATGTACGCGTCCGTGGCGAGGCCGCCCTGGATGACCACCGGGCGTGCGACGTCACCGATGCGCCCGAGGTCGTCGAGCAGGGACTCGGAACGCAGCAGCGTGTCCGCAGCGCTCAGCAGGCTCTGGAACGGCCGCACGTGCAGCTCACCTATGGCGGACAGGACGCCCACGCGTTGCTCGACTCCCCCCGGAGCTCGCGGCCACCCCCCCTTGGAGCGACGCTTCTCCAGTCTTTCGGTCGAAACCCGGGGGTTCGTTGCGCTCAGTGCGTGACGACGGCCCGCTCGAGCAGGCTGTGCCCGGTCATCGCCGCAGGCTGCGGCAGGCCGAGCAGGTCGAGTACGGTCGGGGCGACGTCGGCGAGGCGACCATCACGGACGGCGACGATCCCGAGCGAATCAGCGCCCTCGGCGGCCACGACGATGAACGGCACACGATTCGTGGTGTGCGCTGTGTGCGGGCGCCCGTCGGTCGTGAGCATCTGCTCGGCATTGCCGTGGTCGGCGGTGACGAGCACCGTGCCGCCGCGCGCATGGACCGAGGCAACGACGCGTGCGAGCGCGGTGTCGGCGGCCTCGCATGCGCGCACGGCTGCGTCGATGACGCCGGTGTGGCCGACCATGTCGGGGTTCGCGAAGTTGACGACGCCGAACCCGACGGCCGGATCTGCGAACGCGACCTGGAAGAGGCGCGCGACTTCCGCTGCGGCCATCTCCGGCTTGTGGTCGTATGTCGGCACGTCGCGCGGCGAGTCGGCGAGCGTGCGGACCTCGCCGGGGTGGACCGTCTCGATGCCGCCGTTGAAGAAGTAGGTGACGTGCGCGTACTTCTCGGTCTCGGCGGCGTGCAGCTGGCCGATGCCGTGCGCGGCGAGCTCGTCGGAGAGCGTGTCCGCGAGCGCGTTGGGCGCGAACGCCACCGGCAGGCGCAGCGTCGGGTCGTACTCGCACATGCATGCGGCGTGTCGCACCGGACGGTAGGTGCGGCCGCGGTCGAATCCCGAGAACTCGGGCGACACGAGCGCCGGGACGAGCTGGCGCATTCGATCGGGACGGAAGTTCGCGAAGACGACGACGTCTCCGGAGTCGATGCCCTGTCCCGCGTCATCCAGGGCGATCACGAAGGGCTCGACGAACTCGTCGGTGATGCCGGCCTCGTGTGAGATGCGAACCGCGTCGCGCGCCGAGATCGCGCGTCGTCCCTGGTTGTTGACCATGAGGTTCCACGCGCGTTCGGTGCGGTCCCACCGGTGGTCGCGATCCATCGCCCAGTAGCGCCCGATGACGCTCACGACGCGGGCTCGACAGCCATCCTCGGTCGCCTCGATGTCGCCGAGCCGTCGCTCGAACCACTCCAGGTCGCGCAGCGATGCGTCGGGCGCGACGTCGCGTCCGTCGGTGATGGCATGCACGCGGATCTCGCGAACGTTCTGGCGAGCAGCCATCCGCGCGATCGCGACCAGGTGCTCCAGGTGCGAGTGCACGCCACCGAACGATGCGAGACCGACGATGTGCAGCACGCCGCGTCCGGCGCTCGCCTGCGCGCACGCGTCGAGCAGCGCTCGTGTGTCGAAGAAGGATCCGTCCTTGATCGACAGGTCGATGCGCGTCAGGTCCTGGTAGACGACACGTCCCGCGCCGAGGTTGAGGTGCCCGACCTCCGAGTTGCCGATCTGCCCGTCCGGCAGGCCGACGTCGATGCCGCTGGCGACGAGCGTGGCGCCGGGGTTGGCGGCTGACAACGCGTCGAAGGTCGGTGTGTCAGCCAGTGACACTGCATTGCCGGGACCGTCGGGCGCGAGCCCCCACCCGTCGAGGATGACGAGTGCGACGGGGCGATCGACGGGGGTCGACATGTCAGACGCCTGCGCCGGCGACCAGGTCGAGCCCGGCCGACACGATCCCGCTGAAGCTCTCGACCTCGAGCGCAGCTCCGCCGACGAGCGCGCCGTCGATGTCGGGCTGTCCGAGCAGCTCCGCGGCGTTCGCGGGCTTGACGGATCCTCCGTAGAGCACGGGGATGCGCTCGGCGATCTCGGCGGTGAAGATCGAGCCGAGCACGTCGCGGATGGTGGCGTGCATGCCCTGCGCGATCTCGGCGGTGGCGGTCTCGCCGGTGCCGATCGCCCATACGGGCTCGTATGCGACGGACAGTCCGCTGCTCGTCGCCTTGATCACGTCGAGGTCGCTGAGCGCGGTCTGCAGCTGGTCGCGCACGACGTCCTCGGCGCGACCGCCCTGACGCTCGTCGAGCGTCTCGCCGACGCAGAGCATGGCGCGCAGGCCGAACTCGGCGGCGGCGACGACCTTCTCGCTGAGCGCGCCGTCGTGCTCGTTGAAGTACTGGCGTCGCTCGCTATGGCCGAGCAGCACGCCGTCAACGCCGAGGTCGCGCAGCATCGCCGGGCTCACCTCGCCGGTGAACGCGCCCTGGTCGGACTGGTGCATCGTCTGGGCGTAGATGCGTGCGTGGGGCGGGCGGTGCTCGACCGCGAGCTCGAGGCTCGTGAACGGCGGCGCGACGACGACCTCCACGCGCGTGCCGAGGCCTCGCGGGTGGTCGTCCATCCACGTGCCGAGGTCCTCGAGGTACTCGAGCGCCTCCGACCGCAGCTTGTGCATCTTCCAGTTCGCCGCGACGACGATCGGTCGCAGCTCGCTTGCCTGGCCACTCATTGCGGTGCCTCCCTGATTGCCTCGATGCCGGGGAGGTTCTCGCCCTCGAGCAGCGCGAGCGACGCGCCGCCTCCGGTGGATACGTGCGCCATCCGGTCGGCAACGCCGAACTTGTTGGCAGCCGCGACCGAATCCCCGCCACCGATCACGGTCATGCCGGGGTTCTCGGCGACCGCGTCCGCGATCGCGCGGGTGCCGTCGGCGAAGTCCTCGATCTCGAACACGCCCATCGGCCCGTTCCAGAAGATCGTGTGTGCGTCGGCGATCCGTGCCTCGTACAGCATCCGGGTGCGCGGTCCGATGTCGAGCGCCATGAGGCCGTCCGGCACCTTGTCCGCCGCGACGACCTGCGTCTCCTGGTGCTCTTCCATGGCTGCGGCGACGACCAGGTCGATCGGCAACAGCAGCGAGCAGTCCTCTTCCTCGGCGAGCTCGATGATGCTCTTGGCGAACTCGACGCCCTCGCCGTCCTCGACGAACGACGCGCCCGTCTGGCCGCCCTTCGCCTTGAGGAACGTGTTGGCCATCGCACCGCCGATGAGGATCGCGTCCGCGTGCGTGACGAGGCTCTCCAGGACACCGATCTTGTCGCTCACCTTGAGCCCGCCCACGATGCACGCGAACGGACGGTTGGGCGCGTCGACCAGATGGCTCAGCTGCTGCAGCTCTCGCTCGAGCAGAAAGCCCGTGACCGCCGGGATGTACGCCGCGACGCCCGCCGTCGACGCGTTCGCGCGATGGACGGTGCCGAACGCGTCGTTGACGAACACGTCGCCGAGCCGCGCGAGCTGCCGAGCGAACTCGGGGTCGTTCGCGGTGTCCTCCGCATGGAAGCGCGTGTTCTCCAGCAGCAGCACGTCACCGGGCTGGGCGTCGCGCACGGCGTCCATCGCGACGTCGCCGACGCAGTCGGTGACGAACGTCACCGGTCGCTCGAGCAGCTGCCCGAGGCGATCGGCGATCGGTCGCAGCGACAGCGACTCGTCACGCACGCCCTTGGGACGACCCAGGTGCGACATGAGCACCACGGTCGCGTCCTGACGAACGAGGTGCTCGAT
Organism: Thermoleophilia bacterium; assembly: GCA_025964555.1. Taxonomy (GTDB): domain Bacteria; phylum Actinomycetota; class Thermoleophilia; order Gaiellales; family SKUG01; genus JAGQUL01. The sequence goes on along the minus strand of JAOPYQ010000006.1, from coordinate 69,573 downwards.
CGTCGGCAGCGCAGCGACGATGCGCGTGTCGTCCGTGATCTCACCCTTCTCGTCGAGCGGGACGTTGAAGTCCACTCGCACGAGCACGCGCTTTCCGGCGACCTGCTCACCGGCGACCGAAGGCAGGTCGAACATCGAGGAGACCGACATCGCGCGTCAGACCGCCGCGCCGGCGCGAACGACCGTGCTGACGAGGTCCGCGACGCGGCTCGAGTAGCCCCACTCGTTGTCGTACCAGCTCAGCACCTTCACGGTGCGGCCGTGTGCCATCGTCGACTTGGCGTCGAACACCGACGAGTGCGTGTCGCCGATGACGTCCGACGAGACGATCGGGTCCTCGGTGTAGGCGAGGATGCCCTTCATCGGGCCCTCGGCAGCTGCCTTGATGGCGGCGTTGATCTCCGCGACGGAGGCCTCACGTTCGAGGGTGGCGACGAGGTCGGTGACCGAGCCGGCCGGGGTCGGCACGCGCAGCGAGTTGCCGTCGAGCTTGCCCAGCAGCTCCGGCAGCACGAGGCCGATCGCCTTCGCGGCGCCGGTGCTCGTCGGGATGATGTTGAGCGCAGCGGCGCGCGCGCGGCGCATGTCCGAGTGCGGCGCGTCCTGCAGACGCTGGTCGCTCGTGTATGCGTGCACGGTCGTCATGAAGCCGCTCTCGATGCCCCAGTTGTCGTGGAGGACCTTGGCGACAGGCGCGAGGCAGTTGGTGGTGCAGCTCGCGTTCGAGATGACGTGGTGGTTGTCGAAGTCGTACTCGTCGTCGTTGACGCCCATCACGAGGGTCAGGTCGACGTTCGTCGCCGGCGCCGAGATGATGACCTTCTTCGCGCCGGCCTCGATGTGCGCCTTCGCCTTGTTGCCGTCGGTGAAGAAGCCCGTCGACTCGATCACGACGTCGATGTCGAGCTCGCCCCACGGCAGGTTGGCGGGGTCCTTCTCGGCGGTGCAGCGGACGTTGTGACCGTTCACGGAGAAGCCGTCGTCGGTCAGCGCGACGTCGGCCTTGAACCGGCCCTGGACGCTGTCGTACTTGAGCAGGTGCACGAGCGTCGGGTTGTCGACGAGGTCGTTCACCGCGACGACCTGGACGTCGCCGCCCAGCTCGGTGATGCGGCGGAACACACAGCGGCCGATTCGGCCAAATCCATTGATCGCAACACGCGTAGCCATGACACTCGCTCCTCGGATCGATTCAAGGCGCGTACGTGTTCGCGGGCTGGAAGCGCGCGAAAGGCAGGCGCCGGGGCGCCTTCGAACCTATCGCATGCCGCGGCGGAGCGTGGGATCAGCGTGGCAGGAGGGTGACGTCCGGAATCCCGTCGAAGTCGCGGTCGAATGTCAGCAGTGGCACGTGGCGTGAGCGAGCGGCCGCAAGAATCGTCGCATCGGCGTGAGCAAGGCCGGTCGTGACCGAGGTCAGCGCCGCCAGTCGGGCAATGCTCGCATCGATCGGGACCTGCTCGTGTTCGTCCACGAGCGCCGCGAGACCGTCGATGACTCGTTCGTCCTCGACGTTCCGGATCAGCCATCGCTGCGTCTCGAACACGACGGGAGCCGGCACGACGAGCCGCGTGCCGTCCCCTCCCAGCTCGGCGACCGTCGCATCGACGAGTTCCCGTGCCTGCGGTCGTTTCCAGACCTCGATCCAGACGGATGAATCGAGCGCGACACTCACGTGAACTCGCCGCCGTCGAAGTCCTTCTCACGGTCAAAGGGGACTTCCTGCAGGTGGGCGAGTACGCCGGCCGATTCGGCCCACGTCATCGGCTTGACGAGCTTGAGCCCCGTGCCGCTGTCGAACCACACGAGACGATCTCCGGGCCTGAACCCATATCGTTCACGCACGGCCTTGGGAATGACCACCTGGTACTTGCTCGACACGACGACCGACGACACGACACCACCTCCGTGCCCCACGGTAGCATCGATCGCTACCCCGTTCAACGCTCTAGCGATCGATGCCGAACTCGGCGGCGATGGCACGTGCGCCGCCCGGGAGGTCGACCGCCTTCTTGATGCGATCGCGCAGGCGTTCCCTGACGGATGCGTGGAGTCCGTTGTGCTCGATGATCGAGTCCGCGAGGCGGCCAGGGACGAATCGCAGCGTGCGTCCCTGCAGCAGGTCGTAGGCGAGCGCCTTTCCGGTGGTGGAGCGGAAGTCGGCCCCGGCCATGCGGGCGAGGTCGCGCAGCACGACCTGGGAGCGGTTGTAGCTGCGCTCGCGGGCGGCGTCGGTGGCCTCGGACGCGGCCGCGCCACCCGGCCGGCGGTACGGAGCCCAGCCGGTCTCGAAGGACGACTCGTGCGCGAGCATCGCGGCGTAGGACTGTGGCGACAGGCCGCCGCCGCGCGCGAGCTGCGCCTGGTACACGGGGGTGCGGCTGAAGACGTTGGAGATGCCCTCCTCCATCCACGTGAACGTCGCCGAGGGCGTGCGGTTGGTGACCGAGTGCTGCACCTCGTGCGCGCCGTTGCCGGCGAGAAATTTCACGCGAGCGGCGGCGTCGAGCAGGTAGCCCTCGCGCTGGCGATGCGGGTCGTAGCCGCCGGCGGCGACGAGCATGGCGCGGGCGGTGTGCGGCAGGAAGGTGATCCACCCCTCGCCGTTCCAGGCGCCGGCGCGCGCGGCTCGGGCGGCCATGGGTTCGCGCCAGGACTGCAGCAGCTCGCCCGCGGCCTTCGTGTCACCGGCTGCACCGAACCTGGCGAGACGGGCGCCCTCGACTTCGGCCGGGTCCTCGAGGAATGCGACCGCACGCGCGGCGATCACCGACTCGAGGTCGTCGGGAAGGATGAAGCCCTTGAGGTTCGAGCGGTCACCGAATGCGCCTGTCGATGACATCGCGGCGTTCAGCTGGCGCAGCAGGCGCTCGCCCGCACGGGTCTGGACGATCGCGGCGGCCTTCGGCGAGTCGGCGTGCAGCTTCCAGTCGGCGACGTTCGTTCCGACCTGCTCCACACGAAAGCGCAGCTGGTCATTGAGCTCGCCGGCGAGCGTACCGCGGCCGACGCGAGCATTCAGCAACGTGTCGGGCAGCAGCGAACGCGTCTGCGGCGTCATCGCCGCAGCGGCGCGCTGGCTCTCGGTGCGGGAAGCAACCGGGCGGGATGTGGGCCCGCCGAGGTTCACGCGATCCCGAATTCCTTCGCGATGGCCGCAGCACCACCCTTGACGTCGACGGCATTCTTGATTCGCTCGCGCAGGCGGTCGTAGACCTTCGGTTCGAGGTCGTTGTGCTCGATGATCGCCGTGGCGAGCACCCCCGGCGTGAAGCGCATGCTCTTGTGCTGGAGCAGCTCGAACGCGAGCGCCTTGCCGGCACTGGAGCGGAAGTCGCCGCCCGCGAGGCGGACGAGGTCGCGCAGCACGACCTGGGAGTCGCCGTAGTTGCGGGACGTCTCCTTGTCGTAGTCCTTCTGCTTCTCCTTGGCGAGCGCGGGGCGCTTGTAGACGTCCCAGCCGGTCTCGAAGCTCGGCTCGTGCGACAGGCGCGCGGCGTAGACCTCTGGCTTGAGGTTCGCGGCGATCCGGTTCTTCGCCTGGAAGGTGGGGGTGCGGCTGAAGACGTTCGCCGTTCCCTCCTCCATCCACTTCGCGGCGCCCTGGTAGGCGGTCGGCGACGGCCCACTCACGGAGTGCTGCACTTCGTGGGGGGCGTTGCCGGAGAGGTAGTCCGTCCACGACTTGGCGCCGAGCAGCGACTTCTCGCGGCTGCGATGGGGATCGTAGGCACCCGAGTTGACGAGCATGGCTCGCGACGTGTCGGGCATGAACGTGATCCAGCCCCGGCTGTTCCAGGCGCCGGCCTTCGCGATGTTCTGGTCGAGGCCGTCGCCCCACTTGCGCATGATTCGGCCGGCCACCTTGGTGCGGTTGAGCTCGCCGAGGCGGGCGAGCTGCTTGCCGTCGGGGTCGGCGGGGTCGTCGAGCCAGCTGAGCACACGTCCCGAGAGCACGCTCTCGTCGTCCTCGGCGAGGATGAAGCCCTTGAGGTTGGAGACCTCCTCGAGCGTCCCCGTGGAGCGCACGGCGGTGGTGAGCTGGCGGAGCAGTTCGGGACCGGCCTTGGACTGCGCGAGTGCGGCGGCGGTGGGCGAATCGGGAACGATCTTCCAGTTCGCGACCTGGCCGTCGCGCTGGACGCGGAATCGGATCTGGTCGTTGAGCGAGCCTGCGAGCGTGGAGCGCCCGACCTTCGCATCGAGCAGCGCGTCCGGCAGCAGCTTCCTCGACTGCGGCGTGAGGTGCTGCTTCGCGAGCTCGGTCTCCGTGACACGCGCCGGCGCGACGGGAACACTTGTGAGCTGAGATGCGACGGTCGGGACGGCGGCGATCGAGGCGAGGTTCATTCCGAGATTCTGCGGCCCGAATGGTTCGATCTCCGAGTCGTGCAGGGCTCCGGCGGCCTGCGGGGCCGCGTCTGGTGCCCGAGGCGGCCACGCACGCGACGCGCGTCGCGCGCGTGAAGATGTGGCTCCAACCGGTGCGGCTCGGGACGCTGTGGCCTCTGCCGTGCGGCGCGATCAGGACGGTCGCGCGGCGGCCGGCCGCACGAGCAGTGCGTCCTCCAGCTCGAGCAGGCGCCGCTTGTAGTCGGTGCCGGTCGCGGCGCCGTAGCTGCCGACGTTGCCACGCCGCGCTCCGGCGTGGACGACCCGATGACACGGGATCACGATCGGCAGCGGGTTGCGGGCGCAGGTGCTGCCGGCGGCTCGAGCGGCGCCCGGACGGCCTGCCAACGCCGCCAGTTCGCCGTAGCTGAGGGTCATGCCACGCGGCACGTCGAAGAGCGCGAGGGACACGTCGCGGCGAAATCCAGTGACCCCGGCGGCGTCGAGCCACGCGGCGACGAGCTCGCGGTCGGCGATCTCGACGAGCTCGCCGGAGAGATACGCCGCCAGTGCCGCTGCCAGGTCGCGCACCACCGCAGGTGCCTCCGGATCGTTGGCAGCGCGAAGCTCGGGGCGGTCCGGGGATGCCGGCACTGGCGGCCGGACCGCCGTGACGTCCCCGCCGCTCACCGTGATCACGGCGTCGCCCCACGGCGTGGCCGCAACGAAATCGAGCGCGTTCGGTACGTGGCTTACGTGCTCGTCGGGGCAATCCATGGTGGGCATGGTTGCAGATGGGAGATCCTGCCCCAGCGCCAACGGCTCGCGGGACGTAACGCCTACCAAACGGCCTTCGCGCCAAAACCGCTCGAATTCACCGTTTCATGCCCGAGGTTCGCGATGGTTCGAATTGTTCCGGATATGCGTTGTCGCGCAGGGGATTTTTCGGGAGCCAGCACTGCGCTCGCCACTCGCGCAGTCGGCAATTCCTTATCCGTCAACTCACGCTCCGGGAGACCGCAATGACCCCCCTCCACCTCTCGAGGGCCCCCAGGCTCATGTCCTGCCTGGCGGCCCTCGTCTTCGCGCTCGTGATCTCGCTGGCACTCGTGCTGGCGCCGAGCTCGCAGGCAAACGGCAACGGGCACGGCAACGGTGGCGGAAACGCCGCCGAGCACGCCACCAACGGCGGTGGCAACAACGGCGGCGGCGATCATCAGGGCGGCAGCAGCAGCCATGGCAGCACGCAGGGCAACTCGCCCAGCGACCCCGACGGCGCATCCAACGGCGGCGCAGACAAGCCCGGCGGAGACGGCGGGTACTCGTCGGACCAGGACGGCAACAACGGCTGCGGCAATGACGACGACCGCGAGGACGACAACAACGGCAACTGCGGCGGTGGCAAGCCGCACAAGCCCGCGAAGCCCGCGAAGCCCGCGCCGACGAAGCCCGAGCACGCCAACAACGGCGGTGGCAACGGCACGCCCGGTCACGGCAACGACGACCACGGCACGCCCGGTCACGGCACGCCCGGCTCTGGTCACGGCACGCCCGGCTCCGGCAACGACCATCCGACCCCGGCCAAGCCTGCCAAGGTGAGCCTGTGCCACGCGACCGGCTCGCGCACCAACCCGTTCGTCGCCATCACGATCAGCGAGAACGGCCTACACGGTCACGGCAAGCACGCGTTCGACATCATCCCGATGCCGGCCGGCGGCTGCCCCGCCGCGACCACGCCTGGAAGCGGCACACCGGGCAGCGGCAACGGCACGCCCGGCACCGGCACTGACACGCCCAAGCCCGGCAAGCTCAGCATCTGCCACGCCACCGGCTCCCTGACCAACCCGTACGTCGGCATCACGATCAGCGTGAACGGCCTGCGCGGTCACGGCAAGCACCCGCTCGACATCATCCCGATGCCGGCCGCGGGTTGCCCCGGCGTCACCACCACGGGTCCGGGCACCGGCACGACCACGCCGCCCACCGATACGGGCACGACGCCGCCGACCGGTGGCACGACGACCCCGCCTGCAGGTGGCACCACCACGCCGACGACCGGCGGCACCACGCCGACCGCGACCAACGGCACTGCCACGGCAGGTGCAGCCGACACCGGCACCGCCACCGCGGCCGGAGCGGATGCATCGGCTGATGGCACCGGCGCCACGAACGGCGGCGACACCGCAACGGCTGGCGCGGAAGACAACACGACCACCGCGGCGCTCGTTGCTGGCACCGACAGCGATTCGGACGAGGCCCTGCCGTTCACCGGCCTGGCGCTCGGCGGCCTGCTGCTCGCCGGCATCGCGGCCCTGGTCGCGGGCATCATCGCCCATCGTCACAAGAAGGGGGGCGCGGACCGTCCGCGCACGACCAGCGCTCGCTGAGCCTCGGTTCAGTACCCGCGCGCGGCCTCGTCACCTTCGGGTGGCGGGGCCGCAGTCGTTGGGGCGGTGGAACCGTCTCCGACGCCGGCTCCACCGAGACGGTGCAGCTGCTCGTGGATACGGCGCGCGACCTTGCCGGGAAGCCCCGGCACCGCCTCCAGCTCCTCGAGCGATGCGCTCAGCACGCGCTCCGGCGATCCGAAGAACGTGAGCATCGCGCGTCGACGCGCGTCACCGACACCCTCGAGCGTGTCGAGCACGCTCCCGCGGCCGGTGCGGGCATCCTGGGAGCGGCGATTGCGGTGGTAGCCGAGCGCGAAGCGGTGCGCCTCGTCGCGGATGCGCTGGACCAGGTGCAGGGCGGGTGACTGGCGCTCCAGCACGACCGGCTCGCGCCGTCCCGGGACGAACACGAGCTCCTCCTGCTTCGCGAGGGACACGACCGGCACGCGCTCCACACCCAGCTCGCGCAGCGCCGCCACCGCCGCGCCCAGCTGTCCCTTGCCGCCGTCGATGATGACGAGGTTGGGCAGGCTCGAGAACGATTCGTCGTGCGTACGCCCATCCGGGTCGACTTCGCGGACGTCGACCTCGCGCGCCTCGCTCGCCTCGCCCTGCTCGATCGCGTCCGGAGCCAGGATCGCCGCCTCGCCGTCGGGCTCCACGGCTGCTGGTTCCTCGGCAGCGAGGTCGACGAGTTCGGCTCCCGCATTCCGCGACGCGCCATCCTCGATCGCGGCTGCCAGGCGGGCGAACCGTCGCGTGATGACCTCGTGCATCATCGCGAAGTCGTCCTGCCCCCCCTCGTGGCGCATCGCGAACTTGCGGTAGTGGTCCTTGCGCGGTCGCCCGTCCTCGAGCACGACCATCGACGCCACCGGCGACTCGTCCTGCAGGTTGGAGATGTCGTAGCACTCGATGCGGAGCGGCAGGCTCTCGAGGTCGAGCTCGTCCCGCAGCTGTTCGAGCGCCATCGCCCGTCGTTCGAGCTGCGTGCGTTCACGCAGCGAGTCGTACGTCATCGCGTGCATCGCGTTGCGCCCCGCGAGCTCGGCGAGACGCCGCTTGTCGCCACGCTGCGCCTCGCGGACCTCGACGTTCGCGTCGCGGATGCGACACAGCTCCTCCTCGAGCATGCCGACCTGTTCAGGAGAGAGCACGTCGCTCGACACGACGAGCTGCGCAGGCACCGGGCGCCCCGGCGCGTAGTGGGCGAGCACGAACTGCGTCAGCACCTGACCAGCATCGAGACCGGCGACCTGCTCGAGGAACATCGAGCGTCGATCATGGAGACGACCCTCGCGCACCTGCAGCAGCTGCACGTTCGCGAGCTCGTCCCCCACCGCGACACCGAGCACGTCGAACGAGCCCTCCCCCGGACGCTCCGTCTCCTGCAGCTGCATGACCTGCTCGAGGTCCGCGATGCGGTTGCGCAGGCGCGCCGCCTGCTCGAACTCGAGGTCCGTCGCGGCCTGTCGCATCTGCAGTGTCAGTCGTTCGCGCACGGGCTTGACCGTGCCCCCGAGCACCGCCATCACATCGTCGATGATCACGCGGTACTCGTCCTGGCTGACATAGCCGACGCAGGGCGCCGCGCACCGCTTGATGTGGTAGTCGAGGCACGGAATCCCGGACTGGCGACCGGGATGCGATCCCTCGCAGGGCCGGTACGGGAAGATGCGATTGAGCAGGTCCAGCGTCGCCCGCACGCGCTTGGCGGAGGTGTAGGGGCCGAAGTAGCGGGTGCCGGGTCGCTTCTTGCGCTCTCGTGAGAAGAGCACGCGGGGGTAGTCGTCACCCAGGGTCACCGCGATGTAGGGGTACGACTTGTCGTCGCGCAGCATCACGTTGAACGGCGGCTGGTGGCGCTTGACGAGGTTGGCCTCGAACTGGAGCGCCTCGCGTTCACTCGAGACCGCGAACACCTCGATGTCGGCGATGCGCAGCACCATCGCGTGCTTGCGCGCGTCGAGCGCCTTCGTGAAGTACGAATTCACGCGCTTGCGCAGGTCCTTGGCCTTGCCGACGTAGAGCACCTCACCGCCGACGCCGTGGTACAGGTACACGCCCGGCTCGTTCGGCAGCGCCTTGCGCTGTCGGTCGACGTGTTCGCGGATCTCGGGCGGAACTGTGCTCATACCTGCTCGCATCGTACAGCCGAGGCATTCGAGTGCCGGCGTCCGTTGCTCGATACAAGCTTCGACATCCGCCCGTCGAGCTCGCAGTGACCGGCACGTTCTGGGTCGACGCCGGGTTCGAGGTGACCGCACCCAACGCCTAGGATCGGGTGCGCATGATTCCCCCTTCCCAGCGCCGGTGGCGCCTCGTCGCACTGGCCATCCTCGCGCTCACCGTCGCGCAGCTCGCCGCCGGCGGCCTGCTCGACCTGCAGCAGTTCGAAGGCAAGGCATTCGGTACCAGGCTCATCGCCTATCCGCTCATGATGCTGGCGCTGCCGGTCGGCTGGTGGCTCGTCGCCCGCCTGCGCAGCGTCGCATCGCAGGTTCCATGGGATGCCACCGCGCTCATCATGTGGGGGTTCCTGGTCGACGTCTCCGGCAACACGCTCGACCTGTACGACACGCTCGTGTGGTGGGACGACGCCAACCACTTCGCCAACTGGGTGACGCTGAGCCTCGGTGTCGGCCTGTGCCTCGCGCGGGGTGCGGGAGCGGCGCCGGGATGGTTGCTCGCCGTCGCGACCGCGGGATCCGGCGCGATGCTCGCGATCGCGTGGGAACTCGGGGAGTGGTACACGTTCATCCGCCACGGCACGGAGCTCGACACGGCCTACGAGGACACCCTCGGCGACGAGGCACTCGGCACGCTCGGTGCGATCGTCGCGGGCCTCGTGCTCGCCCACGTGCTGCGTCGGCGGCGCGACGCCGTCACCGCGGATCGAACGGAGCTGTCGGCGGCTCGTCGAGCTTGAGCGCCGCGACGCGTTCGTCGCGCTGGCTGTGCGCGGCCGCGAGCTCATCGAGCAGCTCCTCGTGTTCGCGCAGCCGCTCGCGGTATCGCTCCGGCAGCGCACGCAGCGCCTGCTCCTCGCGCTGCAGCGCATCGAAGAGGCGACGCCGCTCGCTGATGTGCGTCGTGTAGTCGGTGTCGAGGTAGGCACGGGCGTGGCGTCGCGCGTTGTTCGCGGTGGTGAGCGCCTTGCCCCAGCCACTTCGAAGCGAAGCCAAGACGGTCACCACGAGCACGCCGACGATCACGATGAGCGAGGTTGCGGTCGTCACCTCCACCACGGGCACCGGGCGACCGTCGTTGATGAACGGCAGGTTGTTCTCGTGCAGCGCGTGAAGCACCAGCTTGATGCCGATGAAACCGAGGATCGCCGAGAGCCCGTATGACAGGTATACGAGCCGGTCGAGCAGCTCCTCGAGCAGGAAGAACAGCTGGCGCAGGCCGAGCAGCGAGAACGCGGTCGCGGTGAAGACGATGTACGTCTCCTGGGTGAGTCCGAAGATCGCCGGGATCGAATCGAGCGCGAACAGCACGTCCGTCGCGCCGATGGCGATCATGACGAGCAGCATCGGCGTGAGCGCCCGGCGACCGTCGATGCGCACGAACAGTCGGTCGCCGTGGAACTCCGGCGTGGTGTGGACGAGCCGCCTGGTGGTCCGGATGACGAGGTTGTCGCCCTCGTCGACGGCGCCGTCGGCGTGGCGACCGGGCGCGAGCATGTTGCCCGCGGTGACGAGCAGCACGAGGCCGAACGCGTAGAACACCCATGCGAAGCGCTCGATGAGCGCGGCGCCCACGAAGATGAATCCGGTGCGCGCGACGAGCGCGAACAGGATCCCGAACAGCAGCACCTTCTGCTGGTCCTCGCGCGGCACGCGAAAGCTCGACATGAGCACGAGGAACACGAAGAGGTTGTCGACGGACAATGCTTTTTCCGTGACGTATCCCGCGAAGTACTGCGCTCCGTAGTCGCTACCGGCGAACACGAGCATCGCGAGACCGAACAGCACCGCGACGCCGACGTAGAGCACCGACCAACGCGCGGCCTCGCCGAGCGACGGCACGTGTGCGGCGCGCACGTGGAACACGTAGTCGAACGCCACCATGCCGAGGATGGCGACGATCGTGAGCGCCCAGATGAACGGGGAGACGTCCATTGCTGCGTCCTACCCGCCCGCCGCCTCACACCACGCCGCTGGCGCGCAGCTGCTCGACGAGGCCGCCGACCGTGGCGAGCAGCATGAGCCACATCACGCCGGGCACCACGAGCAGCACGAGCGCGAGCTGCATGCGCGGGGCGGCGGTCTGCGCCACCGACCGCAGGTGCTCGCGCCGAGCGGCGCGCGCGTCGCGCAGCAGGTGCTCGAGCACGTCCACGGCCGGGGCTCCGAGTTCGGCGGTCGCACAGATCGCGTGGTGCCAGCCGTCGAGCTGGGTCGAAGCCTCGACCTCGGGGATGCCGACGAACGCGCTCGCCACCGAGCGGCCGAGCCCGACGCGGTGCACGGCCGGCGCGAGCGCCGAACGCAGCGGCTCGGGCGCCGAGGCCGGCGCGAGCGTGGCAACCTCGTGCGCCGTCGCGCCGGCGGCCAGCAGCGCGATCGACACCTCGAGCAGCGCCTCGATGCCGGACTGCGCGACTGCCTCGTGCTCGCGCCGGCGCCGTCGCTCGTCGGTCCAGGGCCACGCGATCGCCGCGCCTACCGCGATCAGGGCCAGCACCGCGCTCGTGATGCCGCCTGCGACGAGCGCCGGCAGGCAGCACGCGAGCGCTGCCGCGCCGAGCCGCGCACCTCGACGCGCGTTGGGGCCATCACCGGCAATCCGGCGCACGACGCGTCGAGCCATGCCATCGACCCGTACGCCCGATCCGTGATCACCGAGATCGCACGCGCGCCGCGCGATGCGTCGCGCCACCAGGGCTCCGGTCGTGATGAGCGCGATGCCCGGACTGGCGAGCAGCAGCGGACCGGGCTGCAGCATCCCCGCGACGGCCTCGGGAGCGCGCCACGCGCTGCCCGCGGCGAGCAGGCCCGGGATGGCGAGCACGGCGCGCGACGAGAACCGGGCCTGCGCAGTTGCCGACCGTGCCTCGGCATCCAGCCGCGATCGGTCGTGCAGGAGCGACGCGAGCCGATGGCACGGCGCCCCGAGGTCGCCGCCGCGTCGATGCTGCACGCGCACGACCTGCGCGAACAGTCGCGCTGCCGGCGTTGCCACGTGCTCGGCGAGGCGCTCGACCTCCTCCTCCACCGGACACCCCAGCGCGATGCGCGATGCCGCCGATCCGAATGCCCGCGAGACCGGATCGCTCCCTCGCTCGGCCGCTCGCGCCATCGCCTGCTGCAGCGTCGCACCGGCGCGCATCGAGGCGGCCACCACCCGCAGCGCGTCGGCCAGCACCGCATCCAGCCGCGCCCGGGTCACGCGCCGATCGAGTACGCCCGCGACCGCCGCGTCGATGCGCACCCACGCTGCGCGTGGCGCTCGCGCGGAGATCGTCGAACTCATGACGCAGCCTCGAAGATCGGCGTCACGCGCCATCGCACGCGATCATCGTCCACGTCGACCGACACGTGCGCGATCGTCGCCACGCGCCGACCCTCGCCGGTGCGCTCGAGCTGCACGACCGCATCCACCGCACGCGCGACCTGCTCGCGCACCACGACCTGCGGCATCCCCGTGCCGGCACACAGCACCATGGACTCGAGTCGCAGCAGCGCTTCCTCCACGCCGTTCGCGTGGATCGTCGACCAGCTGCCGCGGTGTCCGGTGTTGAGCGCCTGCAGCAGGTCGAACGCCTCCGCGCCGCGCACCTCACCCACGATGATCCGGTCGGGCCGCATGCGCAGCGCCGTGCGCACCAGGTCGCGCATCCCGATGTGCACCGACCCCTCGCTCGACGCCGGGCGACACTCGAGCCGCACGCGATGCGGATGTTCGAGCGGCAGCTCCGCGGCATCCTCGAGCACGACGATCCGATCGTCTCCGGCCGCCGCTGCCAGCGCAGCGGCGAGCAGGGTCGTCTTGCCGGTGCTCGTGCCACCGCTCACGAGCACGTTGGCGCCCGCACGAACGAGCCGCTCGAGCTCGAGCGCCGCGAGCTGGGTCAGCGATCCGAGCCGCACGAGGTCCTCGAGCGTCGAGGCGATGCGAACGAAGCGCCGGATCGTCAGCAGCGGTCCATCCACCGCCAGCGGCGGGACGACCGCGTTCACGCGCGAACCATCGGCGAGCCGCGCATCGACGATCGGCGAGAGCGCATCCACCCGTCGCCCGATCGGCGCGAGGATCCGATCGATGACGCGCAGCAGGTGGGTGTCGTCCTCGAAGCGCACGTCCGCCCGCTCCAGGCGCCCCGCCCGTTCGACGTACACGGTCGCCGCGCCGTTCACCATCACCTCGCTCACGGCGGGATCCGCGAGCAGCGCGTGCAGGGGGCCGAGGCCGAGCGTGGCCGCCACCACGCCGTCGACGACCGACTGCACGACCTGTGCGGAGCACGCCGAGTCCCGCTCCTCGAGGAACCCGCGCGCGAGTGCCGCCACGATGCGCGGCGCCTCGTCCGGTCCAGCACCGACGATCGCTCCCGGGTCGCATTCGGCCCAGACACGATCGCGCACGTACGACACGAGCTCGTCGATGGTGGCCACCACGCTCACCGCTCCACCACCAGGCGGGGGACGATCGCCGCGCGCCGCCCAGCTCGCCGCGTGCGCGCAGCCTGCGCGTGACGCGCGATCGCCGGCAGCTCGATGGTGAAGCGCGCCGCCCCCGCGCGCGCCGCGTCGGCGTCGAGGTGCACGCGCCCGCCGTGCGCGACGACGATCGCGTGCACGATCGCGAGGCCGAGCCCGACGCTCCCCGTGCGAGCGGCGCCCTGCACGAACGGTTCGAATGCGTGCTCGACGACCTCGTCGGGAATCGGGTCGCAGCGATTCTCGACGACGATCCGCGCCGGCTCGCCTCGGCGTACGTCGACTGACACAGCGACGGCGCTGTCGGGCGTCGCGTGTCGAACGGCGTTCGCGAGCAGGTTCGTCAGGACCTGTCCGATGCGGAAGATGTCGACGTTCACCGGCGTGGCGCCTGCGGGGGTCGCGACCTCCAGGCGCAGGCCGCGCATCGCGGCCTCCTCTTCGAAGCGGTCGACCTCGTCGCGCACGAGCTGGGCGAGGTCGCACCGATCGATCCGCAGGCGCACGCCGCCAGCGTGCAGGCTCGCGGCTTCGACGAGGTGCTCGATGAGGCCCGCGAGGCGCGTCGCTTCGGCCTGTACGAGCTCGAGGCGATCGCGGCGGACGACGTCCTGCTCGTGACGCGCCAGCGTGAACGCATAGCCCTGGATGATCGTGAGCGGTGTGCGCAGCTCGTGCGAAACGCAGGCGAGCATGCGTCGCCGAGCCTGCTCGAGGTGCTCGAGCCGCTCGGCCATGACGTCGATCGAGGAGGCGAGCGAGCCGAGCTCGTCGGAGCGGCCGGACGCGACGCGATGCTGGAAGTCGCCGCGAGCGACGGCATCGGTCGCGGCCTGCAGCCGCTGCACGGTCGCCCGCAGCGACCCACGCAGCAGCAGCGCCGCGAATGCCGTCGCGACGGCGACGCACCCGACGAGCAGCGCGGCCGCCACGCGCACCGCATACGCAGCGTCCTGATACAGGCTGGTCGGCGCGTCCGCGAGCGCGACATCGGTGGCGATCGGCACGATGGCGAGCGCGTACACCGCGGTGAGGACCGGCACCGCCGCGAGCACGATCGGCAGCTGCACCCGGATCGCGGCGTCGTGGAGGCGATCGAGCGCGGCGCGACCGATCACGCGCCCTCCTCCACGGCGACGAGGCGGTAGCCGACGCCCCAGACGTTGTCGATGTACGGCTGCTCGGGACTCGCGGCGCGCAGCTTGATGCGGAGCCGGCTCGCGTGGGAGTCGAGCGTGCGGGTGGTGCCCTGCGAGCGAAAGCCCCAGACGGATTCGAGCAGCTCGTGCTTGCGGAACACCCGCCTCGGCTGCCGCGCGAGTGCGGCGAGCAGCATGAACTCCTTCGCCGACAGCGCCACGGGCGCGCCGCCGACGTAGACCTCGCGCGTGGACAGGTCGATGTTGATGCCAGCGACCTGCAGCACTTCGCGTCCGAGCTGAGCCCGCGAGCGGCGCAGCAGCGCGTGCATCCGCGCGACCAGCTCGGGATAGTGGAAGGGCTTCGGGACGAAATCATCTGCGCCGCGCTGGAAACCGCGCACGCGATCGACCTCCTCCGCACGTGCCGTGAGCATGATCACCGGCACGTCGGGATCGAAGCGAACCTGGAGCGGATCGGCGTCGCGGATCTCGCGACAGAGCTCGAAGCCCGAGGAATCCGGCAGCCCGACGTCGAGCAGGATCAGGTCGGGCCGGAAGGCGCCGAGCTTCGAGCGGGCATGGGCCGCGCTCGGGGCAGAGTGGACGACGAAGTCGTCGGTGACGAGGTTCTCCGTCAGGAAACTGAGGATGTGTGGCTCGTCGTCGACGACGAGGACGACAGGACGGTTCTCGGACACGTGGCAGGACCTCCAGCGCGGGACATGGGCAACCTCTTCGCACAGGATGCATGCCAACCGTGTCGGCGATCAAATAGCACGTTGATCGTTTTGCAAGCACATTGCGTGCTTTTCACGTTTCGAAGATAGGCCCGCCACACATATGTGCAATTACCGCCCGAGCAGGGATTTTCCCGACCGGTCCGCGCGGCTTCGACCGCGCATTCGTGCGCGGAGGTCGTCACACGATCGTTGGAAAGTCGCGCGACTTTCGTGATCATGGCTCGACGTCGGGTCGAGGGATCGACCCTCGGATCGCGCCCCTAGTTGGACACGATCGTGAGCTTGTCGCCCACGCGGATGTTGAAGAACGCGGCCTTGCCTGGCGGCAGCTCCAGCACGGAGTGCGCGTGCTTGCCGCCACGCGCCATGCGCCACGGCTTGAGGTCCTCGCAGACGCGCACGACCTGCAGGTGCTCGTCGATGAAGATCGCGTCGATCGCGAAGCGCATGAAGAACATGTGGATCGAGGTGCACGGCGAGATCCACAGCCCCTCGCTGGGCGCCAGGCCGCCGCGACCGAGCAGTCCGCGCATGCGCGTCCACATGGTGTCGGCGCGCCACAGCTGCGGCGTCACCACCTCGCCGTTCAGCGCCACGCGAAAGGTCGACCCGTCGCGTTCGTTCGCGAAGGCGCCCTCGGTGGAGTCGTGTCGTGGTGGCTGGTCCATGCGGCGGCTGGCAAACGAGGTCTGCATTGGGGTTCCTCCCCTGGTGCGTGCTGGTGCGAACATGTACCGAAACCTGTCGGCACGTGCCTAGCGACACCGCCACGTCGGGATGCCTGTTCAGGGCCGTGTGCAGGCGTTGTGAAGGTTTGCGAACGCAGTGGCTGGGCCACAACCACCGAGTAACGAGCGAACCGACCGGAAGCGTGCAACATGGCTGACGAACAAACGCCACAGTCCGACCTGATCGACGATGCGATCAGGCAGGCTGAGCGGCAGCTCGAGGCGAAGCTGGAAGCCCTGCGCATGAGCGCGCTCGGCGAGCCGACGCCTCCGACCGCAGCCCCTGCAGATGACGTGGCGGTCCTGCGACCGACCGGCGGCGCAGCACCGCGCGCGAGCGAGCCCGCGCAGCCGGCGCCCGCCCCCACGCACGGGAGCGAGGCGGCGTGGACGTCACCGGAGCCGGTCGACGTACCCGACGAGTTCCCGGCCTCCTGGCAGGAACGCGGCGGCGATGACCTGACGTTCGCGCCCGCCGATTCGAGCGTCTCGCTCGGCGGCAACGAGCTGTACGTGCCGGAGACCGAGCATCCGCTCGATACCGAGCCCGAGGCCTCCGACCACGCCGACGTCGACGACGCCCCCGAGGTCCCGCCCACCACGTTCGGGCACCTCGCGGCCTCGGTGACGGACCTCACCCCCGTGTGGGACGACGAGGACGAGCCGTCGATCGCGCCCCCGCGCCCGACGACGACGCGGTCCTTCGAGGCGCCCACGGTCGATGAGCGACCCGAGCCCGTCCACGCATCGTGGACCGCGCCGGGCGAGCGCACCCCGCGCCGCGACGCGACCCCCGCACAGCGGGTGACGTCGCTGCCGAGCGAGGACGAGATGCAGTTCTGGGCGCACACGCGCACCGCGCTGCGCAACCTGCAGCAGGTCACCGACGGGATGGCCACCCAGCTGACGGGGAACATCAGCTCCGAGGTCGCGCGCATCGTGCACGACGAGGTCGCGCCGACGGACCAGGCAGTGCGCACGGTCCAGCAGCAGCTCCAGCAGGGCCTGCCCCGCATGGCCGAGCACCTCGAGGCAGTCATCGAGCAGTCGATGACCGCGCCGACCAACGCGTTGCGACAGGTGCGCGACGAGATTCCGACGCAGCTCGAGCGGGTCGCCCGCGAGCAGCACGCGACGCTGCGCGGCGAGCTCGATCGCCAGAGCACCAACCTGCACTCCGCCATCCAGGGTGACGTCGCCCAGCTCGAGCAGTCGGTCGCATCGAACGTGACCCGCATGGCGCAGGGCGCCACCGAGGCCGTCGGCCGCGTCGAGCGCGACGTCGACGTGCTCGGCGAGACGGTCGTGCGCTTCGAACGTGGCGTGCACTCGGAGTTCGATCGCGTGGAGGCGCAGCTGCGCAGCGCGATCGAGCGTGTCGAGGTGAGCCTTCGCGAGGAGCTCGTCGAGCCGACCGAGACGGTCAAGAAGCTCGACGAGGAGCTGCCGGCCCGCTTTGGACGCGTCGAGCGCACGCTCGTCGACCAGCTGCAGGCCTCGCAGCGTGAGATCGGCGGGGTGCTGACGAGCCTGGTCGATGCCAACCGCGCCTCGCTCGATCGCATCGCGTCGATGGCATCGACGATGGACGAGGACCGCGCGCGCCGCGCCGAGGACGTCGAGGTCGTCGTCGACACCGTCACCACTGGGTGGGAGGGCCTTGCCGGCGCGATGAAGGCACTCTTCGAGCAGGCCGAGGAGAACTCGCGCCGCATCGCCGGCATCGAGCAGCGGCTGACGCAGATCCGCGACCTCGAAGGCGCCGTGGAAGGCACGCTCGAGGAGTTCCGCCGTCACATGAAGGACCTCAAGCCGTCGCCGATCGTGGTGACCGTCTCGCACGACGAGGCAGAGGTGCGCAACACCTCGCGCGGGGGCTGGACGCCGGAATCTCGCTGACCTGACGGAAGGAGCTCGGGTCCGCAGGTCGAACCTCGAGCTACCACCGAACCCATTCCCACTGCGGAGGGGGAGCCCCAGCTGGCTCCCCCTCCGTGGTTTTTCGGGGCATCGGGCGCTCCTACTTCGTTGCGCCGATCGCGTCCTGCAGCCGCTTCGCGACCGCGCCGCCCAGCTTGTCGCCGTGCCCGCCCATGCCGCCGCCGATCGCGACGAGCAGGACCGCG
Organism: Thermoleophilia bacterium; assembly: GCA_025964555.1. GTDB lineage: Bacteria > Actinomycetota > Thermoleophilia > Gaiellales > SKUG01 > JAGQUL01. Next base: position 51,450 of record JAOPYQ010000006.1, on the reverse strand, counting down.
ACCGCGACGGCGAGGCCGACGTACTCGACCGTCGACTGTCCGTGCTCGCGCGTGCGGGACGTGTGCGTGATGGATGGTGTGGTGCGCATCAGGTGACCTCCGGGTCGTCGTTGGGTGCACGACAATGATCCGCCGCCACCTGTCACGAGATGCGCGCGCATCGTCACGATTTCGTGCCGGCCGGCGCACGCGATCGTCACGAAGCCCCCCGGGTCAGCGCGAGCGCGCGCGGTAGGCTGCGCGCGTCCACGACGACCGACACGGAGCCGACATGAGCGCCACCGCCCCCGCATCCGAACCCCTCACCGGACACCCCGACGTGTCGAACGTCCCGCCCGTCGCCCGAGTCGCCGTCATCGGCTTCGGCACCATGGGTTCCGGCATCGCGCAGGTCTGCGCCCAGGCGGGCCTGTCCGTCCACGTGGTCGAGCCGAGCGAGGCGGTCATCGAACGCGACATGGCAGGCATCACGCGCCAGCTCGACAAGGCCGTCGCCAAGGGCAAGCTCGAGCAGGCCGATCGCGACGCGACGCTCACGCGTATCGACCCGTCCACGGACCTGTCACACGCGTTCGACGCCGAGCTCGTGATCGAGGCGATCCCGGAGCGGCTCGACCTGAAGCTCGACCTGTTCAGGACGCTCGACGAGTCGATGTCCGCGGATGCCGTGCTCGCGACCAACACGAGCGCGCTGTCCGTCACCGAGATCGCCGCGGCCACGTCACGGCCCAACCGCGTGTGCGGCCTGCACTGGTTCAACCCGGCGCCCGTCCTGCCGCTCGTGGAGGTCGTGCGCGCCGAACGCACCGACGATGCGACCCTGGCGCGCGCCTACGCGTTCGTGCAGCAGGTCGGCAAGCACCCGGTCGTGTGCCGTGACACGCCCGGGTTCATCGTCAACCGGATCCTGCTGCCGATCCTGAGCGACGTCGTCGGCCTCTGGGACCAGGGACTGGCGAGCGCGCAGGACATCGACGACGCATGTCGCATGGGACTCAACTGGCCGATCGGCCCGCTCGCCCTGTGCGACCTGGTGGGCCTCGACGTTGCCGTGCATGCCTCCGAGGCGCTCTATGAGAGCACCCGCGAGCCCAAGCACGCACCTGCCCCCGCGATGGTGCGGATGGCCAAGGCCGGCAAGCTGGGCCGCAAGAGCGGCGAGGGCTTCTATACCTACTAGGCCCGGTGCCTAGAGGTCGACGCGCGGCAGCTCTTCGTCCGCGCGCGTGCGCAGGCGCTCCGCGTGCTTGTGCGAGACCTCGCGCAGCGCGTCGTTCCACCGCACCACGGCCTGGATCTGGTCGGGCGAGAACTGGGTCTCGACCTCGCGGATGTCCTCGATCCATGCACCGACCATCGTGTCGATGAGCGATTCGGGGCGCGGCGTGAGCGAGAGCACCGTGCGGCGACGATCGTGCGCATCAGGCGTTCGCTGGACGTATTCGAGTGCCTCGAGGCGATCAGTGAGCGCCGTGACCGCAGCGCGCGAGAGCGGAATGCGGGATCCGAGGTCGCTCATGGTCATCGGACCATGCTCCCACAGGTGCGCGAGCGCGAGGCGCTCATGCGCGTTGATGGTCAGTCCGCGCAGCCACTGGGCGACGAGCCCGGACAGTGCGACGCCCATCCGGCTCGTCGCGGCGACCACTGACGAGGACGTGGCGAGGCGAGCTGCGCCGCCATGCAGCGTGTGGTTCGACATGGTACTGGTACCCCCCGGTACGGTTCTGGGCCCGCGACTGAATGCGCGGTGCCGTCGCGCAGGTTAGCAAATCCTCACTCTGCAGCGAAGTGGACGGTACCCACGTGTTGTCCGCTCCACACGTCATCGCTCGACGCGCGCCACGAGCGGCCCATGAAGGGCCCCGCGCACGTCACCACCAGCTCGGCGGTCCGTCCGGGTCTCGGCGCGTTCCGGCGCGGCGAGGACCGCCGCCCAGCTGCTCGAGTTCCTCGCGCGACAGCTCGCGCAGCTCGGCGGCTTCCTGACGAGCCATCTCGCGCAGGTCGGCGAGCACACCGACCACCGTGTTCCACGCGTCCGGCTCGAGCGCGCGGACATACTCTTCCACGCGGTGGTTCCAGTGCCCGTTGATCCGCGCGAACTCCTGCTCGACGCGCTCGGTGACCTCGAGCAGGATCCGTCGACGATCGGTGGGGTCAGGAACGCGCTTGACGTAGCCCAGGCGCTCGAGGCGATCGGTGAGGGTCGTCACCGCGGCGCGCGAGAGCGGGATGCGACGGCCGAGCTCGGTCATCGTCATGCGTCCGAATTCCCACAGCGTGGAGATCGCCTGCATCTCGTGGGCGTTGACCCCCCAGCCCCGGCGCAGCTGTGCGGTGAGCGACTCGGTCGTGCTCGTGCAGCGCTGCAGGAACCGTGGTGCGTGCTGCGAGTCGCGGCCGAGCTCGCGCACGTCGCGACGCATGAGTGCGACGACCTCAGACCACTGCGGCTTCTTCTCGGGAGCGGCGGTCATGGCGCGCCCCCTACGCCCGGCTCACGGCGAGCGCCTGGATCTCTTCGTCGCCCATCGCCCGGAGGCGATTGGCGTGGCGCTCGTGGAGCCCACGCATCGACTGGAGGAACTGATGGATGACGGTCCACTCCTCGTCGGCGAGCGAGCCGAGCACCTGTGCGAGGTCGGCGCCCCACGGCTCGAGGACGGGGACCATGCGTTCGGTCGCCTCGGGCGTGAGCTCGACGACGGTGCGTCGACGATCGGACGCATCGGACCCGCGTCGCACGAGGCCGTACTCCTCCATGCGATCGACCAGCGTCGTGACCGCCGCTCGCGAGAGCGGGATCCACGAGCCCAGGTCGGTCATGGTCAGCGGTCCGTGCGACCAGAGCGCCGCGAGCGCGAGGCGCTCGTGGGCGTTGAGGTCGTAGGCGCGTCGCATCTGCGACGTGAACCCGTCGAACGCGGTGCCTGTCCGGAAGATGAGGTCGGCGACCGCCGTCACATCCTCGCGGGACGGAGCTGCGACCTGGTAACTGGCAGTGGAAGCTTCGATCGATGTTGTCATGCGTGCTCCTTCTTCCCCCCACCGGACGCCCCGCCAGGAGCCCGGTCGTCGGCCGTCGAGCGTGAACGGCCACAAGATGGTTGCGCCCGCAACTTGCGGACATCCAACTCAACATATCAGAACTTCTAACGGGCTCAGCTGTGCATACGCTCCAACACCACGCCCGGTTTCAGACCCGTTCGACGACCGTCGCGATCGCCTGTCCGAAGCCGATGCACATCGTCGCGACACCGTGTCGGGCATCGCGTCGATCGAGTTCGGAGAGCATCGTCGCGAGGATGCGGGCCCCCGACGCGCCGAGCGGGTGGCCGAGCGAGATGCCGCCTCCGTTCGGGTTCACGTCGGCCGTCCGCCCCCCGAGTTCGAGGTCGTGCATCGCCTGCAGCACGACGGACGCGAACGCCTCGTTGATCTCGATAAGGCCCATGTCGTCGAGCGACAGGCTCGCGCGCGCGAGCGCGAGTCGAACAGCTTCGGGATTGCCATGGAGCATCTTCGTGGGATCGACCCCCGCGATGGCGGTGGAGACGACCTTCGCGCGGGGCGTGAGGCCGTGGCGTTCGACGGCCTCGGCGCTTGCCAGCAGCACGGCGGCGGAGCCGTCACAGATCTGGCTCGCGTTGCCCGCGGTCACGGTGCCCTGTTCCTCGGGCAGGAAGGCGGGCTTGAGCGATGCGAGCTTGTCGGCCGTGGATGCGCGTGGCGTCTCGTCCGCGGCGAACGAGCTGGTGTTCCCGTCGGGGTCGGTCACGTCGATCGGCGCGATCTCGGCGTCGAAGTGTCCCGCCTCGCGGGCCGCGATCGCTCGTTCCTGGCTCTGGAGCGCGAAGGTGTCCTGCTGTTCGCGGGTGATGCCCCACTCCTGCGCGATCAGCTCCGCGGACAGACCCTGCATCACGATGTCGTAGGGGCCGGTGATGGAATCCGGCACCTGGCCGCCATCGCTCATCATCGGCGCACGGCTCATGCTCTCCACGCCCGCAGCGATGACCAGGTCCGCCTGGCCGGACATGATCGCGTGCGCTGCCGAGTTCGTGGTCTGCAGGCTCGATCCGCACATGCGGTTGACGGTCACGCCCCCGACCTCGACCGGGAATCCCGCGGCGAGCACGGCCATCCGTCCGACGTTCCAGCCCTGCTCGCCGACCTGGGTGACGCAGCCCATGAGGACGTCCTCCACGTGCTCGGCGCCGACACCCGAGCGCTGGACGACCGCGCGCAGGGCGTGGGCGGCGAGATCCACGGCATGCGTCGTCGACAGGCTGCCGTTTCGCTTGCCGACCGGTGAGCGGACCGCGTCGATGATGTATGCCTCGTACATGGCTGTGTACCTCGGGAAGGTGTCGTGGGTGTGCGCTGCCGCAGGCTAGTCGACGACCTCCACGCGTGCCCGCGCTCAGGTCGTGAACCGGTGCTGCCGCTAAGGTGAACGATCCAGACCTGCCGAATGTGTCGGCACAGCGGGCAGGTGGGTAGGAGATCGTCGTCGAAATTTTCGGCGCAACGCTGCATGGGCATTCTCGACAACATCGGCAAGGGAAAGAAGGCAGGCGGCACCCCGGCTGGACCGGGTGCTGCGACTTCTTCGTCCTCACGCACCAGTGGTGCGCGAACGTCCGGCGCCATGCCGGCGATCGCCGGACGCCCTGCCCGCGGGAACAAGCCCACCGCTGGAAAGCCCGGCGCCGCGCCCGGCAAGGGCGGCGGCATGGCCTCGAAGCTGCCCGGCAAGCGCCGCAAGAAGGGCGCCGTGGCGTCGCCGCGCGAGCGCATCGCGAGCGCCGCCGCACCGCTGCACGATCGACGACGCCGCCTCGTGGGCGCGCGCGAGACGACCTTGCGCGACCTCGGCGGCCTCATGCTCGAGATGTACAAGCGCAATCGCTTCCGCGAGGAGCTGCTGCTCGACAAGTGCGAGGAAGTGCTCGCGATCGAGGTCGAGATAGCGCACGTGGACCAGCGCCTCTTCCAGCTCGCGCCGCCGAACGCGGCGGGAATGCGTCCGATCGGCCGCTGCGAGTGTGGCGCGCCGATCCACCCCGGCCAGAATTTCTGTGGCGTCTGCGGTCGGTCGTTCGCGACGCTCACCCAGGTCCGCTCGTGCCAGCGCTGCGGCGCGGGCCTGCGACCCGGCGATTCGTTCTGCGCGACGTGTGGCTCGGAGGCGCCCGACGCGCTCCAGACGATCGAAGCAGCTCCGCCAGGCATGCCGAACATGCCTGCGCTCGACGCCACCGCGATCGCCTCGAGCGCCGTCGCCGAGACCCTCGTCATGGATGCCCCGCCGCTCGACGGCTCCGACGCTGCGCCGGGTGCGGCGCCGAGCATGGGTGCGGGAGTTGGCGTGACCCCGCCGTCGGTGATCGAGCATCCGACCCCGGCCGAGGCTGCGCGGACCGCGGCCGAGGCCGACGTCGAGCTGCCGCCGATCGTGCTGTCGGGACCACCGATCGATGCGGTCGCAGCGTCGTCCGCACAGCCAGCGGCGCCTGAGCCGATCACGCCTGCTCCTTCGGTCGTGGCCGCCGAGGCGCCCGTCACGGACGCAGGATCGTCTTCCCCCGTGCTCGAGCCGATCAGCGACGCCGAGCAGGCTTCGGGGATTGCCGCGTCGGAGCCGATGACGGAGCCGGCCGGCCTCGCGCAGCCTGCGCCGTCGGCTGCGCCCGCTGGATTCGACTGGTCCACCCCGCCGGCAGCCCCGGACGCCGCGATGGACGCGGCGGTCGACGCGATCGCACCGAGCCCGACCGATCCCGAGACGCCGTTCGCCGGATTCCCGCTGTCCGCGACCGTCCCGCCGCCGCCGATCGTCGATCCGATCGACGTGCCGCTCATGGAGCCGGTCGCGCCGTTCGTGGCACCGGTGTCGATGACGCAGCCAGAGGCGCTGCCGGTCGAGGACGCGCCGGCTGCCGAGCCCAGGCGTGGACGATTCGGTTCGCTGCCCGTGCGCGGCGCGAAGGGCGACAAGCCCGCCAAGGAGCCGAAGGCCGCCAAGGCGCCGAAGGAACCGAAGGCCGCGAAGCCCGCCAAGGCTCCCAAGCCGCCGAAGGCAGTGCCGGGTCCCGCCGCGCCCACGGCGCCGCAGGACTCGTCCGAGAAGGACGCCGCGAAGGCCGCCAAGGCTGCCGAGCGCGAGGCGAAGAAGGCGCTCGTCGACGAGGCCAAGCACCGCGAACGTGACGCCAAGCTGCGCGCGAAGGCCAAGGCGAAGGCCGCGCGCGAACAGCGCAAGCGCGGCGGCGGTTCGTGAGCGACGACGACCTGCACGAGCACGACGAGCACGTCGAGCCCGGGACGATCGGCGTCGGCATGGGCGGTTCGTGCCCGGTGTGTCGCGCGCCCGTGGACCTCGGCCAGGAGTTCTGCCTCGAGTGTGGATCGCCGATCCGCTTCACGCCGCGCCAGCGTCGACAGCCGCGCCCGGGGGCGCGACCGGCGACCGGCGCGGCACCGCCCCCCCCACGCAAGTCGGGGTTCCCCTGGGTGCCGTTCCTCGTCGTGCTTGCCCTCGTGGGCGCGGGGGTGGCATTCGCGCTCGTCGAGGGCGGCAAGGACAACACAAGCTCCAAGGGCAAGGACAACGGCACCGAGGCTGCGCTGCCGACGATCACGAACGAGACGCCCGAGACGACCTCTTCCACGGAGACGACCACGCTGCAGGACTGCGATCCAGGGCAGCCGCTCGGGGGCACGCAGCCGGCAGTGACCGATGATTCGGCGCTCGATCCCGGAACCGACGGCGAGCAGATCCCGTCGCTCAGCACCGACGGCAGCGACACGAGCGACCCCGCCGATGACTTCGCGAGCTCCGACATCCCGTCGATCGAGCCGACGGAGACGGATTCGAGCGTCACCGTCGACCAGAACGGCAACCTGTGCGCGTCGCAGGACGGCACGTCGCCGGGCGGGACGGACACGGGCGGCACGGACACGAGCGGCACCGACACGGGCGGCACCGACACCGGCGGGACCAACGGGAGCGGAACCCCCGTGGACACGACGAATACCGACACCGACACGTCCGGGTCGGGTTCGACCGCCTCGGGCGACTGGCCGTCCGGCAAGCAGGGCTGGACCGTGATCGTGGCGGGCTACCCCACCGAGGAACGCGCCACGCAGCGGGCGGCAGACGTGCAGGAGGACGGGTTCGACGACAGCGGCGTGCTGTTCTCGACGGACTTCCTGAGCCTGTGCCCGGGCATCCACGTCGTCTTCAGCGGCGTGTTCGACGCCAAGGGCCAGGCCGACAAGCGCCTCGACGCCCTGGCCGCGAAGCCCGATTACGCCGGGATGTACGTGCGGGAGATCAAGACCTCGGGCACGCGTCCGTCAGGCTGCACGCAGGTTCGCACCCAGAACTAGCCCGGTTTCGGGACGGTTGCCCGTCACGGGTCGTGCTGCGCCACGTTCGTGGCCGCCGGCGGCCGCCCCATGGCTGCGTCGATTCCGGCATGCAGGCACCCCGTGCGATCCTTCCTCCGACAGCGAACGCACGACAGCACTTGCCAGTCGGCGCGATTCCCGTACAGTGGAGCTACGACGGCGCTCGCCAGGGTGGCCCGTCGTGCCAGGGGGAACGTGCCAATCGGCGGGGGGCCGGGGCACAGTCAGAGGCACCAATGTATCGATTCAGCCGAGCGATCTACCTCGAGACGCGAGAACTCATCGCGGGCGAGGACCTTGCAGAGACCACGGAAGCACGTCGCCGCGTGCTCACGGCCTGCGAGGCAACCATGGAGCGACTTGCGAAGGACAGCCGCTATTTCGCGGATCCTGCCAAGAGCCTGTTCTCCGACATCCGCTACTACTACCCGATCCGGGAGCAGGAGCGCGTCTACCACGTGGTACGTACGTACCTCGCGGCCGCGCTGCAGTTCCTCGAGAAGGAGCAGGAGCGTGCAGTGACCGAGGGCGCGATGCTGCGCTGTCGAGCACAGACGCGAAAGGGCAAGGCCTGCCAGCGCACGCCGCTGCCCGATTCGAACTTCTGCCCGTCGCACCAGCACCTCGCGAGCATCGTCGCCTAGGCACACCGCCTGGTCGATGACCCGCCCGCACGTGCGCGCGCCGCGCGTCGAGCGAACAGCACCACCGAATTTCCGTGAGCCCGCCACCCGGCGGGCTCACGTGTCTTCGCGCGCCCCGAGCGCCCTCGCGCCCCGCTCGAGCGCACTCGCGCATGTCCCGAGCGCGCTCGCGAGCAGGCGCGTGATACCTGCTCGATCGGACGCAGCGCGCGAATCTCCGCAAGTCCTGTTTTGAAACCTGGCAGGCGGCCACCGGTGCATGAGTTTTGTCCGCAACGTGCGGGGTTTTGCGGCCGTGCAGGTCTCGATCCCCTACCGTCGAACGGTAGTTCATGACTACCATCACCGCCGTGGATGTGGGAACGACGAGCCGCGGCGGGTGGGGAACCCGTTCAGCGGCTCGTCTTTGAACGAAACTCGGGAGAAGGGGTACTTCATGACGCTCGAAAAGGAAAAGCTGGTCCGCCAGTTGTCGCTCGTTGCATTTCTGATGAGCATGAATCGGCCGATCACCGCGCGTGACGTCCGAGAGAGCGTCGAGGGCTACTCGCACATGGGCGACGACGCCTTTGCGCGCCGCTTCTACGCCGACCGCACCGACCTGCTCGGGCTCGGCCTGCCGCTCAACTCGACGCGCGACGACGACACCGGCGAGGAGCTCTACACGCTGAGCGCCCGGCAGTACATGCTGCCGAACCTCGACCTGTCCGACCGCGAGGTCACCGCGCTCAACTCGTGCCTGTCGCTGCTCGACGGGCAGTTCGCCTACGCCGAGCCGCTGCGCCTGGCGCTGCAGAACCTCACGCTCGGTCGCGAGAACCCGATGACCGATCCGGCGCTCGCCTCCACCGAGGTCAAGCTCACCGGCTCGGACTACTCGCCGGAGATCGCTGCGCGCATCGCCAAGCTCGAGACGGCGATCACCAAGCGCCGCACGATCACCTTCAACTACTTCACCATGGGCCGCGGCGCGGACGAGGATCGCGTGGTCGATCCCTACACGCTCGTCTGGAACGGCGGCCAGTGGTACCTGGTCGGCTGGAGCCACGAGCGCCAGGACGTGCGCCAGTTCCGCCTCTCGCGCATTCAGGGCGAGATCAAGTTCACGAGCCGCAAGGAGCGCGACTTCGAGGTCCCCGCCGACTTCGACGCGACCGAGTACCGAACCCGCCCGACGTGGCAGTTCGGCGAGCCGGTCGGCGAGGCCGACCTCTGGGTCGACCCCTCCGCAGCGTGGTGGGTCGAGCGATCGTTCGAGCGTGCCGGCGAGGTCGTCGAGCGCCACGAGGACGGCTCGGTCACCTTCAGGACGCCGTACGCCGCGGGCAGCTGGCTCGTCGGCTGGATCCTCGGCATGAACGGCCTCGTTCGCCCGATGGGCCCGAGCGAGATCGTCGAGGGCGTGCAGACCGCACTCGAGGAGATCGAGCGACAGCACGACGGCGCGCCCGCCAAGCTCGCCGGTGAACTGCCGCCACTGGATATGCCCGACGCCGCACCGCGTCGGCGCAAGCCGGTCGCTCCCGTCGGCGCCGAGCAGTTCGCACTCCTCCAGGCGCTCATGAGCGACCTGCTCGCCTCGTGCAACCCGCGCGGCGAGGGCGAAGTCGAAGCCGCCGGCCTCATGGAGCGCTACGGCCTCGACGCAAAGGCACTCGGCGAAGCCGTCGACCTGCTCACGCTCGTCAACTTCGGTGCCGGCGCATACGCCATGTACGCCGAGCTCGACGGCGACGTCGTCAAGGTGGACGCCTGGCCCGACGGCGAGGTCTTCCGCCGACCGGCACGCCTCTCGCCGCTCGAGGCGAAGGCACTGCTGCTCGCGCTCGACCTCGTCGGCCCGCTCGTCGCGGCGACCGCCAAGAGCGACCTCGACTCGGTGCGCGCCAAGCTCACCGAGGGCTTCGGTGGCTACGGCAGCCCGACCGTTCCGGCTACGTCGCCGACCGGGAGCGAGCAGCACGTGCTCGAGGAGCTCACGACTGCGATGAACAAGCAGCGCGTGCTGCGCATCGAGTACTACACGCAGGGTCGTGGTGAGCTGTCCGAGCGCAACGTGGAGCCGATGCGCCTGCAGCGCCTCAAGTCGCACTGGTACATCGTGGCGTGGTGCCGCAAGGCCGACGCGCTCCGCTCGTTCCGCCTCGATCGCATCAAGTCGCTCGACGTCCAGAAGGACACGTTCGAGATGCGTGACGTGGACCTGACCGGCTACGAGGCCGACACGCCCCGTTCGCTGGAGGACTCCCCGCGCGTCGCGGACGTGTGGTTCGCACCGTCGGCCGCTGGCTACATCGTGGAGAAGGGTGGCGACGTCAAGCGCCTCGTCGACGGCTCCGCCGTGTCGCACGTGGCCACGTCGGGTGACACCTGGCTGCTCGAGGAGATCCTCAAGTACCGCGGCCAGGCCGTCGTCACCACACCCGCAAACCTCCGCGAGACGGTCGCCACGCGTGCCGGCGAGCTGCGCTCGCTGCTGTCGCGCGTGCCGGTCGCCTGAGCTTCGTCGTCACGAGCATGGACGCTCACATGGGGCACGGATGCCCCAGCGACGACTCCTCCTCGGGTTCGCCCGTGCCCGCGCGCGGGCAGGATCCAAGGTGGCATGACGGAGAACCAGCGGGAGACGTTCCGGATCGGTCCCGATTCGGACTTGCAGGCCGAACTGTTCCACGAGGGACGGGTCGCGCCCTGCCGCATCGAGAACCTGAGCGCGGGTGGCGCGAAGGTGACGAGCGACCTTCGCATGCCGCCGCGCGCGCAGTGCACCCTGGGGGTGCGCCTCGGATCGTCGATCCGCACGTCGACCTCGGTGGAGTACGTGAGCTTCCTCATGGAGGTGCTCGACGACGTCCTGCCGGAGCAGGGTCCGGTGACGTATCGACTGCGCAGCATGACCGGACCGGGCTCGACCGAGTACGAGGCCGCGGCGAAGCTCGTGTTCATGGCGCAGCGTCAGGCGCTCGCGCGCGAGACGGGCGCGGACCAGGCGAGCCCGATGGTGTCGGACGAGGAGCGTCGAGCGAAGCTGCGGGTCGAGCAGCAGGCACGCTTCTCGAAGAAGTCGCTGCGACCCGGACCGGGGCCGGATTGATGGACGGCATCACCGTTCGACCGCGAGGTAGCGATAGCGCACCGACCGCGTCCGGTGTCGATTCCATACTTTCGGACATGGGTGGAGCAGGGGCAAGACACGTCGCAATCGCAGGCAACATGGGAGTCGGAAAGAGCACGCTGACAGCGGCGCTCGCCGACCGACTAGGGGCCGACGCGTACTACGAGAGCATCGCGGAGAATCCGTATCTCGAGCGGTTCTACGAGGACATGGGGCGCTGGAGCTTCCACTCGCAGTTCACGTTCCTGAGCCAGGCGTTCCGCCAGCACTGCGACATCCTGTCGACGGCGAACGTGAGCGTGCAGGACCGCACGATCTACGAGCACTTCCACGTGTTCGTCACCAGCCACTTCGAGCAGGGGATCCTCGAGGAGGAGCAGTTCCGCTCGCTCGAGGACCACTTCCGCTCGCTGACGCGCGTGGTGCCCGGACCCGACCTCATGATCTACCTGCGGGCGAGCGTCCCGACGCTGGTCGAGCGCATCCGTGGTCGTGACCGCTCGATCGAGGCGAACGTGCAGGTCGAGTACCTGCAGGGTCTCGAGGATCGGTACGAGCGTTGGATGGCGAGCTACGACTCCTCCGACGTGCTCGTGATCGATACCGACAACATCGACATCCACGACGCGGAGCAGCGCGAGATGCTGCTGTCGCTCATCGAGGAGCGTGTCGCGGGTCGTTCGGCGAAGGCGCCGTTCGCGGCGATGCGACGTCGACGTGCCGAGCGCGCGGAGCAGCGCGCGTCGAGCGTGCCGGCAACGGCGCTCCCGGCAACGGCACTGCCGGCCTGATCACCAGCGGGTGACGTGAGCTAGCGGAAGCGCCCGAACAGGCGTCCGGTCATGCCGCGCGTCTCTGGAAGCTCGGCGCGTCGGCGCGAGACCGCGCTGTCGGCGATGAGCGCGGTCTGCGCGATGAGCCGTCCGATCGAGCGCGGCCGCGGCGCTGGCACCGCGCCAGCGGCGAGCACCGGTTCGGCAACCAGGCTCAGATGGTCGCGACGTCGCGGCTCTTCCGACTTCGGGGCACGCGTATCTCGGGGTGAGTCACTCATCACCGACATATCGGGCCACCTCGTGGCCCTGTTGCAGCGTGCGTGTCAGGGGCGGCGACGAGTGCGCATTCGTGCGGATGCGCCGGACGATACAGGTGCTGCGCCGGGAACCGGGACCGTTCCCTGCTCGTTCGAGTAGTCGACGTGCTGGACCTTGACGCGCAGCGGTCCGGACTTCGGCGCCACCTGGACCTTCACGCGGCCGTCGGAGTCGGTGACACCGACCCACTGGCCTCCCGATCCGTCCGTGACGGTGACGGTCGCGCCCGCGATGGCGGGTTTCGCACCGGATGCGTCGGCGTCGTCGTTGACCACGCTGATCGACAGGTCGCCGGTCGTGCCGAGGGCCGGCACCGCACCGTCGACCTTCCAGTCGACGCTGCGCACGTACACGAAGCGGGTGCTCTCCTTGGTGCGCGCCCCGTCCGCTGCGGCGCGGTCGAGCGCCTGGAACCAGCCACCGAGCTTGCTCACGTCGGTGTCCTGGTGCCCCATGCCATGGTCTGCGGTGAGCACGATCGCCGTGGAACCGGTGATACCGCGCTTGTCGATGGCGTCGAGCACCTTGCCGACCTGCGCGTCCACCGCTCGGAGCGCGCGGCGCGCGTCTTCGGTGTGTGGACCGACGAGATGGCCACGATTGTCGACGAGGGTGTATTCGAAGACGCCGAGCTTCGGTGGATCGTCCTTGCCCCAGAAAACCTGGCCGACCGCCGTGGCGAAGGCATCCTTGATGGCTTCGCCCTTCCATTCCTTGGCGGAACCCTCCATCTCCTTGTCCCTGAGCGCGCGGTTGCCAAGCCACTTCACGCCGAGCTGGGCAATGCTGGGCAGGAGCTTCGTCAGTCCGACGAGGTCGAGGATGCTGACGTCGGCGCCCCGACCGGAGGGCTGGTTGATCGCGAACGTCTTCGCGCCGGGGAACGAACGCTCGACGGCTTCGTACAGCGTCTCGACCTGCTGCTCCATGAGCTTGCCGGTCCTGAGGACGTTCTTGAAGCCGCCGTCGGTGATCAGCTGCTCCTTCTGCGTGGTGCGGTCCCACCAGGAGTTGTTGACCAGGCCGTTGTGTCCGGGCGATGCGCCCGTGACGATCGTGTTGTGGTTCGCCCAGGTCACCGTCGGATACTCCGCGAGCGATCCGTTCCGGAACATGGTGCCGCGAGCCATGATGCGCGCCATGTTGGGCAGCGTGCCCTTCTTGATCTCGTCGAGCAGCGCGGTCTGGCTCATCCCATCGATGGTGAACACGACGGCGCGCGAGGCGGCGCCGTGTGGGCTTGCACCCGTCCGGGCGTCGGCGATGCCCGAGACGAGTGAACGACCGTCCTGCCACTTGAGCAGCTGCGAGCGTCGCACCCCGGTGGCGTTCGTACCGACGATCGGCCGCACGCCGAGCATCTCCGCGATCGTCGGGGCGATGTCCTCGTGCCGGACGAGCGCTTCCGCGACCACGCCCTGCGCGACGCCGGGGCCGGCGATCACGAGCGGCGAGCGCGACTGGACCATGTCCGGGATGCCGTGTGAACCCGCGCCTGGATGGTTGGGGTCGCCGCCGGGGGTCGGGATGTAGACGAACTCCGGCGCGCGGTCGTTGTCGAACAGCTGGGCGATGCGCCCGAGCATGTCCGGATACGAGTTGCGCTCCTTCGGCACGAACTTCGCGGAGCCGCCTGCAGCCGCGGTCTCCTCCTCGATCGTGCGAAGGATCGTGCCGTCGACGTCCGGGATCGGGTTCTCGCCGGACTGTGCGACGACGACGTATCGAATCTCGCCATCGGGCGTGGCCCAGCGCTCCCAGCGGACCAGGCCGGTGCGTGAGCGCAGCTCGTACGTCTTCGATTCGCGGTCGTAGAACGCGAACATGTCGACGCCCTTCGCCTCGAACAGGCGCTTCATCGCCTGCTCTGCGTGGGGTCGTTCCGTGTTGGAGATGCCCTGCTCACCCGGTTCGACTGGATCCAGCTTGCGTGATCCGGGCGGGAGCTGCGTCTGCGCGTAGCCGAACGTTCCGGTCGAGCGCTCGGGCGGATTGGCCGGATGGAACGGTGCAACCGGCGCGGACCCGGGCAGCGTCACCGCGCGCGGCAACGTGCGCCGCCGACGGCGCAGGTCTCCAGGTGCGGGGGTTGGTTCCATCGTTCCAGATATCGCTTCGGGAAGCGGCGGGACTCGGGGTTCGAACCCTACCCGGACCCGCGGGGCCACGGCGTTGGCCGTATGTGTGCGCGACGTGAGGCGCATGTTCGGAACCCGTGAGGGGTCGACGCTTCGTGGAGAGAGCGGGACGGACGTCTGCACGGCTGTCACGTTGCTCGGACCGGCAGCGGTTCGAGCCGTCGGGATGCCGATGACTCTCCTGCATTGACCCCGGATGCGCCCCCCTGCCGCTGCTGCATGACGCCCACCATGCGTCGCTGCTCGGTGAAAGGAACGAACCATGAAGACCATCACGCACGAGGAGCTCTCACACGGGCTCCGCACACCGCTCACGAGTGTGCTCGGCTACGCCGGCACGCTGCTCGACCAGTGGGATGACCTCGATGAGGCCGCCCGCGTCGAATTCATTCGCGTCGTGTACTCCGAGGCGCTGCGAATGGCGCATTCGGTCGAGCAGCTCGATCGCCAGCTCTACTACGAATTTGCAGCCAAGAACGCACGCTCGGGCGCGTTCAAGGGGCTCCACGGCTTGGCCGATGCCTCATAGCAATGGGTTACGAATCCGCATTGCAGCGCGTGGGCGAGCTGCGTGCGCTGACTGGCGACGCTCCCGTCGGGACCGCCACAGGCGCCGCAGCTGCACCTGAGGGTGCCTTCGAGGCGCAGCTTGCCCAGCAGCAGGCGATGTTGACGATGTCTGGCGGATCGAGCGATCCTGCGGCGATGGCAGCTGCTGCCAAGGAGAGCCCGCTCTCCGAGTTCGGCCTGCCCGTGCTGAGCGTCGCGGACCAGTACCGCATGATGGGCCTGCCCGTGCCGACCGCCGGACTTCCCGGCGGGTTCTCGCCCTTCGGTGGCGGGGCTGTCGGCCAGCGCATGGTGCAGCTCGCACAGCAGGAGCTGGGCGTGTCGGAGACCGGTGGCAACAACGAGTCGTCGCGCATCAAGGAATACCGCTCCGCCACCGCCGGCGCGGAGAACACGCCCGGCCCGTGGTGTGCCTACTTCGTCAGCTGGCTCGCCAAGTCGGCCGGCGCGCCGATCGGGGCCGGGGGCAACGGCACCGGCTACGTCCCCACGCTCGAGGCCTGGGGCAAGCAGGAGAACCGCTTCGTCGAGCACGGGCAGGGCGCGCCCGCTCCGGGCGACATCGTCATCTTCGACTGGGGTGGGGCCGGCACGGCCGACCACACCGGCATCGTTGAATCCGTCGACGCGAACGGCACCGTCCACACGATCGAGGGCAACGCCTCCGACACCGTGCTGCGCCGCGAGTACTCCGCGTCGACCGACGACATCAAGGGCTACGTGAGGGTCGGCTGATCCCCGGGTAGGCCCGATCCATGGCGCAGCTCACGGTCGAGAACGACATCTACCAGCCAGGTCGCTGGACCCTGCGCAGTGACAACCCGAGCGTGCTCGCGGCGATCCCGGATGCGCTCGTGCAGGTGCTCGAGCTCGGCGGTGAGGCGCTCGCGGCGTGGGCGCTGCATCCCGACGAGCAGCAGGGCATCCGCGACGCCGCCTACCACGACGAGCTGCGCGAGATCGGGGTCGGGCCGCTCGTGGAAGTGCGCGAGCTCGTGCGACCGTGGCAGCCGAACGTCGTCTGGGTCGACCGCTATCACCTGCTGGTGGCCGCAGCCCAGCCGACGCTGGGCTCGCGCCTGCTCGGTCTCTACGTCGGCTCCAAGGGTCGCATCGTGCTGAGCGTCTACCACCCCTCCGTCGCCGGGATCATCCACGGCGAGCTCGACGGGATGCCCAACGAGAATGCTCGGGAATGGGAACGCAGCCAGCACGTCGACAACGCGCGATTCGTGCTGCGCTACGACCCCGACCAGCGCGGCGCCGTCCAGCTTCGGTGCGCCCAGCCGATGGCGATGGGCGTACAGGACGCGATCTCACGCCTGCAGCAGATGGTCGCGGGCTGGTAGCTGGTCGGGTCAGACCTCGACGTCGTGCGGGCGACTCTCGACCTGGCCGGCCGGGGTGATGCGCACGAAGCGGGCACGGTCGTGGAACTGCGGCAACGAGCGGGAGTTGGAGTAGCTCATCGCGCTGCGCAGGCCACCGGCGAGCTCGTTGAGCACGTCGTGGGTCTCGCCGCGATACGGCACGACCGCCTCGACGCCCTCGGCGACGACCTTGCCGAACTCACCGGCATCGCTCTCGCGCCCGAGCAGCCAGCGCCGCTCCATGCGCGTGCTGTTGGACTCGGCACTCGAATCCATGTCGCTGCGCTTCTTCATCGCACCGCCACTCGCCATGCCGCGGTGCACCTTGACCGTGCGACCGTCGCGCTTGAGCAGCGTGCCGGGGCTGTCGGACGTACCGGCGAGCATGTTGCCGACCATGATCGTCTCGGCGCCCGCGGCGATCGCCTTCGACATGTCAGCCGGCATGCGAATGCCGCCGTCTGCGCACAGCGGGATGCCCGCGTCGTGACACGCGACCGCGCACTCCATGATCGCCGTGAGCTGCGGCACGCCGACACCTGCGACGAGGCGCGTCGTGCAGACGGAGCCCGGTCCGACGCCGACCTTGATCGCGTGCGCTCCGGCCTCGATCAGGTCGCGCGCGCCCTCCGGCGTCGCGACGTTGCCGGCGATGATCTCGATGTCGACCGTGCGACGCAGTTCGCGCGTCGCCGCGAGCGCGTGCTCGGCGTGGCCGTGCGCGATGTCCAGGCACAACACGTCGGCGCCGGCCTCGGCCACCGCACGCGCGCGATCGAGGTAGTCGCCGCGCACGCCGATCGCCGCGCCGACGCGCAGGCGACCGCGCGCATCCTTGGTCGCGAGCGGATACAGGTCCAGGTGCGCGATGTCCTTCATCGTGATGAGGCCGGCAAGCTTGCCGTGCGCATCCACGAGCGGGAGCTTCTCGACGCGAGCGTGCGCCATGAGTTCGCGCGCATCCTCCAGCGCCGTCTCGCGGGTGCCGATCGTCAGCTTCTCGAGCGGCGTCATCGATTCGCGGACGGTGCCTTCCAGGCCGCTCGCCACCAGGTCGCGGCGCGTGATGAGACCCAGCAGCTGCAGGTCCGCATCCACGACCGGCAGGCCGTTCACGCCGCGCGCGGCGAGCTCGTCGAGCATCGCGCGCACGGGCTCGTCCGGTCCGATCGTGTACGGGCTCTCGATGACGTGGCTCTCGGCGCGCTTGACCTTGCGCACCTGCTCGGCCTGCTCCTCGATCGTGAGGAAGCGATGGATGATGCCGATGCCGCCCGCCTGCGCCATCGCGATGGCCATGCGCCACTCCGTCACCGTGTCCATGTTCGCGGCGACGATCGGCACCGCCAGCGAGATGGTCGGCGTGAGGCGCCCGGTGGTATCCACGTCGCTGCGGCTCGCCACGTCGGAGCGCTGCGGAACGAGCAGCACGTCGTCGAACGTGAGGGCAGTCGGAAGGTCTGCATGGCGCATGGTGATGGTGGTGCCTTTCTCGGCGACGGTCCAGCAGCCAATGGTACCGCGTGACGGGTCCCCGTTGACGCACTCCCCTTCCCGACGCACATTGGAGCCAACGCCGCCGGATCCCTCCCCACAGGGATCCACTGGTCTACGCAAGTCGTGAGGGTCGGCACGCGTGGACACCGCCAGGAGAGAGAAGTCGCCACATGGGTCTGTTCGACTCGATCAAGCATGCTGCCAGTTCGGTTGCCGACAAGGTCGGTGACGGCGTCGATGCAGCCAAGAAGACCGTCCACACCATCGCCAAGAAGGTCGAGGAAGCCCCGGCCGCGATCGCGCATGGCGCGCACCACGCCGTCGAAGGAGTGAAGGAGCTCGGACGGAACTTCGTGAAGGACCCGATCGGCACGATCAAGTCCGGTGCGAAGCAGGCCGTCGAGGGCGCCAAGAAGATCGGTCACAAGGTCGCCGAGGGCGCCAAGGTGGCTGGCAAGTGGGCCTGGAAGAACAAGGCCGACATCGGATTCTGGGTCGGCACGACCGCGCTCATGCTCGCTGTTCCCGTTTCGGGCGGCGCCTCGGGCGCGCTCGCCGGCGGCATGATGGCGGCACGTGGCGCTGCGATCGCCGCCAAGCTCGGCAAGGCGGGTGTCGCAGCAGCGAAGATCGCCAAGGCCGGCGCGACCGCCGTGAACGCCTCCAAGGGCGCGCTCGCCGCGACCCGAACCGGCGCCGCCCTCGCCAAGACCGGCAAGGCCGTGCACGCAGGGCGCGTCGCACTCGGTGGTACCAAGGTCGGCAAGGCGATGATGGCGGCCCAGAAGCCGGTGACCGCTGCCAGCACCGTGATCGCAGGCGTGAACTTCGCGGACACGTCACGGAAATTCGCCAAGGGCGAAGCGGGCGTCAAGGACATGGCACTCGCAACGCTCGGCTTCGCACCGACCGGTGTCGGCGCCGTGCGATGGGCTGCCGCCAAGCGAGCGACGAACGCGAGCGAGAAGGCGGCTGACGTGATCGTCAACTCCGCCGACGACATCGCGGTGAAGGCCGCCGGCGCGACGGACGACGTGGGACATGTCGCCGCCGTCGCCCCGAGGGTCGACGCGCCGAAGACGGCAGGAGTTGCGGCAGAGGCGCGCGACCAGGCCGCGACCACGGCCGACAAGGCGGTTCGACTTCGGCAACGTGCGGCCGTCACGTCGCGTTCGGGCGAGGCCGACGATGCGATCAGCGCGACGACCCTCAAGCGGGAGGTCGACGAGCTCGCAGCCACCGCGCGCACTGCACGTGTCAAGGCGGGCGAAGCCGAAGACCTGGCTCCCGCCGAGCTGACCGGCGCAGCGACGCTCGCTCGCGAACGCCTCGACGATGCGGGCAACATCGCGGCGCGCGCGAGCGACAAGATCACCGTGCTCGCCACGACCCAGCGACGCGCCGACGTGGTGGCTGACAGCGCCGAGAAGGTCAAGGGCGCGATCGGTACCGCGGGGCTCCACGCGGGCATCGTCAACAACGGCCTCAAGTCGCTGGACGACAAGACCAGCTGGTCGCTCACCGACGGCTCGTTCGCACGCGGGATCATGTCGCTGCTGCTTGCCAGGAACGCGACTCGCAGCGCGGTCGCGTTCAACCCGGTGCCGCGCCCGACTCCGGTCACCGCAGCGGTCACGTCGCGCTCGCAGACGACGCTCGCCGCCTGACGTCCGGTACGATGCCAGCGAGGAGCGGGCCGGATGGCCGCGGCGTGAGGCGGCAACGTCGATCGTCGAGGAAAGTCCGGACACCGCAGGGCAAGGGTGCCAGGTAACTCCTGGGCGCGGCGACGCGACGGAAAGTGCAACAGAAAGCAGACCGCCGATGGACCCGGCAACGGGTCACAGGCAAGGGTGAAACGGTGCGGTAAGAGCGCACCAGCGTTTCCAGCGATGGAAGCGGCTCGGTAAACCCCACCCGGTGCAATGCGAACAGGAGCGTCGAGGCTGCCCGCTGAGCTCCGGGTCGCAGCTTGAGGCACACGGCGACGTGTGACCCAGATGGATGGTCATCACCGCCTTTCGGGGCGGGACAGAATCCGGCTTACAGGCCCGCTCCTCATGTCACTCCCCGCACGTTGGGGGACGACGTTCGCCGCGCGAGTTCGTCAGGCGCGCAGCTCGGCGAAGCGCGTGTCGTCGAGGTACTCGCGTGCGACCTGGTCGATCACGTCGAGCACCGCGTCGGAGCGGAACTTCGCGTCGTCGCGCGCGGCGCGCGGCATGAAGTCCGCGTTGAGCGCGTAGAGGTGTCGGAGCGCGAGCCGGACGAGCTCCTGCACTTCACGCTGGCGAGCTGGCGTGTCGGTCGCGAAGGCGACCACCGCGCGCAGCGCCACCGGCAGCTGCGAATCGTCGCGACGCGGCGCATGGAGCACGTGCTGCACCTGCTCGAGCACGCCGAGCGCCTCGGCGGGATTGGTGCTGCCGGCCATGTTGCCGTGGAGCGCGAGCAGCATGCTGCGACACGCGAGTCGGATCTGGTCGTCCTTGAGGCCGTCGGCGTGGCGCTTGAGCTGGTTGCGGCTCGCGCGCACCGCGATCTCGAGCGGCTGCTGCTGGTTGCTCGCGCCCTGGCCACCACGACCGCCGGGTGCGCCACCGGGGCCACGCCGGGGATTGCCGCCCTGACCGCCGCCACCGCCGGGACCACGTCGAGCGCCGCCACCTCCGCCACCTAGTCGGCCACCGCCGCCGGCGCCGCCGGGACGACCGCCGCCTGCGCCGCCGCCACCGGAGCCGCCGCGACGTCGTCCGCCACCGCCGCCCTGGCCACCACCGCCCTGGCCGCCTTGGCCGCCGCTTCCCTGGCCGCCACTGCCGCCCTGTCCGCCGCCTCGCTGTCCGCCTCCGCTCATGGGCGGATCATCGCAGGATCAGGCGCGGATGACGACCGGCGTGCCCGCTCGCAGGAGCGGCTTGAGGCGCGCAAGCGCTTCCTCGCTCACCCTGAGGCACCCCGCGCTGGCAGCCTGGCCGATCGACCCGGGGGCGCCCGTGCCGTGGATCGCCATCTGGTCGCCGCCAGTCCAGCCGGCCGGGAGGTTCGGCTGCACCGTGGAAAGACCGAAGGCGAAGCTGCCGAAGGACCCCTGCTGGGCACCCGGGACCGGCACGCGGTCGGTCACCCAGAAACGACCCTTCGGCGACGGGGAACCCGGCCGGCCGATTGCGCTTCGGACCGAGAACAGCTCGCGGCAGCCGCGATAGGCGTGCACGCGGCGCTCGGAGAGGTCGGCGACGAGCATCGTCGAAGTGGTGCGACCTGCGAACTCGTCGATGCGCACCCAGCCGGCACGGCCGACGGGCTTGCTCCACGGCAGCGTGACGCGGCCCCAGCGCCCGTCCGGGGAGACGGCCTGCACCCACGCCGTCATCGACTGGCCCAGGTACCGGCTGCGGGCAGGCAGCGTGCCAAGCGCGCGGCCGTTCGGGCTCGCGTGGATCACCGCGTCGTGGTTGACCTGCACCGTGCGATGTGGCTCGTCGCAGGTCACGCCACCGCGTCGACGTGGCACCGCTGTCACGACCGGGTCCTCCGTCAAGGCGGGCGGTGCCTCGGTCGTGGGCACCGGTGCGGGCGCGACCGGCGTCGCGGCGTCGGGCGCCGGCGCAACCGCGCCGACATCCGCGACGATCGTGCCGGGCGCGGCAGCAGGCCCCGCTGAGGCCGCCGCCTGGGCGGCTGGGACGAGGGTGGTTCGTTGCGCCGAGTCGACCTGCAGGATCGCGATGCCGAGGCCGACCGCGAGCAGGGCGAGCACGACGACCCGGGTGAGTTGGAAGTCGTTGTGCTGCATGGGAATCCCAACTTGGATCGGCGCATCCGGAAACGCCTTGAGTCGGCCCACTAGCATGTTGAACAATTGCAAAATGCGCGTCCATCGCGCGGCGGATCAGCGCGCTGCTTGGGCGCGACGATGCGCGACCAGGCGGTCGGCTGCCGCTTCGATGCGGTGCGCGTCGATGACTCCGAGCCCGGTGCGGTCGTCGACTCCCGGCCGGTCCACGTCGCGCGCGAGCAGCGGCAACGCCATTCGGACCTCGTCCACGTCCGGGGACGCCTGCCCACGATCGTGAACGGCCTGCGTCAGCAGCGCGATCAGCGACGCGACGATGGGAGCTGCGGCGCTCGTCCCCGCGAAACCGCCGTCAGGGTTTCCGGTCGTGTCGGCGATCCTTCCGCCGAGCGACGTGGATCGAATGTCCACGACGGGTGCCGCGATGTCCGGCTTCGACATTCCGGTGCGGGGCGAGGGACCCGCGCTCGCGCGCGGATGCCAGCGGTACGCGCGGTCGACCCCGCCAGCTGCGATGACATCGGGCAATTGAGCGGGCACCGCGATCGTGCCGCCGCCTTCGCGAGCGCCGTCGTTACCCGCCGCCGCCACCACGACGGCACCGGCAGCGGCGATCGTTGCCATCGTCCGATCGTAATCGGGGAGGGGAACACCGGGTGCGTCCAGGATGCCCCAGCTCGTGACGAGCACGTCCGCACCGCGCGAGCCGTCGTCGGGCGCGACCGCGTCCTGCAAGGCGCGGATTGCATTGGCGCGCTGCGTGAAGCGCGCCGCTTCTCCCCGACCTGCGTGGTCTGCGAATTCGGCGCCGTACGTGCGCGAGGATATGAGGTCGACGCCAGGAGCGAGCCCGGTCTCGGACCCCGCAACGATGCCCGCGACGAACGTGCCGTGCCCGCTTCGGACTGCGATGCTTTCGAAACGGTCGTGGACGCGACCGCGTCCCAGCGCTGCGGCGAGGTGCGCATGCGACGCATCGACGCCGGAATCGACCACCGCCAGTCGAACGCCGTCGCCCGTCAGCCCGGTGCGGCGCGCGGTGCCGAAGCCGAGATCCTCGCTGAACCATTGGGGCGCGGACTCCTCGCGCCTGCTCGCGCCCCCAGCGTCGACCGCCCGCACGGCAGCGGTTCCTCGCGCCGCGGGGGGAAGGTCGTCGCCGTCCAGCACCCGGCCGCCGGTTCGCACGAGCAGTTCGTCGACCGCGCGAGCCGCATCGGCGATTCCCGCGGGGACGTCGATGCGAAAGATCGCGCTGCCGTCGATCCAGAGGCGGTCTCGCACCTCGACGCGAGCATTGGCAAGACCCGCCGCAGCAAGCGCTTCGCGCAGCTGTGCGCCGATCGCTTCGACCCCGGCGTTGGTCGCAGTGCGCATCCGCGAAAACGCTTCCCCACGCCTCGTTTCCCCGGGCGCCGTCGCCCGGAGATCGGCGAGGGACACGTCAGGAGCAACGCGCAGCCACGCCCAGCGCTGCACGTGTTCGCCGAGCGTGGATGGTGAAGCGAGCTGCATGCCACGATGCTGACCGTCAGCGAGCGCGCCGGGAACGACCAGGCACCCGACTGGCCGCGACCGCCCCTAGACCAGAACCTTTGCGACCGCCTCGAGGATTCGTTCCGGTTTCACGGGCTTGATGATGTAGTCGCACGCGCCGGCCTGCAGTGCCGCGAGCACCATCGGCTTTTCCTTGAGCGCCGAGCACATGATGACCTTGGCGTCGGGATCCTCCGACATGATCTCGCGCAGCGCCGCGATGCCGTCCTTCTCGGGCATCACGATGTCGAGAGTCGTGACGTCGGGACGCAGCTCGCAGAACCGTTCGACGGCCTCGATCCCGTTACATGCCTCGCCCACGACCTCGTGCCCGTGCTGCGTGAGCAGGTCACTGATGATGTGGCGGATGAACATTGCGTCGTCGACCACCAAGACTCGCGCCATGCACTTCTCCTCGTGGTGCACCACAGGGCTTGGGCGCGACCACGGGCAACCTTATCGGGACGCACGGGCATGACAAGTCTGCGTGGGTCAGATGGCCCGCATGACACCGGTAACGATGCCGGCGATCTCGACCTGGTCGGTCACGATCGGCTCGTACGCGGGGTTCTCGCTGTGCAGCTCGACGTGGCCCGCTCGGCGCTCGTAGCGCTTGCAGGTCGCCTCCTCGTCGTCGCCGACGAGTGCGATCACGATCTGCCCGTTGCTCGCGTCCTTCTGCTTGCGGACGACGACCCAGTCACCGTCGAGGATGCCTGCGCCCTCCATCGAGTCGCCCCGCACCTTGAGCAGGAACGACTCGCCGGAGCGAGTGAGCTTCTTCGGAACCGGGACGTACTCCTCGACATGCTCCTCGGCGAGGATCGGCGCTCCAGCCGCGACGCGACCGAGCAGCGGCATGGTCACGCTCGCGTCGACGTCGACGTTGCCGTGCCCGATGCTCGTGACCGTTCCACCCGACGTGGGGCCGGTCGCGCCGACCGAGCCGCCCGCGGTGGCGTCGATGCCGAGCGTCGCCGCGGCGGGGCCCCACTTGAGCGCGCGGGGCTTGGTGGGGTCGCGTTCGATGATGCCGGCGCGCTCGAGCGCTGCCAGGTGCGAGTGCACCGTCGAGCTCGACGCCATGCCGAGCACCTCGCCGATCTCGCGGACGGTCGGCGGGTAGCCGTGCTCCGCCGTGTGCGAGCGCAGCACGTCCAGGACCGCCTGCTGGCGATCGGTGAGTTCGGGAGCGGAGAGCGCAGGAGAATCGAACATACGTTCTCCATGGTACCCGATCGGGTCGGATGCTATCCTTCGCGTGTGGCCCCGCTTCGCGCGGGGCCGCATGTTCGACACGCGCACGTGGCGGAATTGGTAGACGCGCCAGGTTGAGGGCCTGGTGGGCTTCACGGCCCGTGGTGGTTCGAGTCCACTCGTGCGCATCAGGCAGCAGGCGCCTTCGGCACGCAACTTCGGTTGTGGCCGGGGGCGCCTGTGTCGTGTCCGGGCACATGCTCGCTACGATGGCAGCGATGACGCGCCCGCAGCTCCCCTCCACCGACCGGTCCGAGCGACGCCTGCTGCTGCAGTTCGTGGTGGGCAGCGCGGTGGTGGCGATCCTGCTCGGCGCGGCCACCACGTTCCTGCTGCGCGATGCAGCCCGCGACGAGGCCGAACGTTCGGCGCGGCGCAGCACGCAGCTCGCCGCGCGCGGGATCGTCGAGCCCGCCCTCACCGCCGAACTGGTGGCTGGAGACCCGGCGGCGATCGCGGCGTTCGACGAGTTGGCGCGATCGCGGATCCTCGACGACGCCACCGTGCGCGTGAAGCTCTGGAAGCGCGACGGGACCGTCGCCTACTCCGACCAGGACGAGCTCGTCGGCAAGCAGTTCGACCTGGACGACGAGGAGCTCGAGGTGATCTCCGAGGGTGGCACGGTGAGCGAGGTCACCGACCTGGACCGTCCGGAGAACCGCGCAGATCGCCGCTTCGACCGCCTGCTCGAGGTCTACACGCGTGTGCACGCGCCCGACGGCACGCCGCTGCTGTACGAGACCTACGTGCGCGACGCGTCGGTCTCCGAATCCGGACGCGCGCTCTGGCGCCGGCTGCTGCCGACCGCGATCGGCGCGCTGCTGCTGCTCGCGATCGTCCAGGTGCCGCTCGCGCTCGGCTTCGCGCGACGGCTCGGCGCTCGGCGCCGCGAACGCGAGCAGCTGCTGCAGTCGGCCGTCGACGCGAGCGAACTCGAGCGCCGACGCATCGCGCGCGACCTGCATGACGGCGTCG
Organism: Thermoleophilia bacterium; assembly: GCA_025964555.1. GTDB lineage: Bacteria > Actinomycetota > Thermoleophilia > Gaiellales > SKUG01 > JAGQUL01. Next base: position 26,036 of record JAOPYQ010000006.1, on the reverse strand, counting down.
TGCAGCACCTCGCGGGGGTGGGACTCAACCTGCATGCGGCGTCGATCGAGGCGGGTACCGACCCCGCGACCGCAGCGACGATGGCGAGCTCCGCCGAGCAGGTGCGCCAGGCGATCCGTGAGCTGCGCACGCTGCTCGTCGACATCTACCCACCGAACCTGCGCGAGCTCGGGCTCCGGCGCGCGCTCGAGGACCTGGTCAGCGAGCTGCCCGCACGCGGCATCGATCCCGACCTGCGCCTCGACGTGCCCGCGGGCCTGTCGGCGCAGCGCGAACAGCTGCTGTATCGCGTCGCGCAGGAAGCCGTTCGCAATGCCGAGCGCCACTCGGGGGCGGCGCACCTGCTGCTGTGCATCGAGCGGGTCGAGGACGAGCTGCGCATGCGCATCGAGGACGACGGCGCAGGCTTCGACACGTCCACGCCCGCCGACGAGGGCCACGTGGGCCTGGTGCTGCTGCGCGACCTGGTGGCGGCCGCCGGTGGGACGCTGCATGTCGAATCGTCAGCAGGGAACGGTACGAACGTGCGCGTCGAGCTGGATCTCCACCATGGTTGACCGCCCCATCCGGGTCGGGATCGTCGACGACCACTCGGTCGTGCGCGCGGGCCTTCGCCGCCTGCTCGAGGCGACCGACGGCATCGAGGTGGTCGGTGAGGCAGCGGACGGACGTGTCGCGATCGCGCTCGCTGCGGAATCGATGCCGGACGTGTTGCTCATGGACCTGTCGATGCCGACGCTCGGCGGGATCGACGCGACGCGCGAGATCCATGCGGCGTCGCCAGGGATCGCGGTGCTCGTGCTGACGAGCTTCGCCGAGCACGACGACGTGCTGCGCGCGCTCGATGCCGGCGCCGCGGGCTACATCCTCAAGGACTGCGAGCCCGACGAGCTGCTCGCCGCGATCCGCGCGGCCGCGTCGGGCGACGCGCCGCTCGATGCACGCGCCGCGCGTGCCGTGCTGCTGGATCGGCGCGCGACGACGGACGTCGATCTCTCCCCGCGAGAAGCGGAGGTGCTCCAGGCGATCGGGCGCGGGCTGCCCAACAAGCTCATCGCGCGCGAGCTCGGCATCGCGGAGAAGACGGTCAAGGCGCACCTCACGCGCATCTACGGGCTCATCGGCGTGAGCGACCGCACGCAGGCGGCGCTGTGGGTGCATCGCCGTGCAACGCACAGCGGCGACGGAGCCTGAGCCCCGCCGCCGCCAGTACTGCAGTTCGGTGATCGGCGATCAGCCGATGATCGTCTTGCCCGAGGTGACGAGCGCGTCGAACTTCTGGCCGGTGTACGCGTTCGAGAAGCCGAGCTTCACGCGGTCGCCGTCGGAGCCGCTGTCGTTGGTGTACGCCCAGCCAGACGACAGGACCACTGCCGCGAGGGTGAATCGCGTGCCGGTCGAATCGATGCGGACCGCGAGGCAGCCGGCGTCGAAGCTGAGCGGGTTGACGAGCAGCGTCTCGGGATTCGGCAGGCTCGTGATGCGAACGTCGTCGCACGTCGCGATGATGGGCGTCGGGTTCGGCAGCGAGGTGATCTTGCTCTCGCCCTCGCGTCCGCCCTTGGCGAATGCGCCCGGTGCGGCGATGGCGAGCACGGCGAGGCTGGCGACGATGACTGAGGCGGTACGGGTGGTGCGGCGCATGTGAAAACTCCGGTTCAGTAGTAGCTGTCAACCGAAGTGTCGTCGCGCACTGGTCCGACCCGCCATCGGACATTGGTCCTAGGACCCTGGAATCGACCTACTGGCCGGGGTGCGGCGGCAGCCCCGTGGTGGGGTCGACGCCGCCGGTGCCCTTGGACGCATCGCTCGGCCGGACGACGTGCTTCTTGATGCCCATGCCCGCAGCACGCTCGGCTTTGATCTGGTCGATGATGAGCGCAGGCGTGATCGTGCCCGGTGCGCCTTCCGGCCCTGGGAACCAGCACGCCATCTGGTGGCCGGGGTCGCCGTCCTTCATCTCGAGCGGCGGCATCTGCTGCTTGCAGATCGACTGCATCTTCCAGCAGCGTTCGTGGAACGGGCAGCCCGGAGGCGGGTTCGCGGGGCTCGGAACGTCACCCTTGAGGATGATGCGATCCTTGCGACGCGCCACCTCTGGGTCGGCGACCGGGATCGAGCTGAGCAGCGCCTGCGTGTACGGATGCTGCGGATCGGAGTAGAGCTTGTCGGCCTCGGCGAGTTCGACGATCTTGCCCAGGTACATCACTGCCACGCGATCGCTCACGTGTTTGACGACCGCGAGGTCGTGCGCGATGAACATGTACGTCAGCGCGAACTCCTTCTGCAGGTCCTCGAGCAGGTTCATGACCTGCGCCTGGATCGACACGTCGAGCGCGGAGACCGGCTCGTCGCAGATGATGAGCTTCGGCTGCAGCGCGAGCGCGCGGGCGATGCCGATGCGCTGGCGCTGGCCCCCCGAGAACTCGTGCGGGTAGCGGTTCGTGAACGCCGGGTTGAGGCCGACAATGTCGAGGAGCTCCTTGACCCGCGCACGCCGCGTGTCCTTGGTGCCGATCTGGTGGATGATGAGCGGCTCGGCGATGATGTTGCCGACCGTCATGCGCGGGTTGAGCGACGCGTACGGATCCTGGAAGACGATCTGCAGGTCGCGCCGCACGGCACGCATCTGCTGGTTGTTGAGCGTCGTCAGCTCCTGGCCCTGGAAGATCACGCTGCCGGCCGTCGGCTTGTGCAGCTGCAGGATCGCCCGACCCGTCGTGGACTTGCCACACCCGGATTCGCCCACGACGCCGAGCGTCTCGCCGGGCCACAGGTCGAAGCTGATGTCGTCGACGGCCTTCACCGCGCCGACTTCCTTCGCGAAGATCGCGCCCTTCTTGATCGGGAAGTACTTCTTGAGGTTGCGCACCTGCAGGATCGGCGGCGCCGAGTAGTCGGGGCCGTCCTGCGTGTTCGAGACCGTCTGCGTACCTGGCGTCATCGTCATCAGGCCATGCCTCCCTGGCGGCGGGGAATGAGCCCGAGCTCGGCGCGCTCGATCGCGGGGTGCCAGCAGGCCGCGACGTGCTCCTCGTCACCGTCGACCGGTGCGATGAGCGGCGGGAAACGGTCCATGCAGATCGACGTGCGGTACTTGCAGCGCGGGTTGAAGCGGCAGCCGCTCGGCGGGTTGATGAGGTCCGGCGGCAGGCCGGGGATCGATTCGAGTCGCTCGCCGTCCACCTCGTCCTCGAGCGACGGCAGCGACCCCAGCAGCGCTTCCGTGTACGGGTGCTGCGGGTGGTCGAAAATCTCGTCGGTCGGGGCGTGCTCGATGATGCGGCCCGCGTACATGACCGCGACGCGGTCGGCGACCTCGGCCACGACACCCATGTCGTGGGTGATCATGATGACCGCAGTGCCGAACTCCTTCTGCAGGTCCGCGATGAGCGTGAGGATCTGCGCCTGGATGGTCACGTCGAGCGCGGTGGTCGGCTCGTCGCAGATGAGCACGCGGGGGTTGCATGCGAGCGCCATCGCGATCATCACGCGCTGGCGCATACCACCCGAGAACTGGTGCGGGTACGCGTCGAGGCGCTCCTTGGCGGCCGGGATCTGCACGGCCTCCATCAGCTCCAGCGCACGAGCGCGCGCCTGCTGCATCGTCATCCCCTTGTGGTGGATGAGCCCCTCGGTGAGCTGCGTGGAAATCTTGAGGACCGGGTTGAGGGACGTCATCGGGTCCTGGAAGATCATCGCGATCTCGTTGCCGCGCACCGCCTGCATCTCCTCCTCGGAGATCTGGACGATGTCGCGACCGTCGTAGAGCACCTGACCGCCTGCGACGGTGCCCGGAGCCTTGATGAGGCGCATCAGGCCGAGCGACGTCTGGCTCTTGCCGCACCCGGATTCGCCGACGATGCCGAGCGTCTCGCCCTCGTCGACCCAGTAGGACACGCCGTCGACCGCCTTCACGATACCGGCGCGTGTCTGGTACTGGACCTTCAGGTCACGAACTTCGAGCAATGCCATGTTGTGTTTCTTTCCCCTCGCGAGCTTCGGCCCCGTACCCCGATGTATCGGCAGGTACGGACCTGTTCGTCACACGATGTGGTGCAGTTCGTCGACCGGCATCAATGCACCTGCCCGCGCGGGTCGAGCGCGTCGCGCATGCCGTCTGCGATCGCGATCGCGGCCAGCACCGTCGACGCGATGAGCAGTGCCGGCACCCAGATCAGGTGCGGCTGCGCATCGATGTAGGTGTAGCCGTTCTCGGCGAGCACACCCCATGATGCATCAGGCGGCTGTACGCCGAGGCCCAGGAACGACAGGAAGGCCTCGCCGAGGATGGCGTTGGGGATCTCCAGGAAGATGACGACGACCATGACGCCGATCGTGTTGGGCAGCACATGGCGCGTGACGACCCGCCCGGCCGATGCGCCGGCTGCGAGCGCGCTCTCGACGTAGTCGTTGGACTTGAGGCTCAGCATCTGCCCGCGCATGATGCGCGCGGACGTGAACCACGCCGTGATCGAGAGCGCCGGCACCATGTAGACGATCGGTTCCGCGTCCGGGAACTTCTCCTTCATCACGGTGACGGTGATGATCGCGAACGGCAGGTACGGCAGGCCGTAGAGCGCGTCGAGAAAGCGCATCATGGTGTTGTCGACCCGGCCGCCGACGTAGCCGGACAGCGAGCCGTACGTCACACCCACCGCGAGGATCACGATCGACACGACGAACGCGATCGACAGCGAGATGCGCGCTCCGATCCAGGCGCGCAGCCACAGGTCCTTGCCCTGGGGATCGGTCCCGAAGAGGTGGTCCCAGCTCGGCTTCAGCTCCTTCTGGGTGTAGTCGATCTGCGTCGCCTGCCTGATGTCGCCGAACATGGGGACGAAGATCGCGAGCAGCACGTAGGCCGTCAGCAGGATGAGGCCGGCCATCGCGGTCTTGTTGCGCGAGAAGCGGCGCGCGGCATCGCGAATCAGCGAGCGCTGCTCGCCGGCCACGCCACCGGCATCGGTGACGTCGAACGCCTCGACGCGTGCGCTCCAGTTGCCGGCCAGGTCGCCGAGCTCGCGCTGCGCTTCCAGGCGCAGGTCCGCGACCTGCGACGCCGCGGGCGGCTCGTTGAGTCGGTCCTCGGTGGTCGGACCGTCGGAGCGAGCAGCCTTCGGATCGTCGGGGATCCCGTTCGTGCGATCAGTCATTCGCCACCCGCGGATCGAGCCATGCGACGATGAGGTCGACGACGAGGTTGAGCACGATGATGAGCGCCGACAGCAGGACCGTCGTGGCGAGCACCATGCGTGAATCGATCGGCTGACCGAAGCTCTCGATGAACTGGTCTGCCACGCCCGGCACGATCATGATGCGCTCGATGATGAACGAGCCGGTGAGCACGAACGCGAACAGTGGTCCGGCGTTCGTGACGGTCGGGATCATGGAGTTGCGCAGTGCGTGGCGGAACACGGTGCGCCGCCACGGCAGCCCCTTGGCGCGAGCGGTCGTCACGTACTCCTGCTCCAGCGCCTCGAGCATCGATGCCCGGACCAGTCGCGTGAAGTACGGCATGATCGCGAGCCCGAGCACGGCGATCGGACCGACGCGGTCCCACCACGAGTCCCAGCCATAGGGGAACTCGAACTGGATCACGCCGATCGGTGGTGGCAGGTACACCTTGCCCGACACCCACAGCGTTGCCACCACGAAGCTCGGCAACGCGAACGCCGCGGTTGCGAAGAACGTGATGGCGTAGTCGATGATGCCGTTGTGTCTGAGCGCCGAGATCACGCCCAGCGTGATGCCGATCATGGCCGAGAAGAAAAAGGACAGTCCGCCGAGCACCATCGTCGCGGGAAGCGTGTCGGTGATGATCTCGCGCACGGGGCGATTGCCGGGCTTGGTCGACAGGCCGAAGTCACCCTGCACGAAGTCGGTGAGGAAGTCCGCGTACTGCGCTGCGCCGGACTTGTCGAGGCCGTACAGCTCGCGCAGGTTCTGGCGAACGCTGGGCGCGAGCTTCGGGTCGTTGAACGGCTCGTAGGGCATCGCCTTCACGAGCACGAACGCCAGCAGGGTCGCCAGCAGCAGCACTGGGATGGACCAGAACAGGCGGCGCAGGATGTAGGTGACCAATCGAGCGCTCCTCGGCTCACTTCGGACGACGTGAACGTACCCGTCGATTCGACCTGTCAATCGTCACCGAAACGACGCGGGGACCGCCGGAAGCTCCGGCGGTCCCCTTCGTCGTGACTGGTGGTAGGTGCTGCTACTTCTTGTCGGCGCTGATCGCCAGGTTCTCGTAGTAGAGGAGACCCGTGGAGGTCAGCTCGAACGGCTTGCCACCCTGCAGGACGTAGGTCGCTGCGACGGTGTCGTTCGTCGGCTGGTACAGCGGGGCTGCCGGCATGTCGCCATCAGGTCCGGTCAGCTTGGCCTCGAGCTCCTTGTAGATCTCGAAGCGTGCGTCGGGATCGACGGTCTTGAGTGCTTCCTCGTAGATCTTGTCGAAGTCCTCGGAGCAGTAGTTCGACGAGTTCAGGCCGGCTGCGACGTTGTCGCAGGTGAACAGCTGGTACCAGTCCTGCGCGTCGAGGTAGTCCTGGATCCAGCCCTGGAGCACGACGTCGACCTTCTTGCCGACCGGCGAGTAGCCGAGGCCGACCGTTGCCAGCACGTCACCCGGGGTCGGGTTCAGCTTGACCTTGACGCCGATCTTGGCCCAGTCGCTCTGCATCTGCTCGGCGATCTGCGGCGCGTTGCCGGAGTCCGACGAGAAGTACACGTCGAGCGTCTCCTTCTCGTCCCAGCCAGCTTCTTCGAGCAGGCCCTTCGCCTTGTCGACGTCGGGACCTTCCTCGGCACCGATGAACTCCTGCGCACCCTGCGAGAAGACGTCGAAGCCGGGGATGCCGTCGGGAGCCACCGTGTTCATCGGCTTGTCGCCGCGCTTGGTGATGTTCTCGACGATGCTCGGGCGATCGATGCCGATGGCAAGCGCCTGGCGCACCTTCGGATCCGACAGCTCGGGGTTGGTCGTGTTGAAGTACGCGTACTGGGTCTCGATCGACGGGCGCGAGACGTAGTAGTCCTCGCCCTTCACGCGATCGATGTCAGCCGAGTCGATGGCCGTGCGCATGAACGCCAGGTCGATGCGACCGCGCTCGAACTCGCGCAGTGCCGTCTTCGGCTCGCCGATCATGCGGAACGTGATCTTGTCCAGCTCGACGTCGTCCGCGTCCCAGAACTCCGGGTTCTTCTCGACGACGATGCGCTCCTTGGGCTTGTACTCGGCCAGCGTGAACGCACCGCTCGTGACGATGTTCTCCGGCGTCGTCCACTTGTCGCCGAACTTCTCGATGACGTCGCGGCGCAGCGGCACGAAGGTCTGCAGCGTCATGAGCTGGTCGAACCACGGCACCGGTCGGACGAGCTTGAACTCGACCGTGTGGTCGTCGGTGGCGGTGACGCCGACCGACTCGGGCTTGCCGTCCGTGAGCTCCTTGCGGTAGTCCGCGGTGCAGTTCTCCTTCGCGTCCTTGCCGGAGTTGTACTCGCACGCGCCGACGATGTCGAGCATGAACGAGGCGAAGTAGGCGCCCGACGCCGGGTCGAGTGCGTGCTGCACGCCGAAGACGAGGTCGTCAGCGGTGAGCGGCTTGCCGTCGCTCCACTTGGCGTCCTCGCGCAGCTTCACGGTGTAGGTGAGGCCGTCCTCGCTGATCTCCGGGAGCTCCGTCGCTGCGAACGGCTTCATCTCGCTGCCGTCTTCGCTGTAGCGGTACAGGTTCACGAAGAGCGCGTTGAGGCGGTTCACCGAGTCCAGGTAGGCGACCTTGGGCGGATCGAACACGCCGGCATCGGTCTCGTCACCGATCTGGATCGTCATCTCCTGCTTCTTGGCGAGATCCCCGCCGCCGCTGCTCTCCTTGTCACTGTCGCCACCACAGCCGACCGCGGCGAACGCGGCCACTGCCAGGATGGCGGTCGAAGCAAGCAGCTTCTGGAACTTCACGGACACGGGTTGCTCCCTCTTGTTGTTCAACACGGGCGACGACGCACGACGACATCGTTCGTCGTCGAGGTCATTCGCCACCACACCGCAGCGCTCCTACCCAGAGTGCGCGATGTTGAACGCGAAATGGCGAGGTTCCGTCGTTTACGCACGGGTCGATTCGACGTTCGATCGAACACGTCGGAATCGTGACGGATGGGCCGCAGGAGGGCCCCGTTCGCGCTCAGAACTCAGTCGAAGATCTTGGCGAGCGTCAGGGTCGAGGCGAGGTACAGGAGCGCCGTGATGACCGTGATGCGGTCGAGGTTGCGCTCCATGACGTGCTGGCCGCCACCCTGGCCGGAGGCGCCACCGATCGACCCGAGACCGCTCTGGGCGCCGGAGTGCATGAGCACGAGCGTGACCAGTGCGATCGAGAACAGGACGTGAAAGAAGATGACGATGCCGTCGACCATGCGCAGAAACTACCATGCGCGCCCGCGCCGCGCGCGTCCGGCGCGCGTCCGGCGGTCAGCCCGCGGCGCGGTAGCGCACGATGCCATCGTCTTCACGCGCGCGCACGAGTCGGCCGTCGAACCTTGCTCGCTCGAGGTGGGCGAGTGATTCGGTGGTGGCGAAGCGCTGGTTCGCGGCGTCCGGGCGTTCGACGTTGAACACGTGCGCGAACACGCGCCCGGCGACGTCATATGCCGCCGCCGCTTCGAGCTCCGTCACGGCGCGGACGCAGTCGTCGATGCGGTCCTGGTGGTGCTGCATGAGCACGCGAGCGCGTTCTGCGCCGCCCGTGAAGGGCTCGCCGTGTCCGGGCAGGACGAGCTTCGGGTCCAGCATCGCGACCTTGATGAGCGATTCCAGGTAGCGCGCGAGCGGGTCCTTCTCGTGGCGCGGGAAGCGACCCACGGCCGGCGAGATGCGTTCGAGCAGGTGGTCGCCCGCGAGCAGGAGGCCGTCTCCCTCGCGATCGTGCAGCACGAGGTGCCCGTCGGCGTGCCCGGGCGTGAGCTGCACGTGCCACGTGCGCCCGGCCGCCTCGATGCGATCGCCCTCGTCGAGCGGTTCCCACGATTCGTCGGGCGGCAGCTCGATCGCCATCCGCGCGATGTCGCCCTCGTGGCGGAGCCGTTCGGTGACCTCCTCCGGCAGGCCGTGCTCGCGCAGGTGGTCGTCGACCGCCGTGAGATACGACTCGATGCGCCCGCGGTCGCCCCACACGTCGGGGGCCTGCTGGATCGTCGACTTCGATGCGAGCATGGGTGCGCCCGTCAGTCGATGGAGCGCGCCGGAGCCCCCGATGTGGTCGGGGTGGTGGTGGGAGACGACGACCTGGCGCACGTCGTCGGGGGTTCGGCCGATGGCCTGGATCGCGGCGCGCCAGAGCTCGGTCGCCTGCGGCGCGACGCCGGTGTCGAAGATGGTGAGCGAGCCGTCCGCGTCGGCGAGCAGGTATGCGTTCGCGGGTTCGACGCGCACGTGGAGCGGAACCTTCACGCGCCAGATGTCAGGCGCGACGAGGTCGGGCGGTGCTGGAACGTCGGGGCTCATCCGGGCAAGTGTAGCCGCGCCGGTGCTGACGCCAGTGGGTCAGGCAGACCAGATCGTGCCGGTGCCGACGTGCGCCGCGGCGAGCGCGGTGCGGGCGCTGGCCCAGGTCTTCGCGTCGAGCGCGACGGTCGGACCGGACGAGGTATCGGTGCGCACGACGTAGAGCACGCCGCGCGCGTCGCGCTCGGGCGTGTTGGTGACGAGCTCGACGACGCTGCCGTGGTCGACGACGATCGTGACGACCGGCAATACGGTGGCGGTGATGGTGACGGTCGCGCTCGCGCCGCCGGATGTGGCTGCTGCGGCCGCGGGGGCCTCGGCGCCCGTGAGCTTGGCGGCGATCGCGGCGGAGGTGCGGAATCCGTAGGTGCCGGCGTGGTCGGCGTCCTCGCGTGGCACGACGGCGGGCGCGTGGAACGGCGCGGCCTTCGGGGCCGGGTGGCCGTCACCGGCGAGGCGTGCGGAGGCGACTCCGGAGAACGCTCCGACGAGGACGGCGACTGCGAGGGCTGTGGGGAGGAGGCGTCGCACTAGGTCGAGTGAACCACGGACCTGGGTGATCCGGCAAGGGCTCAATTGCCCGTGGCGACGACGGTTCCACGCGCGCCGGCGCGAAAGGTGCCGAAACGTGGCCGTTGTCGCGCGGGCTCAGTGTGCGAGCGCCAGGCGCAGGGTGACGATCGCGCCGGGAGCGACGGCGACGTCCACGATGCCGTTCTCGAGCGGGGCCGGCCCGAGGGTCGTCTCGTCCAGGCGGGCTCGCTGCACCGAGGTGACGCGAGGGCCGACCGCGAGGCGAGCGCGGGGCTGGTTGTCGGCGCGGAGGCCGCTGGGCGTGGTGGGCGCCCACCAGCGCGCGATGAGGTCACCGCTGCCGTCGTCGGCGAGCTTGAGCGCGGACGCCACCACACCGGTGCCGCCCAGCTCGATCCCAAGCGCCCCGATGCGGCCGATGGCATCCTCGGGCGTGACCGCGAGCACGTCACGTGCGCGTGCGATCGCGCCGGATTCCATGACGGTGAGGCTGTCGAGCCCGGTTCCGGGTTCCTGTGACCCTTCGACGCCGAAGGGCTCGAGCAGGAGCGGGCCGGCGAGGAATGCGCGCGCGTCCGCGAAATTCGCATCGATGCCCACGGCGAAGTCGAGGCGCAGCGGACCGCGGCACTGCGCGCCGGGCGTCGCGAGCGCCGGTCCGGCGTGTCCGGGGCGACCGGCGATGTCGTTGCGGCTCAGCCAGCCGACCGAGCGCAGGACGGTGAGCTCGAGCTGGCCGGCGTCGGCCTCGTACTCGTGGATGCCGCGTCCGGCGAGCAGCACACCGCCGGCGCGAACGGCGCCCGCGCAGTGGTCGAGCTGCGTCGGCTCCTGGCGCCAGGGGACGTCGGTCGGGGCGTGGCGCACCGGTCGCTCGATGATGGCGAAGTGTCCGAGCGCCTCGACGGTGTCGGTCGCGGCGAGGCCGTCGACTCTGGCGCGCAGGCGCAGGCGGTGGTCGTCGGCCTGGTTGTCGAGCTCGACCACGAGCTGCGCAGTGGCGCTCGTCTCGCTCACGCGTACGCGCGTGTGGATCTCGTGGCGCGTGGTGTCGGATGCGCGGGCGGAGCGGTCGGCGGTCAGCGCGACGGGCAGGTCGAGCACGTGGACGACGTCGAGTTCGGCGACGCCCGGCCCGGACATGCGGGTGGCGACGCGGTCGATGGTCGCGACGAGCTCGCGGTCTCCGGCGATCGTACCGAAGTCGTATTCGTCTCCGGCGTCGCCGATGTCGACCCAGTCGAGGCGCACGACGCGGTCATCGCGCACGAGCTCGAGCGCGCCCTCGCGTACGCGCGCGTGGAGCTCTCCTCCGCGCACCTCGGTGTCGGAGATGATCTCTGCACCACTGTCGTGGGCGAGTTCGGTGAGCGGCGTGAGCTGACCCGGGCGACCGGGCGCGATCGCCGCGGCGCTTCCGTCGGCGCGCTCGACGATGCCGCCGAGCCCCTCGGAATCGTGCACGACCGGGTCGTTGCCGAGCTGCAGCGCGATGCGCAGGTCCTCGAGCAGCGAGTGTGCGGTCGCGTCGACGCGCAGCGAACGCGCGGGCATCTCCAGGTGTACCTCGTCGACGGAGCAGCCGCCGATCGAGTCGTGCGGGTGGTTCTCGAGCACGAGCCGCCATGCATGGCGCAGGAACGGCAGCACGTCGCGCAGGGGCCGCACTTCGGCGGCGACGGCCGTCGCCATGAGCGGTTCCACGTGCCGTTCGAGCAGCGACTGCACTCGGTCGTTGTCCTGCTTGAGGTGCACCCGCGCGGAGAAGATCGACGAGAGGATCGGCGCGTAGCGCGAGCCGCGCAGCTCGCCGCGGAAGCGTTCGAGCGACTGGCCCGCAGCCTCCAGCCGTCGCTCTGCGGCGCGCACCGACGCGACGTACGCGTCGAGGCCGGTGATGCGCACGTCCGCGCCAGGCAGCATGTCGCCGAGTCGCTCGACGATGAGCGGCAGCTCCTGCTGGACGGTCTCGTGGTCGCAGCCGGCGGCGAGCAGCAGCGCGTCGGCGTGCGCCTGGCCGATCAGGTGCGGCACGAGCTCGCGCACGCGGTCGTACCCGGTCGGGTCGTCGGCGCCGTTGCCGCGCCCGAGCGTCTCGGCGTTGCAGTACCCGCTCGTGTACGGCGAGCCTTGGACGAGCGCGAGCACGCTGTCCTTGCCTGACGGCGACTCCCACCGGAACTCGTTCCCGGTACGGACGTGCTCGTCGCCCATGCCGCGCGAGAAGATGACGTTGTCGATGCCGAATCCGCGCAGGACGGCGGGCAGCTGCGCGACGTGGCCGAACGGGTCGGGCAGGTAGCCCACCGCGAGCGGTTCGCCGAATCGCGACGCGATGCGGCGTCCTTCGAGCAGGTTGCGCACCATCGATTCACCCGAGACCAGGAACTCGTCGGGCAGCACGTGCCACGGACCGACCTCCAGGCGCCCTGCGCCGACGAGGCGGCGGATGCGGGGCTCCTCCTCGGGACGGATCGCGAGGTAGTCCTCGAGGACGATCGTCTGCCCGTCGAGCACGAACGTCGCGAAGCGCGGGTCGGAGTCGAGCACGTGCAGCACGCGGTCGACCATCCCGACGAGCTGCATGCGGAAGCGTTCGAAGGTGCGGTACCACTCGCGATCCCAGTGCGTGTGCGCGTACACGTGCACGCGCCAGCCCTGGCTGCCCGGGACGGGGGGCTCGGCAATCGCCAAGGGTTGCAGATCGAGACCGTGGGGTGCTGCGGCAAGCGTCATGGGCTGGATCCTAGGCACCATGCCGGCCGCGCTCGATGCCGCTCGCCACCGCTGCCATTCGATTTCTTATGGGCATGTGGCCTCTTGGCGATTCGACCTGATTGCTTGAGGGGCGTACGATCCCGCCATGCTCCTCTCCCCCGTCACCGCAGGTCCTGTTTCGCTCCCGAGCGAGTCCGCTTTCGCTACTCCCGCGCCCCCCGCCCGCTGGTCGCGCTTCTACACGAGCCCGATCGCGCGCGTGGACTACGGCACTGGCAGCCGCGTGCCGCTGTGGGGCGAGGCGACGATCCCCTCCGACCGCAGCCTCACCGGTCAGCTCCAGCCGGGCGTCACGTACGCCGGCGCGACGCTCGATGCCGCGATCGAAGCAGCCCGCCTGCTCTCGCGCGAACCTGTCGAGCTCTCGTTCAGCTTCCGCAACGGCCGCACCCGAACGGTGCAGGTGAATCCGGCCATCGCCGTCCTGCGTGACGCCAAGGCCGGCGCGTTCTGGCTGGCCCCGCTGCGCACCACCGTGCGCCTGGGCGACCAGTGGCTCGACGCTCCGCACAGCATCGACGGTCCCGCCTTCGAGGGCGCCGACGCCGTGCTCACTGCGCCGACCGTGCTCTCGGCCACGCGCGACATGGTCGCCGTCGTCGGCCGCGACCTGGTGCTCAAGCCGGGCGCCTGGACCGACGCGCCCGACGAATCGCGCGACTGAGCGACCTAGCGTGGGCCAGCCCACGCGACCTACTCGAAGTCGCCCATCTCCTCCGCGTCCACCAGCGCGAGTGACAGTTCCTGTCGCTGGCTGACCTGCAGCTTCGCGTACGAGTTGCGGAGGTGGAAGCGGATCGCATGGATCGTCACGAACAGACGCTCCGCGATCTCACGATTGGTGAGGCCTTCGGCAGCCATCCGCGCCACGCGCCGTTCGGTCGCCGTGAGCGCCCGCACGCCTGAGATGCGCGCGCGCCGCGGCCGAGCACCCAGCTCGCGCAGCTCCTCGCGCGCCCGATCCGCGAGGTAGGTCGACTCGATGCGGTCCGCGCGATCGAGCGCCTCGCGCATGTGCGCCTGCGCGTCGTTCCGGCGCCCAGCCGCGCGCAACGTCATGCCGGCGTCGAACAGCGCCCATGCCTCGTCGAGGCGCAGCCCCGAATCCGCAAATACCTGCACGGCCCGCTCGAGCTCGTCGATCCCGTCGCGACCCTTCGCCCGTCCGAGCGCGCGCAGTCCGCGACCGATCGCCCGCGGCTGCCCCCATCGCTCGGCTTCGGCAAGCTCGATCGTCGCCAGCTCGAGCGCCTCGTCGCGCCGGTCGAGCTGCACGAGCGCCTCCACCGCGCCCCAGCGCCAACCGCCCGTGTAGGCGGGGTTCACGTCGCGGCCGATGAGCGCCTTCGCGTGCGCGGAGTACTGCTCGAACCATGCGAGCGCGGCCTCGGGATTGCCACACGACAGCTCGAGCATGCCGCGCGCGTCGAGCAGCGGCAGGAACACGAGCACCTGGTTCCAGGCGGCTTCCTCCGAGTCGGAGAGGGTAATGGCCTCGCGCGCCGCATCGAACTCGCCGCGCTGGATGAGCATCTGCGCCGTCACGTTGAGCGCGCTCGGCAGGAACATCTGGTGCTTGGGCCCGAGCGAGCCGCCGACCTGCGTGGCGCGCTCGGATTCAGCCAGCGCACCCGTGATGTCGCCGACCTGCAAGAGCGCGAAGCTGCGGATGCACGACGCGGTCGCCGCAGGAATCGGCGATCCCGCGACCGTCGCCAGGTCGAGCACGCGCTGCGTGATGTCGAGCACCACGTCGAGGCGTCCGGCGCCGAACGCCGCCGCCGTCACGGCCCAGAGCGCGGGTTCGTCGATGCCGGCCTCGTCGAGCAGCGCACCGTCGCCCCAGGACGCTTCGGCCATCGCCCACGATTCCTGGGGACGACCTCCGACGAGCATCTCGAGCCCTGACATGTGCCCGAGCGCGACGCGCTGCGCGATGGTCGTCGGCTGCATCGATCGCTGCACGAGGTTGGCGACCTGCTCGAACACGGGCGGGCTTGCGATTGCCGGCGTGAACACCACCGCCGACGCCCAGCCCGATGTCAGCTCGAGTTCGAGCTCACCTTCGATGCCTGCGTCGCGCAGCACGTCGCGGCCGCGTTCGAACGCTTCCACGCCCTCGGCGAATCGGGCCTGCGAGAAACGTGAGCGCCCGAGCGCCGCCGCGTCGAGCGCACGCTGCGCCGGGTCACGTTCGAGCTCGAATGCCTGCTCGAGCCATCGGTCCGCTTCGGGCGACCCGGCTGCGGCGAGCGCGGCGCCGAGCTCGCGACAGAGCGTCGTGCGCGTCGCGGCGTCGAACTCGCAGCCCTCCTCGGCGGCACGCTCGAGCATCTGTGCAGCGAGCTCGGGCGCGCCGCGCTCGAACACCGTTCTCGCGCCGTCTCGCAGGCGCTCGACGACGGTCGTGTCACCGGTCGGCGGGGTCGACATCAGCTGCGCAGCGACGAGGTCCGCGCCGGCATCGATCGATTCCAGGGCGCGCGCCGCTCGTCGATGCAGGATGCCGCGCTCGATCGGATCGATCCATTCGTGCGTGGCACTGCGAACGAGTGGATGCACGAACTGTGGACGCTTCGATTCGGCCACGAGCAGCCCGGCGCGCTCGAGTTCGATGACGAGCTCGATAGCGGCGCTCGGCTCGAAGCCCGCGACCTTGGCGACGAGCGGCAGCTGCGTGCCGACCGGCAGCACCGCGGCTGCCTTGGCGAGCTGCGCGGCAGGCTCCGACAGCGCCGCGAGCCGAAGCGCGATCCACGACGTGATGCGCTCGGGAGTCTGCGAGCGGACCGTCTCGGTGCCAGCTTCATCGGGCCGGGTCCCCTGCGCACGAAGCGCACGCACGAGCTCGCACAGCAGGAACGGGTTGCCACCCGTGGCGTCGAGGCATGCGTCGACGAACCCGCCGTTGATCGACTCCCCCGGCCAGCCCCAGTCGGCGAGCAGGGCGCGGACCGCATGGCTCGAGAGCTCGTCGGGACGGTTGGTGTCAGCGGTTGCCGCGAGGCGAACGATCGGGTCGCGGGTCGTCTCGCGGGTGGCGACGAGCAGGGCGACCGGCAGGTCGCGCAGGCGGCGCTCCACGTAGGTCAGCCACACGAGCGACGACTCGTCGGCCCAGTGCAGGTCGTCGAGGATGAGCGCAACGGGCCCATCTTCGCTGGCGTTCGCGAGCGCCCAGAACAGCGCGTGGGCCATGCTCGACACGTCGATGTCCGGGCCGGCTGGCGCGTCGTGCGAGGCGTCACGTGCGAGCAGCGGCGCCGCCTTGGCTGCGTGGCCGTCCAGGAGCGCGGATCCGCGCGCGGCCGCTGGTCGCTCGAAAAGCTGGCGCACGACGCCCCAGGCGAATCCCTGCTCGAGTTCGCCGCCGACGGCGCGCAGGACGTCGAAGCCTTCGTCTTCGGCGATCACGGCTGCTGCATCGCACAGTCGCGTCTTGCCTATGCCGGGCGCGCCCTCGACGAACATGAGCCGGCCGTGCGCGACCGAATCGTGCAGCACCTCGCGCCACTGCCGCAGCAAGGAATCCCGCTCCAGCAGCGGCGGCGCATCGCTCCGCATCTCGGAAGACGTCCCCATCGAACTTGACCCTATCCCCCCTGGGGTAGGCGTGCGACCCGTCGATGGTGGAACGAATCCATCGGCCGACCCAGACTGCGAATGATCGTTCGCCTGCCGGACCACCTTGGAGTTTTCGGCAGATTCGGTCTACTCCTACCCCACCTCCGCGAGGGTGAGTAAACACTCCGAAATCTATGCTCGCTCTTCGTGCGGTCACCTGATCGTTCGAACTAGCCCCTGATTCCGGAGTTCCGCCTTGATGCTTCATTCGTTCCGCATGTGTGCCCTCGCTGTATTTGCGGCGGTGCTTGCGGCCCCCTCAAGCGCAATCGCCGCTCCGCCATTCGTCGAAGGCGCAGACGTGGTGAATTCGTCAACTGCGATCCCGTCGCAACATGTGGCGGTCGTTTGGCCGGAGAGCGCCTTGGACGTCACAGTGCTTGTCGATGCCGACGGCACGAACAAGTCATGGACTGTGACCGTGCCGCCCGGTGGGGTGTTGCCGACGTTCACGCCGGGCGCTTGCACGAGCCCGACCTCGCAGACTCTCGTCTGCATCGCGCCGAGCCTCGCTTCCTTCACGGCAGGTCTCGAACTGTGGACCGGTGACGGCAGCGACGATGTGACCATGACATCGACGGATACCCAGCCGCTGTGGGCGTTCCTGCGCGACGGCATCGCGGTACAGACGTTTCGAGGCGGTGCAGGCGACGACGTCGTGAACACCGTCGAGGGTGAGGATCTCTCAGGGACGACGAACTACCTCCTCGGAGGCAGAGGATCAGACAGCTACGTCACCTCGACGCTTGCCGCGACAAACGACTACGTCAGCTTTACCGACGGACGCGTTGCCGAGCAGCACGATCTGTCACTCGACTGCGCAGACAACGACGGTGCATTCGCTCTCGGTGAAGAAGAGAACATCGGTTGCAAGGCCTCCGGAATGGATGGGGTGATTGGCTCCATCGGAAACGACCTGATTCACAACAGTCCCGGCGGCGTCATCGTGAGTGGCGGCGATGGCAGCGACACCTTGGACGGAGGCGCAGGTGTCGACCGCGTGTACGGCGGCAAGGGCAATGACTCTCTGTCAGCTGGCAACGGGAGTGACCAGCTGTGGGGCGACGCTAACTTCGGGGTCACGAGTGTCGTTGCCGATGGCAACGACACTGTCAACGCGGTAGATGCCGCGACCCTCGATACGGTCGAGAGCTGCGGCGGCGGCAATGACACCGCGATCGTCGATGACGTCGTCCTCGAGATCAGCGGTACCGCGGTCCTCGACTGCGAGACCAAGAATACGGGCGGCGGACCCACCGGTTCCGACGGCTATATCTCGCTCTTCACCTTTGGGACGCCCGGCACAGAGCGCGTGATCTTCGACCCCATCACCCCGAGCACCGCGACCCTAGACGTCACTGTGACGAGCAACGGATCGACGACCTGGACCATCGACTACACCGCGACGGCACCGATCGATCCTCGTGGCCCCGAGTGCGTGGAGGACAACGCCAACGCTCCCTCGGGCAAGGCACGTGCCGTATGCACGGTGACGAATGCCGAGTACCTCCGCGGCATGGAGGTCTGGCTCGGCAACGGCAACTCCACGTTCACGCCGAATGCCAACATCCTTGCGCCATTCCTCGTTCATCCCGAGGCAGGCACAAATACCGTTCAGGGAGCCGCTGGAAATGACGAGTTCCGGGGGGATCATTTCGCCAACGCCTCGACGATCAACACCTTCCACGGCATGGTCGGCGCCGACAAGTTCGTCGGCGGCCCCGGCCTCGACTACGTCAGCTACTCGCTCCACCCGGATTCAGGTGCGCTGACAGGCACACAGGAATTCAGGATGTCGATGGACTGCGTCGCAAACGACGGCTACCTGGTCGACGGCGCACGAACCGACGATGTCGGCTGTACCACCAACGGCATCGACGGCATCGTCGGCTCGAGCTCGCGTGACGTCATCACCGGCGACACCGGCGACAACACGCTCTACGGCGGCAATGGCAACGACCTCATCGACGGCGGCGCCGGCGCTGACTTCCTCAAGGGCCAGGGCGATCACGACCACCTGACCGGCGGCACTGGCGCCGACCGCACGTACGGCGACGATGTCGGCACCACGTCGACCGGGTCCGACACGCTCATCGTCAACGACGGAGCGGCTGACACCGCGAATGACTGCGGACCCGGCGAGGACGCGATCACGTACGACCTGGGGCTGGACACGCAGATCAACTGCGAGAACCTCACGCCCCCGGCCACGACGAGTACCACGGATCCCACTCCGACCCCCCCGGTGCCCACCAACCCCGCACCGACGAAGGACCCGAGTGTGCCGGCCGGCTGGAAGCAGGGTGCGACGATCGCGCCGACGACGATGGACTACCAGTTCCCGAGCGCGTTCTTCCAGGAGGGAGTGACATGGGAGGGCGTCCTGCTCGGCATGGGCTTCGCGAAGCCGTTCCCGCCGGACATGGAGATGATCGCGAAGCCGCTCAGCTTCAACCAGCTGCCCGACAAGTGGCAGGACGACGACGTCGTTCCGCAGCAGTTCATCGGGATCGTCATCAAGTCGGGGGCGACCCCCGGCGTGAAGAATTCAATCCGCTTCACAGAGGGCCAGCCACTGCCGGCCGTGGAATTCCAGTACTACGATGCCACCAAGGGGGCGCCTCGCAACACGGCCTGCCCAGCCACCGGCGAGGTTCCCGCGCAGGGTGGCGGGACGACCAACCTGTTCCGGTATGTGGAGACGCTGCCGCTCAACGACGCGCTGTTCTGGCTCAACAAGTACGGATGTCGAGTTGACGGCAAGCCCGCCATCCAGCGCGTTCGCAAGCTGACCCACGCCGGAATCTCCGGCGTGCGATCCGTCAAGCTCGGCAAGCAGCGGGTCATCACGTTCATCAAGAACGTGCCGATCGATGAGGAGCTCCGGGTGCTTGTCGCTCCGGATTACACGATCGCATCGCACGCGCTGACATATGCGATCGACGACAAGGGCACGTCGAAGGCGTCCCTCGACGCGATGAGCAGGCCCGGACTCACGGCGACTGGAAACACGCAGTCGCTCGGCATCCACGTCATCGAAGAATCGACAGGACGATTCGTGCCCGGCGCTCGCGTCGACCTCGTGGATGACGACGGCAAGGTCATCAACTGGTACGACGCAACCATCGCCCAGCCCACCCGCAGTGGCAAGCCGATCGGATACGCGGACAAGCACATGCGCACCAACGACGTCGGCTTCACGCGACTGTCCTTCAAGGCGTACAAGCCCGGCACGGTATGGGTGCATGCCTGGGTCGAGGACCCGAAGACGGGCACCCCGCTCGTGGAGCGGTGGCGCGCGGTGCCGGTGCACAAACGCGCCGGAAGCCTCCGCACGATCGTCGGTACCAAGTGGGACAACTCGGGCGCGGCATCCGTGCTCGACGGTCAGACCGTCAACAACTACGTCGTCTCGAAGTCCCAGGGCAAGCAGCTCGAGCCCGGCTCCAAGGGTCGAGCCAAGGCCACCGGAAACTGGTTCATCGACGGCCTGCTGAGGCTCGTCGGACAGCTCGACGACAACTCTGCGATCGTCGCCGGCGCTCCAGGCGCCGCAAGGGCAGCGCAGGAGACCGAGACTCGACTGTCACAGGAGAAGCCCGTCCAGACGATCTTGCAGGAGCTGGCCAACTCGTCCCCGGCGGCGAAGGTAGCGCTCTGGGACGGCGGCGGCCCCGAAGCCGCCATCGCCAAGGCCAAGCTGATCGGGCTCGACGGCGGTTCGCTCGTTGGGAACGACGGAGCAAGCATCGTCGCCGCTGGCGGCGGAAACATGGTCGCAGCCGGTGGTGGCAACCTCATCGGGCTGGACGGCGGCTCGCTCGTCGCAGCCGGTGGAGGCAACATGGTCGCAGCTGGCGGCGGCAACATGGTCGCAGCCGGCGGCGGGAACATGGTCGCAGCGGGTGGCGGGAACATGGTCGCAGCCGGTGGACTCAACATGGTTGCCGCCGGAGGACTCAACCGCTATCGACCCGGCGTGGCGGTCAACTGGTTGCAGCGTATTCGTGACGGGCGCAGCGCGGCCAACGGCACCGGAACGCCGAACGTCGGCTTCGTCCCGACGCATCTGGTCTGGTACGACGAGGACACCTCGGTCCTCGTCGGTCCGGACGGCATCATCGACCCGGGCACGATCATCCATCTCGAAAATCGCGGCGTGCCGGTCAACTACCCCGGCACGTACTGACTCGAAATCCAGTCAGCACAATCGTTTGCCACCCTGATCCCCACTCGCCCCCTTCCGGAGACATCACCCATGCATCGTTCAGCAGTCCTGTTTCTCGTGTTCTGCGGTGGCTTGGTTCTGTCGGGGTCGGGGTCGGCTTCGGCAGCGACACCGCCGGTGTCGAACCAGGCCGCGGTAGTCACGACCGGGCACGTCGGGGTCGAGCACGTCGCGATCGAATGGCCGGCCAGTGAGGGCAACAAGGAGATTTCCGTAACGGCCACGCCAGGAGGCGCAACCAGCACCTGGACCATCGACGTGACCGCTGCGCCAGGTCTGGACGCGAGCCTCCCGGCCACCGTCTCAGGCCCGTGCGTTGCTACCGATGCGAACACCATCACCTGCACTGTCCCGCAGGCGCAGTTGAACAGCGGGATCGAGATCTGGACGGGCAACGGTGCTGACAGGATCAATGTGTTGGGCACGTACGCTGCTCCCGTCTTCGCGTACCTTCGCGACAACCAGGACGGCTCCGGCAACTACCAGTTCTTCTACGGGGGCCCTGCGAATGACTTCGTCGACACCCGAACCGACAACGACGCGACGTTCGTCAAGCAGAACTGGATCGAGGGCAAGGGTGGCACCGACACGTACGTGCTCTCCCTCCAGGACCTCGACATCGTGTCGTACCAGGATCACTCGGCGCTGCAGCCGGTCGACGCGACTCTCGACGACATCGCGAACGACGGATTCCCCAGCCTCGACGGCGTCGAGGACCTTCCAACGAGCGCCGAGGGGCTGAACGCCGTACTCGGGAGCGCGGGCGACGACGTCATCACGGGCGACGGCGGCTCGACGTTCCTGGACGGCATGGCTGGCGACGACGTCATCGACGGTGGGGCGGCGACTGACCAGCTGTTCGGCGGGACTGGCGACGACATCCTCACGGGCGGCACGGGAAACGACTGGTTTTACGGCGACCGCACTTGGGAGCAAGTCGGTCGTCTCGAGCCCAGCGGGCCGGGCCCAGACGGTGACGATCAGTTTTTCATGCGCGATGGGAACGCCGACAACCTGTACGAATGTGGTGGGGGTGCCGACGTCGCCACGATGGACCTGGTCGCGCTCGATGCGGATTTCGCGCCGACTTCCGACGACTGCGAGACCAGGAATCGCGCCGCACTCGACACAGGCGGAACGGGCGGCGGGTCGACGGGTGGCGGAACCACCGGCGGTGGCACAACTGGCGGGGGAGGTACCACTGGTGGCACCACGGGCGGCGGCGACAACGGCCTTGCTGCGCGACTCGGAGCCATCCCAGGCACCTTCGTCACCTCGCTCGTTCCAACGGGCACGGTCGACACGGATCGCACGCTCGTGATGCCCGATTTTGTGAAGAAGCGGAAGACGTATGTCGAGGCGGAGCGCACCCTGCTCGCCGCACGGATCAATGTCGACGCGACGTATGTCGGCGTTCCTGCAGCGAGCTTTCCGAAGCATCTCCGCGCCTCCGTACGGCCAGGCCAACTGCTGTCGACAAGCCCCACGGCACGCGCGAAGCTGTCCTCAGGCTTCCCAGCTCCCAGCGTCAAGGTGACCTACACGTTCTTCGACCCGACGCTTCCCAAGGACGCCGCCTGCCCTTATGACGGCAAGCTCAGGATGGGCACGAAGACGATCGCGATCTTCGACGAGTTCAAGCTCATGAGCGTGCGCGAGGCGTCGAACAAGCTCGACGACTACGGCTGCAACTGGACGTTCAAGAACACGATCTACAACCGCACCGTCACCGAGACCCGGTTCTGGTCGCTGCGCACCACGGGCACAGGCACGAAGCGCCTGCTGAACGTCGTGCTTGCGTCGCCGAAGCAGCCTGACTTCCGAGCATCGTTCTCACAGCCGCTTCAGGACGGCTACGAGAAGGAACTCGGCCTCGTATCCGACTCCAATCTTCGCGACGGCTCGAAGCTCACGAACTCCGGCGCAGTCCCGGCAGCTGATCAGACGCGGTACTTCGGGGTCACGGTCATCGAGCGAGCGACAGCGCGGCTCGTTCCCCACTTGACCATCGCGCTGCTCGACGGGACGGGTAGTGAGATCGCCAGTGGACGGACGAACGAGAGCGGCGCAGTCCTCATCCAGTTCTCTACCAAGCAGCGGTCCGGCGTGCTGCGTCTCGTGATGGAGCACCACAACGCGAACGGGGAAGTGCTCATGAGCGCCGTGCAGGAGCTTCGTGTCGTGAACCTCGGTGCGGAGCCCTGGGCCGACATGAACGGCAACGTCATGAACAAGGCGTCCTCAAAGACGAAGGTCACGTACCACCGAACCGGCGAAGTTGTTTCCAGCACCAAGCGTACCCGGGACTCCCGAACCGGGCGCGCCCTCGCGCCCGGGCAGCGCGCGATGTACGAGCTGCTCGTCAAGATGAATGAGGACCTTGCCACCATGTGGGCGAACGATGGACTGATCGGCGTCGGCCTGTCCGTGCAGTTCCGGGTGCTCGCCGAACAGTTCCGTACGGTCCTCGCGGCGGAAAACGTGTCGGCCGAACAGGCGGCGCGGGACACCGGCATGTCAATTGCGATGCTTGGCAACAGCATCGCGGCGCTATCCAACACTGGCGTGCACGCCGACGGCCGAATCAGCTCTACGGTCAAGCTGATCGGTGCTGACGGAGCGTCGTTGGTGAGCTTCTCGGGCGCGGGCATCGTAGCCGCGGGAGCGGGCAACATCGTCGCCGCGGGCGGTGGCAACATCGTCGCAGCTGGAGCCGGAAATATCGTCGCCGCCGGTGGAGGCAACATCGTTGCCGCAGGCGGCGGCAACATCGTCGCCGCCGGTGGAGGCAACATCGTCGCCGCTGGCGCCGGCAACATCGTCGGGAACAACGGTACTGGATTCACCGCGCGGATCGTGCGAAAGGGGTGGATCCCGATCCTTGTCGCGGACTATTCCGGCAAGCACGCCTCGACGGCCTTTGTCGCGGACCCGCGCAGCATGGAGGTCCGCAGCTTCGGCGACACCACGGTCATCGCGAACCCGGACGGCTCAATCCCTGCAGGCACGAAGATCGCCACGGGTGCGGGTGAGACGCCCATTGCCATTCCCGGCAAGTTGCAGTAGCTGGTCAGCCGCGCTGTAACTCAGACCGCGGCTGCGTCATCGAAACCGGGATCGTCGGCCGCGATGGTGTCGAACGCCGCGAGTTCCTCATAGAAGCCGGTGGTGTCGACGACCGTCTGCACGTAGCCGCCCTGCGCCGACTGCCAGCGCCAGGCGAGGAACGTGAGCCCGAGCAGCGCACCCGCGATCACGATCCCGGTGCCGCCCGCGACGGCCGCCGCGTCCACTGCCTCGTCGGCTGCCCAGAGCATCGCGAAGGACCCTGCGAGCAGCACGAATCCAGCGATCGTGGCAGTGCGAAGCTTCATGACATGAGCGTGCGCGGGCATGGCGTTCCGGTCAAGCGGGGTGCGGTCGCAGGCTGCATCGGCACGAACGGGTCACCGACTTGAGCGCGACAGCGCACCGAAACCCCGGAAAGCCACGCCTCGAAGCGACTTCGCTCCCCTCGCTGGTAGCATTCACCTACCCTTCGGCGGTGCCCCGCCACGACCCCCACCAGGAGCTCCTCCACTCGATGGATGCGACCACCACGGCGCCCCCGGCGCTCGACCTGCTCTGTGTCAACACGATCCGCACGCTGTCCATGGACGGCGTGCAGGCCGCCAACTCGGGTCATCCGGGAACGCCGATGGCGCTCGCGCCACTCGGACACCGGCTCTTCACGCGCCACATGAAGCACGATCCCGCGGACCCGAACTGGGCCGACCGGGACCGGTTCGTGCTCTCGTGCGGGCACGCGTCGATGCTCATCTACTCGCTGCTGCACCTGTCGGGCTACGGGGTCTCGCTCGACGACCTGCGCAACTTCCGCCAGCTGCACGCACCGACCGCCGGCCACCCCGAGCGCGGCGAGGTCCCCGGGGTCGAGTTCACCACGGGCCCGCTCGGCCAGGGCGTCTCGTCCGCCGTCGGCATGGCACTTGCCGAGCGCATGCTCGCCCATCGCTTCAACATCGCCACCGCACCGATCGTCGACCACTACACCTACGTGCTCGCCTCCGACGGCGACCTGATGGAAGGCGTCGCACAGGAGAGCGCGTCGCTCGCCGCACACATGGGTCTCGGCAAGCTCGTCGTGTTCTGGGACGACAACCGCATCACGATCGACGGCACGACGGAGATCTCCTTCACCGAGGACGTCGCCGCGCGCTATGAAGCCTATGGCTGGCAGGTGCTGCGCCTCGACGACGTCGACGACCTCGACGCCATCGACGAGGTCGTCGCCGAAGCCAAGGGCGACGAAGCTCGCCCGACGCTCGTCGTCACGCGCACGCACATCGGCATCGGCTCCCCGCGCCAGGACACGCCCCAGGCGCACGGCGAGCCGCTCGGCGAGGAGAACGTGCGCCTCACCAAGAAGAACTACGGCTGGCCCGAGGATGAGACGTTCCTCGTGCCCGACGAAGTGCGCCAGTCGTACGCGTCGGTCGCCGAGCGCGGAGCGGCCGCCGGCGCTGCATGGGACGAGGCGATGGATGCGTTCCACGCCGAGCATCCCGAACTGGCCGAGGAGTTCCGCCGGCGCATGCAGGGCGAGCTGCCCGACGGCTGGGCCGAGGGCCTCAACGCCGAGTCCTTCGAGGACGCCGGCGCCGCCGCGACCCGCCAGTCGAGCGGCCAGGCGATCAACCTCGTCGCACCGCGCATGCCCGAGCTCGTCGGCGGCAGCGCCGACCTCGCAGGGTCCAACCTGACCACGATCAAGGACGGGGGCGACGTCTCCGCCGCCGACTACTCCGGTCGCAACCTGCACTACGGCATCCGCGAGCACGCGATGGGTGCGATCACCAACGGCCTGCTCGCCCATGGCGGCCTGCGCGCGTTCGGTGGCACGTTCCTCATCTTCAGCGACTACATGCGCCCGGCGATCCGCCTTGCTGCGCTGCAGGGCCTGCCGTCGATCTTCGTGTACACGCACGACTCGGTGTACCTGGGCGAGGACGGCCCGACGCACCAGCCGATCGAGCAGCTCGCATCGCTGCGGGCCATGCCGAACCTGCTCGTCCTGCGCCCCGCCGAGGCCAACGAGACGCTGGCGGCGTGGAAGCTGGCGCTCGAGCAGACCGACCGCCCCGTGGCACTGGCGCTCACCCGCCAGAAGCTCGCGCCCTTCCACTACGGCGGCGACTCGCGCCTCGAGGGCTCGAGCGTGGAGCGCGGCGCCTACGTGCTGCGCGAGGCGACGGGCGGCACCCCCGAGCTGGTGCTCATCGCGACGGGCAGCGAGGTGCACACCGCGCTCGACGCCGCGACCCGCCTCGAGGAGGACGGCACGCCCACGCGCGTCGTGAGCATGCC
>JAOPYQ010000021.1 GCA_025964555.1 Thermoleophilia bacterium | reverse complement strand
GCGAGAACCGAGCGATGCAAGGACGAGGAATGAGGCGGACGGTAGTCCGTCGATTTCCGAGGACGCAGCAGCGCGACGGTTCGCAGCCGACTCGCGCCGCACAGAGTTGTGGCCACAACCTCTAGCTAGAAGAGCCCGGGAGGCAAGGGCCCCTCTGCGCGCGGCGCGGCAGGCGCCGGACCGTTCGAGCCGCCCCCACCCTGCGCTGGTCGCGGCGGACCGGTCGTCTCCGTCGGAATCCGCGGCACCTGCACCGTCGTGGACTGGCTGGTGCCCGGCCGCGGCGGCGCGGTGAACTCGGTCTGGGTGACCTTCGGCAGCGGTGGCTGCACGACCGGATCCTTGGGACGCGGCGGCGCCGTCGTCTCGGTCGGATAGTGGAACTGCGTCGGCTTCGAATCCGGCTGCTGGAACACCTGCGAGCGCACTCCGGCAACCTGGACCGGGAAGCTCTGCTGGACCGGGAGGCGCTGCTGGACCGCGAAGCTCTGCTGGACCGGGAACGACTGTTGCACTGGACCGCCCTTGAATGGCGGCGCGTCGTGGTGTGGGTGCTGCGTCGGCAGCTGACCGGGCGTGCCCGGGGGCAGCTGGCCGGGCCCGCCGCCGATGGCACCCGCGCCCTGCAGAGCCTGCACGAGCGCTTCCAGCACCTCGACCAGCTGCAGAAGCAGGGCAGCAAGGTCCGCGTCGCCGAGCGGCGGCTTCGGAGCCGCTGGAGCGGCCGGGGCCGTCGGAGCCGTCAGGCTCGCGCTCGTGGTGGCTGCTGCAGCCTGTGTACCAGCATCGGTCGATGCCGGCGTGGTGATCGGCGCGCTTGCGCCAACTCCGCCCATTGCACTCATGGAGACGTCCCTGTCCCTGATGATTCGCAGCGTCCATGCCGCGACTCGTATCCCCATCGAACGACGGAACCGGGAGCGGGTCAACGGCCCGGTGGTGGCCCCTTCGCGTCACACGGGTGTTGGCGTCAGCGCACGTGCGGGGCGCGGCGCAGCAGCCAGGACGCGCCTTCCATCGATGCCTCGATCGCAGGTCCGACCGGGCCGCCGTCCTGGACGCGCGTTGCCTTTGCGAGCAGGTCGTCCGCGAAGCGCTCGAAGAACGGGCCGCCCATCGACCGCACGGCAGCTGCACCCGAGGTCATGCCAGTCGCGGCGGTGGTGCGCATTGCGGGCGTGAGTACGTCGGTTGCGAGACCCGAGCGCGACGTCACGCCGGAGAGGATCTCCGATGCGCCCATGAGCAGTCGCGCGCCAACGCGCAGTTCGGTTCCGGACATGACGTAGTTCCCCCTGAGCTCGTGTTCCCCGCCCGCATGTCGGTGCCGCGCGAGCAGCGGTTTCAGGTCCGACGATCGTCGGAGCACTGCACCGAGGCGCGCGCCGGTATCGATACCCAGACGAGACGCTCGCGCGGGGGTGCGCGCGCGTCTGGTTCGGGGGAATCGATGGCCATCAACTTCGACGCGGCAAATCGCGCGCACGACCTGTTGCTGCAGGTTCGCCAGACGCTGGCCCAGGTCGGCGACGCACATGTCGGACGCTTCACCGCGTGGAGGACCGACGGCGCACGCCGCGAGTCGCTCGGCGAGGCAGTCGGCCAGGTCGACGAAGCAGTCGAACTGCTGCGGACCTACGGCGCCCCCGAAGCGCGCGGCGAACGATTCGGCATCGCGGCGCTGTCGCACGTGCGCGCGAGTATCGAGGAGCTGCGAACCGGCGAGGCACGCGTGGCCCGGGCCGTGGCCCGTCGCATGGAGCCTCGCGACACCGACATCCTGCGGCACAAGCCGCGAACGCTCGACGACCAGCTCGCACACGCCGAACTCGCGACCATCGAGACGCCGGCGCGAGCTGCATGGGCCGAACGCGACACCCGC
Source organism: Thermoleophilia bacterium (assembly GCA_025964555.1). Lineage (GTDB taxonomy): Bacteria > Actinomycetota > Thermoleophilia > Gaiellales > SKUG01 > JAGQUL01. The sequence continues at coordinate 105,959 of JAOPYQ010000021.1, read as the reverse complement.
TCGACGGAGCAGTGGATCGCCTATGGCGATGCGCTCCACGAGACCGCCGCGAACATCCTGCGGCGACGCGACTCCGAGCTCGGTCGCGCAGACCTTGCCGCGCTCGATCGCATTGCGCTGCGCAGCAACGGCGCGTCGCTCTACGTCGACTACCCGAGTGATCCACTGCATGGTCCACTGCAGCTGCGCAACGCGCCCGATGTCTCGGCCGAACTCGTCGACGTTCGCCGTTGGGCCGGCCAGGACGTCGCGGTCGGCAACGGCGGCGACGTGTTCACCGTCCGCCGGGCCAGGCTCCTGCTCGATGATGCGCGCCAGGTCGTGGACGCCGTGCCCGGTACGGTTCCTGCGCCGATCGCGACGCTCCGCGATGACACGCGCGCGATGATCGAACGCAACGCTGAGCGCATCTCCGGGCGACGCCACGACGCGTTCCATCGCACGCCGGACTACGCCGAGATCGGCCGCATCCGCGAGAACCTCGCGCTCCTGCGCCTCGCCGGCACGAAGCACCCACAGGCAGACGACCTGCTCACCTGGTGACCCGCGAGGCCAACGGGTCTCGCACATGACGCAATCCCGCGTGCATGTCCCTGCACATCTTCCCCCGGCTCGTTTGTCAGTCGCGCCAGCGGCAACCACGTCAGGCATGCGCACCATTCCTGAAGAGCCCAACCACACGCTCCGTTACGCGATGCGACTGCTGCGCGAGGATCCATCGCGCGACGACGTGCACCGCGCAGCGGTCAACCGGCTGCTCGCCTCGACCATGGTCGTCACCCACGACGGCACGCTCGAGCTCGAGGAGGACGGCTCGCTGCCCAAGGGCCAGGCGCTCCCGCTCGGGATCTGGCGCGACGGCGACGGCGCGTTCCAGCTCACCGCATTCACCGACGCCGACGCGCTCGCTGATCCGGCCGCGCCGATGGGCGGCGATCCGATGCCCGCCGTCGCGATCGCAGGCGACGACCTGATCGTCCTCGCGGCGAGCAACTCGGTGGGGCTGCACATCAACCCGGGCTGCGCCGACTCAATCTCGCTGCCCATCGTCGTCATTCGCCAGGCAGCCGACCGCATCACGCGACTGCGCGAGGCCGCTGCCGTGCGCGTGTTCGACGACAGCACCCTCATCACGCTGCGCACGACCGACGAACTCGATCCGGAACTCGTGGCGCTGTTCGTGCAGGAGCTGCGCGGGCGCGGGGCGCACGTCGCCTACATCGCCGAGTACTCGCTCCACGACCGTCGCAGCGAGGCGGCCGAGTTCACGCAGATCATCGTCGTGGGCGACGAGAACGGCGCGGCCGGCCACGAGCTGCGCGAGGACGCCCGCACCGTGCTCGCCTACCTCACGGGCAGGCCCACCGACTCGGTGGCGTTCGCATCCATGCCGCAGGTGCAGAACGTCGTCGAACCAGTGATGGTCGACGGTGAAGTGCCCTACGTCGCCACCGGGATCGTCTGAGCGCGAGCCGGACGGCCGCCCAGTGATCTACGCGTTCGGGGCGACGGCCTCGAACACGACGCCGGCCGAGTACCTGCCCGGTGCCTGGGCGGCGGGGAAGCGCGCGCCCCACACCAGGTCGACCTGCCCTGTGTTGCCGGAGATCGCCACGCCTGCGATCTTGGTCGGCGCGATCGGGATGGCGCGCCACGGGTCGCCGTCGCTGCCGGTGCACGTGCCGCCATCGACCACCCACGGCGCCGCCTGCGCGGTCTGCGCGCCGACCGCCTGCAGGCACACGCCGAACATCGCCTGCGCCGACGGCGCCCACGAGTTCGGCGCCGCGCCATAGTCGGGGATCTGGTCGGCCAGTGCCGTCGACGCCTTGCGCACGTAGATCGCGCCGACACCGCCAGCGACGATGACGTGATTCTCGTCGCCGGCGGCGACCGCGAGCTTCGACCAGCTCGGCAACCCGTTCACCTGCGTCCATGTCGTGCCGTCGGTGGTCATGTAGACGTCGTCGCCGACCGCGTAGGCGACCTTGTCGGTGATGGCGTGCACGTCGGCGTGTGCCGCGTCGTTCGCGCCCATCGACGTTCGCGTCCACGTGGCGCCACCATCGGCGGTCTTCCAAACGCCGTCCCATGACGAGGTCGCGTACGCCGCCGTCGCGCTCGACATCGACACCGAGTACATGTTCTCGATCGCGGGCGCGGACGTCGGGTTCGTCCACGTCGCGCCGCCGTCGACGGTGCGCTTGATCACTCCGTTGCCGACCGTGATGCCAACCAGGCGCGACCCCATCGACACCTCGCGCAGCTGAGGTGCGCCCGCGATCGTGGAGGCCGTGAAGGTGCTGCCACCGTTGCTGCTTCGAACGACCGTGCCCTGGTCGCCGACCGCCGTGACCTGCTCCGACGCGCCGGCGCTCACCGACCTGAGGCGCACGGTCGTGTTCGACACCGCGGCCGTCCAGGTCGCGCCCGCGTCGTCGCTGCGCAGGATCGTGCCGTTGCCGCCGACCGCCCACACCAGCGTCCGCGTCGCCCACGACACGCCGAACAGCGGCTCCGTCGTTCCCGACGTGACCGTGCCCCACGTCGTGCCGCCGTCGGTGGATCGCCAGATCGTGCCGCGCGTGCCGAGCGCGACGGCGATCTTGCCGTCGACCGGCTCGAGTGCCACGTTGCGGCGCGGACGCGCCGACGCCGAGTCGTACTGAAAGCCCCACGTGAGGCCGGCGCCGTCGGTGCTGTTGACCGCCGAGCGCGCCGTGCCGACGGCGACCATGCCGCCGGTGCCCGAGGCGATCGCCAACAGCTCCGCACCGACCGGCGACGGTCGACGAGTCCACGTCGAGCCACCATCGTTGGAGCGGATGATCGTGCCGTCCTCACCGACCGCCACGGCGATACCCGGTGAGCCGGCCGGCGACGCGACGTCGATGAGGCCGCCCGACTCGACGGTCCAGTCACCGCGCCAGGTCCATGTCGCGCCGTTCCACGACAGGATCGCGCCGTCGTAGCCGACCGCGTAGCCGTTGGCAGCGCCGCTGACGTACACGCTCGAGAGCCCGATGCCGACAGCCGCGTTGTACTGCGTCCAGCCGCCCGCGGTCGTGCCGCCGGCGATCGGCGCGCGGAACAGGTTGCCGCCCGGGTTGCCGGCCGTCGCCATCCACACGTGGCCGATGGGGGAGAGGCTGAGGGAGCTCACGTAGGACGTCGACGGCATCTTGAACGCAGTCCAGTTGAGGCCGTCGTCGTCCGTCTTGGCGATCCATCCGCTGTCGCCGCCCACGAACACCGTGTCGACGTCCACGACCACGACGCTGAGCGCCTCGATGGCGGCGGGCCAGCCAGCCGCCTCGAGCTGCGTGCGGCGATTGGTGACCGAAGGCACCCCGAGCGCGTTGGAGATGCGCTGCACGCGGCCGCTGTAGCCGACCGCCCACGCGATCGTCTCGTCGGTCGGCACCATCTCCACGTCCGTCACCTCGGACCCGTTGCCGCCAATGCCGTTGGTGACGGTCCAGGAGTTGCCCGAGTTGGCGGACCGCGCGAAGACGCCGCCGGGGCCGCCCGCGATCGTGTCGGTACCGTCGTTGCTGTCGACCGACGTCCAGTAGTCCCAGTCGGTCGTGCCCGTGAAGCCCGACGGACGGCTCATCGCGGTTCCGACGCCATCGCGCTGCGAGATGCGCAGCATCGACGAATCGTTGGAGGCGCCCCATGACACGATGCAGCGCCCCGCGCCGGTGTCGGTGGTCGCGCCGGTGCCGGGCAGCACGGTGCCGAACGACGTCGCCGACGTCGAGGTGCAGCCGTTGGTCAGTTGGATCGCGCTCGGCACGTCCATCGTGACGACCACGCTGGACGACGCCCCGAAGGAGGAGCCTGTCGCGACAACCAGTGCAGCGACGAGGAGGACCGCCATGCCGCGCAGCCGTGGGCCCACGCGCGAGTCCTCACGCACGGGGGCGTGCATGCGGGCGGTGGCGCGCGCGTGAATCCGTGGGAACGGCATGCCCCACGTGCATCGGCGGGATCGGCCGCAACCATGACGTTCGATCTTCCGAGCAGTCCACATTGCGCAGGATCAGGCACGAACGTCGGCCCACTCCGCTACGATCCTCGGAGCATCGTCCACGAGACGACGCGAAATCGACCGAATGCCGTCAGGAGAACCATCCAGATGCAGCTCACACCGATCGTCCCCGCCGCTGTCCGCACCGACCCGCCCGCGCCCACGACGCCGCGACAGGATGCCGCCAAGGCACTCATCGCCGTTCCGATGGGCCTCGTGATGACCGCGACGATGACCGCGATGACCAGGTCGATGGGTGGCCAGACCGCCAGCCGCGCCGACCTCGTCGCGCCGCTGCTCGAGAAGCTCACCGTCGAGCAGGCCAAGGGTGCACTGCTCGCCGCCATCGACGGCGCCATCGCGCTCGCGCCGGAGCTCGCGGACCGTTCGGCCGCCATGCGCCAGGCGGCCGACGGCATCGCCGCGCTGCTCGTCGAAGCCGCCGCCGACGCCACGCAGGCCGACGCGAACGTCTCGCTCCAGGCCCTGACGACGCCGCTGCAGCCGCTCATGGCGCCGATCATGGAAGCAGCCGTGCTGCTCGATCCGACACTCGCCAAGCCGCAGCCCGCTCCGGCGCCCACGCGCTGACCAGCGACTGACACGAAGCTCACCGAGCGCCGGTCCTGCCCTTCGAGGCGGGGCCGGCGTTCGTCGTTCAGCCGGCGGCGATGCCGCCCTGGATGAACCCGAGGCGCTCGAGCTCGGCCATGACCTGGGCCTGCTCCTGCTCCTCCTGGCGCTTGCGACGATCGAGCACCTGCTGCGCCGAGACCGCACCCGCAGTCGCGGCCGTCGCCTGCGGCGAGAGCAGCATGTGATCGGCGACGCGTCGACCGAGCGACGGCCCGGTGGTCGAGCCGACCGGCACGTCCGAGCGCGCGGCGATGCCTGCCGGGGTGCCGTTGGGTGCGCCCCACGGACCGGCAGCCGGAGCAGCGTTGTACTGCGGCGTGTTGCCCCACGGACCTGCCGGAGCGGGTCCGTAGTTGGGGAGCGGCGCGGGCAGCGGCGCGATGACCGTCTGGTCCATGCCGCGCTGTCCGGAGTACGGTGTGCGTCGCTGGGCCTGGAAGGCCTGCGCGAGCGATGCGTCGTTGAGGAACCCGAACTGGTTCACGGCGCGCAGCGTGCCATCCGCCTGCCGGATCACCGCGCGGCCGTCCTGCTGGAAGTGCAGGAACGTCGATCCGTGTTCGATCGAGCCGTTCGACGTGATGCGCGACATCGTCTGCCCCTGCGCCGGCCAGCCCGTGATGCCGGCACGGTTGAGCGCGGTCTCGATCGCCTGGAACTCCGGCGAGTTGACCGGGTAGCGATCGAGCGCGGTCAGCCGCAGCGCATCGGCGAAGCGACCGAAATCCATCTGGCCGCTGAGCGCGGGGTTGCTGACCGCGTCGTAGGCGAGGCGCTGCGCCTCGGGCCAGCCGATCGCGTTGGAGATCTGCGCGAGCGGCGTGGACACGACGCCTGAACCGGTGTGCGGCTCGACGCCACGCTGCGCCTGCGCGAGCGCGGGGTTGGCGTTGAGCTGCCCCTCCTGCGCGTAGTAGTCGCCGCGGTTCGTGATGAGGTGGCCACCCATCATCTCGAGGCCCTGATCGATGTCGTAGGTGCGGTTGCCGTGCGTGACGCCGAGGCCGAACACGCGCCCCACGACCGGGTCGCGCAGCATCGACGCCGCGGCGTAGTTGGCGAAGCCTTCGTGGAAGGAGCCGGACTGCGTGCGGTAGCCGCCCTCGAAGCCGAGCTGGTGCGTCAGGTACTGGTGCTGGATCTCGTGCGCGAGCACGCCGATGTCGAACGCCGCGTCGGACGGGCCTGCGTCGCCGATCACGAAGCCGGAGCCGGGGTAGTGCGCCGGACCGCTTGCCTGGGTCCAGCCGCCATTGCCGTCGGGGATGCGTCCGTGCGAGAGGGCGAAGTTCGCCATGCTCTGCTCCGGCACCCAGCCGACACGCGAGTACATGTAGTCGTAGATGGCTTCGACGTTCGCCTGCAGGTGCTGGGCTCGCGCTGCCATCGCGGGATCGGTGATCGTCGCGGGATCGACGTCGCCAGCGAGCGTGCCGGGCTCGATCGCCATGCCGGGCAACGAGCCATAGCGGTAGGTGATGTCGGGTATCGCGCTGTTGCTGCGACCTTCGATCCGGCTGCGGTTGAAGTCGACGATCTCCGCGACCGGGATGCCGTGCTGGCTCTGGAGCACGACCATTGCCGGACCGTAGCCCTGCGCGCGCGCGGCGGCCTGGCCGGCTGCGTCGAGGTCCTCGAAGCGCACGTTGCGCTGCAGGTCGACCGTTGCGTCGCCGGCCTGGTTGCGACCGGGATTCGCGGCGTACCATCCGTCGGAGATGGGGCTGACGACCTGGCCGTTGTTCTGCGCGTGCGCACCGCGCAGCAGGCGCAGGGGGCGACCGTACAGCAGCTCCGGGAAGCTCTCGACGGCAGTCTGGAGTCGGTTGCGGCCGGCGAGCAGGTCTGGTCCCTGTCCGCGCGCGATCGCACCCGCGATATCCAGGCCGCCCGTGCGCATTTCGATGTCGGTGAGCGAGGCGGTCGTCCGCTCGAATCGAATGAGCGAGTTGGTGTTGGAGTAGTAGCGGAAGCCACCTTCGACTGCGCCGTTGCTGCGCGTCGTGACGACCTCGCGGCCCTCGAGCAGGCTCCGGTTCGCGCGGATCGCGTCGATGCCGCCGAGCTCGGCGACGAGGTCCGGGTTGTGCTGAACGAGCGCATCGAGTTCGAGCGGTCGCTGGCGGTTGGTGCTGATCACGGCGGTGCCGTCGGGCGCCACGCTGTCGACGTGCCACGGGATCGTGTCGCCGATGTTGAACTGCAGTCCGACGATCGCCTGCGGGTTGCGTGCGATCGCGGAGGCGGAGATGCGGTTCGCGCTCGTCGGGATCGAGTTGCTGGGCAGCGGGCGGTCCAGGTGGACCGGCGCGACCGGCATCGATGGTCCGACGACGGTGTTGCGTCGACCGAAGATGCCGGCGGGCACCGCGGTGGAGCCGTCGCTGGTGATCCCGAGCTCGCGCGAGATGGCGTCGTAGCGGTTCGGGTTCATCTGGCGCAGCGCCTCGAGCGCCTGCGTCAGACCGGCCTGGTCGCCGCTGGCGTTCGCCGTGCGGATCGCGTACACGTGCGCGTCGCTCGCGAGCTCCTTCTGCACGAAGTTGTTGAGGCGATTCTCCTGGTTGCCGTTGCGGCGGTAGGTGCCGTCGGCCGCCGTGCGCACGGCATACGTCGGGTAGAGCGATCCGATCGTGCCGTCAGGGTTGATGAATGCGACTTCGTTGGTGCGCGAGTTGACGAGCATCGTGCCGCCGTTGGCGCGCGGGTACGACGAGACGCCGTCCTCGAGGCGCCCGGTGATCGCCATCTCGCGGTAGTCGAGTGCGCGCTCGTGGTAGGAGGCGGCATCGACGATCGGGTTGCCGGCCGCGGTGGTCGGCACCTCGAGGCCTGCGGCCGCCATGCGGTCGGCGGCGTAGTTGCCGACGTGCGATTCCACGTGGCGCTGGTAGTTGGCGTCGGAGCCCCACAGCGCGTTTGGCGTGGTGCCGGTCGCGCGCGGGTCCGCGACGACGTCCGGGCTGAAGACGGTGGGCGTGGGCGACGACGGCAGGGTCGATCGCGTCGGCGTGATGAGGCCGGCACCATCGACAGTATTGGTTGCGGGTGACAGGTCGGGCGTGGTGGTGGCGGGCGTCTCAGGGACACCGTCGCCGCGCGCTCCGGCGACCGAGGTGCTCGAGTCGACACCCTGGTTGGCGATGCCGGTCGGGGCTGCGTTGGCTCCGGTGTTCGTGCCGGAGGTCGGAATGCGGGTGGTCGTGTCCGGGCTGCCGCTGTCGGTCGTGCGTCGCACGGTCGGCGCGCCGGTCGTCGTGCCGTTGCCGGTCGACGTGGTGGTGCCGGGATTCGTGGAGCCCGGGTTGGTCGAGCCCGGGTTGGTGCCGCCAGGTCGCAGCGGGTCCGGGTTCGTGCCGGGGTTGGTGCCGGTCGGATTGGTGCCGCCGGGGCGCAGTGGATCGGCCGTGCCACCGGGCGCGGTCGAATCGGGCAGGCCGGGGCCGCCACCGTTCGCGCCGGTGGCAGGGTTGGTCGGATTCGACGGGTTGTTCGGGTCGTAGCCCGGGTTCTGCGAGCCGGGCGACCCCGGGGCAGGTGCGTTGCCGAAGTGCGAGCGCACGCGAACCGCACCCGCGCCGCCACCGACGGCGAGCAGCATCATGCCTGCGCCCCAGAAGTCGCCCTGCAGCGCCGCGCGCGTTGCGTCGACGGCGTCGTTCGCGTCCATGGCGTTGTCGGCCATGTTGCCGGTGCGCACGACGTTGGTCGTCGCGCGGCTGAATCCTGGTCCGGTGCGCAGCGCGTTCTGTGCAACGCCGCGCACGACGTCGTCGGTCGCGCCGGCGGCGCGGGCAGCGGTGGCCGCGCGCCCTGCGTTGACGAGCTGCTTGACTCCCGTGATCGCCGGCAGGCCCGCGAGCACGACGCCCGCGCCGGAGAGCGCGAGGTCCCAGCCGCTGGCTTCGCCCTGGCTGTAGTTGAGCGCGGTGTAGGCGAACGATGCCGACGCGAGGCCGACGCCGACCGCGGTGAGCGCGAGGCTCGCGCCGCCGGTGAAGACGGCGCCCGCGACGCCCGCGACGATGGCTGCGATGCCGACGATGCGGCCGCCCCAGCCCTCCATGAATTCCTCGAACTTGTCAGCGAAGTCGAGGTCCTCGTGGTGGATCCCGTCGCCGATCTCCTTCGGGTGCTTCTCGTCACCCTCGCCCTCGAACTGGATCTCGCCCTTGGCGTTCGTGGCGAGCTGCTTCTCGTCGAAGACCCAGTCGTCGTCGAAGCCCTCGCGCAGCGTCTGCGTCGTGAGCGGCGTGGACGTCTCGTCCTTGATCGTGCCGTCCGCGCCGCGCGTCTGTGTCATCGAGATCGTCGAGATCTCGCGGAACTGGTGGCCGGTGCTCTTGTTGCCGCCGGCGGTGCCGGCATCCGGATCGAACTCGGTCGACTTGATCGTCGTCGCGATGTGCTCGTCGACGGCCAGTGCGCCGTTCGCATCGAAGATGGCGGTCGTGCCGCCGCGCGTGCCGGACTCGCGGGTCGTGTCCGTCTCGGTGACGCGCACGCCGTTGTGGTTGTCGTCGCCCGCGTCGACGACCGCGACGGACTCCTCGTCCACCTTCTGGTAGATCGCGACGCCGGCCGGGTCGTAGTCGATGTCGGTCGTCGAGTGCACGTAGTTCGAGCCGGCCGCAGGCACGGTCACGACCTCGTACTCGTCGCTGTTGGGGCTGAAGTCGTCGTCGCGCGCCGCGTCGATCGCGCGCTGGTTCGCGCTGAGGAAGTCCTCGGTGATGCCCGCGTCGTAGTTGCGCGACATCGACGTGGCGTCGATCTTCGTGTCGAAGATGATGCCGTCGGTGCCGTAGTAGTCCTTGCGCTCCTCGACCGAGGTCATGAGGTGGTCGCTCTTGGCGACGGCGAAGTACTGCTCGCCCTGCGGCTTGCCGGAGACCTCGTTGAAGCGCTCGCGCGACGTCTCGGTCACGGCGAGCGGCGGCAGGCCCTCGGAGGTGCGCGTCACCTGCGACTGCGCGTTGCGATCGCGCTCGGTGACGACGCCGGCGGCGTTGGTGTGCTCGCCGGTGACCGTGACGCGCGACGCGCCGGCCGGACCGTCGTAGCTCGTGCGGACGACGTCGTCCTGCGTGCCGTCGACGTACTGGTTGCGCACGACGTCGACCGTCGCGGGCTGGCCCATGTCGTCCTGGCCCTGGATGCCGGTGCGCGCCATCGTGGCGTGCGGATCCATGGCGCGACTCGCGCCGAACAGGTTGGAGTTGTAGGGCGCACCCGGCGACCAGGCGGACGCCATGAGCACGGGCTGCGCGTCCGGGCCGGTGCCACGGTCGATGTAGTACGGGTGGTCGGCGAAGTAGCCAGACATGATCTGCTCGCGCTGCGCGTCGGTCGTCGCGCCGTCGAGCTGGCGCTCGTAGGCAGCCTGCTCCTGGTCGAGCCGCGTGTATGCGGCCGGGTCCTTCGCGGGCGCCGACTGGTCGATCGCCGTTGCGGCGGCGCGCGTGCGCACCTCGGCCGGGACCTCGAACACGCTCGGCGTGGACTGCGAGCCCTGGAGCGGCGGCACGAGGTTGACGTCGAGGTTCTCGGACGTCCAGCGGTCGTCGCCGCCTCGGGTCCACTTGACGGGATCCTCGCCGCCGGGGATCGACGTCGGGTCGACCTCCTCGAGCGAGTTGTCGCGGTTGTAGGTCTCGACCTCGGTCTTGTCGGTCTCCCAGCGTGAGTGGGCGGACTCGTAGGCCTCCATCGCCTCTTCGTACGTCTGCCCGGACGTGTTCTCGCCGTATGCCCCGCCGGCGTAGCCCATGAAGTCTTCGTAGTTCGGTTCCTTGGGCTCCTCGGGGACGTCGCGCCCGTCGGGCTTCACGCCGGTGGCCACGAACTGCTCGTACTCGTACTCGGACATGCCGGCGCCGCCGGTCACGCGACGGTCGACCGTGCCGGTGCCGTCGGCTTTCCAGACCAGGTACTCGGTGCGTGGCGTGTTGGCCGGCAGCTCGCCGCCGTCGCGCGAGATGTAGGTGTTGGTGGGCTCGCCCGACGCGTCGTAGTCCGTGTTCGCGGTCGTGCGCGGCTGCTCCTTGCCGTCGCCATCCGTGCCGGCCTCGACCACCACGACGTTCTTCGGAGTGGTGCCGTCGGCGGCGAGCTGCGTCGTGGTTTCGCGCGAGCTCGTCGCCTGCGTGGTGCCGGACTCGGTCTCGTGCAGGTTCACGAGCTGGGTGGGCGTGGTGCCGTTCGCACCGAAGGTGGTCGTCGTGCGGTCGAGCGTACGATCGCCGCTCGCGAGCTCGATCTCCTGCTCCTGCAGGCGCGTGGTCGCCTTGCCGTTAGGCCCGTAGTTCTCCTCGGTCTTGCTGCGATGCGTGGAGCCATCGGGCTTGTCCTGCACCTGTTCGATGCGGATCTGCGAGTTGCCGGCAGAGCCATCAGAGTTGGTGTGGTTGGACTCGGTGCGCGTCTGTCGCACCTCGTTTGGTGCGCCGGTCGGCTTGTTGCGCGTGATCGCGACGTCGTCGCGGCTTCGATCGGTCGCGATCGTGGCGGTGCGCTCGACCTGCAGTTCGGGAGTGCCGTTCGCGGCCGGGACCGTCGACTCGCGGCGCAGCTGGATGTTCCCGCTCGCGTCAACCGACGCGGCGTACACCGTGCCGTTGGCATCGACGTACTGGTCGTGTGTCTCGAAGTAGGTCTCGCGCGCTTCCTGGATCTCGGTGTTCGCCTGCGACCTGCGCGTGGCGTTCGACGTGTTGATCTCTTCGGTGATCGCGCGATTCACCGGCGGCTGGCCGGGAGTCCGAGCCGGCGGCGGCGTCGGCTTGTTGCGCTCGCGGGCCTGTCGCTCCTGCTCCTCAAGCGCGGCCTGGTCGGTGAGCAGCTGCTGGCGCTCTGCCGGCGTCAGCTTGTCGAGCTCGGTCGCGTCGTCCTTCTTGGCGTACGCCTCCTCGGCGCGACGGATCGCAGCCTTGTCGGGAGTCGGTGAAGCAGGCGGGGCCGTCTTGGACGGCGTGGTCGCGCCGGGCTTGGTGCGGGTCGGAGTCGGATGCGCCGCGAGGTACTTGGCGTCGGCGGCTCGAATCGCGGCCTTGTCAGGCGTGCTCGGATTCGGAGCCGACGTCTTCGTCGGATGGGCCGCGAAGTACCTGGCGTCGGCCGCGCGGATCGCCGACTTGTCAGGCGTGCTCGGCGTCGGGGCCGTGGTCTTCGTCGGATGGGCGGCGAAGTACTTGGCGTCGGCCGCGCGGATCGCCGCCTTGTTCGGTGTCGGGGTCGGTGCGGAGGTCTTCGTAGGTGCCGGACCGCCGCCCTTGATGGGACGGCGCTCGGTGGGCGTGGGCTTGGAGGCGCCGGGCTTCGCGCGCGTCGGCTCAGGCTTCGGCTCAGGCTTCGGGGTCGGCTTCGGTGCAGCCGGCGGGGTCTTCTTCCGCTCGACGATCTTCGGCTTCGGCGCAGGCGGCGTCGGAGGCGTCTTGGCGGGACGGTTGTTGGAGACGCCGGCCTTGCCCTGATCGGTGGACTTGACCGGGGTCGCCTTCGCGGGCGTCGGCTTCGCGGGCGGCGTGACGGGCTTGGGGGCGACCGGGCGCGGCTTCACGGGAGCGGGCGTGGGCGCCGGCTTGGGCCGATCCTCGTCCGGGATGCGCATGCGCAGGGCGCCCGGCCGGGTCGCGAGCGCAGCCAGGAGACCTTCGTCGAAGGGGTGCGCAAACGGCGCCGGGAAGCCAATGTCGGTGAGGTGAGAGTGAAGCATGTCGTCCAGTTCGCGCCGTCCAGAGCGCGGTCGTCCTACTCGGTTGTACGACGGAACCGGAGAAGTGGAAAGCCTGAATTCCCGCTCCAGATGGAGGCTGGCCGACATCTGACGCACTTCTGACGCGGATCCGGAAGCGGGTTCGGCGCCGTCGCGGCTCGGGCATGCCGACATCGTGCCGGACCTCCACTTCGAACACTCCGAGCCGCTCACCCTCGGGATCGAGGAGGAGTTCGTGCTCGTCGACGCCGCCGACGGGGTGACGCCGGCTCCACGCGCGGACGAGATCCTCGACGGCGAGTACCAGACGATCGCCTCGCCCGGCGGCTGGATGAAGGCCGAGCTGCTGCGCACGAGCGTGGAACTCACCACTGCGGCGAACCGCGACCTGCTCCAGCTCGACGTCGACCTCCGGGCACTGCGCGACGAGCTCGCCGCGCGCGTGGAGGCAGCCGGCATGCAGGCCTGCGGCATCGGGATGCATCCGACGCTCGTCGCCGACGCCTCGATCGTCACCCCCTCCGAGGCACACGGCGCGATCGCGGAGCTCCACGCGCGCGTAGGCACGCTCGGCGACCAGGTCACCCATGGCATCCACGTGCACGTCGGACAGCCGAGCCTCGAGGACGCGATCCGCACGATGGACGCGCTCGCCGGATGCGTGCCGCTGTTCATCGCGTGCACCGCGAACTCCCCGATCGTCGCGGGGGTGCGCTCGCCGTGGCGCTCCGCGCGCTCGGAGGTCCTGCGCCGCATGCTGTGGGCCGGACCAGCGCCACGCTTCCACGACGTGGCCGAGTATCGAGCCGTGCACGCACTGCACCAGCTCGAGAACTCGGGGCCGCAGCGCTTCTTGTGGGAGGTCGCGCCGGTGCCGGCGCTCGGCACGGTCGAGGTGCGCTCGTTCGACGCGTCGCCGAACGCGGACGTGGCGCTGTCGATGGCGGCGCTCGTGCAGGCGATCGCGGCACTCGTGCTCGACGGCCAGGAGCTGCCGCGCGCCAGCGATTCGCTCGAGCGCCACAACCGGTGGAGCGCGATGGAGTTCGGCTCGCGGGCGCGCTTCCTCGTGGTGGGCCGCGACGATCCGGTGGACGTCGCCATCCTGGTTCGGGAACTCGTGGAGCGCGTGCGCCCCTACGCGCGCGACCTCGGCAACGAGGCGTGGCTCGCCCCGATCGACGGCCTGCTCGACCATCCGCCGTGCGACGACGTGATCGACGCGTTCGAGTCAGGCGGCGCCGCAGCCGCGCTGGCAGCGTGTCAGGTGAAGGCCGACGTCACGGTCGACGCGACGGATCCCGTCGACGCATGAAGAGCGCGACGGTGAGGCCGGCGAGCAGCAGCACGCCGGCTACCCAGACGTTCTGGCGCACGCCCAGCCACTCGTGCGCGTCGTCGATGCGCAGGGGCTCGACGAGCAGTCGCACGAACGAGTAGGCAGCGATGTAGAGCGGCATGAGGATGCCGGGCGTGCGCGAGCTCCACCGCACGAGCAGGACGGCGAAGACGATCGCCAGCGCGAGCGTGCCGAGCTGCTCGTAGAGGAAGGTCGGATGGAACGTGGCGACGTCCTCGTATCCGACGGGGCGCCGCTCGGGATCGACCTCGAGCGCCCAGGCACCGTCGAACGGGCGACCGAACAGCTCCTGGTTGAGGTAGTTGCCGACGCGCCCGATCGCCTGCGCGATGAGCAGTGCGGGCGTGGCGGCATCTGCGACGGCGCGGCGCGGGATGCCGAAGCGCGGCGCGAGCCAGAGGCCGACGCCGGCGCCCGCGATGACGGCGCCGTAGATGCCGAGGCCGCCCTCCCAGATCTTGGGGATGTCAGCCGGCTCGTTCCAGAAGTGCGAGGGCTCGCTCGCGACGTGGTACAGGCGCGCGCCGATGAACCCGGCGACGACGCTCACGAGCGCGAGGCCGGTGAAGCGCGACGGGTCCACGTGCTGGCGCTTGAGGCCCCACTCGGCGACCGCGATCGCGATGACGATCGCCAGCCCCATGACGAGCCCGTAGCCGTGCAGGACCACGCCGCCGATGTCGATGTTGCGAAACGGCGGCGGTGGAATCGTGCGAAGCAGTGTGGCGAGCGCGAGCATGCGCGCGAGAACCTACCCGCCGGACCGGTCGGGTCGGGCGTCCGCCGGGTAGCATCCCTGCATGCGAATCCTCAGCGGCATCCAGCCCACCGGTGACAAGCACCTGGGCAACTACATCGGCGCGATCCGCCACTACGTCAGCAACCAGGACCTCGGTGAGGCGTTCTACTTCATCGCCGACCTGCACGCGCTGACGCTGCTGCCCGATCCCGCCGACCTGCGCGAGAGCACGCTCAAGACCGCGGCGATGCTGCTGGCGGCCGGGGTGGATCCCGAGCGCGCGACGCTGTTCGTGCAGAGCCATGTGGCCTCCGAGCACACGCAGCTGACGTGGGTGCTGCAGTGCGTGGCGCGCATGGGCGAGCTCAATCGCATGACGCAATTCAAGGACAAGTCCGACGGCAAGGGCGACAGCGTCAGCGTCGGCATCTACACCTATCCGGTGCTGCAGGCCGCCGACGTGGTCGCCTACGACGCCGACAGCGTGCCGGTTGGCGCCGACCAGAAGCAGCACCTGGAGCTCGTGCGCAACCTCGCGCAGCGCTTCAACAACCGCTACGGCGCCGAGGGCGAGGAGATCCTCAAGGTCCCCGAGCCGCTCATCGCGGAGGTCGGCGGGCGCGTCATGGACCTGCAGGACCCCACCCGAAAGATGTCGACGTCCAACGGCTCGGAGAAGGGCACCGTCTGGATGCTCGACGAGTCCGACACGATCGTGAAGAAGTTCAAGAGTGCGGTGACGGACAGCGAGGCCGAGGTGCGCTACGACCCCGCGCAGAAGCCGGGCGTGTCCAACCTGCTCGAGCTCCTGCACATCGTGAGTGGGCGGTCGATCGCCGAGCTGGAAGCCGAGCACGACCACGGCCGATATGGCGATTTCAAGGTTGCGGTCGGCGAGGCAGTTGCGGCGCACATGACGCCGATTCGCGAGCGCTACCATGAGCTCATGGACGATCGCGCGGAGCTCGAACGGATCCTCGGGTCGAGCGCCGATCGCGCACGCGAGGTGGCGTCCGCGACGCTCGCGCGCGTGGTCGCGAAGGTCGGCCTGCTCGAGGCGCCGGAACGTGCCGCCACGAACTGACGGGGCTTGCGCGCCCGGTCCGTCCGTGGTTACGTGGAGCGGCACGGGCCACGGTCTCGACTGACACCTGGAATACGTGCGACCACCCCACACATGCCCGCGGGGACACGGGCAGGCGGTCGCATCCATGTCAGACACGGGACGAGGGACGCACCCATGCAGGGGATCACTTCTTTGGGCAACGGCGCGATGCTGCTGTCGGGAACCGGCGCACAGCTTGCGACCGGCACGACCGACACGGCTGCGACCGGCACGGCCGCCGCGGGCGGCACGACCACCGCGGGCGGCCTGACCGGGCTTCCGGGCGCGGCAGGCCAGGCAGTCACGGGTTCGGGAGCGGGTGGACCGCTCGACGGGATCCTCGCCCAGCTCGACCAGCTCATCAAGGCAGTCGCGGCGCTGACCGGCGGCGGCGCAGCAGCGCTCGGCGGCGGCCTGCCAGATGCGGCGGCGCCGGTCGCGCTCGCGAATCCCGCGGCGCCCCCGGTTGCCACACCCGTCGAAGGCGGCGGTGGCGTGGAGCAGGAGGGCGGCGACGATGACGGCGGCGGCTGCGACAAGGCAGGCAAGGGCGGCGGCGGTGGCGGCGGCGCCGCCGAGGCCGAGGGCGCCGAAGGTGGCGGCAAGGCCAAGGGCAAGGGCAAGAACAAGGGGAAGGGCGACGACGCCGAGGGCGCTGGCGCGGCTGGTGGCGGCGGCAAGGCCAAGGGCAAGGGCGGCGGTGGCGACGACGCCGCCGAGGGCGCCGATGACGCGGCCGGCGGTGGCGGCAAGGCCAAGGGCAAGGGCGGCGGCGGTGGCTCCGAGGCAGATGCAGCCGGCGGCGCTGGTGGCGCCGGCGGCAAGGGCAAGGGCGGCAAGGGCAAGGGCGGCGGCGGTGGTGGCGGCGACGATTGACGAACCGCTCCGCGACGTGCGATCGCGTCATGTGGTCGTGGCCGCGCTCGACCGCGCGTCGTTGTCACGTACGTCCCGGTTATCGGGACGAGGGTGACAATGACCGCGGGCGAGCGTCGGCCACCGATCTCATGACGCTGCGCGCAGGCGAGGGGGGCCACCGTGGTGGTCGCTCCGGCCGTCGGACGGTTCGGAATCACACGCTCGGGTGCGGGTGCCGCAGGCTTGCGGCATGAAGCTGACCTCTGCACCCTCGCCCGCGCTCGCCTTCGTGCGTCGCAACGACTTCCTCACCAAGCCCAACGACCAGGGCAAGGCCGCGGCGATCGAGCTGCGCCCCACCGCGCCCGACACGGTCGAGGTCATCGTCGGTGACCCGTGGCTCGAGCCCGGCGACGAGACAAAGGAAGCCGACGAGTTCTACGCCGACACGGCGGCGAGCACGCTCGAGTCGGTCGTCGACGGCGTGAAGCTGATCGTCAAGACGCGCGACGGGTACGTCGGCCAGGCAGGCTTCGTGACCGGCGACGAGCAGTACTTCGGCAACACGCTGCCCGGGCTCACGAGCCAGGCGGCGGAGGTCGGCTGGGACCTCGACAAGGACGGCACGGTCGGGGACGACGAGTCGGCCTTCCTGTTCCCGGTCGCCACGCAGGCGGACGTCGATCGTCTCGACCCGATCGTGCGCAACCAGATGGGCGAGTACCCGGTCGTCTTCAACGTCGAGGGCTGAGCCCCGGCGAGACTCGCGAACTGCTCCGGGCGGACGCACGGCGTCGCGAAGTCGGCGCACGCCTCAGTGCGAGCGCCGCACGCCTCCGTGCGAGCGCCGCACGCTTCGAAACCCGCATGGGAGCGTCGAACCCTCAACGAGTAGTTGAAGTGGACCGACCGTCCGGTGGGGTCAGTACACTTCCGCCAATGCGTCCGTCCGACCTCACCCTCGACCTCGATACCTTCGCCGGCCCGCTCGACCTGCTGTGCTCGGTGCTGCTGCGCCGCGAGCTGTCGGTCGAGGACGTGCCGCTCGTCGAGATCGTCGTCGGCTACGTGCAGCGTCTCGCGCACGAAGAGCGCATCGATCCCAACACCGCGGGCGAGTTCCTGCTGCTGGTGGCGGGACTCATGGAGATCAAGGCGCGCGACCTGCTCGACCAGGAAGGCGACCTCGACATCGAGGACCCGACCGCCATCGAGTCGCACGACGAGATGCTCGAGCGCCTCATCCGCTACACCACCTTCAAGGGCGCAGCTGCGTGGCTCGGCGAGCGCGCCGGCACGAGCCGGTTCTGGCGCATCGCGTCGCGACCGGTCAAGCGCGCAGCTCCCGGCATCTACGACGGCCCGACGCTCGACCCCGCGCTGCTGCAGCGCTCGATGACCGTGCTGCTCGCGCAGCCGGACGTCGACGTGCGCCACCTCGTCGGCCGCCACGCATCCGTGCACGAGATGACCGGGCGGCTGCTCGGCGTGCTGCACAAGCGACGCACGTTCAACCTCGACGAAGCCGTCGAGGGGCTCACGCGCCTGGACCAGGCGGTCGCGTTCGTCGCGGCGCTCGAGCTGTGCAAGGCGGGGCAGGTCATGCTCGCGCAGGAAGATCGATTTGGTCCGATCACCGTGACGCGGCGCGAGGCCGCGCAGGTGACGGGTGACGAGGCAGCAGGGGATGCTGCCGACGGGGACATGGGAGTCCAGACGGCATGACTGATACCACCACGATCGAGCCCGGCACCGACACGGACCAGGAGCAGGCGGAGGAGACCAACGTCGTCGCGCTGCGACCTCGCGTCGCACCCGCCGACGCCGCCGCCGGCGCCGCGCAGGCCGATGCCGACTCCGACGAGCATTCCAACAACGACGCACAGCTGGGCGCGGTCGCCGAGCTGCGCCCGATCGGCACCACGCACCAGGACGCGGTCGGCCCCGCGCTCGAGCACCAGCTCGAAGCACTGCTGTTCGTGTCGCCCGTGCCGATCGACACCAAGCAGCTCGCGGAGATCACCGAGCAGGACGAGGACGACCTGCACGAGTGCCTCGTCGACATGATGCAGACGTGGAGCGAAGGCACCCGCGGCATCGTGCTCGAGCGCGTCGCAGGCGGCTGGGCGTTCCGCGCCAGCGATCGCTGCGAGTCGATCCTCGGTCGCATGACGCGCCCGCAGGGTGACACGCGCCTGTCGCCGAGCGCCATCGAGACGCTCGCGATCGTCTCGTACCTGCAGCCGGTCAGCCGACCCGACCTCGCGAAGATCCGCGGCGTCAGCGTCGACGCCGCGATGGCCGGCCTCATGGAGCGTGGCTTCATCGAGGAAGCCGGACGCAGCGACACCGGCGCCGTGCTGTTTCGCACGACCGCGCACTTCGAGCGTGCATTCGGCCTGTCGAGCCTCGCCGCACTCCCCGAGCTGGAGGGCTTCGGTCCCGGCGAGGAGGACGTCGCGCGCATGAAGGAGCAGCTCGAGAAGATGGCCGAGGCCCGCGTCGAGTAACGCGAGGACGCGATGACGCTGCTGCGCATCGAAGTCCACGCGCCCGACGCGCAGGCGCAGCGCGCCGCCGAGCTGCTCGCCGTGGCGCCGCACGCGATCAACGTGACACGCCAGCGCGGCGTGCTCATCGACCCGCCAGGCGACCTGGTGTCGTGCGACGTGCCGCGCGAGGTCGCGAACGGCGTCGTCGAATCGCTGCACGAAGCCGGGTTCTGCAGCGGCGACTCGAACGTCACCCTCATCGGTGACCTGACCCACCTGTCCGAACGCGCCGATACCGCGGAGCTCGCGGCGTCCGGCTCGGCGTCGGATGCGCTCATCTGGCGACAGCTGCGCGACCTGCTCGACGAGGAACTCACGCCGACAGTGACGTTCCTGCTGTTCATGGTCCTCGCGACGATGCTCGGCGCGATCGGCGTGGTCACCAACTCCGCGATCCTCGTCGTCGGCGCGATGGTGATCGGACCGGAATTCGGGCCGCTCGCAGCATTGTTCGTCGCAGTGCTGGACGGCCGCTGGCGCGCAGCGGCGCGTGGTGCGCTCACGCTGGTGGTCGGCTTCGCGATCGCGATCGCCGCAGCGTCGCTGTTCACGCTTGCCCTGGATGCCACCGGCGCGTTCCCGGACCGGCTCGAGTTCGCCGGCTTCGTCAAGGAAGTGGCGACGCCGACCACGCTGTCGTTCGTGATCGCGCTCGTCGCGGGTGTCGCCGGCACGCTCGCGATCACGAGCAGTCGCAGCGGATCGCTCATCGGCGTGCTCATCAGCGTCACCACGATCCCGGCGGCAGCCGACGCCGCAGCGCTGCTCGCCTATGGACGCGAGCGCGAAGCCGTCGACGCGATGCTGACGCTCGCGATCAACCTCACCGGCATGACCCTCGCCGGCGTGCTGTCGCTCGCGGTGCACCGCCGGCTCACGCGCGCCGCGACCACCTGAACTCGAGCGCGGTCGAGCGGCGCAGGCGATAGCCCAGCTCGATCACGCCCGACGCGAGCAGGTCGGCTGCCATGTGCACGATGCGCAGCCCGATCGCGATCACGGCCGCCGCGCCGAGTCCGTAGACCGGAGCGAGGAAGGAGGTGAGCACCGCTTCGCGCACGCCGAGACCGCCGGGCGCGAGCGGCGTGACGAATCCGATCATCCACGCGAGCGCGTACACGCCCACCATCCAGCCGAGCGACGGCGCGTCGCCCGTGACGAGACCGGTGAGCGCGACGAGCGCTCCGGAGCCCACGGCGACCCAGCCGGCACAGTTGAGCGCGAGCACGAGCGACATCGCGCGACCACGAGGGAGCTGCTCGAGCTGGGCGCCGAAGCGCTGCGCGATGTGCAGCAGGCGACCCCCGAGCAGGCGCGGTCGCGCGGCGACCACGGCGATCACGCCGACTGCGGCGACGATGATGACGACCGGCGGCGGTTCGGTCGCGGCGACGAGGAAGCCCGCTACGCTCACCAGCGCCGCCCCCACGATCGCGAGCGCCTGCTCGTACGCGCTCGTGCCGAGCACCTGCATCCGCGAGGCGGACAGGCGCTCACCCTCGCGCACGCGCACGACGAGCATCATCACGCCGCCCGGCGCGAACCTCGCGAGCGCGCTCCACGACCACACCGCCATCGATTCGCCGAGTCCCGCGGCGGCGACACCGAACTGGCGCAGCAGCACCCAGAACGCGATCGCCTGGGTGAGCGGTCCGAGCGCGACGAGCGCGATCGCACCTACGAGCGCCGGCCACGACAGGTGCCACTCGAAGTCCGCGAGCGCGGCGCGCTGCGACCACAGCGCCGTGCCCAGCCCGACCGCGACGAGCGCGGCGATGACGAGGCCGAGGCGCTGCTTGATGGCGCGCCCGGCGGTGGTGACGATCGAGTCGCCGGCCGGGATCTCGCGCAGCCGGGCATCGAGCACGACGTCGCCCAGCAGCGGCTGGTTCGCGAGTCCGAGCGCGCGATCCGCGCGTCGACGCAGGTCGCCCGCTGCGCCGACTGACAACTCGTCGAGCGTCGCGAGCAGGTCGTCGGCCGTCTTCGCGTGCAGCGCGAGGCCGTCCTCGTGCAGTGCCCGTGCCGCGCTGCGACCGTGGCCTGGCAGCGGGTCGAACAGGATGACGGGCGTGCCGAGCGCGAAGCACTCGTGACACGTCATGCCGCCGGCGTTGAGCAGCGCCGCATCGCTCGCGTGCAGCAGCGTCGGCATCTCGCGCGTGAACCGGACGACGGTCGAGCGCTCGGCTGGGAGCAGCTCGAGCAGGTGGTCTGCGAGGGACTCGTTGCGGCCGACCGCGACGGCGATGTGCAGGTCCGTCTGGTCCAGGATGCGCAGCAGCACCTCGTCGGGCAGGGCGAGCCCCCACGAACCGCCGGACACGAGCAGCACGCGTGCGTCCGCGGGCAGGTCGAACTGCAGTCGGCCCGCGGCGCGGTCGAAGGTGTCGCGTCGACAGCGCGGATCGACTGCAGGGCGCGCGGACGTCACCTCGAGCGTCGGGTAGTACGACTGCGGCGGCCACGCCTCGCGTGCTCGGTCACAGTCCGCCGGGTTCATCGCCACGTGCAGGTCGATGCCGGGCGCGAGCCACAGGTCGTGCGGGCCCGAATCGATGAGCAGCCCCACGGCGGGCACGGCGAGGTCGCCCTCGCGCCGGAGCTTGCCGAGCACGGCGGTGAGGAACGGATAGGTCGAGACCACGACGTCCGGTCGCGACTGCTCGATGCGCGCCAGGATGCGCCGCCGCATCCCGCGCCACGCGATCCAGCGCACGACGCGCGCCAGGGCCGTCGCCGACAGGAGCCAGTACCAGAGCTGATACGACCACGGCTGGCGTTCGACCGACGACTTGTACCCGTCGCGCGCGAGCTCGTTGAGGAACGGGTTCACCACGTGCAGCCCGTTCTCGACCTCCACGTGGACCGGCTCGTCGCGCTGGCCGAGCTCCTCGCGCAGGCCCGCAGCGAGTGCATCGTGGCCACCGCCCAGGTCGGTGCTCAGCACGAGCACGCGCCGCCCGGCCTCGGACGACGCGGTGGTGGGCGTGGAGTGGTCGGGCGCATCGGTCACGGACATGCACGCGCACTACCCGCGCATGGTCGCTCCGACGCGCGCACCGCCCCGGGTGCCGTAACCTTGCGACATGCCTTCCCCGCGTGATCCATTCCTGCTGCCCGGCGACAAGCCGCCCGTCGGCGAGAAGCTCCAGAAGTTCATCTCCGGCGCCGGAGTCACCTCGCGACGCCATGCCGAGGTCATGATCAAGCAGGGGCGCGTCACCGTGAACGGCAAGCTCGCGACGCTCGGCATGCGCGTCGTTCCCGGCGACACCGTCCGCGTGGGCGGGGTCGAGGTCGGTCCACAAGCGCCGCGCTTCTTCATGCTCAACAAGCCCACGGGCATCGTCACGACGCTCGACGATCCCCAGGGGCGCGCGACGGTGGCGACCCTCGTACCGGACGACGTTCGCGTGTATCCGGTCGGGCGCCTCGACATCGACACGAGCGGCCTGCTGCTGCTGACCAACGACGGCGAGCTCGCGCACCGGCTCATGCATCCGTCGTTCGGCGTCACCAAGACGTATCGAGTGCTCGTGCAGGGCGGCGTGTCGGCCGCCACGGCGCGCCAGCTCGCGGAAGGCGTCGAGCTGGAGGACGGCATGACGGCGCCGGCCGAGGCGAAGGTCGTCGACGCCGGCGCGAAGCACTCAGTGCTCGAGCTGACGATCCACGAGGGCCGCAACCGCCAGGTGCGTCGCATGTGCGAGGCCATCGGTCACCCCGTGATCGAGTTGGCGCGCACCGCGTATGGACCGCTGGTGCTGGCCGGCCTCGCGCCGGGAGCGTCGCGACCGCTCACCGACCAGGAGATTCGTCGCCTGCGCAAGGCCGCCGGGCTCGCGCCGGCGCGCACGAAGGAGCCCGGATCGCGCGCGGAGCGACGCGCCGAGAAGTTCGGCCCGCCCCGCACCGAAGGCGAAGCCGTTCCCGGCGACAAGCCGGCGAAGCCCGCGAAGCCGAAGCCGGTCAAGAGTGCGAAGCCTGCGGCGAGCACGAAGCCGAAGACGTGGAAGCCGAAGCCCGCGACGTCAGAAGACGAAGCGGTCCAGCGCGACCGCGATGCCGGTGCCGGAGGCAGCAGGAACGCCAACGAGCAGCACAAGCCGAAGCAGCGAACCGCCAAGCCCCCGCGCGGGTCGGGACCCGGCAGCGGCAGTCGGGGCAAGAGCGGTGGTGGCAATACCCGCGGCAGCGGGCGTCGCGGCGGCTGACGGCTGCATCGCGCTCGGAGGCGCGGGCGAGATCATCGCGGCCACGGACGGCGCGAGCGGCGCGGTCGTGCCGGGTGCGTTCCACACGAGCATCGCATCGTCCACCTGCACTGCGCCGCCATGCCAGGCAGACGGGGCAGCGGCAACGGCTGCAACGACGGGATCGAGTCCGAAGCCGGGTGCCATCGCGGGACCAGCGGGCCCAGCTGCCGGCACGTGCACGGCAGCGGCGAAGGGCTCGAGGCGACCAACCGGGATCGGCGCGGAATTCGCGAAGACGGCGTCGATGCCGACGAACGGCGTCGTGCCGGCGGGCGCAGGCTGGGCGTGCAGCGCGGGAACCGCGTCGAATCCGTGCATGGGCGCCAGGTCGGCAGCCGGGGTCGGCGGAGCGACCGGCGGCTCGGGCGCACCGGCGGGCGGCGCGGGATACGCCATCCCGGTGGCGGGAAACGGCAGCTCGTTGACGTGCACGTTCGCGCGGGTGGTGCGCATCGTGCCGGTGGCGACGCCGCGGCTCGGCAGCTCGTAGGGTCGCGAGGGCTCGAGCGGCAGCGGCAGCTCGGGCATGATCGTGTCGATGGGAGCCGGGCTCGTCGCGACGTGCGCGACGGGCGGTGCGGCCTGCGGACGCGGATCCACGGGACCCTGCTCCGGCATCGCGAGGTTCGTGCTCGCGAAGGCGCGTCGATCATTGGTGTGGCGAGGCTTGGTGCGGCGCTCGTCGCGGCCGCGGCGCTCGACGGCCGACGAGAACTCGGCGTGCGGGCGAATCTGGTCGGCATCCATCGTGACGCCGTCGAGCTTGAGCGCGTCGAGCAGCTCGGAGATCGAGGTACCGACGGTGGCCGGAGCTTCCACGATCTGCGGCGCAGCCGCGACCGGAGCCGCGAAGGCCGGCGTGGGTGCCACGGCGACCGCGGCCTGCGGTGCAAGGGCTGGCAGCTCGTCGGCGGTGCCGTACGAGCCGGTGCGGGCGAACGGCACGGGCGGGAGCTCGAGCGTCGCGGCAAAGTCGGTGTGGGGTGGGGTGGGCTGATGCATGGCGCTGGGGGCAACCGGGCAGTTCGGCGTTTGCTTCTCGTCCAACATGCACCGGATCGGCCTGCTTGTAAAGGCCGATAAGGGAGATCCGAATCCGACGCTCGCGCGACGCTCGCCTAGGATGACTGCGTGGATTCCCCCGCACATCGACCCGGCGCACGCCGGCGCGTCGCGATCGGCGATACCGGAGCCGTGGTCGGCGACGGCTCGTTCCTCGTCATCGCAGGACCGTGCTCGGTGGAATCGGTCGACGGAATAGGGCGCATCGCCGAATCGATCGCCGCGAGCGGCGCCGGCATGCTGCGCGGCGGTGCGTGGAAGCCGCGCACGTCGCCCCGCTCGTTCCAGGGACTGGGCGCCGACGCGCTCGCGATGCTCGCCGCCGCCCGCGACCAGACCGGGTTGCCCGTCGTCACCGAGGTGCTCGACCCACGCGACGCCGAGCTCGCGGCCGAGCATGCCGACGTCCTGCAGGTCGGCGCGCGCAACATGTCCAATGGCGCGCTGCTGCGCGAACTGGCGCGAACCGGGCGTCCGATCCTGCTCAAGCGCGGGTTCGGCTCCACCATCCAGGAGCTCCTCGACGCCGCGGACTACATCCTGGCGGAGGGCAACGAGGACATCCTGCTCGTCGAGCGCGGCATCCGCACCTTCGAGCCTGCCACGCGGTTCACCCTCGACATCTCCGCGATCCCGGTGCTGCGTGAGCGCACGCACCTGCCGATCCTCGTCGACCCCTCGCATCCCGCCGGCGTCGCACGGTGGGTTCCGGACCTGGCCCTTGCGGCGGCGGCCGTCGGCGCCGATGGAGTGATGGTCGAGGTGCACGACACACCGCAGATGGCCCTGTCGGACGGCGAGCAGTCGCTCGATCTGGACCAGTTCCGCGAACTGGTGGTGTCTCTCGATCGAGTCCTGGAGGCCGTCGGGTCACGCCGCACGGTCCTGGACGGGCGCCCCGGCGGTTCTCCCCTGTCGGTCGTGCCGACCGCATAGGAGGGGAAAGCACCATGATCGATCGCGGCACCGTCCTGCGCGGTTTCTTCGCACTGTTCCTGATCGCCGTCATCGGCAGCGTCGGGTACATGTTCCTGAGCAACACCGACGGATCGAGCGGCAATTTCCTCGAGGACGGCGACGACCGCACCAATTACGGCCCGATCTTCGAGGACCCGGACGCCTATCGCAAGGCGACGATCACCGATCCCTTCATCCGCGACATGCACGTCACCGGTGGCACGTTCGGTTCGACGATCACCAGGCAGGTGCGCATCGACATCGACGGATCCGGCCCGATTCCTTCGCGCGACGTGACCCTGCAGACCAAGCCTGCGGTGCGACTGTTCAACGGCCCGCGTCGCGAGCGCGCGCTCGACGTGCTCCACGGCGTGCAACGCATCCTCGAGGACGAGGGGGCGCTGCTCGAAGGCATCTCGATCGCCCGGACACGTGGCGGCGTCGAGGCGGCCGCGATCTCGGGAATCATCGAGGAGTTCCCGACCGACGGCTACTACAACACCCCCGCCGAGAAGAAGATGGTCACCGACGTGCTCTCCGCCGTCGCGGCCGACCTCGCCGGTGGCGCCTACGCCTGGTACGACCCGCGCATCCAGCAGATCGTCTTCGGACCCGTGATCTCCAAGGGCCTGCACACCTGGATCGAGACCCCCAAGCGCGCGACCGCCGCCGAGAACCTGTTCACGGCCTACGTCGTGCGCCACGAGCTCGAGCACGCCGTCACGCCCGGCGACGGGGACTCATCCACGTATCGCTGGCTGGAGGAGGGCACCGCCGACACGATCGCGCGCTGGCCGGGCGTCGCCGCGGACACCGCGAAACAGCTCGGGATGACGTATCCGAAGCGGTACGAGAAGATCGAGTACCGGACCGATCGCGGCGGTTACCCGGAGTACGTCGACTCGCTGCGGATCCTGCTCGGCGCAGCCGGCGTGAGCTGGAAGGATCCCACGCAGCTCGAGGAGGCCAAGGACGTGCTCCAGGCCCGCGAGCTGCGCGACGTGCCCGCGGAGCTGGCCACGCGCATCGCCAAGGCGCACCGGCTGTCGGCCGCCCAGCGCATCCGCCTCGAGCGCGGCATCCGGCGCATGGATGGCACGCCGAGCGAGGCGCGTCGGCTCGTCGGCAAGCTCTAGCGCGTAGACTGGCGGGCTCGATGAGCACCGTCCACGTAGCACCAGCAACCGCCATCCTGGGCGAGGTCCACCTCCCCGGCGACAAGAGCGTCTCGCACCGCGCGCTGCTGCTCGCGCTCGCGTCCACGCGACGCGTCGAGCTCCGCAACCTCGCCACGGGCGACGACGTCGCCGCGACGCTCGACGCGATCGTGCAGCTCGGCGCCACCGTCGAACGAGATGCCGACGACCCGTCACACGTGTTCGTCACGGGCGTCGGCCTGCGCAACATCCAGCCGCCCGCCGACGGCGCTCCCATCGACTGTCGCAACGCGGGCACGCTCGCGCGGCTGCTCGCGGGACTGCTCGCCGGGCTGCCGTCCGGGCGCACGTTCGAGCTGACCGGCGACGAATCGCTGTCACGACGCCCGATGGCACGCATCGCCGATCCGCTCAACGAACTCGGCGCGAAGATCGAGCTCGCCACGGGCGACACGCTGCCGATGCGCGTCACGAGCGGTGGACCGCTGCACGGCGGCACGATCGAGCTGAACGTCGCGAGCGCCCAGGTGCAGTCGGCGATCCTGCTCGCGGGCCTCGGTGCGGAGGCGCGCACGAGCGTCGTCGAGCCGGCCGTGCTGCGCGACCACACCGAGCGCATGCTGCGCCGGGCGGGGGCGACGATCGTGCGCGACGGGCGCACCGTCAGCATCGCGCCGATCGAGTCGATCGAGCTGCCCGACACGACGATTCCCGCCGATCCGTCGGCCGCGGCACCGCTCATCGCGGCGGCGACCGTGCTGCACGGATCGCTGCTGCGCCTGCCCGGCGTGATCGACTCCGAGGGTCGCAGCGGCTTCGTGGACGTCCTCGAGCAGATGGGCGCGCACGTGATGGCGTCGGGTCGCCGGGAGGTCGATGGTGAGCCGATCGCCGACCTGGAGATCCACCACTCGACGATGAAGAAGGCGTTCATCGAGACGTCGGACGTCGCGCGCATGATCGACGAGCTGCCGATCCTCGCGCTCATCGGGCACTTCCGGAAGGGCGAGTTCGTCATCCGCGGCGCGGAGGAGCTGCGCGCGAAGGAGAGCGACCGCATCGAGGACCTCGCGCAGGCGCTCAAGCGGGTGGGCATCTCGTGCCAGCCGCTCAAGGACGGGTTCATCATCCGCGGCTCGACGGTGCGCCCCGACGGCGGCACCATGGACGCGGCCGGCGACCATCGCCTCGCGATGCTCGGCGGGATCATCGGACTCGTGTCCAGGCACGGCGTGACGATCGAGAACGCCGACTGCGTGGACGTGTCGTTCCCCGGGTTCTTCGACGTGCTTGACGCGCTCGCGCAGCGCTGACGTCAGTCGCGCGACCTGGTCAGGTCGGGTAGCCCATCTTCTTCATCGCGGCCGCGGTCGAACCGGTCATGCCGTGCTCGACGTCGGAGAAGGCGAAGTCGAGGTTGTTCGGGGTGAACCAGATGTGCTGCATCTGGCTGTTGCCCTTGTCGCCGGTGTGGTCGTGGCGGTCGCCCGCACCCAGGTCCATGCTCGGACCGGCGGTGGTGGAGCGGAACACGATGCCGATCGGCGTGTTGCTGCCCTCACGGAACACGAGCGATTCAGGAACGGGCAGGCCGGGGTTGGCGCGGTGGTACGCGTCGCGCTCGGTCTTCGGCAGGTAGCCGTGCGTGTTGTTGTTGCGGAACTCGAGGCCCTGACGCGTGTGCGAGCGGAACGTCGAGTACACCGCGCTGAAGTTCTTCTGCGCCAGCGCGGGGTTCGGCGCGGTCGAGCGCTGGATGATCTTCATGCCATGGTGGTGGCCCTCGTCGGCGTGCGCGCCGTGGTCGCCGCCCATCTTCATGCCGGGCATCGCGTTCGCGCCGCCGCCCTTGGCCGGCGGACCCCCGCCCTGCGCTCCGGCTGCACCCGCGGTCGCGCCGGCTGCGGCTGCGCTCGGTGCGCCCATCGCGCCGGTCGCCGCCCCTGGTGTGATGGCGCCTGCGCCCTGCAGCGCGGTGGCCAGTGCCTGAAGCACCGTGACGAGCTGCTGCAGGACCGGGATGATCGTGGCCGTGTCGAGGCTCGGCGCCTGTGGCGGCGTCGTGATACCGCCGCCCGTGGCGGTCGGATCCGTCGCGATCGTTCCGGCGGGAACGGACGCATGCGGCAGCGGTGACGTTGCTGGCGTGACTCCACACATGGTGGGAGAACCTCGGCGATCTGGCGATGCGCCACTCCCCCCGTGGGTGGCGCTTCGTCCATCGTGCGACGGATCTCCGGGTTCGTCAACGACGACCGTTCGAAATCGCGGCGCATCGCGCGGCTACGTCGGGGTAACATCCATCCCGATGACCACGACTTCCACACCAGCCACGGTCGATCCGGTCGACGTCTCGCGCCCCGTGCACCGCGCCGAACTGACGCAGGGCGAGCGCTGGACGCGGTCGCTGACGATCACCGTCGACGGCCCTGCCGGCAGCGGCAAGAGCACGATCGCCCGCCTCGTCGCGGAGTCGCTCGGCTTCAACTACGTGGAGACCGGCGCGACGTACCGCGCGCTCGGCTGGCTCGCGCTCGAACGTGGCATTCCGCTCGACGACGGCGCACGCCTGCGCGGCCTGGCGATCGCGCAGCCGACCAACCTCGGCTACCACGAGGGCCGCTGGGTCGTGCGCATCGCGGGCGTCGACGTCACCGACGCGATACGCGAGCCACGCATCGACGACGCGGCATCGAAGGTGGCATCGCACGACGGCGTGCGTGACGTGCTCGTCGCCCGCCAGCGCCAGCTCTCGCTCGACCGCGACAGCGTGCTCGACGGTCGCGACTGCGGCACCACCGTGCGCCCCGACGCGGACCTGAAGATCTTCATCACCGCCGACCTGGAGGAACGCGCGCGACGACGCGGCGGGCAGCAGGACGAGCTCGGCACCAGCAAGAGCGACGACGTCGCCCAGGACCTCGCGGCGCGCGACGCGCGTGACGCCAAGCAGAGCGGCGCCGCGGACGACGCGATCGTCGTCGACACCACCACGATGGGCATCCAGGAGGGCGTCGACCTCGTCGTGGACCAGTGGCTCGAGCGGCGCCGCGAGCTGCTCGGCCAGGAGATCACGCAGGGACGTACCGCCGACGAGTGGATCAACAACGAGGCGGGCCTCGCCAACTTCGATCGGGTGCTGTCGCGAACGCGCCCGATCTGGGAGAAGGGTTTCCGGCTCAAGTCGGTGGGCGTGGAGCGCGTGCCGGACGGCCCGTGCCTGTTCATCGCCAACCACGCGTCGATGTGGGACCCGGCGTTCCTCATCACGCCGCTCAACCGCGTGATCCGCTACATGGGCAAGGCCGAGCTCGCCGAGAACCGCTACGTCAAGAACATGGCCGACGCGATCGGCTTCTTCCCGGTGCGCCGTGGCGCGGGCGACCGCGTGGCGCTGCACATCGGCGAGGAAGTGCTGCGACGCGGCGACTCGCTCGGCGTGTTCCCCGAAGGCACTCGCGTGTACGAGGGTCGGCTCGCGCGACCGCGCCAGGGTGCCGCTCGCCTCGCGCTCGTGACGGGCGTGCCGATCGTTCCCGTGGCGATCTACGGCAATCGCTGGAGCGAGAGCCTGTTTCGCGTCACCGTCGCGTTCGGGCGACCGCACACCTTCGACGGACAGCTCGCGACCCCCGACAACATCCGGCGCGCGACCACGCAGGTGTGGGGCGACGTGCAGGAGCTGTGGGACGCGCTGCGCGCGGATCGATCGTTCTGAGGCGTTAACCGATCGCCGTGCGGGAACCGGCTTTCGCATGGATTCCTCGCACCATCCCGCACACGTACCGACCGGCGCATCGACCAGTGCTGCCCGCCGCTACGCGCCCGTCATGGGCGCCTTCAGCATCGGCGCCGGGCTGCTGACCCACGTGGCGACGCGTCGAGGTCGCACCGACGCGAATGCCCTCGAGCTCACCGAGGCTGCCTTGGCGACGTTCTTCATCGCGCGCATGGTGGCGAAGGAGAAGATCGGGGCGGTCGTGCGCGAGCCGTTCGTCCAGCCCGCGCCGGGCACCGATCCCGCCGACGCGCACGCCGATGCGAAGCAGCCGGTCGAGGGCGGCATCCGCGGCAGCATCGGCGAACTCATCCTCTGCACGCGCTGCCTCGGGCCATGGGCGGCCGCCGCCGTGACGTTCGGCAACGCGCTGGCGCCGCAGCACGGACGGGTGGCGACCCGCCTGTTCGCGCTCGCGGGCGCGAACATCCTGGCGCAGGCTGCCCAGACGAATCTCGCCGAGGCAGCAAATCGCGCGGTCGCGCAGCGCGACGCGCTGCTGGGCTGATGATCGCGGCACATGGCGGCCGGCGATCGTGTGCTACGGAGCCATGACCACGAACTCGAGGGGCGCGACATAGGCGCCGGGTCCGGTGGTGTTGCCCACGTGCACTCCGAAGCGCAGGTCGACGCTCGAACCGGCGCCTGACTTCGACGCGATCTGCGATGTCGTCGGAGCGACACCCTTCCAGTACACGCCGTTGGTGGTAGGGCAGGAGATGTGCGGCGTCCACGTGGCCGACGCGGCCGTGGTGGCCCGGAGGCACGCGCCGAACATGGGGGCACTGGTCCAGCTCGCAGCGCCCCCGTCGTAGGACGGGATCGACGACGCGGCGATCTTCGCGACCGCGGTGTCCTCGGTCGCATTGTCGCCGCGCCCTGCGATGACCGGCGCTCCATCGACGACATCCACTGCGATTCCTTGGTCGTTCACCCCCGGGAAGTTGACCGCGACGAGCCCGTTGCCCGTACCGGTCGGTCCGTCGAACGACAGGTCAGCCGAGCCGGTGGTGTCGACCCGGGCGGTCCACGCCTGGCTTCCGAGCGATCGCCCCACGACGAGGATCGATCCGTTCTCCTGGAGCGCGAGATCGAACGCGATGTCCTGTCCGCCGATGTTGCGGGCGTACGAGCCGTCGCCGGCGAACAGCGGGTCGAGGTCTCCGTCAGCCTCGAGGCGCCCGATGAGCAGATCGTCGTTCGCGATGCCGGAGAAGAGAATGCGGCCGTCGGGTGTCGGCTCGACCGCGTACGCAACCTCGGGCGACCCGGGGAGGTCATGGATGACGATCCCGTTGCCGATTCCCGTCGGCCCGTCGAAGGTGGGATCGAGCGCGCCGTTGGAGAGCAGGCGGGCGACGAACAACCGGCCGTCCGCGACGGAACCCGACACGATGATTCGTCCGTCGGCCTGGACCCGGACGTCTTCGACGTGCTCGTTGCCGGCGACCACGGAGAAGGTAAACGATCCGTTCCCCGTGCCGGACGGTCCATCGAACGTGACGTCGGGCACGCCGGTGCTCGAGAGCCGATACATGGCGACGTCCTCTGAACCGGCGACCTGTGCACTGCCGGCGATGACGTAGTTGCCTGCTTCGTCGAGCGCGAGTCCGCTCGGAGTGTTGTCGCCCGTGCCGATGTGCAGCTCGTGCTGGCCGTCCGGGCCGCTGAAGGAGGTATCGGTCTGGCCGAGCGGAGTCAGGCGTCCGGCGACGACGTCCATGTTCGCGCCGTTCCACCAGGTGCCGACCCACGCCACCGAATCGTCGGCGAACAACTCGGTGTCGGTTGGCTCACGGTGGTTGCCGGATACGGGTTGCCACGTGCCCGACGTGCCGAAGGACGGGTCAGCGACGCCGTTGGCATCGAGCCGGGTGATCGAGGTCTTGATCGCCGCGAAGACCGACCTGCGAGCGATGACGACCCGCTGCTGCGAATCCACGTCGACGTCCACCGCATTGTCGTGCTGGCCGCCCAGGTCCAGCGAGACGAAGCCGTTGCCGGTGCCGCTCGCGCCGTCGAACCCCTGGTCGAATGTCCCGACCGGGAGCCGCCACATCGGGTTTCCGGCGCGGTCTGCCTGCCGAAGGTGGAGCGACGCCGTCGGCGAGTTGGAATCGAATGCGACGCGGCAGTCGGCGGTGGTCGTCAGCTTGTCGTTGGGGAGCGCCGTCCCGAAGGAGACAGCGCTCGGAGTCGCCGCGCAGACGGCGCTGTCGACGCTGGTCCAGCTGAGCACGTCCAGGTTCACGGTCACATTGGAGGAAGCGCCGTGCGCGCTCGTTCCCAGTGCCACCGCCACGACGAGGCCGCACAGCACCAGGGCGCGCCGGAATTGCCGCTGGTTGAGCGGGGAGGGCATGCAGTCCGTATCGGCGTCCCCATGGGGAATTCGGTATTGCATCCCGGCAGGATAAACAGAATTCAGGAGCTTTTGCGGCGGCTCACGTTCTGCGGGGTGTGGGCCGATATGCGCCACATGTCCTCTGCCGCACCTGCAGCCGGTTGGTTCGCCGACCCGCACGACCCGTCCCGACTTCGGTGGTGGGACGGTGCGACCTGGACCGACCACCTCCACCCGCCGCTCGCTGCCTCCCCGGTGGTGAAGGCCGCGCCGGCGATCGTGCCCGTGGCCGAGGCGGTCCCGGCGGTGCAGCCAGCTGCCGCTCCGGTCGCCGCCGGCAAGCGGGCCAACGAGCGCGTGCTCGAGGTGTACCACGGCAACGAGCGCGAGCCTGGCCTGTTCGGGTTCCGCTTCACGACGCGGATCGCCAGCTTCGGATCCGGTGGCGCCCGATCACCACACGGCAAGGCGATCATCACCGCCGTGGAGGGCGAGACCCCGCCATTCGACGAGGCGGTGGCACGCGCCGAGCTCGCCGAGTTCGGCCTGACCGCGGAGCAGGTCGAATCGTCGGTCCAGCTCCAGGCGAAGATGGCGTCGCTCATCGAACGCGCCGAGAACAATCCGATCGCGCGCAAGGTGGCGCACAGGGTGCTGCGCAAGCTTGCCTTCTCGACCGCTCGTGGCATGCCCGGCGACGCGATGGACGTGCTGTTCGACGGTCGTCGCTACCACGCCTACGGCAGGTCGCACAGGCGCTGATCGCCGCGTCGCGGCCGCGCACGGCCGTGAGCGCGGCCCCACCCGGCCCCGGCCGGCATGCCAGCGTTCGAATCCCGGCGGTGGTGCCCGAGGATGGGCATCGACCCAGGGAGGGGTTCGAACCAGTGCGCATTGCCACGCCACACATCGCAGCTGCCTACGGACCGACCGACGCGAGCGAGTCGTTCGACCTCGTGTCGCCATCGCGCCTGTTCCAGCTTGCCGCGATCCGCTTCGAGGCCGCGATCGCGACCTCGCGCATCGGCGGTCCGAACACCGCCCCGAGCGCGATCGTCGCCGTGATGGCGCTCCAGCAGGCGCAATCGGGGCTCAACATCCTCCAGTCGATCAACACGCCGAGCACGCCGTTCGCGACGCGCATCCACGCCGAGCGGGCACTGGATCACACGCGCCACGCGATCGTGCTGCTGAACCAGTACCACGCGAGCGTCGCCCCCCTCGGCGACGCCGCGCATCGCCGCGATTCACTGCCGAGCGAGACGCTGAGCCTGCTCGACGACGGGCGCCGCGAACTCGACACCGCGATCGCGATCGCGCGCATCTCGTAGTCCCGCCCGGCTCGGTGAGGCGCCGAGTGCACCGCCGGACTCGCCATGTCTGCGACAATGGCTGGTCGACCCATGGAAACGACCACCGACATGCCTCAGGACGATACCGCCGACTTCGTGGACCAGCTCGATGAGCACCTGGACGACGAGTTGTACGACCCCGCGCTCGCTGCGCTCGACGAGGATGACGCCGAGTGGATCGCCGCCGAGCTCGAGGAGCTCGCAGCGCTCGAGGAAGACGCGTCGGTCGAGTTCATCGGTCGCGTCGCCGTGGTCGGCTATCCGAACGTCGGCAAGTCCACGCTCGTCAATCGACTGAGCGGCACTCGCATCGCCATCGTGCACGACACGCCGGGCGTGACGCGCGACCGCAAGGAGATCGAGTGCGAGTGGAACGGTGAGCGCTTCCTGCTCATCGACACCGGCGGCGTCGACTCCGGTGACCAGTCGCACATGGCCAAGGAGATCAAGGCGCAGGTCAACGAGGCGATCGCCGAGTGCGACATGGTGCTGCTGATCGTCGATGGCAAGGAAGGCGTCAGCGCCGCCGACCACGAGCTCGGTGAGATCCTGCGCAAGAGCCGCGTGCCCACGCGCATCGTGGCGAACAAGCTCGACAGCGCGCGCAACGAGAACGACGCCGTCGAGTTCTTCGAGCTCGGGCTCGGCATGCCGATCCCGGTCAGCGCGCACCACGGCAACAACACGGGTGACCTGCTCGACGTCGTCGTCGACGAGCTGCGCGAGAACGGCACCCGCTTCCGTCGCGACGACGACAAGGCAGTGCGCATCGCGATCGTCGGCCGCCCGAACGTCGGCAAGTCGACGCTCGCGAACGCGATCCTCGGCGGGGAGGACCGCCACATCGTCGCGGACATGCCGGGCACGACCCGAGACTCCGTCGACACTCGCTTCGAGTTCGAAGGCCGCGAGGTCATCCTCGTGGACACGGCCGGCCTGCGCCGCAAGCGCTCCGGCCAGGACCCGCTCGACTACTACAGCGAGGTGCGCGCGCTGCAGGCCGCCGAGCGCGCCGACGTCGCGATCCTGCTCGTCGACGCGAGCATGGGAGTGCGCGAGAACGACCTGTCGGTCGCCGACGCCATGCGCGAGCGCGACTGCGCCACGATCGTCGCGCTGTCCAAGTGGGACATCAACGACGTGGACCTGCTCGACGTCAGCGCGACCATCACGCAGAAGCTGCGCCAGCGCCCGGAGGTCGTCACGACGTCCGGCACCGAGAACCGCAACATCCAGAAGCTGCTGCGCAAGGCGATCGAACTCCACGACCGCCAGTCCAAGCGCGTGACGACGGGCGAGTTCAACCGCCTGCTCAAGGAGCTCAAGGACCGCAACCCCGGTCCGCTCGACAAGCGCTCGCGTCGACGCCTCAACGTGCTCTACGGCACGCAGGTCGGCCAGGCGCCGCCGAAGTTCCGCGTGTTCGTGAACGCCAAGGAGCTCATGACGCGCCCCTACGGCTTCTTCCTCGAGAACCAGATCCGCGAGAAGTTCGGATTCGAGGGCTGCCCGCTCGTGATCGAGTACCGGAGCCGCGCCTAGCATGGCACCGGGCGACCCTCGCTGGCTGGTCGTCGGCGCCGGATCCTTCGGCACCGCGATGGCACGCATCCTCGGGCCGCGCCCAGTGCAGCTGACGCTCGCGGCTCGCACCGCCGACCACGCCGACGCGATGCGCGAGTCCAACTCGAACGAGCGCTACTTCCCCGGGATCGAGTTCCCGCACGACACGCGCTTTACGACCGTGGACGACGCTGCCGAGCAGGACTGGGACGCGATCGTGCTCGCCGTGCCGACGAGCGCGTTCAACGCGACCGTCGAGCGCTTCGCGAACCGCGCGCCGATGTTCCTGTCGCTCGGCAAGGGTCTCGACCCGTCCGGTCGCCGCCTGAGCGAGGTCGCCGCCGAGCACATGGACCGTGACAAGTACGTCACGCTGTCGGGCCCGAACATCGCGCGCGAGATGATGCTCGACCTGCCCACCGCAGCAGTCGTGGCCGGCACGAGCCGCGACACGGTGCTGGCCATCCAGAACGTCGTCAACGGCTTCGCCTTCCGCGTGTACGCGCACGACGACATCAAGGGCGTCGAGCTCGCGGGCGCGACCAAGAACGTCGTCGCCATCGCCGCCGGCGTGCTCGAGGGGTCCGGCTTCGGCGACAACGCGATCGCCGCGATGATGACGCGCGGCCTCGGTGAGATGGCGCGCCTGGGCCTGGCGAACGGCGCGCACCTGCAGACCTACCTCGGCCTCGCGGGCGTGGGCGACCTCATGGTCACGTGCCGCAGCCCGCACTCGCGCAACCACCGCGCCGGTCGCCTGTTCGCGGAGGGCCTCGCGCCCGACGAGATCAAGGCGCGCATCGGCCAGGTCGTCGAGGGCATGCGCACCGCGCCGATCGTCAAGCAGATGGCGGTCGAGGCCGGCATCGAGATGCACATCTGCGATGCCGTGTCACAGGTCGTCGAGCACGACGTGCCGCTGCCGGAGGTCGTGCGCCACATGATGTCGCGCCCGCCCGGCTTCGAGTTCACCGACACGCACGAGTTCGAGCTGTAGGTCGTCCCCCTAGGGCGAGACGAAGGTGAACGTGATCGGCGCGATGTACGCACCGGGCGCCTGCGACGTCGCCGTGCGCATGCCGAAGCGCAGGTCCACGGTGACACCCGACTGTGCGCCTGAGAACGTCACGACGTCCGCGATGCCGCCGGTCGTGTCGGCCGGGATCGGGTTCCATGCGGCGGCCGTGGAGGTCGAGCAGTTGCCGACGCCCATCTCGTTCCATTGCGCCGTGCCGGCGGAGACATCGACGAGGCATGCACCGAACGTATTGGAGCCGGCCGCCCACGTGCCCGCATAGTTCGAGATCGTGTCACTCGACATGCGTGCCACGCCGTAGTCGCCGCCGCTCGACCCGCCCATGACCAGGCTGCCGTCATCCGCGATGGCGAGCCCGTAACCACTCTCTGCGAAGCCGAGGTCGACGCGAGCACGACCGATGCCCCCAGCACCTGCGTTGCCGAACGTGGGGTCGAAGCTGCCATCGGCGAGCAGGCGCACCATGGCATAGTCGTCACCGGTGCCGGTGTTGCTGATCCCGGTCGCGACGATCTTGCCGTCGGCCTGCTCGCGCACCGCGCGCAGCCAGTCGTCGCCGCCCGTGAAGTCGACCGTCTGCACGCCGTCCCCATCTGCACCGCCGGTCGCGAACGTGGGCACGAGCACCCCGGTCGACGAGATCCGGATGACCTTGCCCTCGTCGTTGGAGGCCAGGTCGTCGAATCCGGTGACGACGATGTCGCCGTTCGAGAACTCGCGGATCGATCGCGCCGCCTGCGAACCTGCGACGGCGAACGTCAATCGACCGTCGCCGTCGGCGCCACCCGGTGCGAACAGCGGATCGTAGGCACCGGTGGAGTCGAGCCGGGCCACTGCGATGTCGCTCCCGGTCGACCCGGCCAGCAGGAAGTCGCCATCGGCAGCGATGTCCATCGTGTATGCGAAGTCCGTGCCTGCCGCGAAGTCCACGGTCTGGACTCCGTTGCCGTCGGCACCGCCGGGCGAGAAGGTCGGGTCGAGGTTGCCGTCCTGGTCGAGCACGGCGAGGAACATGTCCGACGGCGTGGTCCATCCGAGTCCGGCGACCGCGATCCTGCCGTCGCGCATCTGTCGAATTGCGTATGCCTGCTCATTGGACCCCGCGTGGGTGAGCGTGACGATGCCGTCGCCATCTGCACCGCCGACGCCGAACGTGTTGTCGAGCACACCGCCGGTGGTGACGCGCATGACGATCGCGTCGTCGGTCGCCCCGGAGTACATCCCTGAGAGCAGGATCTTGCCGTCAGACTGCAGTCCCATGCCGTACGCGTTCTCACCGCCCGGACCCGGGACGCGCAGGCGGCCGTTGCCGTCGGTTCCACCTGGGCTGAAGGTCGCGTCGAGCGAGCCGTCGGGCATGTACCGCGCCACCGAGAAGTCGGTCGAGCTGGTGCCGCCCGCGACGATCTTGCCGTCGGCCGGTTGGATCTCGACGTAGCGCACCTGGTCGGCGCCGCCGTTGATGTCCGTGCGTGCCTTGCCCGCGCCCTCGGCGCCACCCGGATCGAAGAGCGCGTCGAGTGGTCCGCGCGCCGGCTGGAACATCGGGGCGAGCAGGCCGTCGGACTGGGTCACGAGCAGCTGCGACGACGGCGCGTTCGTCCCGAGCACGAGCCGGCAGTCGCTGGTCGTCACCGCCGAGCTGCCCGGGATGACGACCCCGAAGTCGGTTCGGCCCGCAACGCCCGGCAGGCAGCCCGTCGCCGTGACGTCGGTGACGGTGGGGATCGTCGCATCCACCACCACCGACGATGTCGCCGCGCCACCCGGTGCGGCTGCCCACGAGCATGCGAGCGCGCACACGAGCGTGACAACGGCGGCGCGCGCACATCGCCGATCGATCATGGTCGGGCGTCGGAAGGGCATCTGACCATCAGATCGGCGTTCTCGGACACATGCTCAAGCGATTTC
Organism: Thermoleophilia bacterium; assembly: GCA_025964555.1. GTDB lineage: Bacteria > Actinomycetota > Thermoleophilia > Gaiellales > SKUG01 > JAGQUL01. Next base: position 67,543 of record JAOPYQ010000021.1, on the reverse strand, counting down.
GTCCGTGCTGGGCACAAATGCGCCGGTACGGCCCGGGCTGGCGGTCTGGTCTCACCAGGCGAGGGTCTCGGCCGTCTCCGTTGCCGTCTCCACCGCAGCCTCCGACGCCGGCGCGACCGAGGCTGTTGCCGCAGCTCGTGCCGACGTTCCGGGACGCTCCTGAGTAGACAGCAGCAGGCGCAGGTTGCTGGCCGCCGCGCCGAGCTCCTCGTACTTGGGATGCCTGGCGCAACCATCGTTGATCACGCCACCTATTCGGCCGATGTTGTCCTCGAGCTTGCGTATCGTATCGTCCTGGATCGGCGCCAGCCGTGCGGCCACCGCCATCCCCTGGACGGCGTCGATCGCGTCGGTCATTGCGGTTCGCTTGATGTTGGTGCCCCGCCGCATCGACACCGTGGGTACCTCGCTGAGCTGCCACATCAGGGGGGCGACTCGGACGTCTGCCTCGGTCAGTCCCACCTGTTCCTCGATGTGCGCGCCCCCCACCGCGATCTGGCGGAGTTCATCGGGTTCGAGGGTATCGCCCCGTTCCAGCCGTGACCGCACCTGCTGTTGCCCGTCCGTGCTGCGCACGCGACGCAGGTGGAATTCGTCGGACAACTCGGAGGGCGTCCAGAAGGAACCGCCAGGAAGCTGTGGTGCACGGTCGCCGCGCACGACCGATATTGCCTGGAGCCGGAGCAGCTCGGTTCGCGACATCGGCCGGTCCGGGTCCCCGAGGATCGAGCGAACCTCCGCCGTCAGCGATTCACGCGTGACACCCGGAGCATCAGCGAGGTGTGCCGCGTAGGCGTCCACCTCCCAAGGCGCGACCTCCGCGCCACGTTCCGCGCGGGCCAGCAGTCCGGCAATTCCGTCCGGTGACTGGAGTTCCAGCCACGCCCGAATCGGGGCGTGGTCTCCGAAGACGGATGCAATCCCGGGTGGCATGCTGGGCCGGAGCGGGCCGTTGACCGCGGACATGATGGCGATCCGCATCCGCGGTTCCCAGCCGTTCGGATCGGAGGCACTCTCGTGAAGCTGCATGCGAAGCTGCTCCTCGAGCCCAGCGCGTGTCGTCGTGGCATCGAGTTCGAGCGCGCGCCCGAGCGCGGCGATCTCGATGTCTGCGAGCTGTACTCCCTGCCCAAGCTTGCTCTCGAGCTCCGCGCGACCATGGTCGGTCAGTGCGTCCCTCCAGCGCCGGGCATCGGCGACGTGGAAGTCGGAACGGATCGTTCCGGGGGGCAGCTCCGGACGATTCGGTCCCCTCATCCGTGACATCTCGGTCAACCGCAGTCGCGAACCCGCATCCAGGAACCCGATGCGATGCACGAGTTCGTCGACATCCCGTTCCAGGGCCACAGCGCCCCTGCCGGGCGTGTCGCGATGCCCCACGAGTGCGCCCACTCGGTCGATGGCCCGGCCGGCCGTGCCGGCGACCGCCGTCGCCCACGAGCTCGACGGAGCGGCGAGCCGCCGCGTGACATCTGCGTGGATCGAGCGTTCCCGGTCTGCAGCGACCATCAGGTCCGACATGGCGGCGCGGAGGGGGGCGCGTGCCGCGACCAGCTTCGCGCCGTCGCCGGTCTCGCGTCGGATCGCGTGGAGCTTGAGGTCCGAGACACCGGTGTCCAGCTCATCGATCGCACGCTGTGCGGTCTGGATCGCGTCGGACATCGGACTCCCCCAAGGGCCGCTCGTAGCTAGCAGGCCTCGAGCGGCTCGGAGGTCCTCCGACGTCGAGAAGACCAGTGCGTCGATGGTCTCAAATGCACGTGCATGGTCGCGACGGTTCCACACGGTTCGGCGAGGTACGTCGACGGCAATGACCTGCTGGACCGTGTCGAGTGCGCGTTCGATCCGCTGCGTCGCATAGACCAGTGGCTCGATGTCGACCCGCATCAGTTCCCCCGAACGACCTGGCCTCCCCCGAGGCCGTCGTGCCGACGGCAGCGATGCCGTCACCTGTGCATCGACGGGGGCGTGCAGGTCGTTCCGGCTGAGCCCGTTCGCATGAATGCCCGAAAATCCTCCGAGGGTGCCTTCCCGCATTGCCCATCCACTGCTAGGTTGCGCCGGTCCGTGACGCGGCGCGGCCTTGGGAAGCCCGCCGCACACTCTCCGTATCGAAGGGAAACAGCTCGTGAAGCTGCATGTTCGCGGCGGTATCGCCGCCCTCGCCATCACTGGCGCCGCACTGATCGCCGCAGGTTGCGGCGGCTCTGGTGGCGGCTCCGGCGCATCCGACGCCGCAAAGGACGCTGCGGCGCTCGACCTGGCGCCCAAGTCCGCGATCGGTTACGTCACCGTCGACACCGACTTTAGCGGCGACCAGTGGTCGCAGTTCAGCGACCTGGCCAAGGCCTTCGACAATGATTTTAAGGGCGTCGACAAGGAGATCTCCGACGCCACGTCCGATTCCGGCGATGACGCCGACGGCGGCGACACGGAGGGCGACGACAAGGGCAAGGACGTCGACTTCGAGAAGGACGTCGATCCGTGGCTCGGCGAGAGCGGCGGCGCGGCCATCATCAAGGTGACCAAGGGCGGCGACGACGCGGAGTGGTTCGCGTGGTTCGAGCTCGAGGACGTCGCCAAGTTCGAGGACTTCGCCAAGGACCAGGACGGCGTCAAGCAGGGCAAGAAGGTCGGCGACTTCAAGACCTTCGATTCGACGGACGAAGGTGACGACACGTTCATCGCCTACAACGACGACTACGCCGTGCTCACCGACTCGCGCACCAAGCTCGAGAAGGTCGTCAAGTACGACGGCGACTCCATCAAGGACGCTGACGGCGTGTCCGACGCCATCGACGAGGTCGAGGGCGACGCGCTCGCGACCGTGGTCGTCAACGGCGCCGGCATCCGCCAGCTCGTGAAGGACACGCCCGAGGCGAAGGCGCTCGCGAACGCCGACCAGCTCAAGGACCTCCACGCAGTGGCGGTCTCGTTCTCGGCAGAGGACGACGGCATGCGCGTCGACGGCCACGTGGCCGCCGATGGCGAGAAGGCCGGCAAGAACGAGGAGTCGGACCTGTTCAACGACCTGCCCGGCAACACCGTGTTCGCGGTCGGCGGCCACGACCTGGGCGGTGCGCTCAAGACGTTCGCCGAGGAAGCCGGCAAGGACAACGCGCAGATCCAGCAGGGCGTCGGCGCGATCAGTGGCGTGATCGGCGTGTCGCTCGACGACATGGCGAAGGCGTTCGAGGGTGACTTCGCGCTGGCACTGTCGGCCGACGACGCGGGCCTCGGCGCGCTTGCCGGCGGCGTTGCGGGTGCGGCGATGGGTGGCGGCCTCGGCGCGACCGATCCGGCGGCGCTGCTCAAGGCGGGCACCGTGCTGCTCGCGTTCGAGGAGACCGGCGATGCCGGTGCAACCCTCGACAAGATCGCTGGCGCAGCTGGCGGACTCGTCGGTGGCGGCACGCCCAAGACGGGCACCTCGGGCGACTTCGAGACCAAGTCGCTCACGCTCCAGGGCATCCCGGTGACCACGGCTGCGTCCAAGGACGTCGCGGCACTCGCCGTCGGCCTCGACGTGTTCGAGAACTGGGGCGACGACTCGCTCGGCGAGAGCGATGCGTTCACCGCAGCCTGGAAGGCCGCTGATGCGCCCGACAAGGCACTCGGCTCGATCTGGTTCGACGCTGGTCGCGTCGCGAAGGTCGCGGGCGTCGAGAGCGGCGAGGGCGTCACGCTCGGCGGCCTCGTGGGCTGGGTCGAGGCGGACGACAGCAACGCCAACTTCGGCCTGTTCCTGCACGTCGACGAGGACTGAGCCTCGCGACATCGGTTCCGCGGGGCGGGCACGGCGGTCGGTACACTCCGGCTGTCGTGTCCGCCCCGTCTTCTTCCCAGCCCCGTGTCACCCGCATGCTGCTGCTCGTCGCGGCCTGCGCGGTCGTGGCCGCGGGCTGCACCGTGCCGGGATCCAGCCACCTGCAGGGGCCTCCCGACGGGCTCCCCCCGTCGCTCGACCTGGTGACCGCCGACGTGCTCGGCTACACGCTCTACGACACCGATCCCGCATCCAGGCGCTGGTCTGGGCTGGGGAAGGAGACGGCCCAGGCGCTGCTCGAAGCGCAGCACGCGGGGCTGACCGGAGGATTCGCCGCGACCCTCAGCGACGTGGAGCCGTGGATCGGCGACGCGACCGGGACCGCGCTGCGCGAGTTCGACCTCGACGGGAAGACCGACACCTCGACGCTGTACTACGCCGACGTGCGTTCGCGCCCGAAGCTGGAATCGTTCCTCGACGACAATGGATGGACGAAGGCGCGGTCGGGCGACCTGGCCAGTCCCGGCGACGACGCCGCGCTGTGGACCCACGACAGCTCGTGCGACGACACCCCGTCAGGGTCGCAGGCGATCTGCGCGGCGCCCGAACACGTCGCGTACGAGGCGGCGGCCGTCACCGACGACGCGATCGTCGCCGCCCGTTCCACGAAGGCCCTCAAGTCGCTGCTCGACGCTGCGGATGAGTACGCCGTTCCCTCGCGCAAGGCGATGAGCGAGTTCACGGTCGAGGCCGCCGGCAAGGTGCCCGTCGCGTTCGTGTTCCGCTCCGACCTGCTGCGCACCCAGGTGCGTCGACCGTTCGAGGACGACCCGGCACTGCTCGAGTTCGCGCGCTGGGCCACCGACTCCAACGTGCTCGTCGCACTTCGCGACGGCTGGGTCGGGTTCGCGCCGGCGCTCGAGACATCGCGCCGCGACGACGCCGTCCGCCTCGTCGGCGCCGCCGAATGGGTGCCCGACCTCGCGCCTGACATCACGCTGGGCCCGGCGAATGCCGACCTGCTCGGCAACCTCGGCCCGGACGTCGACGTGGCGGTCGCGTTCGACGATCCCGGCCAGCACATCCGGGAACTCGTGCGCGCGATCACGTTCGGCTCCGGCCAGTACGTCACCGAGGGGGACGTTCCCGATGATGACCGCCTCGAGCTGCAGCCGCTGCTCGATCGCCTCGACGGCACTGCCGCGGTCGGATACGGCGACTACCAAGGGGTGGCGGGCCGAGGTGATACCGGCAAGGGGATCAAGGTGGTGTTCGAGGATCCCGACGACCTGAGATCTGACGTGACCGAGGCGCTTGCACACGCCAACGTGACGGCGTTACAGGGTGCTGAGGGGCGGGACGTCGGATCGGTCACCATCGACGTGCCGCCGATCAGGCCCCACGACACCAAGTTGTCGATCAAGCTTGCTCGAAAGTCCGTACCGGACTCGGAGTTCTCGAAGCGTGCCATCAGTCCACGTGACTTCACCGGCGCCGGCAAGCCGCCGCGCGTGCCGTTCGCGTGGATCTGGACGAGCGGGCGTGGCTGCGTCGGCAACACCGCCGGGTGGCTGACGTTCGACGGCACCGACCGCATCACGCTCGGCATGGACCTCGAGCTGCATGGTGCCCACGTCGCCGGCGAGGAGCATGCAACGCTCGCGGAGTGCGCGACGTCATTCGACCTGCCCAGCGTGAAGGGCAACTGACATGGCGTGCCGCATCGTCATCTGCGACGACTACGACGCGTATCGATTCACGTTGCACGCGATCCTCGAGACCGATGCGCGGTTCGAGGTCGTCGGCGAGGCCGCCAACGGGCTCGAGGCGATCCAGCGCTGTGCTGAACTGCAGCCTGACGTGGTCGTGCTCGACATCGCGATGCCGGAGATGGACGGGCTCACTGCCCTGCCCACGATCCGCGAGCAGTGTCCCGACGCGCGGATCGTGATGCACTCCGCGTTCGCGGAGCGAGCGGTCGCCGAGAACGCCGCCAGCCTCGGCGCGGATGGCTATCTCGAGAAGGGAAGCGACCTCGAGCGCATCATCGCGACGATCGCCGATGCCTGCGCCGGAACCCTCACACCGATCCCGGAGGGGCTGCAGTGACCAGCTACGACTACGACCATCCGTTCCAGCGCGAATTCCTGCTGGCGCGCACCTGGCCGTTCCTCGCCACGATGGTGCTCGGCTGGGTGCTGCTCCCGCTCACGACCGACCCACGCCATCCGGGGCTGCTCGCCGTCGCCGGTGCGCTCAACATCGTCATCGTGATCTCGGTGTTCGCGCTGCCGTGGATCCGAATCCCGAGCCTGCTCGCAGCGGTTCCCGGCGTTGTCTGGCTCGGCGTGGTCGCGATGCTGCGTCACGGCACGGAGGGGAGCAACGCAGGCTACTCGCCGCTCATCATGCTCACAGTGCTCTGGGCAGCCCTCTACGGCTCGCGTGCGGGGCTGGCCGTCTCGGTGTTCGCCGCCACCGCCGCCATTGCGCTTCCTGCGTTCCTGGGCCCAGAGTCCCTCTACCCGGACACCGAGCTGCGGCGCGCGCTCATGTACGGCGTCGTCGGGACGCTCGTCGGCACCGCCGTGCAGTCCACGGTATCCGGGCTCCATGCAGAGCGCGCGGCTCGTCGGCGCGCCGAGGCGCAGCTCACGCGTCAGCGCGCGTTCGAGCTCAACGACGACGTCGTGCAGGACCTGGCCGTCGCCAAGCTCTCCCTGCAGACGGGACAGACCGAGGCCGGCCTCGCCGCCGTCGATCGCGCGCTCGCGTCGGGGAAGCGGATCATCAGCGACATGGTCACGAGCTCCGGCTCGTTCGAACGTCGCCGCGACGCGGATCCCGACGACGCACCCGATTCGCCCGGAACCATTTCCGAGCGCTGACATCGGACATCCGAAGAGCTGCGCGGTGTACCACCCGGACCCGCATACGTTCGTTGATAGGCTCCCTCGAGCGTCAGGTCGCGGCACCACGAGGGTGACCGCGGACGAACAAGGAGCGCGCGCGTGTCGATCCCGAACGACTACCTCTTCACGTCCGAGTCGGTCACCGAAGGCCACCCCGACAAGATGGCCGACCAGATAAGCGACTCGGTGCTGGATGCCATCCTCACCGAGGATCCGCTGGCTCGCGTGGCGTGTGAGACGTTCGTGACGACCGGCCTCGTGGTCGTCGGTGGCGAGATCACCACGAGCAGCTACGTCGACGTGCAGCAGATCGTGCGCGACGCGGTGCTGAGCATCGGCTACGACAGCTCCAAGGTCGGCTTCGACGGCCGCACCGCCGGCGTGCTGGTCGCGATCGACGAGCAGAGCCGCGACATCGCGCAGGGCGTCGACGAGGGCTGGGAGCTGCGCAACGAGGGCGCCTCCGACGACGCGAAGGAACGCGAGTACGACCAGTTCGGTGCCGGCGACCAGGGCATGATGTTCGGCTACGCGGTCGACGAGACGCCCGAGCTCATGCCGCTGCCGATCACGCTCGCGCACGGCCTCACGCGCCGCCTCGCCGAGGTGCGCCGCTCCGGCGACATCCCCTACCTTCGCCCCGACGGCAAGGCACAGGTCACCGTCAAGTACGACTCCAGCAACACGCCCGTCTCGGTGGAGACGGTCGTCGTGTCGACGCAGCACGCGCGCACGCACGACGGCGAGGTGCTCACGAGCGAGGGCCGCATCCGCGCGGACGTGCTCGAGCACGTCATCAAGCCGGTGCTCGGTGACTGGTGGCGCGACGAGATCACCGTGTACGTGAACCCCACGGGCGTGTTCGTGCTCGGTGGCCCGCACGCGGACGCCGGCCTCACCGGCCGCAAGATCATCGTCGACACCTACGGCGGCTCCGCCCACCACGGCGGTGGCGCGTTCAGCGGCAAGGACGCGACAAAGGTCGACCGCTCCGCCGCGTACGCCGCGCGCTGGGTCGCCAAGAACGTCGTCGCCGCGGGCTTCGCCCGACGGTGCGAGGTGCAGGTCGCGTACGCGATCGGCGTCGCGCGCCCCGTCAGCCTCAACGTCAACACCTTCGGTACCGGCACGATCGACCACGTGCACATCGAGCAGGCGATCCGCGACGTGTTCGACCTGCGCCCGGCAGCGATCATCGAGCGGCTCGACCTGCGCCGACCGATCTACCGCCAGACCGCGGCGTACGGTCACTTCGGTCGCCCCGACCTGGACCTGCCGTGGGAGGCGCTCGACCGCGTCGAGGAGCTCAAGGCAGCAGCGGCGAACCTCATCGTCACGGCCTAGCCGGGCGAGCAGCACCGTGTCGCTCGACCCGACGATCGAGGAAGCAGCACTGGCGGGACGCCCCACGGTGCGCATCGAGCGCGAACTGGCGCACCCCGTCGATCAGGTGTGGCGCGCCGTGTCCGAGCCGGACCAGCTGGAGCGCTGGTTCGTCGATCGCCTCGGATGGGCCCCGAAGCTGGGCGAGGACCTCGACGTCGGCGGCCAGACCGTGCGAGTCACGCGCCTGCAGGAGCCGAGCGTCATCGCCTGGGAGTGGGGCCGCGAGCGGTACCGCATCGAGCTCGAATCGGTGGACGATGCCACCACGCGGCTCGTGTTCCAGCATGCGTTCGTGGACTCCGCCGGCACCGCCGAGCAGCACGCGATGGGCTGGCAGGTCTACCTCGGGCGGCTCGCGACGCACCTGGACGGCCACTTCGTCGAGGAGCGCGACGCGCACGAGCAGGCCGTCGTCCTCAGCCACGACGGGCGCCCGGTCGTGCGGTTCTTCCGCCGCTTCGACGTTCCGGCTGAACGCGTGTGGAACCTGGCCGCGACGCCCGACGGCTTCTCGGGATGGTTTCCGTGCACGGTGGCGTTCGACGAGCTCGCGGCCGGCGCCGCGATGTCGTTCGACTTCGGGCCGGACCTGCAGCTGACGGGCGAGGTGCGGGAGCTCGAGGTTCCGACCCGGCTCTCGTTCGACTGGGGCGATGACACGATCGGCCTCGACGTCGTCGCGCTGACGAGCGACGCGGGTCCGGTCACGCTGTTCACGTTCACGCATGTCATGAGCGAGCCGGCCGACGCGATCGCCCGCACGGCTGCCGGTTGGCACGTGTGCCTCGACGCGTTCGCGCGGCTGCTCGGCAACCCGAAGGCAGCGCCGGTCGCCGCGGGGCGAACGCCCGAGTGGGAGGCTCGCTACGACGCCTACGTCGCGCGCGGCTACCCGTCGGGTGCGCCGATTCCGACGTCCTGACCGACACGGTCCGGGTCGGCTATCGTGTGCGCCGTGGATGCGCTCTTCGACATGCCCGCCGAGGAGGCGCCCGTGACGCCGGCAGCGCCGACGGTGCCGATGTCGAGCGCGGTCGCGGTCTATCCACTCGTGCCGACGCGCTCGTTCGACGACCCGTTCACGTACGGCCTGCCCGACGAGTTCGCTGCTGACGTGGCGGTCGGCACGATCGTCGAGGTACCGGTCGGCAACGCCGCGCGCGTGGGCATCGTCGCCGCGCTCGACGTCACGCCCCCGCCCGGAGTGACGCTCAAGCCGGTGGCGCGCATCGTCGACGCACCGCCCGTGCCTGCGCCACTCGTGCGCCTCGCGGAGTGGCTCGCCGACCAGTACGGGTGCGCGAAGACGATGGCCCTCGCGCTGGTGGTGGGGCCCCGCTTCGCCGCCCAGGCGCGCGCGAGCGCGGTACCGAACCGCCGCCGCCAGCAGGCCGTGCGTCGACTCGTCGACGACCTGCGCGGCTCGGACCTGACCAAGCGTCAGCGCGAGATCGCCGAGCGCGTGCCCGGCGCGTGGACCGCGCTCGCACCGCTGCTCGAACGCGTGGGTACGACGCGCGGAACGATCGGCAAGCTCGCCGAAGCGGGCGTGCTCGCGATCGAGGAGCAGTTCCTCGACGAGCTCGACTCCGACGCGGAAGGCGACGGGGACCTCGGAGCCGACATCGTCGCCGCGGCGAAGGCGGCCGCCGCGGGCGGCTCGCTCGTGGAGCTCACGAAGGCACAGCTGGACGCCGTCGACCGGATCTGGGGCGAAGGAGAGGGCGAGGGTGACGACCTCGCGGATGACCCCGCGACGCTGCTCGTGGGCATCACCGGCTCCGGCAAGACCGAGGTGTACCTCGAGGCGATCGCGCGTGCGCTCGCCGACGGCAAGGGCGCGATCGTGCTCGTGCCCGAGATCGCGCTCACGCCGCAGACCGCGCGCCGCTTCCTGCTGCGCTTCCCCGGCATCGTCGAGGTGCTGCACTCGGCGATGACCAAGGCGCAGCGCGCCGCCGCGCACGAACGCATCGCTCGCGGGGAGGCGCGGGTCGTGGTCGGGCCACGTTCGGCGGTGTTCGCACCGGTGCAGCCGCTCGGCGTGCTCGTCGTGGACGAGGAACACGACGGTTCCTACAAGCAGGATTCGGATCCGCGCTACGACGCGCGCCGCGTCGCGTATCGCCGCGCGGTCACCGAGGGCGCGCGGCTGGTGCTGGGCAGCGCAACGCCGCGCCCGGAGAGCTGGCACGGCATCAAGCGCCACGTCGTCATGCGCGAACGACCGGGAGGTGGTCGGCTCGCGCCGGTGGAGCTCGTCGACCTGCGCGACCACCACGACGACTACCCGCTCTCGACGCCCGTGCAGGATGCGATCGACGCGACCCTGCGCCGCGGCCGTAAAGTGATCGTGCTCCACAACCGGCGCGGCTACGCCGTGGCGCTGCACTGTCGCGGCTGCGGGCACACGTTCCGGTGCGACAAGTGCGACGTGTCACTCGTCATCCACGGACACGTCGCGCGACGCCAGCGACTGACATGCCACCACTGCGGACACGACGAGCAGGTCCCGGAGCAGTGTCCCGAATGTCGATCGAGTGACATCGCGCGCATGGGAGCGGGTACCGAACGCATCGAGGCGCTGCTCAGCGAGCGGTGGCCGTCCACACCCGTGCACCGCCTCGACGCGGACGCGGTACGAACGCGCGGCGCGGTCGCCACGATCCTGGACGCGTTCAACGAACCCGGACCGTCGATCCTCACCGGCACGCAGATGGTCGCCAAGGGGCACGACTTCCCGGACGTGGAGCTCGCGGTGGTCGTGGATGCGGATGCCGCGCTCGCGATTCCCGACTTCCGTGCGGAGGAGCGGGCGTTCAGCCTCGTCGCGCAGCTCGCCGGGCGCGCGGGTCGCAGCGCCGCGACAGCCGAGCACGCGAAGGTGATCCTGCAGACGTGGGATCCCGCGCACGCGTTCCTGTCGTTCGCCCGCAGCCACGACGTCGACGGCTTCCTGCAGCGCGAGCTGCGGGAGCGGAAGGAGCACGGCTTCCCGCCGTACTCGCGGATGGTGCGAGTGCTGGTGTCGGCGCGGTCGGAAGGGCCGCGCGACCAGTGGGCGACGGCGATCGCGCAGGGCATGCGCCAGCTCGACGCCGGAACGGTGCTCGGCCCGGCGCGCCTGCTGCGCATCAACGATCGCGAGCGTGCGCAGGTGGTGGTCGGAACGCATCGCGCCGTCGACGTGGCGAGCGCCGTGCGACGCTTCCTCAAGACCACCGAGGCCGATCGCCGCAGGGCCGACGTGCGCGTCGTGCTCGACGTGGACCCGCAGTCGCTCGTCTAGCCCGGTTCGCCATGGAAGTACGGGACGGCCGTGGAATGCACGAACAGCCCGTCCGCCGACTCGGTGCCGGTCCAGATCCCGACCTTGTTGCTGTCCGGGTAGAACGATGCGCCCAGCGTGGCGATCTCGCCGAACATCAGTACGCGCACGGTGGCGTCGCCGTCGTTGAGGATCTGGTGCACGCCCTCGGGGCCGCGCGGGAAGAACACGAGCTGGAACGCCTCGACGCGATGCGTGCCGTCGTCGTCGCGCACCCACATCGGGCCGTCGACCGACATCGCCCACTCCTCGTCGCCGGCTTCCCAGTGCAGCGGGCACACCGCCTTGCCGGGCGGGATCTCGTACATCGAGATGCCCGTGTGCTTCGCACCGAGCGAGCTGCCGGGGCGCACCATGCCGACGTGGAAGCGCTCCGGCTCGGACTCGTCGATGGTGAATTCGGGGTCGCGCAGGTCAAAGGTCCGCATGGGGCAGCGATGCCCGCGGCGGGATCGCAGCAATCCGGCAGGTGATCGGGCCACACGCTGGCCGGATCGCGCATCCCGTGGTTCAGTGGACGTGGACGAGTACGGACACGCCACGATCGAACCAGGGACGAAGAGATGTGTGACGCAGTAGGTGCAGGCGGCGGAGCGGCGATGCCGCCCATGAAGGCAGCGACCCCGGCCCCGATGTCGGGTGGCGGCGCTGCTGCGACGGATGTCGCTGGCGCGAGCGGCGGGGGCACCACGGCCGCCGCGACCACCACCGCGACCACGCCCGCGACCGCAGTCGGCGTCGGCGACCTGTCCGGTCTCCTCAAGCAGCTGACCGATGCGGTCGCACTCCTCGGCAAGGCGATCGCGTCGATGCAGGGCGGCGACGTCGGCGGCGGCGGGCCCATCCAGATGCCGCCCGGCAAGGGCGTCGTCATCCAGGGTGGGGGAGCGGGCTTCACGACGCCCTACACGCAGATTCGCGGCCGTCTCGACGTGCTCGCTGCAAGCTCGCTGCTCAATGCCGACACGAAGGCCAAGCTGGTCCCGATCCGCACCGAGCTCCAGGCACTGGACGCGAAGGCGGCGCAGACCGGAGCGACCAACCCCGCATCAGCGCTTCGGCTCAACGTGATGATCGACCTGGCCATGATCGGCCCCGCCGAGCCGCGGTACGCGAAGCTCGCCCAGGTCGTCACCGACCTGCGTGCGGTCGAGGCGACCTCGGAGCGGACGGGCACGACGAACCAGCTCGACGTCCAGCGGCTTTCGCTGACTGCCCGCGACGCACTGGCGCTCGGCCCGCCGCCGGTGGCCTAGGCACGTTCCGCGCCGATCAGGCGCGGTCCTTGCGCAGCAGCCACGCCTCTTCGCTCGGCCACTTGCGTGCCCATTCGGGGTTCGCCCACGTGTAGCGGGTGGTCGCACCTTCAGGCGCCTGCAGCTCCACGAGCCGCTCCACGCGCAGGCCGTTGGCATGGAACAGGTCGATCCACGCGCCATGCGGCAGGTGGAACTCGACGGAGTTGTCGTCCTCGTCGAGGGGCCACTCGACCGCGTGCAGCCCGAACAGCGGACGCTGCAGCTGCTCGGTGTCCTGCATGCCCTGCGGATTCGCGCACAGCGTCGCGAGCAGTCCGTTGGTCAGGAAGATCAGCTCGCCACCGGGCTTGAGCAGGCGCGCCGCCTCGGGCACCCACAGGTACGGATCGCACCACAGGCACGCGCCGTACTCGCTGATGGCCAGGTCGAACGACGCATCCGGCAGCGGCACGGCTTCGGCGCTCGCCTGGATGAACGTGATGTTGTCGAGCGTGTGCTGCTCCTGCAGTCGGCGCGCGGTGGCGAGCTGCCCGTCGGAGATGTCGATTCCGGTCACGCGCGCACCGGCGCGAGCGAGCCACGCGGATACGTACCCTGCACCGCTGCCGAGCTCCACCGCGACGCTGCCCGAGAAGCGCTCGATCCCCGCCGGGCCGAACAGCTTCGCCTCGCTCTCGGGGATGTCCCAGATGCCCCACGTGATCTTCGCGTCGGGTGCCCAGTTGCGCTCGGCAGACGCGACGTAGTCGCCGGCCCACGCATTCCACTGGTCTCGGTTACGGGTCGCGTGCGCGGTCAGGTCCATGTGAGGAGTCTACTCCCGGCGGTGCGGGCGATCCTCCGCGCCCACGCCGCCTGCTAGCCTTTGCGCATGGCTTCTTCCGCAACCAAGCGACGATCCCGCACCGAGCACGACGAGGGTGGCGACGACCGCCTCTCGCCCGAGCAGGAGCAGCGCCGCCAGATGGCGCTTCGCCACGTGCGCCAGTACCCCGACCCGGTCCTGCGCGTGTCGACCGAGGACGTCACCGAGTTCGACGACGAGCTCGTCGCGCTCGTGGAGCGCATGACGAGCATCATGGGCGACGCAGCCGGCATCGGACTGGCCGCCCCGCAGCTCGGACTGCGCCTGCGCCTGTTCACGTTCCAGCCGGAGGAGGGCGCCGCCGAGGCGGTCGTCAATCCGAAGATCACCTGGAGCAGCGACGAGACCGACGTCGACATCGAAGGCTGCCTGTCGCTCGGCGACGAGGTGCGCGTTCCCGTGCGACGCCCGAGCGCGATCAAGGTCGAGGCCAAGACTGCCACGGGTGAAGACAAGGTCTGGGAGCTCGACGACTACTACGCCCGCGTGTTCCAGCACGAGATGGACCACCTCGACGGCGTGCTCATGATCGACCGCGTGGAGGACGACGAGTCCCGCGCGAACGCGATGGCGCGCCTGCGCCCGCGACCCTGATCCGCGAGGTGCGCTGACATGCCGATCGGCTTCGCAGGCACCGCACCCTTCGGCGCCGCCATGCTGCGCGCGCTCCTCGACGGCCCCGGCGACGGACGCCCCGGTCGTGACGACCTCGTGCTCGTGGTGTCGCAGCCGGACCGCCCCAAGGGGCGTGGCAAGCAGCTGTCGAGCCCGCCGGTTGCGGAGCTCGCGAAGGAGCGCGGCGTGCGGCTCGTGCAGCCCGAGCGCATGCACGAGGACGACCTGCTCGAGCTGTACCGCGAGCTCGGCATCACCACGTTCGTGGTGGCGGCGTTCGGGCAGATGGTGCGCGAGCCGCTCCTGAGCGACTTCCTCATGCTCAACGTGCACGGCTCGATCCTGCCGGAGTACCGCGGCGCGGCGCCGATCGAGCGCGCGATCATGGACGCGAAGACCGAGACCGGCGTCGACATCATGCGCATGGAAGCCGGCCTCGACACGGGCCCGATCGCGATCCGCGCGCGGGTGCCGATCCGCGTGGAAGACGATGCAGGCGCGGTGTTCGGCAAGCTCGAGGCGGCCGGCGCGCGGATCCTGTTCGATGCGCTCGAACGAGCGGATGCCGGCACGCTCGAGTTCGAGGCGCAGCCCGAGACCGGCGAGACGTACGCGCACAAGATCACGGCGGCCGACCGCATGCTCGACCCGGCCCGCGAGGCGCGCGACCTGCACGATCAGGTGCGTGCGCTCAGCCCGCACGTAGGGGCATGGCTCAACGTCGACGGGCAGCGACTCGGGATCTGGCGCACGCAGGTGACCGACACGTCCGAGGCCGTCGCCGGGCGCCCCGGCGCGATCTGGCACGACGCCGAGCGACTGCTCATCGGCACGAAGGACGCCGCGCTCGACGTGCTCGAGCTGCAGCCGCCCGGCAAGCGTCGCATGGCGGCGGGCGACTGGCTGCGCGGCCTGCGCACGCCGCTCGAGCAGGCGACCGCGCCCGAACCGCCGGCAGCGACGTGAGCGGCTCCAGGGATCCACAGACCGCCAAGTCGATCCCCTCGCACCGCGAGAAGGTGCGACGCCTCAAGCGACCCACGAAGGTCACGCCCGCGCGGTGGGCCGCATGGCTCGTGGTGCGCCGCACCTTCGACGAGGACGCCTGGACCGATCGCGCGTTCACCGGCGTGGTGGAGCAGCTCGGCCTCGACGCCGACCCGCGCGAGCGCGCGTTCGCGCAGCGACTCGCCTACGGAGTGGTGCAGCACGCCAAGCGCATCGACCATGTGATCGCGACGCTCGGCAAGCGCCCGCTCCACAAGCTCGACCCGCCCGTGCTGCACGCGCTGCGCATCGGCATCTACGAACTGCTCGAGCTGCAGCAGGCGACCGGACCCGACGGCGAACGGCTCGGCTCCTCGAGCGCGCATGCCGCGGTCGACCAGGCGGTGGAGCTCGTGCGCGGCGTGGTGGGCGAGCGCGCCACGGCGTTCACCAATGCGATCCTACGCCGCGCGCAGGTCGACGGCGCCGGCATCCTCGCCAAGCTCGACCCGACCGACGAGGCCGACCTCGCGACGCTGCTGTCGATGCCGCAGTGGCTGGTCGCGCGCGCACGCGAGAGCCATGGCCAGCTGGGCATCGATGCGCTCGCCGCGCAGAACGAATCACGCGGCTCCTCGAGCTTCCGCGTGAACCCGCTCGGGGGGACGGCCTTCGATCGCGCGTCCGATGCGGACCGGTTCCTCGAGGCAGGCGTCGAGCTCGCGACGCCACTGCTTGGTCGCAGCGCCGCACCGAACGCCATCGAGGCCGTCGGACCGACCGCCGTGCTCTCACCGCTCATCGAGGACGGCACGTTCGTGCCGCAGTCGCTCGCGTCGCAGCTCGTCGCGACGGCGCTCGATCCCCAGCCGGGCGAGCGCATCCTCGACATGTGCGCCGCGCCGGGTGGCAAGGCCACGCACCTCGCGACGCTCGTCGGATCCGAGGGCGAGATCGTCGCCGTCGAACTGCATGAGCACCGAGCCGATTCCATCCGCGCCCTCGCCGATCGCACCGGCACGTCGAACGTCATCCGTGTGCAGGTTGGCGACGCCACCGCGCTCGACCCGTCGCTGCACGGCACGTTCGACCGCGTGCTGCTCGACGCACCGTGTTCGGGCACCGGCGTGCTCGCCGCGCGCCCCGATGCGCGCTGGAAGCGAACCGCGGAAGGCATCGACGAGCTCGTCGAACTGCAGACCAGCCTGCTCGCGGCTGCCGCGCAGCTGGTGAAGCCCGGAGGAGTCGTCATCTACTCCACGTGCTCGATCCTGCGCGAGGAGGACGAGGCGATCGCCGAGGCCGCGCCCGCCGAGCTCGTGCCCGACGCGCTGCCCGAGGTGCTCGCTTCGATCGCGACATCGTCGAACACCGCTCGAACCTGGCCGCAGCGCGACCACACCGAAGGCTTCTTCATCGCCCGCTTCCGCCGCGCGGGCGGCGACGCGGCGGCGAGCGCGTGAACGGCGACGCGGAGGAGTGCCTCGGCGCATCGTGCGTGCCACGCACCGAACGCGAGCTCGACCGCGCGATGCTCGACAAGACGCTCGAACTCGCCGAGCTCGGCCGCCCCGGCGCGCGTCCCAACCCGGTCGTCGGCGCCGTGCTCGCGATGCCCGACGGCACGATCATCGCCACCGGCCACCACGTGCAGCGCGGCGCGGCACATGCCGAACGCGCGCTGCTCGAGGACATCGTCGACCAGGTGCCGGGCGACGCCACGCTCTACGTGTCACTCGAACCGTGCAGCCACCACGGGAAGACGCCGCCGTGCACCGACATCATCATCGAGCGCGGCGTGACGCGCGTCGTGTACGCGAGCGGCGATGCCAACCCGGACACAGCTGGGGTGGGGCCGGCGAAGCTCGCGGCGGCTGGCATCGTCGTGGAGCGCGGACCGACGAGCGTCGAGCGCCGGGCACTGCAGCAGAACGCCGGGTTCCACTCCGTGCACCTGCGCGGGCGCCCCTACGTCACCGCGAAGTGGGCGATGACGACCAATGGCCGCTTCGCGACCGGCGACGCGGAGCGCCGATGGATCTCCGGGCCCGAGAGCCGCGAGTTCGTGCACTACCTGCGCGCAGGATCGGGCGCGGTCGCATGCGGCATCGGAACGGTGCTGGCCGACGATCCGCAGCTCACCGTGCGCGGACCGCTCGCCGACCGCACGCCCGTGCAGCCCGCGCGCGTGGTCTACGACCGCTCGCTGCGCATCCCGCTCGACTCGGCGCTCGTGCGTACCGCCCGCGAGGTCCCGGTGATCGTGGTGTGTTCCCACGACGCATCCCCCGAGGCCGAGCTCATGCTCGCAGCGACGGGCGTGGAGGTCTGGCGCGCGCCCGAGTGCGGCCCCGGCGATCCGTGCATCGGCGCGTCGAGCCTCGCCATGCTCGCCGAGCGAGGCATCAACGACGTGCTGCTCGAAGCGGGCCCGACGTTGCTCGACGCGTTCATGGAGGCCGAGCTCGTCGACTCGCTCTACGCGTTCATCGCCCCGATCGATGCACCCGCCAGCGAGCCGGGCCTCGACCTGGACCACCCACTCGTGCGCGCGGCGCTCGAGCAGTCCGCCCAGCCGAGCGGCGACGACGCGATGTACCACGCGGTGCTGCAGCCGGCCTGGACGTTCCCCGGCGCGACCGGCGACTGAAGCCAGCAACTGGCGACCAGCAAACTGGCGACGAGCCGATCACGGCGATGTCCGGGGACGTCCCAGAAGAAATTGCAGCTCCGGCCGCTGTGCTCATTGGACGGTGAGCGGGGCCGGAGCTGCTGATGCCTGGTCGCGCCGGTGTGGGACGGCATGTGCGATCGGGCTGTAGTGCCACGAAGTCTTCGCTTGGGACGTGGGACGAGCGTGGCGGTGTTGGACGTGCGTGCTGTGGGACAGTTGTGGACGAGCTGTGCGTGTCGAAATCCTCCCGCTCCGCGGCGTCGTGCCGGTGGAGCGGTGTTCGGTCTCGATCCGGCGGCGTGACCGTCGTGCTGACCTTGGGGCGGCGTCCCCCGTGGTCGACGATCTCCGGCTGTTGACCTGTGCGTGGCAGCGAAGTCCATCTCCGCCTGGCGGCTGCCGCTCCCCGGACTGGCGATCCGGTTGCCCATCCGTGGGCCTGAGTGGCGCTCGCAGGGCCCCTTCCGTGTGATCCCGACGCTCCGGGCGGTTGGTGCCTCACTGCCTTGCAACATCAAGGTCTCATGCCCTGCTGTCCACCGAGTCGGTGGAATTACCTAAGTCATGCACCACCCGTCCGGGAGGTACCTACGGGCGCACGCAATCCCGCATCGGCGCGTCGGTTACGTGGGGGCGAGCCCGAGCCGTGCGCAGTGGGTGCACGGTCGTCGAGCGATCGAGTGCTCCTTGGTTCGACCGTGAGTCATGGCGAGGAAGCTCACGATTCGACGCTGTGACGGCCTGCCGGGCGGCCGCGCATTGGCCTCGGGACCCGGTTTGATACGGGGGGTCGCGTGGCACAACCTTCAACGCAGCTTCCGCCCTTGCCCGCCCGGAGCTGCGCCGGCTGAGCTGCCTGCTCGATCCGGCGGCGCGACCTTGGCACCGGACGGAGACCGACGTGGAAGACCTGACGCTCGCACTCATTACCCTCACGTCGTTCGTGCTGCTCTTCGTGGTAGCGATCTTCGCCGACCGAGCCGGGATGGAGGCCGCGGACGAGCTGACCGCGTCCGCCAGGGGCTCGCACGAGCCGATCGCAGTGCCGGTGGAGGACTCGTCCGTCCTCGCGCCGCGCGCCGACGTCGCCTGACTCGTCCTCGTCACCGCGCTCTTCGCGTGATTTCGTCTACCTGACCGGATCGCCAGCCGGACGATCCCGGGATCGTCGCCACTCGCGAGTTGCGTTCCTGCACCTGCACCTGCAACGGCGCGGTGCGGCGCTTCGATACCCGGATGAGCACTGCGGATCGGGGGATCATGGCGCTCGGGGGAATCATCAACGCCGGCGATACGGCGCTGGGCGCGACACTGGGCGCGGCCGCGACCGACCTCGCGACGGGCGCGGCGGAGCTCGCGACGGGCGCGGCGGATCTCGCTACGGGCGCGGCGATGCATGTCGACGAAGCCGCGACCACCGCGTCGACCGCTGGCCTGTCCGCGACCGCGCGTGCCAGCGAGGCGGCAGCGGGGGCCGACGCGATCGTCGCGAAGCTCCCGGACGGCTTCATTCATCGCGCTGCAGCGGATGTTCCCGAGGAGGACTGGGCGACGTTCGCGCGGGCGCTCGCGTCGGACCCGAACGGAACGATCCTGCACGGGCCACGCTCGCTCTTCGAGGCGCCCGACCTGCGCCTGGTCGTCGACAAGATCCGCCTCGGCCACCAGGAATCGATGCCGGTCGCCGACCGCTACTTCGCCGCGTGGCGGGCGCTCGAGGCCGGCCCGGAGGCGGTGCAGGCACAGTCGCACGCACTGCTGACGCGCAATCCACAGGACCTCGCGAGCGACGACTGGAAGACGCTCGCCAGCCTCGTCGATGCCGACCCGACCGGCACGCTCACGAAGGTGCCCGCGATGGAACGCCGCGAGTACGCCGGTCTGCGCCAAACGATCGTCGACCTCGCCACCGGCGTTCGTACCGACGTCGGTGACCAGGCGCAGATCCAGTTCCATCGATGGGTCCGCGACAACGACCCGTCGTACCCAGCGAAGTGGGATGCCGCCGTCGAGGGGTGCCTGAACGGCCCCTGGACGAAGGACCGCTACTGGACGCTCCGACTCGAGGCCGAGAATTTCGACGAGCTCGGTCCGCGGTTGCCGTCGACGCTCACGCCGGACGAGCGCAACAAGGTGCTGTGGTGGGTCGCCGATCGCAACACCACTGCACTCGCGGGCTGGATCCAGCGGCACGATCCCGAATACCCGAAGCTGGTGCAGGAGGCGATCGCGGCGAAGCTCGCCGACGAGAACAAGGTCACGTCGCTGCAGTACTCGCTCGTGTCGACGGCCAAGGACGACATCGAAGCGCTCACCGCCGGCCTGCCGTTCGAGGAAGCGCAGCCCATCGCGAAGGCGGTGCTGCACGGTGCGAACCTCAGCGACTGGCTCCGCGCACACGACCCGACCTGGACGCAGACGATCGAACGGAAGCTCGACGCGTACCTCGCGGGGGACTCCGACTACAAGGTCTGGGGACCGCTCCGCGACGAAGGCGACCACCTGAACGTCATCCTCGCGAAGCGTCCGTTCGCGCAGCAGCGCGACTACTGGGCGAAGACGCTCAACACCGAGCGCTACGTGGAGTGGGTCCGCGCCAACGATCCCGACCTCGCAGGCACGGTCCGCGCGGCGCTCGACGAGTCGCTCGCGGGAACCATCTCCGAACGCGGCCGGAAGCTGCTCGAGGCGGAATCAGGGCGCATCGACGAGTTCCTCGCCGGCAAGCCCTACGAGGAGCAGGACCGCATCGCCCGCGCGATGCTCCACCGCAACGACTACTACGAGTGGAACCTCGGCCACAACCCGGAGAACCGCGTCAAGGTGGACGCGGCCATTCAGCGCGTGATCAACGACGAGCCCAAGGCGGAGGGTGACGGGCTCATCTTCGTGCAGGAGAAGGACCGCATCGACCAGCTGACGGCCGGGCACCCACTCGACATGCAGCGCCGCATCGCCAAGGCGGTGCTCGGCGAGCAGTCGCTCTGGTACACCGAGTGGATGCAGCGCGCCGATCCGGACCGCGTCGCGAACCTCAATGCCGCAGCCGACGGGATCGTCGCCGGAGCCGACGACGTCGAGAGCGGTCCGCTCTACTGGCTGCGCACGGACCTGCCGAACGTCGTCTTCGGCGGACGCTCCGTCGTCGACAACCTCAAGATCATCGCCAAGGTCAACAGCAGTGGTACCGCAAGCGACATGGTCAAGGGCTGGCGCGCCGCCCTCGAACCCGAGCTCTCCCGGCTCCAGCACCGGGCCGCGGCCGACGCCGCCGTCGGCGAGCTCTCCGACGACGCGCGACTGCTGCTCAAGGGCGAGGTCGACAAGCTCGACGAGCTCACCGCGGGCGGCGACTACGAGACGAGCCTGCGCATCGCTGATGCCGTGCTCGACGCGCGCTCGCTGCAGGAGTGGAAGGTCGCCCACGACACCGATCGCGTCGCTCGCGTGACGCGATCGGCCAACGCGATCGCCGACGGCAGCTTCACCCAGCACGACATGCGCGTCCTTCGCGGAGAGACGGACGTGCTCGGAACCGTGCGCGACCGCCCCTACGCGCAGCGACTGCAGGTCGCGGAGGTCGCGCTCGATCGCGGTTCGATCGGCTTCTGGAAGCGTGCGAACGATCCCACCTACCAGGCTCGCATCGCCGCAGCGATCGACGAAGTCGAGGCTGGAGCACTGACGCCCGAAGGCGGGGAGCTGATCGCCAGCGATCGTCCGAACGTCTTCCGTCACCTGGGCGAGCGTTCACCGGCGACCCAGAGTGCCGTGGCGGCGGCGATGCTCGGCCGCGAAACCGCGAGCTTCCAGGGCATCCAGGCCGCGATGCGCGACCTCGCGATCGACGCGAGCACACGTCTCAAGGCGCTGCCGGACGTCGAGATGACCCGCGAGCTGCGCACGACCACCACCGAGATGCTCGACCGCAACATCCAGCGGATGACCAACTTCTTCCCCAACGATCCCAATCGCGGCTACGCCCGCCACCCCGACTACGCCGAGATGGGACGCGTCCAGACGAACCTCGAGCTGCTCGAGGCGATGGCCAAGGGGCAGACGACCGCCGCGAGCGCGAAGGAAGCGCTGGACTGGTAGGCACGTCGACTAGTCTGTCGGCATGTTCACCGGCATCGTCGCCTCACGCGGAACCATCGTCGAACTCGAGCCCCACCGGCTCGTGGTGGACGCCCCTGCGATCGACGAGGCGCTCGGCGCATCCGTCGCGATCGACGGCTGCTGCCTGACCGTCGTCACCTCCGCCGCCGCGCCCGAGGACCTGCCCCCGCACCCGGATGCGACGGCCGTCCACACCCGAAGGCTCTCCTTCGACGTGCTCCCGGAGACGATCTCGCACACGCGTCTCAGCTCGCTCGAGCCGGGCGCGAGCGTCAACCTCGAGGCCGCGCTGCGCGCCGGGGACCCGCTCGGCGGACACCTCGTGCAGGGACACGTGGACGCCGTCGGTACCGTCCGATCGACCGTCCGTGAGCCCGACGGGCGCTGGCTGGACCTGGAGATCGACGTTCCCGAGGACGTCCACCGGTTCTGCATCGATCGCGGCTCGATCACGGTGAACGGCACGTCGCTGACCGTGATGGGGCTCGATTCGAGCGGTATCCGGCTGCAGTTGATCCCGGAGACGCAGTCGCGCACGAACCTCGGCAGCATGCGGGTCGGGGACGTCGTGAACCTCGAAGCGGACGTCATCGCCCGCTACGTAGCCCGCCTGATGCCTCCGAATCGATAGAATCCTCGTATTCGGCCCACGGGCCCCGCGCGTCGCCTCCCCAGTGCGCCGCGGGCAGACCCCTGACGACAGGCAAGACACATGTCCGACACTCCGTTCGCATCCATCGAAGCCGCCATCGAGGATTACCGCGCCGGCAAGATGGTGGTGATCGTCGATGACGAGGATCGCGAGAACGAGGGCGACGTCTGCGTCGCCGCGGAGCTCGTCACCGCCGAGCAGGTCACCTTCATGGCGATCGAGGCGCGTGGGCTCATCTGCCTGACGCTCAGCCCCGAGCGCATCGAGCAGCTCGAGCTGCCGCTGCAGAACGCGAGCAACAAGGCTGGCTTCGAGACGGCGTTCACCGTCACGATCGAGGCTGCCGAGGGTGTCACCACCGGCATCAGTGCCGAGGACCGCGCGCACACCATCCGTGTCGCTGCGAAGGCCGACGCGAAGCCGAGCGACCTGGATCGCCCGGGCCACGTCTTCCCGCTGCGCGCGAAGAAGAACGGCGTGCTGGAGCGCACCGGCCAGACCGAGGCATCGGTCGACATGGCCAAGCTCGCCGGGCTCGAGCCGGCATCGGTGATCTGCGAGGTCATGAACGACGACGGCACGATGGCCCGCGTTCCGGACCTCGTCGAGTTCTGCGCGAAGCACGACCTCAAGATGATCATGATCAAGGACCTGGTCGAGTACCGCCGCCGCACCGAGCTGCACCTGGAGCGAACGGCCAGCGCCGCGCTGCCGACGCGCCACGGGGACTTCGAGGTCGTCGGTTACCGCGCGACGGTCGACGGGCTCGAGCACGTCGCACTCGTGAAGGGCGACGTGAAGGGCGCGAAGGACGTGCTCGTTCGCGTGCACAGCTCCTGCGCGACCGGCGATATCTTCCACTCGCTGCGCTGCGACTGTGGCGAGCAGCTCGAGCGTGCGCTCGAGGACATCGAGGCCGCTGGCCAGGGTGTGCTCGTGTACCTCGCACAGGAAGGTCGCGGCATCGGCCTCGTCGAGAAGCTGCGCGCCTACGAGCTCCAGCAGAACGGCCACGACACCGTCGACGCGAACCTCGAGCTCGGCCACGAGGTTGACTCGCGCGAGTTCCACGCCGCCGCACACGTGCTGCGCGACCTGGGCGTGCAGAGCGTCAAGCTGCTGACCAACAATCCGCGCAAGGTCGCAGAGCTCGAGCTCTACGGCGTGCCGGTCACCGAGCGCGTGCAGCACGAGGTCGAGTCGAGCGATTCGAACCGCAGCTACCTGCGCACCAAGCGCGACCGCCTCGGCCACCTGCTCGAGGACGCCGCGCTCAGCAACGGCGACGTGCGCGAGCCCTCGCTGCTCGCTCGCTGACATGACGCCGCCGCCGAGTGATGGTCACGATCACGCACCTGCTGGCGCAGGCGCGTTCTCGCATGCCGGAGTGACCGCCGAGTCCGGTCCGACCGGCGCGGCCGGCTCGCGCTGGGCGATCGTGGTGAGCCGCTTCAACGGCGCGATCACCGACGCGCTCTTCCAGGGCGCGGTCGACGCGCTCATCGAAGCGGGTGCGCGACCGGAGCACATCCGAGCCGTGAGCGTGCCCGGCGCCGTGGAGCTGCCGCTCGCAGCCGACGCGGTCGCGGAGGCAAGCCACGGCGTTGCCGGCGTGATCGCGCTCGGATGCGTCATCAGGGGCGAGACGGCGCACTTCGACTACGTGTGCCAGTTCGCGACCGACGGCATCCTGCGCGTGCAGCTCGACCACGACCTGCCGGTCGGCTTCGGGCTCGTCACGTGCGACACGGTCGAGCAGGCCATGGCGCGCGCCGAGACCACCCCGGGTGGTCACAACGTGGGCCGCGATGCCGCCCGCGCCGCGCTCGAGCTCGCGGGCCTCGTCCGCGTCACGCGCTCGAGCTAGGGCTCCGACGAGCTAGAGCCAGCCCATCCAGCCGGGCAGCCACTTGATGGTCTGCGCGACGTTGGAGAAGTCGTCCGTCCACGCACGCTCGTCGTCAGGGTCGGGGAGCGGCTTCCAGTGGGGATCGTCCGCGATCGCGCCGAGGCGATCCGCATCCTCGACGAGCACGACCCAGCGTGACGCCGTCGCGCCACGCGCCGCGCGCCGTTCGGAGGGACGATCCACGCGCGTGCGCGCGACCAGCCCGAGGCGCGCGGCATTCGCGGAGATCACCGGGAGCAGGTCGAGGTGGCGGCTCGACACGTGCATGGCGAGCACGCCGTCGGGCGCGAGCCGTTCCAGGTCGAGCTGCATCGCCTCGACCGTCATCAGGTGCACGGGGATCGCGTCGGAGGAGAACGCGTCCATCGCGAGCAGGTCGTACTGGCGCTCCTCGGTCTCGAGCTCCTTGCGCGCATCACCCTCCACGATGCGCACGTCGACGTTGGCATCCGAGATCCACGTGAACAGGTCGGGATCCTTCGCGGCGCGGATCACGACGGGGTCGATCTCGTAGAACGTGAAGCGCTGCCCGGCGTGAGCATGCGCGAGGATCGCGCCGCTGCCGAGGCCGACGATGCTGACCTCGTCGAAGTCGCCATCGCGCTGCAGCTCGCCGACGATGTCGCCGAGCGGACCTTCCTTCGTGTAGTAGGTCGTCCCCTCGCGGCGTCGAGCGGGGTCGATGAGCTGGCCCCCGTGGAGCGTCGTGCCGTGCTTGATGTGGCGGATGCCGTTCTCCTCGATCACCCGCGTCGTGCCGAAGAAGTTGCGGTCGCGGAACAGGCGCGTCTCAGGCTCGGCGAACGAGACGAGCGCGAGCAGTACCGCCAGCAGCAACGCGATGCCGGCGCGTCGCACGATGAGGACGACCGGCACCAGCAGCGTGACGAGCAGCCAGCCGTCGGCGACGAAGCGCGCCTCGAGCACCGGGTCCTTCGTTGCCGCGCCCGCGAGCGCGATCGCGATGATGCCCGCCGCCGCGAGCTCGGCCACGAGCAGCAGCGCGCGCCACGTGCCCGACCTCGGCGACCAGCCCGGCGCCGGTCGCAGGAACAGCACGAGCGCGAGCAGGAGCGGGTACTCGTACACGTCGTTGAAGGCGATCGGGGCGACGAGCGACACGAACGTGCCGCCGATCGCCCCACCGACTGACATGAGCAGGTAGAACGTCGTCAGCTGCTCGGCCTGCGGTCGATCCTCGTACAGCACCGAGTGCGCGAGCACGGCCGCGAAGAACGCCGCGCCGATGTGGATCCCGGCGCGCGCGAGCTCGCTCACCTCGAACCGCTCGATCTCCACGAGGACCACGAGCAGCACCGACGCCGCGGCCAGGTAGCCGGCGATGCGCGGCGACACGCGCCAGCGTCGCCCGAACGTGATGATGAAGCTGACTAGGTACAGCGCGAGCGGGATCGCCCAGATGAACGGTGCGCTCGCGACGTCGGTGGCGAGGAAGGTCGTGACGCCGAGCATCAGCGCCACGGGCAGCGCCGCGACTGCGATCCAGCGCAGGGCGCGCAGCGTCTTCACGCGCACGAAGCGGTGCTCCGCCGCCTCGCCGCTGTCGGTGCTCGCGCGGCGGCGCACGGTGATCGCGCACGCGAGGATGCAGGCTACGTAGACACCGAAGCCGATCACCCACGTCCACTCCTGACCGTCGGTGTCGAGGCGCGGCTCGAGCAGGACCGGGAACGCGAGCAGGCCGACGAGGCTGCCGGCGTTGCTCGCCACGTAGAGGAACCACGGCTCGCCGGAATCGTCTTGGCCGAGCGCGGCGTACCAGCGCTGCAGCACGGGGCTGGCCGTCGTGACTGCCAGGTACGGCACGCCGACGCTCGCCGCGAGCAGCAGCGCGATCCACAGCGCGTGGGGGAGCGAGGCCGGCGGCGTGGCGTCGGTCCCGACCGCGAACGGCAGGAACGCCAGCGCGAGCACCGCGAGCCCGATCTGGATGATGGGCTGGCGCCGCACGCCGAACACGAGCAGCGACACGTGCGCGATGGCGTACCCCACGAGCAGCGCGACCTGGAAGAACGAGACCGACGCCGCCCACACGCCCGGGGTGCCGCCGAACACCGGCAGCAGCTGCTTGGCGACCATCGGTTGGACCAGGAACACGAGCGCCGCGGCCACGAACGTCGTCGTCGCGAACAACAGCCGCACGAACGTCGAGGACCGCCGCGCCGCCCCGCGCGGCGGATCGGGGTCGATCGCGTGGCCGGGCGGCGTGGCAGGAGCGGAGGTCGTCATCCGTGGGTTCCTACCGCAGCGGCTCCGTTTGCTACCCCCGGTCGGCGGTCGCTGTTCAGCGGCTCGGTCACGGTCATTGTCATCACGGTCCCGAAAACCGGGACGGACGTGACAATGACCACCAACATCGCTGAGCCGACCCAGGGGGACGGTCCGCGCCCCTGACCGAGCGGCTCCGATTGCTACCCCCGGTCGGCGGTCGCTGTTCAGCGGCTCGGTCACGGTCATTGTCATCACGGTCCCGAAAACGGGGACGGACGTGACAATGACCACCAACATGGCTGCGCCGACCCAGGGGGACGTGCCGCGCCCCTGACCGAGGAGGGCTGAGCGCGCGCGAACGCGGGCACACCCCTACCATGGGACTTGGCGACACGTGGATCTCGGCGAACCTCGGGGCGATGGCGCTGGCCGTCGTGTGGGGCCTCGTCTGGGCGGTGCCCGCAATCCACGCACGGCGCAACGACATCGTCGACGTCGCGTGGGGGCTCTGGTTCCCGACCATGGTCCTGCTCGTCGGTGGGGCGATCATGCTGCCCGATCCCGCGGCGACCCCACGCCCCGCGCTCGTGTTCGCGCTGCTCGTGGTCTGGGGCGGTCGCCTCTCGTTGCACATCGCGCGGCGGGCGCTCTCGCACACGCAGGAGGACAAGCGCTACGCCGCGTGGCGCGAACGCTTCGGACGCCACCCCGTGCTCGGATCGATCTTCGCGATCTTCATTCCGCAGCCGCTGCTCGGCGTGCTCATCGCCCAGCCGGTGCTCATCGCGGCAGTGGTGGCGACGTCCGACGGCTCGCTGTGGTGGCTCGACTGGGTCGCGCTCGTCGTGGTGGTGTGCGGGGTGCTGCTCGAGGCGACCGCCGATCGCCAGCTGCGCCGCTTCCTCGCGCGGCGAGCAGCGGGGGAGGAGCCGGACCGCTACCTGACGCGCGGCGTGTGGGCGTGGAGCCGGCATCCCAACTACGCCGGGGATGCCATCACGTGGATCGGGTTCGGCCTATTCGGTGTCGCGGCGGCGCTCGACTCCGCGTCGGAGTGGCTCGTGATCCCGGCGATCGTCGGGCCGATCGTCATGTGGTGGTTCCTGCGCTACGGCTCCGGCGTGCCGCTCACCGAGCGCGGGCGCGCCGGCAACGCCGAATGGGACGCATACACCCAACGCACGAGCGCCTTCTGGCCGCGCCCGCAGCGACGTGTCGAATGAGGACCAACGAATGCAGGCCGCGCATGGGGCGCGGCCTGGCGAGTGGCGTGGGGGCACTGGCGCTCGCGCGCCAGAGGGGGCCGTTAGGCCTTCGCGACCTTGTCGCTCTTCAGGCAGCGCGTGCAGACGTACGCACGCATGGCCCGACCCTTCTCAACGATGCGCACACGCTGGAGGTTCGCATCGAACCGCCGCTTCGTGGCGCGCATGGAGTGGCTCCGATTCTGGCCGAATCCGGGGCCCTTGCCGCAGGTATGACAGATCTTCGACATAGCCGGGGGAGCATAGCAGGAGACGGGGCCCGTGTGCGGAAGGCATGTTGGTCGGCGCGCCGTCGGCGCGCGCGACGGGAATGCTGGGGGAGATGAACGACACGGGAACGATCGCGATCGTGACGGATGCGACGGCCGACGTGCCGCCCGCCGAGCGCGATGCAGTGCCGGGCATCCCCTGGGTCGTGCTCGCCGAGCGCTGGCATGCCGACGCCTTCGATTTCCTCGACGACGGCGCGCCCTCTCCCGAGCTCGCCGCGCTGCTGCTCCAGTCCGGCCTCGAGCCCGAGCCGGTCGAGCCGAGCCGCGAGGAGTTCAGTGCCTGCTACTCCAGGCTGAGCGAGATCGACCGCGTGTTCTCGATCCATGCGCCATCCACCGCGTCCTGGTCGGTCGAGCACGCCCGCGAGGCGGCCGGCGGCTACCCCAACGTGCGCGTCATCGAAGCGAACGTCACCGGCATCGGCCTTGGACTGCTTGCGCTGCTCGCGCGCGACCTGGCGGCCGACGGCGCCGGCCCCGATGCCACTGAGCGCTGGCTTCGCGAGCACCGCGAGCACGTGCGCATGCTCGTCGTCCCCGACCGCTTCCAGCCCACGACGTCCCAGCGCGGCGTCTCGGCGCGCCTGCTCACGGGTGGGCACGCGCACGCCACGAGTGCCACTGCCGTCATGGATCGTTCGCGCCGCCTGCGCTCGCGTCGCGCGACCGTTGCCGCCATCGAGCGCTACTTCCTCGAGCACACCGACGACGATGGCGACCTGCACCTGGCGCTCGGCCACAGCGCTGCGGCCGGCGCGGTCGATCCCTTCCTGGACCTGCTGGAACGTCTGCGACCCCACGCCGAGGTGAGCCTCGTCGGTCGCGTCGGCCCACGTCTGCTGCAGCAGCTCGGCGCCCCGTGCGTCGCTGCCGCGTGGCTCGAGTCGATGGACCTGGACCCCGAATCGTGACGCGTGCCCGAGTTCGACTGGTCGCGCACGCTCGCGCGCGGTACGCTTGCGCCTGATGCGGATCGTTGCAGGAACATTTCGTGGACGTCGTCTTGCCGCCCCTCGTGGGCGCGACGTGCGCCCGACCGCCGATCGAGTGCGCGAGGCGCTGTTCTCGATCCTCGGCGACATCGAGGGCCTCATGGTGCTCGACCTGTTCGCGGGCACGGGCGCGATGGGCCTCGAGGCACTCAGCCGCGGCGCGGCGTCGGCGACGTTTGTCGAGATCGACCGCCAGGCCCACGAGGTCGTGCGACGCAACATCGACGCGACGATCTCCAACAGCGACGCCCCCACCGACCTCATCAAGGGCGACGCCGTGCGCGTCGTGCGATCGCTCGCGCTCGCCGAGCGCCGCTTCGACCTCGTCTTCTTCGATCCACCGTACGACCGCACCGCGGAGCTCGTGCGCGACACCCGACATTCACTGCCGACGGTCTGCGGCCCCGAAGCGCGCGTGGTGCTCGAGGTCGCGACGCGCCACCGCGACGTGATCGCCGAGGCCGCCGAGGGCTGGGGCGCGGAGGTCGAGGTCGAACGCGCCTACGGGGATACGGTCGTCGGCGTGCTGTCGCTCGACGGTCGTCCGCTGCAGGATCCGGGCGCGGACGTGGACTCCGACGACGTCGGCGAGTGATTCGCTAGGCGTGCAGGATCGAGCTGACGAGGCGCTTGCCGAACGAGCGTAACGTCCGTGCCGTGGCCGGGATCGTCACGTTGCCGCCGACCGGCACGTTGTCGAGCAGCGACTGGATGCGCACGTCCTTGGCACTGCGGCCGACGTGCCCCGCCCACTCCTCGACCCGGAAGATCCCCGATGCATTGCCGTGCTTGGCGCCGAGCACGTGATCGATGACGCGGATGCCGTCGTCCTCGGCCGACCGGAACGCGGTCGCCGCATGGAACACCCACCCGGTCTTGCGCTGCGACGTGTTCACGATCGCGACCGCCGCTCCGACCGCATCGCTCGTGCCGACGGACGCGCCGCGCACCAGGTCGTCCATCCGTGCCGCGCCGATCACCGCTCGCGACAGGCACTGCCCGTCGTCGACCCAGCGCACGAGGCCTCGCAGGTTCTCGGCGGCGCGGATCGCATCGGCTGCGGCGACCGGCAACATGTGCGGCACCGCCAGGCGCGCCTTCCACAGGTCGAACGGGCGAAACGACGGAACGGCGTGCTCCGCGAGCTGCGAGGCGATCACGCCGATCTGCGACACCGCACTCGCGCGCACGCCCGCGTGCGCGCTCGCGCGAGCAACCTCGAATGCGCTCCTGTTGATGCCGATCATGCCCGTCGTCCCCGTGCAATCGCCCTGCCCGATTGTCGACGCGTACCTCGATCCGGTTCCACCTCGCCTGCAGGCGGGAAGGCTCGACCCATGCCCGATCGCATCGCCATCTGTCCCGGCACGTTCGACCCGCCGACCCTCGGCCACATGGACGTCATTCGCCGCGCCGCGCGCATGTTCGACCACGTCGTCGTCGCCGTGGTCCGTGCGCCCCAGCACAAGACGCAGCCGCTGTTCACGGCAGACGAGCGCATTGCGCTGCTGGAGGACGGACTGAGCGACCTGGACAACGTCCGCGTTCGGAGCTTCACCACGCTCATCGTTGATGTCGCACGCGAGGAGGGCGCCACCGTGCTGCTCAAGGGACTGCGCGCCGTCTCCGACTTCGAGTGGGAATTCCAGATGGCGCACCTCAACGCGGAGCTCGCCCCGGAGCTCGAGACGTGCTTCGTGATGAGCTATCCGGACTGGTCGTTCGTGTCCTCGAGCGGCGTGCGGGAGGTCGCCGCGTTCGGGGGCGACGTCAGCAAGTACGTCACGTCGCGGGTCGCGCGCGAACTCGCGGCGAAATTCGCCGGTCCACGCGAGACATAGCACTGCAGTTCCCCGACAAACAGGCATGATCGACGGGGGGTCGGTCAGCGGGGGGAACACATGACTGCAATCACCGTCGGGCCGTGGCGTGACGTCGCCCAGCAGCTCGTCCAGATCGCCGACAGCCTGAATGCGTCGGGCAGTGCGCTGGTCGAGGCGAAGTCGCTCGGCGGCCGCGTCCACCAGCCGCTCAGCTCCGATTACGACCCGTTCCTCAAGTTCGGCTCCGAGGCCGAGCGCACGCAGTGGCGTGAGCACGTGGCCGCCGGCGGATCCGAGCTCGGCGTCGCCTACGCCGGCGCGCGCATCGTCGAGCGCAACCTCCGGGCCCTCTCCCTGCCCACCGCCGAGCGCGCCATCCCCGCCGCGATCATCGGCGAGCTCGCCCGGAACGTCGGCTACGCCGAGACGATGAACGGCCAGCGCGGAGCCCTCGTGTCGCACATCGATCGCATCGCTGCGGAGGCCGACACGACGCACGGGCTGCGCGGGCGGCCGTCGATCGACTTCACCACCTCCAGCTCCTACCTCTACGACGGCGTGACCACCGGACGCGAGCAGGTCGTGCAGGCCGTCCGCGAACTCGCGCACGCCGCCGAGGCCCTCGACCGACCCGTCGACACCTCCACGCTCGTGCGCCTGCACGGCGAGCGCGGCACCCAGCTTGCGATGGGCGATCCGACCACCCTGCTTCGCGACGCCACGACGCGCGCCGGCTCGGAGCTCGAGACGGCGCTGGAGACGCGCCTGCGCGCCACGCCGATGGTGGAGACGATCGTCCGGGCCGCACCACCCGCGACCACGCCACTCACGCGCGCCACGCGCGACGACCTGCTCGCCACCGCCCTGCACCGACTCGACGCCGCGTCCGTGGACGGGAAGCTGTCCGCCGGCGACGCGCTCGACGCCTATCGCGACCTCGCCGCGCTCGCCACCCATTCACCCGAATTCACCGATGCGCTGGCTCCCGTGCTCGCCGCGGCAGAGCGCAGCACCATCGACGAGGTCGCCCGCCGCGCCCCCGTGACGCGCTCGTCCACCTTCGACGAGGGTCGCGACATGTGGGGCATCGAGCCGGTGCCCACGATCGCGGGGCTCGGCGCCGACTCGACCGCCCACGCCGCACGCGTGCGCAGCGCCATCGTGCAGCTGCAGGCCGGCGTACCGGAGCTCCAGCAGACGATCCGTGCAGCCGCACCAGCGCCCACAGCGCTCGACGCCGAGACCGAATTCCTCACGCGCCTGAACGCCTCCCGCACCTCACTGGCGCTCGAGGCGTAGCCCGCGCGACCGATCCGTTCGGCGGCCAACCTCGGCCACCTGCGTGTCCGTTTCTGCCGTTCCGGGTGGCCACACCTCCCAAACCGGCGACGCAACCTGCCTACACTTCCGCAGACGACAGAAGCACGCCGCGCCGTTTCCAATCCCCCGGCGCGATGCAGAGAGGTGAACTCCCACATGGACGTCCTGGTCCTCATCGACAAGCTCGACGACCTCATCCACAATGCGAAGACCGTTCCGCTCACGGACACGGTTCGCATTGAGAAGGAAGAGATCTACGACATCCTCGATCAGATGCGCGCATCGATCCCCGAGGAAATCAAGCAGGCACGCTGGATCGTGAAGGAGCGCTCCGACATGCTCGCCGAGGCCAAGCGTGAGGCCGAGCGCCTCATCCAGGAGTCTCGCGACAAGGCGGAGGAGATCGCCAGCCGCGAAGAGGTCGTGCGCATCGCCCACGAGCAGGCGGACGCCATCCTCAACGAGGCCGACGTGCGCGCCAACGAGATGAGCAGCGGCGCGATCGACTACGCCGACGAGGTGTTCGGAACGCTCGAGGCGAACCTCGACAAGTTCCTCAACGCCGTCAGCCGCTCGCGCGACAAGCTCGCGCAGCGTGCCATGGCCGGCAACGCGCAGTAGCACCAGCTGCTGCTCGACAGATCGCCACGACGGGCCCGTTCCGCTGCTTGCGGGGCGGGCCCGCGTCGTTGCGGCGCTACCAGGTGAGCTGCTCGCCGGTGCTGGCTGCGGCGGCGGGCGCCGCCTGCGAGCGGCGCAGGTCGTCGATGCGCCCGAGCAGCACGGCGTCCTCGATCGCTCGGCCGTGCTCGGCGTAGTCGGGATAGTTGGAATAGCCGTCGCGGAGTCGGTGATCGACCCGGTCGCGGTTGCGCTGCAGCGTTGCTCGCAACCGTTCCAGGACGTGGCGCTCGCCGGAGGTGGCCGGCTCCGGGAGACGGGAGGCGAGTGCGTAGCCGACACGCACCGCGTTCGAGACCCGCTCCTTGTCGCCGCTGGCGCGCGTGTTCTCCATGACGTCGCGGAGCAACGAGATGGGCCGCACGCCCAAGCGTTCCCAGTCCGAGGCCGATGCCTCGGTGAGGGCGATTCGGGCAGCGGGTGCGAGCGCATCGAGCCGGATGCTGCCGTCGGCCTGCCGCGCCATGGCGACGAGTTCGTCGACCGACAGGTCCGCCGTGGGCAGCAGCGCTGCGCGCGCTGCGTCGAGCGCGGCTCGACCGCCATCCGACATGAAGCCGCCGGCCTCGTGGAAGGCGACGGGCAGCGCCTTGACGCGAGCCGGGGTCGGCAGTGAGGGACGCAGCTCGTCGGGCATCGATGCGAGCAGTGCGATGCGTCGCTGCTGGGTCTCGTCGAGCTGGTCGTTGGCGCGGCTCAGCAGGAGCGTGAGCTCGGATGCGACGGACGCACGGGTCGTCGTGCCCGAGCGAGCCGCCTCTTCGCCCGCTTCGAGCGCGAGACGAAGCATGCCGAGCGAGGCGGTGTGGTCAGTGGACGCAGCCCCGGGGGTCCAGCTCGCGGCGATGCTCGCGGCTCCGTCCGGGCGGCCGACTCCGCGCGCGGCTGCAGGCAGGCCGTCGAGCACCGCGATGCGGCGGAGGGCTGCGGCGTCGATCTCGGCATCGGGTCGGTCCAGCAGTGTCCTGAGCTCTTCACGAACGTCCGACGGCGAGGTGCCGCGTTCGAGCAGTTCCGTGCGTTCGAAGGCGAGGCGCAGGTTCCCGAGCTCCTCGCGCGTGCCGGCGTCCAGCGGGGCGGGCCCTGTCGCCTCCCGCAGCGGGTCACCGATTCGCGCGGTGCGTTCGAGCAGCGCACGCAGGCGCACTGACACCTGCTCGACCGGGGCCAGCTCCGAAGGCAGGTGCAGCAGCACGAGCATCCGGCGGGCGTCGTCCTGGGTCCGATCGGCGTCGGGCATGTCGAGCAGGCGTCGCAGTTCGGCAGCCGTGGACGACCGCGTCGTTCCGGGCGCCTCGGCGAGCAGTTCCGCTTCGCGGAGCATGCGGGTCCAGTCGACCAGGTTGGCGGTCGTCGCCAGCGTTCCGGCGTCCGTGCCCGCCCACCGCCGCAGGAGCTGATGGGGTCGCTGGCTGGCAGGACGCACCTGCTCGGGGAGTGCGTCGAGCATGACGAGGCGGCGCAGCGTCGCGCCGTCGAGGTCGATGTCCGGCGCCTGCAGCAGCTCGTCCAGCTCGGCTCGCACGGCGCTGCGCGTGGTGGCGGGGTCGACAGCCCGCGCATCCGCCTCCAGGACGAGGCGGATGGCGTCCCGTCCACGCTCGAGTTGTTCAGGGCCGAGGCGTTCGCTGAACGCGTAGCGCGTGCGCGGGAACATCTTCATGAGCAGCGGCTGGATCGCCGACGTGGCCCGCGGGCGGAGGGCATCCGGCATCGCCGTGAACGCCACTGCCACCTCGCGCAGATCCGCGGGCAGCTCCTTCATGTCGGGGGCCGCAGCGAGTCGGCGATACTCGGCGAACACGAGGGCACGGTCCGCGTCCGTCCGGCGCAGGAGCTGGTACGCGGCCGGCCGCGCCTTCGCGGCGATCGAGCCGGTGTATGGCTCAAGCGCCTGGGACAGGTAGGGCAGCATCCAGTCGGCGCGCGCCCCTGACGGTCCGAGCAGTACGTCGGGCCGTTCCACGCCGAGGCGCGCGAGCTGGACATCGAGCCCGAGGCTGGGCTCGGCGGCCTCGAGCCGCGCGACCTCGCGCCGCAGCACGTCGTCCGATTCCGTCGCGAGCTGCACGTATGCATCACGGAGGAAGCGATGGCTTCCGGCGACGACCCCGCGCGTGGTCGACGGGTCGAGGAACTCCTCGAGGCGTGGAGCATCCGCCGCGAGCGGCACGGTCACACGCAGGTCGTCGTCGAGCCGTTCGGCAGCTCGCAGCAGTGCGATCGTCCGCGTGTTCGGCTCGCTCATGGTGAGAGTCTCGAGTACCTGCGCCACGACGTCGGAGCGGTTCCCGGCCCGCCCGAGCAGCTGCAGTTCGACGGACTGCGCCTCGGTCAGCGTGACCTTCGCGTCGTCGGGCAGCGCGCGGAGCCACGCGGGCATCCGCGCCTCGTCGACGCCCGCGAGCTCGCGGGTGGCGAACGTGAACGCGTCGCGGAGCACTGCTGCGGAGGTCTCGCGCTGGGTGGCGGCACGGGCGAGGCGCTGCCAGGCTGATGCGTGTCCGGCCACCGGGTCGCGGAGGATCGTGGCTGCCGCCTGCTCGCCTTCATAGTTGCCGCGGATCTGGCTCAGGTATGGCGCGGCCGCACCGAGATCATCGCGACGCAGGTCAGCCACTGCCTCGATGAATCGCCAGTCGGGACGCGTGATCTCCAGCAGCTTCGCGCGCGCATCGGCCACGGCGCCGAGCAGTTCGTGGTCGGGGACCGCAAGGAGTGCGGCAGTGGTGTCGAGCTGACCGCGCAGCTGGAAGACCGTGGACCATCGCTCGCCGCGCGTCAGCTCGTTCAGCTCGTACTGGCTTCGACCGACGCCCTCGAGTCCGCGTGCCAGCTCCTCGACTGCGGCGAGTGCGTCCCGGAAGGGTCCGGCACCCGGGGCCAGCGCGTCGTGCGCCGCTCGCGTACCCGCCAATGCGGAGCGGACGTGCTGGCCCACCTCGCGAGACGCGCTGAACCGGCCGAAGATCGCGGGCACCTCGATGCGGCGCGCCGCCACGATGTGGTCGACCGCGTCACCGAGTTCGCGCGCAGCGCGAGTGACCTGAACAGGATCCAGCTGCATGCGCCCCCCGACGCCGAGCCCGGGCCACCCCCGCGGGCCCGCTACCTGTCTGTCGAGCACGAGGCCGCTGGCGTCTCACCCTGCAGGACTTCGAGCGACCACCGCTACCAGGTGAGCGACTCGCCCGCCGCCGCGTCGCTCGTGGCGGAGGTCGCCGCGGCGCGTGAGCGCCGGAGGTCGCCGATGCGCCCGAGCAGGACTGCATCCTCGATCGCGCGGCCGTGCTCGGCGTAGTCGGGGTGATTCGAATATCCGTCGTGGAGCCGCCCGTCGATGCGGTCGAGGTTGCGCTGCAGGTTCAGGCGCAGGCGCTCGAGCACCTGCCGCTCGCCGTCGCTGCCAACCTCGATGTGCGCCGCGACCGGATACGCGTCGCGCACGGCTTGGCTGACCGCGATCTGGCTGCCGCTGTCGCGCGTCGCTTCGAGGATGTCGCGGGCGAGCGAGACGGGGGTGATCCCGATGCGCTCGAGCTCGGCGGTCGACGCGGTGGTGATCAACCGACGCGCGGACGGCGCCAGACCACCGATGCGGATGCTGCCGTCTCCCTGACGGACCATCGCGACGAGCTCGTCGATCGTCAACCCGCCGTTGGGCAGGATCGCCTCGCGGGCCGCATCTGCTGCGCTGCGGCCATAGCCCGCACGCCAGAGATCTTCGACATGGATCTCCGGCAAGGTCTTTCGATCGATGCCGTAGTGGTTCGAGATCCGCTCCGGCAGCTCGGGCCGCACGTCGGGTGGCATCGATGCGATCGTCGCGACGCGCTGCTGCTGCGCGGGCGTGAGCTGGTCGTTGTCGCGGCTGAGCAGCGTGCCGAGCTCGTGCGTGAGGTTCGTCCGCGTATAGGAGTTGCGCGCCGCGTCCGCAGTCGCCTCGAGTGACAGGCGCAGCATGCCGAGGTCGGTGCGCAGCTTGGCTGCGACAAGTTCAGGCTGCCACTTCGCGGCGACTCCACCTTCCGGGAGCGTGACCGGCTCGTAGCCCCGCACCTCGGTGGGCAGCCCGTCGAGCACCGCGATACGGCGCAGCTGTTCAGCGTCGAGCCCAGAGTTCGGCGCCCCGAGCAGTGCGCGAAGTTCGGTCTGCACGCTGTCGGGAGTGGCGCCGGCGAGCACGGTCTCGGACCGGTCGACCGCCAAGCGCAGCTGCTCGAGTTCCATGTTCGCGTTGTGCGACATGCCGGCCCACTCACCACGGCTGCTGTTCCAGACACCGATGTCCGCGACGCTCTCGAGTCCGTGCTTCGACAGGTCGGGCGCGCGCCCCGCGATCGGCGATACCTGCGCCGGCGCATGGCGCAGCATGAGCATGCGGCGCACGTCGGCGCGCGTGCGAACCTCGGGGGCGATCTCCAGCAGGCGACGCAGCTCGGCGGTCGTCGACGCCTTCGTGGTGCCTGGCAGCGCAGCGAGCTGCTCGCCCTCGCGCAGGATGCGCATCCAGTCGATCGCCGTCCGCGGCACGCCCGCATGGCGCTCGACCCGCGAACGCAGCACGCCATACCCGCCGAGGTTCGGGCGCAGCTCCTCGGGAAGCGTCGACAACACCGCGAGACGGCGGACGGCCGAGTCGTCGAAGCCGTCGAGCGGACGCGCGAGCAGCTCGTCGTACTCCGCGACGATCGACGCCCGGGTCGTGGCGGGGTTGGCCGCGAGGCGCTCGCCCTCGACGAGGACCGACACCGAGTCGCCGAGCCACGAGTCCGCTTGGCGCGTTCGATCGGGATGCCGACCGCCCCCGTGGAACACCGCATCGAGTCGATCCTGGATGACGGCCGCGCCGCGCGGACGAAGCTCGTCCGGCAGCATTCGCAGCGCATGGCCGATCGGCGCGAGCTCGTCGGGCTCGTTCGGCGAGACGTGCTGCGCGAGCCGTTCGAACTCGTCGAGGAGCTTGCCGCGATCGCCACCCGTTCGGCGCACGAGCTCGAAGGTGTCGACCAGCGCGTGTGCCTCGCCGAACCGCATCTTCGGGTCGAGTCCCTTGGAGAGCAGCTGGGTCGCCCACGGCTGCGAGCCCGCAACGCCTAGCACCGACTGCGGCTTCTCGACGCCGAGCCGGGCGAGCAGTCGCACGTGGTGGACCGTCGGCACGCCGCGCGACAGGCGCGCGGACTCGCGTTCGACGATCGCGTCGGAGCTCGTCGCGAGGCGGACGTACGCGTCGTGGAGCAGTTCCTTGTGGTGGATGTACAGACCGGACGTGTCGACGTCGATCATCGCCTGGAGCGACGGTTGGTCTGGCAGCAGCGGAACCTCGACGGCGAGGTCGTCGCCCAGGCGCGCCGCCGCCCCGAGCACCTGCAGGTCGCCACGGTCGAGGTTCGGCGAGGACAGCACTTCGAGCACCTGCGCTGCGACGTCCTCGCGCGAGCCCGCCCGCGCCAGCAGGCGCAGCTCATGCGCCTGGTCGAGCGTCGGTCGCACCCATGCGCCGGGAGCGGCGTCCGCGAGCCATGCCGGCAGTGTCGGTTGGATCGGCCCGGACGTGGTCGATGCCATGTCGGCGAACGCCCGGCGGAGGCTGTCCGCGCGGACGGGAGCTCGCGTCGCCGTGGTCGTCAGGTTCGCCCAGGCCTTCATGAGCCCGTCGGGGTGGTCCGAGACCGCATCGTCGACCATCTGCAGGCGGTGCCCGTCGTTGGTCATCTCCGCGAGGTAGGGGCCGGGCGCGCCGAGCTCGTCGATGCGGCGCGCTGCCACCGTGTTGATGGCGCGCCAGTCTCGGGCCTGACCGTGCGACTGCCGTGACATCGACTGGAGGAGGTCGGGCAGCTCGGATGCGGGGGCCCCGAGGGCGTCGCCGATCCTCGTCAGCTCGGCGTGCAGTGTGCGCGCTCCCTCGAGGGCCGGCTGGAATGCCGTGCCGCGGAGCCGGTGGATGGAACCCATGGCGAGCGTCGATTCGCCCGCGAGCAGGTCGGTGGCGCGCCTGGCGTCGGCGATCGGCCCGTCCAGCTGCGCGAGCTGCTCACCGGCAGCGTTGGCGTGCCGGACCACGTCGCGGAGTTCCGATGCGATCGTCGCCTTCGCGCCGCCGCGACCGAAGATCGCGGGCACGTCGATCGCCGCCGCGGCATCGGCGTGCTGCAGGGCCACGCCCAGTTCCTGGGCAGCCTGGCGAATTCGACTGGCATCCAGCTGCATGCGCCCCCCGACGCTGCACGGGCGCCCCCTATGGGCCCGTTCACCAGAGTGTCGGGGTCGGCGGGGTCGCCGTCTCACGTGACAGACGCGCTACGATGCAGCCATGAGTACGACCTTTTCCCTGCGCGACCTCGGCCTGTCCCCGGGACAGGCGCGCCACGACGAACTCGAGCTCGCGCTCGTGCCCTATGTGCAGGGCGCCGTGGACTACGTCGACGCCGGCGGCAAGGCGCCGGCGCTCGCGCCCAAGGGTGTCGCCAAGGGGCCGGCGGAGCCCGTCGGCATCGAGTACTCGGTGTCCGACGACACGGTGACGGCGCAGCTCGACAGCACCGCGATGACCGAGGGCACGAGTTTCCGGCTGCGCTTCCAGGCGAACTACACCGGCCCGTGTGCGCGCTGCCTCGAGCCCGCTGCCTGGACGGCGAACGTCGACGCCTATGCCGTGCACGACGCGAACGCCCCGGAGGACGACGACGACCTGCGCAGCGAGCACGTCGACGACTCCACGAACCTGCTCGACGTGTCCGCATGGGCTCGCGAAGAGGTCGGACTGCTGTTTCCCACCCGCGTGCTGTGTCGCAAGGACTGCCGCGGGCTGTGCGGCGTGTGCGGCGTCAACCTGAACGACCATCCGGAGCACGCACACGAAAAGCCGGCGGACACTCGCTGGGACGCGCTCAAGGACCTCAAGCTCGAGGAGTAGCGCGCACAGGCCGCGGGATGGGCTATACTACGCGAGTTCGTCCCCGAGAAAGGGTTGACGCAGCACGCCCAGAGCCACTTTTTCCAGGAGCCCTGCAATGGCAGTCCCCAAGCGCAAGACCAGCAAGAGCCGCCGCGACCGACGCCGCACCGCGAAAACGCGACTCAACATCACGGCCAGCGCCGCCTGCCCGCAGTGCAAGGCGCCGAAGCGACCGCACCACGCGTGCGGAAACTGCGGCACCTACCGCGGCCGCCAGGTCATCGCCTTCTAGTTCCGGCGATCGCCGCGCGATGCCGCCAGCGCGGCGCGCGCACCTTCACGCCTTCCGGGCCCTGATCCCTCCGCGGATCGGGGCCCGAGTGCGTTGTCGGGCATGTCGCGACTGCAACAAGCGTTCCGCTGAGCGGTACGAACGGCGCACAGGTCGGCGGGCGCGACCTCGACTGCAACCACGAGGCGCCTCGCACCGATAGGCCGACGAGCACGTTCATGCGCCGCGGGGGCGGCATGTCATACGACAGCGGGGGAACCACCACATGACCATCAGCCTGAACCAGATGCGCACCGTCGTCGCGGCGGGAGACGCCGTTCCGGAGATCCTCACCAAGGCACTGCCGGCGCTCGACGATGCCGGCGTCAAGCTCGCCCAGTTCGGCGACTTCGTGCAGCCGCAGGCGCTCGAGAAGGTCGTGGAGCAGGCCGACGGCACGTACGCGTACGTGACGAGCCGCTCGCAGGAGCTCATGGACATGCCGTGGTCGGATGCCGTCGCGGCGCGCCACGAGGTGAGCTCCGCGATCGGCGGGGTGCAGGACACGCTCAACGGCGTGAAGGCCGGGTCGATCACCAGCGGCCAGACGGCCGGCCCGCCGTCCGAAGCCGTCAAGAACGCCACCGAGGCGCTCGCCGAGCTCGACCTCGCACAGACGCAGCTGAGCCAGTCGCTCCACGTGTGGGTCGGCGAGTTCGGCGGCGCGCACGCGCAGCTCGTGCCCAAGCACGTCGATGCCACCGCCGAGCACCTCGGCCGCGCCCAGCGCCTCATGGAGGGCGCGCTGCGCCGCCACGTCAACGACTGAGCGCCACAGTATCGGTCTGCTACTCGCTGCGACCGGCGAGCCGAGTAGCATTTCCGGACCGTGCACGAACTCCTCGAGGACCTGCCTGAAGACCTGCGCCTGCGCGCGCTGACGCATCCCGCGTTCGCGACGTCGCGCGCCGAGTCGTTCGAGCGCCTCGAGTTCCTCGGCGACAGCGTCCTTGGCCTCGCGATCACCGACGGGCTCTTCGAGCGCTATCCGGAACTTCCCGAAGGCGAGCTCACGCGACTGCGCGCAGCGGTCGTCAGCCGTGAATCGTGCGCCGAGGTCGCGCGCGCCAACGGTCTCGGGGCGGCCATGGTGGAGATCGCCGCGGCCCGCGGCACGGCCCACCAGGCATCCGCCGAGCGCCTCGCGGAACAGCGAAACGCCCTCGCAGCCCTCACCGAAGGCGTGATCGGCGCGTCGTTCCTGACGCTCGGATACGCGGCCGTCGCGCCCCGCGTGTTGGCCGTGTTCGAGGATCGGATCGCGTATGCCCTCGAGAACCGCATCGACGCGCGCTCACAACTGCAAGAATTGGCGTCGCGAGCGGGCGCTGACGTGACGTGGGACGAGCTGGGCGAGGACGGACCGCCGCACGATCGGACGTTCACGGTGTCGGTGAAGCTCGCGGGTATGGCGCGCGCGACCGGCACGGATGGAACGGTCGACGGCGACGCATCGATGAATGAACTCCGGGCCAGTGGCTCGGGGCGCAGCAAGCAAGAGGCACAGCAGGCGGCAGCAGCCGCCCTGCTGGCGCTCATGGATCGAGACCAGGGG
This sequence comes from Thermoleophilia bacterium, assembly GCA_025964555.1. Taxonomy (GTDB): domain Bacteria; phylum Actinomycetota; class Thermoleophilia; order Gaiellales; family SKUG01; genus JAGQUL01. Next base: position 25,696 of record JAOPYQ010000021.1, on the reverse strand, counting down.
TAGACAGGGATGTTTCTCAAGCGGATGAGCATGAAGGGCTTCAAGTCCTTCGCCGATCGCGTGGACATGACGTTCGAGCAGGGCGTCGCTGTCGTCGTCGGCCCCAACGGCTCGGGCAAGTCGAACATCGTCGACGCGATCATGTGGCTGATGAGCAGCGCGCCGCCGAGCGGCATGCGCGCCGAGACCGGCCAGGACGTGCTCTACCTCGGCTCGACCGCCCGCCCCGCCGCGAACTACTGCGAGGTCGAGGCCGTCTTCTGCAACGAGTGCGGCACCATCGCGATGCCGTATCAGGAGATCTCGATCAAGCGCCGCCTCGAGCGCGGTGGCGACTCGACGTACTACATCAACGGCAGCGTCGTGCGCCGGCTCGACATCATGGAGATGCTCGCCGACACGGGCATCGGCAAGGACATGCACTCGATCATCGGCCAGGGCAAGATCGAGCGCCTGCTCGCCGCCAAGCCGCACGACCGCCGCAGCGCGATCGAGGAGGCCGCGGGCCTCGGCAAGTACAAGCGACGCCGCAAGCGCGCCCAGCAGAAGCTCGACCGCGTGAAGCTCGACGTCGCCCGCGTGCGCGACATCGAGAAGGAGATGGAGAGCCGCCTGCGCCCGCTCAAGGCGCAGGCGAACGCCGCCAACAAGTACTCCACGGTCCTCGCCGAGCGCTGGACCCTCCAGCTGCTCCTGCACAAGGATGACGTTCGTCGCGCCGGCGTCGAGCTCACCAACGCGACCACGAAGCGTGACGCCGCCAAGGAGCGCGTGTTCCAGGCCGAGAAGGTCGCCACCGACCTGCGCGCCGAGCGCGACACTGCCGACACGAAGCTCAAGGAAGCGATGGAGCAGGCGGAAGCAGCGCGCACGCTGCTCAACCGCATCGGCTCGGTCAAGGAGCGACTGCGCATTCGCCACCAGGCGTTCGTGGACCGCGCGAGCAACATGCGCCGCGGCGCCGCCGCTGGCCGCGCACGCGCCGAGCACGCCGGGCGCGAGCTGGAGCGCTGCGAGCGCGAGCTCGCCGCGAGCACCGCGCGACTGACCGAGGTCAACACGCGCGTCGTCGAGCTGTCCAGGCAGCGCGACGAGGTCGTCAAGCAGATCGAGGGGCTCGAGCAGCTCTTCAACGACGAGCGCCAGAGCGGCCGCGACCTCGCACAGGTCGAGGGTCGCGTCGCCGTGCTGCGCGAGCGCCGCGAGAACCTCGACACGCGCATCGGTCGCAACGCGAGCGAGCTCGGCACGTTGCGCGGCCAGCGCCGCGAGCTGCAGGAGCGACAGACGCGCCTCGCCGAAGCACACGCCAAGGCCGAAGCCGCGGTCACCGAGACGCTCGCTGCGAAGGTCGCGGCCGAGCAGGCGCAGGCCCAGGCACAGGAGCAGCTCGACGCCGCTCGCGCCGCGGCCGACGTCGCACGCGCCGACGCCGCCAAGCTCGAGGAGCGCCAGGCGATGGCCGCCGCGCGCATCGAGCTGCTCGACGAGCGACTCGTCGCGGTGGAGGCAGCCGAGGCGAACGAGAGCGGCTACACCCGCCTCGCCGACGCATTCGACGTGACCGCCGGCTACGAGCGTGCGCTTGCCGCGGCGCTCGCCGACGACGCCGAGGCGCTCGTCGTGCCCGACCGTGAAGCGCTGGTCGCATTCGCGAGCGGAGTTGCCGGTGGCAGCGTCCGCGCGTTCGTGCCACGCATGGACCTGCGACAGGTCGCCGCGACCGTCGCCGGTGATGCGCCCGGCCAGGCGCTGTCGGACCTCGCGACCCTGCGAGCCGGTCAGCCGGCCGCGATCGCCGCACGCCTCGCCGGCGTGCGCGTCGTCGACGACCTCGACGCCGCAGCACACGCACTCGAGGGTGACATCGCCGGCTCGATGCTGCTCGTCACTCGCGAGGGCGTCGCGTTCGACCCGCAGGGCCTGCGCATCTGGAGCTCCGGTGACAGCGCCGTGGCCGAGGGGTGGGAGCTGCGCAACCAGCGCGACGTTGCCGCCACCGAGCTCGCCGCCGTGCGCGCCGACCTCGCCGAACGCCAGAAGGCGCGCGACGCCGCCAACGGCGCCGTGACTGCTGCCGAAGCCGCAGTGACCAAGTCGCGCACGACGCTCGCCCAGACGCAGCAGGCGTGGCACGACGCACAGTCGACCCGCTCGCGCGAGCAGGCACAGGCATCGGGCGCCGAGCGCGAACTCGCCGACACCGATCGACGCCTCGAGCGCGTGACCACCGAGGAGGCCGAGGCCAAGCAGGCGCTCGAGACCTGGACCAAGGAGCACGGCGAGCTCGAGACCGCCGTCGCCGAGGCGCGTGAACGTCACGCGAAGCTCGCCGAGCGAGTCGCCGGTGCCCGCGAGGAGGAGCGCGTCGCACGCGAGGCCGCCGCTGCGCGCAACGCAGAGCTGGCCGGATTGACGAGCGAGCAGCAGGCGCTCGAGCGCGACCAGCGCCGCCTGCGCGGTTCCGTCGAGCAGCTCGTGCGCGACCGCGATCGTGGAGCAAGTTCGTCCGCGAAGCTCGAGGCCCTCGAGTCGCTCGCCAACCGCGCCGCCGCGAGCGTGCAGGTCGTCGTCGAGGCGCTCCAGCCCGACCAGGCGCTCATCGAGAAGGCGCGTGCCGGTGAGGTGCAGCTCGCGAGGATCGACAAGCTGCGCCGTGAAATTTCGGTGCGTGAGCAGGGGGTGCTCGCCGACGTCGCCGCCGCACGGCAGGAGATGACGACGGCCGAGGTGCACGTCGCCCAGGCCGTCGAGCGACGCGAGGTCGCCGCGCGCCACGTCGAGGAGACGATCGTTCGCTACCGCGAGCACGTCCAGGAAGCGCGCGAGCAGCTCGAGCGCGCCCGCGCAGAGGCCGCCGAAGCCGATGCCGCAGAGGCGAAGGCCGCGGCGAAGGAGGCCGCGAAGGTCCTCAAGGCCGAGGTCGTCGACGGCGGGAACGCGCAGCCCGCCACCCCGACTGCGGCCGCCGCCGAGGCCGCCGATGCCGACGCCGACTCCGCGACCGAGACCGACGAGGTCGAGATCGCGCACGTCGAGATCGACACCGACGAGGAGGTCGAGCTCGAGCCCACCGAGCGCGACCGCATGCTCCAGCAGGTCCAGCGCCTGCAGAAGCGACTCGACTCGATCGGACCGATCAACCCGCTCGCCGCTCGCGAGTACGAGGAGCAGCAGGTCCGCCACGCCGAGCTCACCGAGCAGCGCAAGGACCTCGAAGCCACCGGCCGCGAGCTCGGCAGCCTCATCAACGACCTGGACGAGACGCTCATCGCGCGCTTCGACGAGACGTTCGCGAGCGTGAAGGGACACTTCGAGGCAGGCATCGCCGCGCTCTTCCCCGGAGGCACCGGCACGCTCAAGCTCGTCGCACCCGACCTGGCGACCGGCGTCGAGGGCGAGGTCGTCGAAGGCGCCGATGCGCAGCTCGCCGACGGCGAGGCACCCGACCCCGGCGTCGAGATCATCGTCAAGCCCGCCGGCAAGCCCGCCGGTCGACTCAACCTGCTCTCCGGTGGCGAGAAGTCGCTCGTCGCGGTCGCGTTCATGTTCGCGCTGTTCCTGTCGCGCCCGTCGCCGTTCTACGTGCTCGACGAGGTCGAGGCAGCGCTCGACGATGCGAACATCGTGCGCTTCCTGACGCTGCTCAACGCGCACCGCGGCTCGGCAGGCCAGTTCATCATCATCACGCACCAGGTGCGCACGATGGAGGCCGCAGACGTGCTCTACGGCGTCACGATGGCCGAGAACTCGGGCGTCTCGACGGTCGTCGCGCGCCGCCCCAAGGGCAAGACGAGCGCGATCTTCCAGCAGTACCAGCAGAAGGCGAAGGACGCTGCCGCCGCAGCGGACGCGAACGATGCGCCCGCAGAGGATGTCGTCGAGGCGCCGGTCGCCGACACGGACGAGACGCGCGAGCCCGAACCCGTCTGATCAGGCTGGTCAGGCAGCCTGCTCGCCGGTGTCGCCGGGCTGGCGCTCCGGCGGCGGTGACCCGGCCATCGAGCCAGGCGAGTACGGCGCACGTGACCCCGGAGGAATCGGTCGGTACTCGCCCATGGGTCGCGGCTGCGTCGGCTCGGGCTTCGGCGTGGCAACGCTGGGAGCCGATGACGGCGCCGGGGGCGACACCGCGCCGGGAACCGGGTGTTCGGCGGCAGGCTGGGAGACGTTCCCCGCGCGCTGCTGGAAGTACGCTTCGTGCGCGCTGCGGCGTGCCGCCTCGTGCCCGAGCAGGTCGAATTCGGACGCGATCCGCGTGTAGGAGTGCATTTCCTGCAGGAGCTGGTCGAACAGTCCCATCGCGTCCTTGACGGACGAGCCGCCGCGCGCGGGGTTCGCGAGCATCCCGCTCGTCAGCCGCGCCGCGAGCTCCCACGTGAAGCGCTCCGCGTCGACGCGCTCGCGGTCGGACTGTTCCAGCTCGACGCCGACGTTCGGCAGGCTGTTGGTCGGTGCCGCCTCGGCTTCCACGCCGTCGCCTGCGGCGGTGAACGACGCACCCCCGCCCAGTCCGCCGCCGAGCGACGGCGGCGCCAGGCGTGGCTCCGATGGCTGCGCGGCGGCAGCCATGGGCGACCATTCGCCGGGGCGCGGAATCGGCAACTGCGGCAGGTCGTCGAAGTTGTCGTCGCCAGCGCCATATGGGTCGGCAGTGTTCATCCCGCCGGATATCGGCACGACGCAGGCACTTCGTGACAAGCCGAGCAACCACGACTCCCTGCAAGGCCCAAGCGGGGTCGCGCGCTCCTGCCCGTCGACTAGGCTGTCGGCATGCGCGCGTGGAATGACCTCTTCATCGGACTGGACCGAGCCGACGCCCAGACGGACGCTGCCACTGCAGCTGCCGTCGCGACCCGCGAGGAGCAGGGGAGCGGCGGCACGTGGTTCGGTCGCTTCCGCGACAGCCTCGCGCGCAGCCGCCGGGCGATGACGGCGCAGCTCGCCGTCGGCGCGTTCGACCCCGCCGACCACGCGACCTGGGAACGCATCGAGGAGGGGCTCATCGCCGCCGACGTCGGCGTCACGAGCACCGTCGCGATCGTCGAACGACTCGAGGCGGAGGCTGCCGCAGGGCGCCTCGTCACCGCCGCCGACCTCGCCGCCGGACTGCGACGCGTTGCCGCCGAGCTCATGGTGACCGAGCGCAGCGGGCGCATCGATTTGACGAGCGAGCCGACCGTCGTGATGATGGTCGGCGTCAACGGCACGGGCAAGACGACCTCGATCGGCAAGATCGCCTCGCGCCTGCGCACCCACGGCCACGACGTCGTGATCGCCGCGGGTGACACGTTCCGTGCCGCGGCTGCCGAGCAGCTCGAGGTATGGGCCGAGCGCTCCGGCTCCCATTTCGTGCGCACCAAGGACAACGGCGATCCCGCCGCCGTCGCGTGGGACGCGTTGGAGAAGGCGAAGTCGACCGGCGCGGGTGTCGTGCTGCTCGACACGGCCGGTCGCCTGCACACCAAGACGAACCTCATGGCCGAGCTCGAGAAGGTCCGCCGCGTCCTGGAGAAGCAGCTGCCGGGCGCGCCGCACGAGACGCTCCTGTCGATCGATGCGACCACCGGCCAGAACGGCATGCGCCAGGCCAAGGAGTTCGCGTCCGCGGTCGACGTCACCGGCATCGTGCTCACCAAGCTCGATGGCACCGCCAAGGGCGGCATCGCGGTCGCGATCGCGAACGAGCTGGGCATCCCGATCAAGCTCATCGGCATCGGCGAAGGGGTCGACGACCTCCAGCCCTTCGATCCGGACGAGTTCCTGCGCGCGCTGTTCCCGGACGACCTGCTCGACGGCTGACGCCGAGCTACCAGACCAGGTGCTCGTCGAGCGCGTCGGCGACGTCGCTCGTCGCTGCGGATTCCGCCGCGCCAGCATCGTCGACCAGGCCCCACGGTGCGTCGTCCGCGGCGGCCTCGATGGGGGGAGCGGCGGACGTGCCGGGAGTGGTGACCGATGCCGCCGCCGGCGGGGCTGCGGTCGTCGTCGCCCGCGCGGTCGCCGCAGCGGTTGCCGCATCACGCTTGGCGCGCATCGCGAGCTCGGTGCCGATGAGCTCGAGCGTGGACTTCACGCGTCCGACGGACGCATAGTCGAGATGTCCGACGTACCCCTCGCGCAGCTCGCCGACTGCACGCAGGCTCTGGTCCTCGCGATCGGTGATCGCCCGCACCTCGCGCCACGCGCGGCGCGCCTGCGGTGACAGCACCGCCTCGTCCACTGGAACGCGTCGCACGTTCGCGATGAACTCGCGGCTCTGCGCCATCGTCACCGGCTGCTGGCGCGCGACCAGTCGCGCGATGAGCGACACCTGCGCGTGCTGCGACGCGCTGCGCCACTCCGGTCGCCGGCGCAGCTCCGCGATCGACAGTCGCGCCGGGATCGATCCACCCTCGAGTGCGGTCGTCAGCTGCTCGCCGCTGATCGGCCGGCTCGTGATTGCGTCGACGCCCTCGCGCACGCCCCTGCCGATGCCGCGTCCGATCGACAGACCGATCCGGCCCGCAATCGCGCGCAGCGCCTGACCGTCCGTCGCATGCTGCGGGATGCCCGTCTCGATCGCCTCGCCCAGCCCCGCCTCGATCTTGCCGACTCCCCGGATGAGGGTGTCGAGGCCGCCGTCGGCGATGTGCAGCCGCAGTCGCGAGCCGATGCCGAACAGGTGGGACTTCCACAGCTCGGCGAGCGCAATCGCGGACTGGTCGCCGTAGCTGCGACCGCTCGGCACCAGCTCGCGCGGGTGGCTCGTGCGCGACTGCATGTCGACCGCGTCCACCAGTGCATCGCGCAGCGTCACCGACTCGCGGTCAGGCAGCACGCGGTGGCGCGGGTCCAGCCGGGCGAGCTCCGCGAGGCGCGCCCACTGGCGGTCCCCGAATCCGCTCGGATCCTGCTTGAGCAGTGCGCGCGCCTCGCGACGAAGCGCCCCGAGGTCGGCGTCGGCGTGCCCCAGGGCGAGGGACGTCGATTCGACGAGGACGTGTTCATTCCAGCTCGCCGGCGCGCCGGCCTCGCGCCGGCTTGCCTCGTACAGCACGTCTTCGACCGGACGGCGGGTCTCCGGGACCGTGCGTGGCCCTCGTACGAACGCTCCGGCCGGATCGGTGTCGATGAGCCGCTGCAGCTCGACCCAGTCCGCAGGTGCCATGTCGTCGGCTCCGCGCGCGACGAGAGCCTGGGCGCGTTCGGCGAGCGCCGATCCCGGTTCGTAGGAGTCGACCAGTGTGGCGCGCCACGTTCCGAGCACGCGCTGCAGGTCGTACATCGCGCGAGGATCGTCGCCAGCTTCGGCCAGCAGGTCCGTCGCCGGTCGCGACACGTCGAGGTGCGGCGCCGGAATTCGCCACGAGGTGCTGCGCAGGGCATCACCCACGACGTCGGCGCTTGCGACGTCGATCCCATCGGCGCCCGGCGCGAGCACCACATCGATCGCGTCCACCAGCTCCGCGCGCGCCGCCGCCAGGGACTCCTCGCCGCCGGTGATGCGTTCGTTCCAGACCGAACGTCGGGTCTCCGTGACCTCGTCAGCGAGCGTGTCGACGTTCGACTGCAGCGAGTTCGCGAGCGTCTGCGCGTTGCCCCGCGACGGTCGTCCGAGCGCGTCGATCGCTCGCGCCGCGTCCTCGAGCGCCGTTCCGGCCGCACGCTCGTAGTCGGTGCCGCGCAGCAGGTCGGCGCCCGCGCGCGCCTGGGTCAGGAACCGGTCGGTCGCCGCGCGCATCGCGACCCGATGCTCGTCGTGGACGAACATGCGCGGCATCGTCTCGGTGAGCGAGTCGATGCTCACCGAGGCCTCACGGAGCCCGCCGACGTACGTCGCGAGCGCATGCGCACCGATCCTGGTCATTCCCCCGAATTCCCCCTGCCAGTGTGTCGTGAAGGGGCCGGGACCGGTTTCAGTGGGCCGGGATCAGCCCTGCGTTGCGACGAGCTGGGCGCCGGTCGCGGCCTGCGAGAACTCGTCGCGGACGACGATGCAGCCGCTCGACGTCGTGGTCTCGGGCGTCTCCGGGAGCGTGGGGACGATGTTCGGCGGCAGCGTGTTCGTCGGCGCGATCGCGGCTTCGGGGAGGGTCGGCGTGATCCACGGGGGGAGCTGGGAGGTGATCATGGCGAAAGGGTACCGAGGTCCCCGCTTCGCGCGCGGCAGTCGCCCGGTGCCCTGCGCCGATAGGATGCGTCCATGTTCGACACCCTGCAGGAGAAGCTCGAAGGCACATTCAGGACCCTTGGATCCAAGGGACGCCTGACCGAGGCCGACGTCGAGTCCGCACTTCGCGAGATCCGTCTCGCGCTGCTCGAGGCCGACGTCAACTTCAAGGTCGTGAAGACCTTCGTCGCGACCGTGAAGGAGCGGCTCGAGGGCGCCGAGGTCCACAAGGCGCTCGACGCGCCCCAGCAGATCATCAAGATCGTCAACGAGGAGCTCGTGTCCCTCATGGGGACGGGCCAGTCGCCGCTGACGTTCTCGCAGCGCGGCCCGACGATCATCCTCATGGCGGGCCTGCAGGGCTCGGGCAAGACGACCACCACCGCGAAGCTCGCGAAGCTGCTCAAGGAGCAGGACGGCAAGACCCCCGCGCTCGTCGCATGTGACGTCTACCGCCCGGCCGCCATCGAGCAGCTCAAGACCGTCGGCGCGCAGGTCGGCGTGCCGGTCTACGACCAGGGCGACGGCGTCGACCCGGTCAAGATCGCCGAGTGGGGCGTCAAGGAAGCGACCGCCAACGGCGCCGACGTGATCATCGTCGACACCGCCGGCCGCCTCGACATCGACGAGAAGCTCATGGCGGAGCTCGTCGCGATCAAGAAGGCGATCAAGCCGCACAACGTGCTGCTCGTGCTCGACGCGATGACCGGCCAGGAAGCGGTGTCGGTCGCCACGCGCTTCGACGAGTCGGTCTCGTTCGACGGCGTCATCCTCACCAAGCTCGACGGCGACGCGCGCGGTGGCGCGGCGCTGTCGGTCAAGTCTGTCACCGGCAAGCCGATCAAGTTCGTCGCGCTCGGCGAGCAGCTCGACGCGCTCGAGTACTTCCACCCTGACCGCATGGCGAGCCGCATCCTCGGCATGGGCGACGTGCTCACCCTCATCGAGAAGGCCGAGCAGGCGTTCGAGGAGGACGAGGCCGCCGACATGGAGGCGCGCCTCAAGAAGGGGCAGTTCACCTTCGACGACTTCCTCAAGCAGATGAAGATGATGCGCCGCATGGGCTCGTTCAAGGGCATCCTGGCGCTGCTGCCGGGCATCCCGAAGGAGATCCGCGACATCGACATCGACGAGAAGCAGATCGCGCGCATCGAGGCGATCGTCCTGTCGATGACCAAGGAAGAGCGCGGCAACCCGGACCTCATCGACCATCAGCGTCGCCGCCGCATCGCCGACGGCTCCGGCCACGACATCGCCGCGGTGAACCAGCTCATCAAGCAGTTCGACCAGATGCGCAAGATGATGAAGATGATGATGAAGGGCGGCGGCAAGCTTCCGCCCGGATTCGGCGGGGATGACGGAGCCGGTGGCATCCAGCTCCCCAACGGCATGCAGCTGCCGGGCGGCCTGGGAAAGCGTTAGTTCTCGGCTTTCCGACGCGGTCGCCGCGTGGTCGACACAATTCCGGTACACTTCAGCGCTGTTCCAGAGACTTTCAAGGAGTACGCCCCCGTGGTGAAGATCCGCCTGGCCCGCTTCGGGTCCAAGAAGAACCCGCACTACCGCATTCAGGTCGCCGATTCGCGCAGCCCGCGCGACGGCCGCTCGATCGAGACGATCGGGACGTACAACCCGCAGACCGACCCGTCGACGCTCGACGTCAAGAACGAGCGCGCGGAGTACTGGCTCGGAGTTGGCGCCCAGCCGTCCGATCGCGTGGCGAAGCTGCTCAAGATCGCCGGCGTCGGCGCCTGACGGCGTCTGCGGTCGCGTCCGACGCGGCTGCAAGCATCGATCCCATGGGTGAACGAAGCGGACAGATTGCAGACTACGTCCAGTACGTGGTCGAGCAGCTCGTCGAGAACTCCGAGAACGTCAACGTCTCGGAGCAGGTCGACGGGGACGAGCTCTTTGTCGACATCGAAGTCGACAGGCCTGACCGTGGCCGCGTGATCGGCAAGAACGGTCGGCTCATCCGATCACTGCGCGTCGTCGTACGCGCCGCAGCGGGCCGTGACGGCTCCACAGCGCTCGTCGAGCTCGTCGAAGATGACGACGAGCCCGCAGACGACGCTCCCGCCAGCGACACCGCTGGCGATGGCGCCCCGGGTGATTCCGAGGCTGCGCCCACCGAGGCGTGAGCGACGAGGCGGAAACGCCCGACGAGCGCTCGCCCGACGATCGCCCGGACGTCCTGACCGTGGCGACGCTGACCAAGGTCCACGGCATTCGCGGCGAGCTCAAGCTCCGCTGCGAGCCGGAGATCCTCGCACTCCTGCGCGACGTGGCTGCCGAAGCCGAGCCGGTCACGCTCCGCATGCCCGAGACCGGTGACGAGTACGAGGTCACGTTCGCGAGCGTGCGCGGGCACGAGAGCGCACCGATCGTCGCCATCGACGGCGTCGTGGACCGCCAGGGGGCCGAGGGGTTCCGCGGCGCGCTCGTGTGCCTGCCTCGCGAGGTGCTGCCCGAGCCTGACGAGGACGAGTACTTCCTTGCCGACCTGGTCGGATGCGCCGTGCACGACGTCGCGACAGGCGCCGTCGTCGGACGTGCAACGAAGGCGGAGTCGCTGCCCGCGAACGTCGTCGTCACCATCCAGCTCGACTCCGGCGAGACGCTGCTCGCGCCGCTCGTGACCGACGCGATGCCGACCGTCGACGTCGAGGCGCGCCGTATCGACCTGGACCTCGCGTTCCTCGGCGTCGGTGAGCCGATGGAGGAACGCGACACATGAGCGCTGACGACCCGATTGAGCCGTGGTCGATCGACGTGCTGACGCTGTTCCCGCACTGGCTGCAGTGGCTCGACGAGGTACGCCCGATTCGCAACGCAACCGAACTCGGCCTGCTCGCCCTGCGCGCGCTCGACCTGCGTGAACACTCACCCCTCAAGCACCGCCAGGTCGACGACACCCCGTACGGCGGCGGCGCCGGGATGGTGCTGCGCATCGACGCCGTCGTCGCGGCGATGGAGGGGCACTACGCGCAGCCGGTGGAGGACACCCGCGCCGGGCGCCGTGTCGTCGTGCTCACCCCGGCGGGGCGCACGTTCGACGATGCGATGGCGATCCGCTGGGCGCAGGAGCGGCGCCCGACGACGATCCTGTGCGGGCGCTACGAGGGCTTCGACTACCGCGTGCATGAACACGTCGCGACCGAGGAAGTGTCGATCGGGCCGTACGTGCTGTCAGGCGGCGAGGTTGCTGCGATGACGATGATCGACGCCGTCGCGCGCAAGCTTCCCGGGGCACTCGGCAACGAGGAGAGCCTGTCCGACGAGACGTTCTCGGATGCGCTCGACGGCGGCGCGGAATATCCGCACTACACCCGGCCCGCCGACTTTCGCGGCTGGGGCGTGCCCGAGATCCTCAGCTCGGGCCACCACGCGGAGATCCAGAAGTGGCGCCTCGAGCAGTCACGCGCACGCACCGAGCGCAACGCGGCGTCGCCCGAGGCCTCGGCGGACGCGACGACCTCCTGATCAGGAGAGGCCGCCGAAGCCGATCGCGCCACCGGACGGATCCGGACCCTGCGCGTGCGCGTGCTCGACGAGCTCGTCGAGTGCCTTCATGGCGTCCTTGATGCTCGCGGGTGGCTTGTCGGTGTCGAAGACGAGGCGGTACTCCGTCGGCCCGCCGTGGTCGCCGCCGAACGTCTCGGCGATGAGCGCGGACTGGCCTTCCTTCACGTCGCCGTAGGGCACCGCCATCATGTTGCCGCCCTGCGGCCGGGCGTTGTCGAGCACCCCGGCCTTCGCGAATGCGGCATAGAGATCGTCGACGGCCGCTTCCTGGCCGGTCAGGTGGTAGGAGGTGGGCAGCCCGCCCCCGATCTCGCTCGTGGAGGACATCACCGTTTCGGTGAGGTTGGGCGTCCCGAACATCGAATCGAACTTCGTGACGTGCAGGTCGCCGTCGACGTGATGGACGACTCCTGCTGCAACTGTGCGCAATTCGGTGTTCATGCCAAGCATGTCGAGCCCCCGCTCTTCCCCGTCGCGTCGCCCGTGCGGCGACATCCCATCTGAATGTCGAAGGAACAGCCGGAGCTGTTTCCGGGGATCGGGCGGTGGCGCTGCTACGCTGCGAGCATGGAAGCTTCCCCCGGCGACGCGAAGGAATCCGGGGCCACGAGCTCCGAAGACGAGTATCGACGCGCGCTGCGCGACTACACGCAGCTCATGCGGCATCGGCTCGCGAACCCGCTGACCACCATCGTCTCGGGAATCGCGACGCTCCGCGAGCGTCCCGACATGGAGCCCGACACCCGCGCTGCGCTGCTGGACATGATGGCCGAGCACGCCTCCGAACTCGAGCGTGTCGCCCTCTATCCGATCGTGCAGCGTCCGGAGGAGAGCAACCTGGTTCCGATGACCGAGGTGCGCGACGGCCCGAAGCGCCGAGCCCTGCTGCGCGAGCGCCGCAAGGGCATGAACGAGGCGCAGTTCCGCCGCATCAACGACATGCTCATCGACCTTGCCGACGAGGAGCTCGGGGAGTCGATCGACTTCGTGTGCGAGTGCAGCGACGATTCCTGTGCGGTGACCATCCACCTGGCGATCGGCGAGTACGAATCCGTGCACCTGACCGGTTCCAGGTTCGTGGTCGCGCCCGATCACGACGACTCGTCGATCGAAATCGTGGTGGAGAAGGCAGACGGGTGGTGGACCGTCGAGAAGCAGGGAATCGCCCGCGCACAGGCCGTGCTCATGCACGAGGTCGACGTGCGTGAGGGGTCCGCCGCGCCACTGCCCGCGGATTCCTGATACCATTCGCCGTCGCGCGTGCCCCGTCGTGTTGCGGCGTGCTGGCCTCGTGCGCGAGACCGAACCAACCTGGAGTTTTTCCCATGTCGATGAACCTCATCCACGATATCGAGCGCGAGCAGCTTCGCGAGGTGCCGCACTTCAAGGCGGGCGACACCGTGCGTGTGCACTTCCGCGTCATCGAGGGCACTCGCGAGCGCATCCAGGTGTTCGAGGGCTCGGTCATCAAGATCCAGGGCGCCGGCATGAACGAGACGTTCACCGTCCGCAAGCAGTCGTTCGGCGTCGGCGTCGAGCGTACGTTCCCGATGCACACGCCGAAGATCGACAAGATCGAAGTGCGCATGATCGGCGACGTGCGCCGCGCGAAGCTCTACTACCTGCGCGAGAAGCTGGGCAAGAAGGCCCGCATCCGCGAGAAGCAGTCCTGAGCGGACGCATCGCGAGGTTTCTGGCATGCGACGCATGCTGACGAGTCGGGCACTCTTCGGGGTGCTCGTCGTCGTTGCGGTGGCGAACGTCGCCGTCTTCGTGGTGCAGCGCTGGGTCGCCTTGCCGCTGCACGTTCCGAGCCCGTCGATGGAGCCGAACCTCGAGATCGGGGACCGAATCCTCGTTCGACGCTCCTACGACTCGGCCGAGGAGCTCGCTCGCAAGCTCGACCGCGGTGACGTCCTCGTGTTCCGATCGCCTCGCGAGGGCGAGCCGCTCGTCGTCAAGCGCGTGATCGGACTGCCCGGCGAGAGCATCGAGGCGCACGACGGCCAGATCGCGATCGACGACGACACGCTGCTCGAGGAGAAGTGGCTGCCGGAATCCGAGCGCAGGGTCGGATCCCCGGCAGCCGACACGGTCGATATCGAGCGCGTCCAGCTGGCGCGCGACGAGGTGTACCTGCTGGGCGACAACCGCGACAACTCGATCGACAGCCGCTCGTTCGGGCCGCTCCAGCTCGATCGAGTGGTCGGCACGGTCACGGTGCGGTTCTGGCCCTTCACGCGATTCGGTACGGTTGACTGGTCATGACGCCCCCCGCCACCAAACGAGCCAAGCCCCGACCCGGCAAGAAGCTGCTCGCGCATGATCGCAAGATCGGGCGCTACGTCGCGGGCGTGGACGAGGCCGGCCGCGGCTGCCTCGCCGGCCCGCTCGTCGCGGCGGCGGTCGTCCTCGACATGGATCGACTCTCCGGGCCCGAGGCCGCTGCGCTCGGTCAGCTCAACGATTCCAAGCTGCTCACCGCCGACATGCGCGACAAGCTCTACCGCGTCGTGCTCAGCCGCGCGCGTGACATCTCCGTCGCGCTCGTGCCCTCGGTGACGATCGACGCGCGTGGGCTGCACAAGTGCAACATCGCCGCGATGCGTCGCGCGCTGCAGCAGCTGTCGTCCCCTGTCGAGGCCGTCCTGGTCGACGGCTTCCAGCTCGAGCCGATCGAGCTGCTCGCCTGCGGCACGGTGCACGAGTGTCGCAGGATCATCAAGGGTGACCGCACCAGCGCCGCGATCGCCGCGGGCGCGATCGTCGCGAAGGTCACCCGTGACCGCCTCATGAACCGCCTCGACGACGAGACCGACTTCAAGTGGGCGTTCACCGAACACCACGGGTACGCGACCGAGCTGCACGCCGAACGCATCGCGCTGCACGGCACGTGCCACCACCACCGCATGAGCTACGAGGCGCAGTCCTACGTCGGGGCCGGGCGCGCGGAGCTGCCCGCTCCGGGAACGCGCACCACGTTTCACTTGCGCGTCACCGCGCCTGCCTAGTTCCTTCAGAACGCATCGCGCACGTGATCGATGCGCACGATCGCGCCGTCCTCGTCGCGCCGCACCAGGAACACGTCGAAGCGATACCGGCGCACGCCACGCTGCAGCCGCGGATTCGCAGCCATCCATGCGACAGCCGCGCGACGGATGCGGTGCCGCTGCTTGGCGCTGACGCACTCCTCGACGCCGAGGCGTCCCGGACCTGCGGTCTTCACCTCCGCGAACACGATCGTGTCGTGGCGTCGAGCGATCACGTCGATCTCGCCCACGCGGGTGCGCACTCGATGACCGAGCATCCGCCACCCCGCCGCCACGAGCCCGTCGGCGACCACCTCCTCGCCGAACAGCCCCGCCTGGTAGGTGCCGCCACCGGCAGGGCCTCCGCTCGCTCCGCTTCCACCGGCCCGCTGGCGCTCGTCGAAGAACACGCGCTGCGCGGGGCGCCTGCCGCAGCGCGCACGCTCCATCGCAGCGGCTGCGCGCACGCCGTGCATGCCCCACCCGATCGTCGTGTCCGTCGTCTTCGATGCATATCCCGTGAGCAGGTCCATGCCGCAACGCTGACGTGTCAGGACGCACGAAAGTCGCGCGCATCGTCACATGTCAGTCGTGACTTCGTCACAACCGCGTGACACTCGTTCACAACGCGCATCGCAGCCCCTACCGTCGTCGATGTCCAGCCGACACGACGACCGCCACGGAGGCACCACGTCCATGCACCGCGCAACCCCCATCACCAGAACGCTCCTGCTCCTCGCGACGACCGTCGTGCTGCTGCTGCTCCCACGATCCGCCCACGCCGGCTCCTACTGGTGGAGCGGTTCGCCCGCCGCCGGCTCCAACGGCTTCAGCTGGGAACAGAGCGGCGGATACAGCCCCTGGGGCGGCGCGAACCGCTGCGAGTCGGCGCCCGCCACCATCCCCACGAGCGGCTACTGCAACCTGCGCTGGACCGTCCCCGCCGGGCTCGACGCACTTGCCGGTTCGATCGCGGGCAGCTACCGCCACAACAACGCGAACTTCGAACAGCGCAACATCGTCGACGGCGCCGGCACGACCACGCTCCAGGGCGACGCCACCGTCCGCACCTACACGCGCCAGTGGCCCGACATGGGCACGTGGCTCGCGATCCAGCTCATCAATGCCGGACCGCCGCAGACCGTCAGCGGCGGCACGCAGTGGTTCGACGCAGGCTCGTTCTCCGTCAACCTCGTCGATCCGCACGTGCCCGTGCTCAACATCCTCGCCGGCCACGAGGGCTGGCACGGCGCCGGCGGCGCATGCATCCGCTACGGCCACGCCGACGCTGGCTCAGGCATCGAGGGAGTGCACCTCGCCAATGTCAGCACCGGTGCGTACTACGACACGCCGAGCTTCGCGAGCGCCGGCGTCACGACCGGCACGTTCCAGACCGATCGCACGGTCTGCGTCGGCCCGCCCGGCACCGGCACCTACACCTTCCGCGCCGCCGTCTCCGACAAGAGCGGCAACTACGCCGAGAACACCTTCAACGTCGCCTTCGACGTCACCGCACCGAGCATCTCCGACATCACCAGCGGCGGAGCACCCGTCACCGAGGGCCGCACCTGGCGCGGATCGGCCGCGCCCGGATACACCCCGACCTTCAGGATCGACTACGCCGATGCGCACAGCGGCGTCGCCGCCGTGCAGGCCTACCTCGACGGCGCCCACGTCGCCAACGCCGGCGAGTACACGACACCGACCCTCGCGCCCGGCGCGCACTCGATCCGCTTCCGCGTCGTCGATGCCATGGGCAACGAGTCGAACGTCTCCCGGAACTTCTCGGTGGTCGACGACGTCGCGCCCACGCTCGCGACCGCCTCCCCGAACGCAGCAGGCGGAAACGAGCCCGTGCTCGACATCTCCGCCAGCGACGACCGCGCCGGAATCGACCCCTCCACGTGGGCGGTGACGGTCGATGGCGCGCCGCTGGTCGCAACGAGCTCCACGACCCGACTGCAGGCAGCGATCGGCGCACTCGTCGACGGCACGCACACCGTCGAGGTGAGCGTGCGCGACCGCTCCGGCAACCGCGCGACGAAGACCCTCGCCTACGCGGCCGAGAGCGGCGACGAGATCCCGAACACCACCTGCATGACGTGCGTGTTCACCTGGCGCGTGCCGAGCGCTGACACCGAGGTGCACGAAGGCGACGAGCTGCGCATCGGCGCGATTCTCGCCCGGTTCGGCCGACCGGTCGCGGGAACCG
Source organism: Thermoleophilia bacterium (assembly GCA_025964555.1). Classification (GTDB taxonomy): domain Bacteria; phylum Actinomycetota; class Thermoleophilia; order Gaiellales; family SKUG01; genus JAGQUL01. The sequence continues at coordinate 8,778 of JAOPYQ010000021.1, read as the reverse complement.
TCGAGATCCGTTCCGGCGACACCACGCTCGCGAGCCAGGCGATCGCGCCGAGCGGCGCCGTCGACATTCCCGTGCGCGTCATGGTCCCGGGTCCGTTGACGATCGTGCCGCCCGTCGGCAGTGGGCTCGCGCCCGTCGAGTTCACGTACCGCTTTTTGGCCGACCGCACGCCGCCCGAACTCGCCGTCGCATCGCCGACGGCCGCCGGAGGCAACACGCCGGTGCTCGACGTGCGCGCCACGGACATCCAGAGCGGCATCGACGCGTCGACGTGGACCGTGCACGTCGATGGCGCACCGCTCGTCGCGTCGAGCGCAACCGCGCGCCTGCAGGCACAGGTCGGCTACCTCGTCGACGGACGCCACACCATCGTCGTGTCGGTCGCCGACACGCGCGGCAATCGGGCGACCACCGAGATCGCGTACTCCGCCGACAGCGGCGACGACATCCCCAACCCGACGTCGATGACCGGCATCTTCGTCTACAGCGCACCGACCGCCACCACACGCGTGGAACACGGCACCGCGATCACGGTCGGCGCGATGTTCATCGACCACGGCCGGCCCGTTGCGGGGCGCGCGGAGCTGCGAACGTCCACGGCAGTGGTGGCCGTCGCGGACATCACCGCGTCCGGCGGCGCGGAGCTGCGCGCCGTGATCCAGGCAGCGGGGCCGCTCCAGCTGCACGGTCCAACCGGGGTCGGGCTCGAATCCGTGACCATCGAGTACGCCTACGTCGCGCAGACCCAACCACCCGCACCGACGCCCGACTGCACGGCGACGCCGCGCCCCGCTGGATGTCCCACCGGCGACGGTGGAGGTGGCGGCACCCCCGATCCGCGCGACGGCACCAACGGAACCGGAGGCACCAACGGCACCGGCGGCGCGGGCGGCACTGGAGGAGCGGGCGGCGCGAACGGCACGAACGGGACGAACGGCACCCCCGGTCAGCCCGGATCCGCGAACAACCTGACACTCCCGCCCGGCTGCACGGTCCAGAGCCACGGCGCGTGTCCGCGCAACATCGTCTATTACCTCACGGTCGACGGGCGACAGGTGCCGTTCTGGAACGGCCTGCCGCTCAGCGAGAGTGGTGCACCGCTCGACACCGTGGCGCCGCAGTGGCGACTGCAGCTCGTGCAGCAGCGTGCCGGCGTCGCTCGCCGCACGTGCAAGGTCACGTTCCGCATGTGGTCGACCGAGCTCGCGATCGTCAACGCGCTGCCGATCGGCGCCAGGAACCGCACCTCGGTCGTGCCGAGGCGGGCGTGGCGCGCCCTGCACCTGCAGCTCGATGCTCGCTCCCGGGCCTGCACCCAGCTGCGCGCGACCCGCGCCGGACGCACGCTGCTCATCCGCATCCGGGTCATCGCGACTGACAAGAACGGGAACCGCTCCTTCCCGAGGACGGTCGCGTTCCGGGTCCTGGCCTGATCACCGGCGGCGCGCGGGTCGTGTCGAAGTCGTGCGAAAGTCGGCACGGTCTCGGCACGATCCGCGCGCCATTCGTGACAGTCGCCGCCATACGCTGGTGACATGTCCTTCGCCCAGACCTTGGCCTGCACCGTCCTCGGCTCCGACGCCGTTCCAGTCGTCGTCGAAGCTTCCATCTCCAACGGCCTGCCCTGCATCCAGGTCATCGGCCTGCGTGCGACGGAGGCGTCGGACGCGCGCGAGCGGGTGCGCTGCGGCCTCGCATCGCTCGGCATCGGCGTCGGCGACCTCCGCAGGTGCGTCGTGAGCATCGCGCCAGCCGACCTCCCCAAGTCGGGCGCCGCGCTCGACCTGCCGATCGCCCTCGCGATCCTCGCCGCGCTCGGTCGGCTCGACCCGGCCCGCGTCGCACGGGTCGCGAGCCACGGCGAGCTCGGCCTGGACGGCAGCCTGCGGGCCGCGGACGGGGTCGTCGCCGCAGCGTTCGCGGCGCTTCGATCCGGCGCGGAGGAGTTCCTGGTCTCCAGCGGCAACGCACGACGTGCGGCCCTGGCGCCCACGTGCGTGCTCGCGGCACCGGACCTGCGCAGCGTCGTCGCCCACATGGTCGGCGCAGTCCCGCTCGAGCGCGCCGACGCGGCGTCGCTTCGGAACGTCGCGAGCTTCGACGTCGACCTCGCCGACGTCCGTGCACAGCAGGCGGGGGTCGACGCAGTCGTGACCGCTGCGGCGGGCGGGCACAACGTGCTGCTGTTCGGCGCGCCGGGATGCGGCAAGACGATGCTTGCCCAGCGCATGCCGACGATCCTGCCGCCGCTCGATGCCCACACCGCGCTCGAGGTCGCGACGATCCACGACGCGGCTGGGCTGCGCGAGCGCGAGCTCGACGCTCGTCCGCCGTTTCGCGCGCCGCATCACACCGTTTCGCAGCAGGCGCTGGTCGGAGGCGGCGGCGCCCGACCGATCGTGGGGGAGATCACGCTCGCGCATCGTGGAGTGCTCTTCCTCGACGAGCTGCCGGAATATCGCCCGAGTGCGATCGACGCCCTGCGCCAGCCGCTCGAGGACCACGAGGTCCGCATCCGCCGAGCCGGGTGGGTCGCGCGCTATCCGTGTCGCACGCAGCTCGTCGCCGCGATGAACCTGTGCCGGTGCGGGCAGTGGGGCGCCGTGACCGGCGCCGCGTGCTCGTGTCCGGCGAGCAGTCGCGCGTCGTACCTGCAGCGCGTGAGCGGCGCGATCATCGACCGGTTCGACATCCGCACGCGCATGTCGCTCTCCGGCTCGATCGCCGACGCGGCGCCGGCCACCGACAGTCAGGCTGCGGCACGCGGCGTCGAGGCAGCGCGCAGGATCCAGCTCGAGCGCTGGGGCGGTCGCCTCAACGGCGAGGTGACGATCGTCGACGACGCCCGCTTCGACCTCGACCCGCGAGCGCGGGCACGAGCCGATCGACTTGCGCAACGCACCGACGGAGCGCGGACCCAGCGCTCGATGGTCCGCGTAGCCCGAACCCTCGCCGACCTCGATGACCGACCGCGTGTCAGCGAAGACGACATCGTGGCCGCCTTCGACATGTGCCGCAGCACGCCCGGAGGAGCTTCCCATGACTGACATCGCTTTCATCGACGCGAGCCAACCGGCGCTGCCGCTGACGCTCGCGCATGCAGAGCCGCCGTTTCGGGGCGCCTGGTTCGCTGGCGACCTCGCCGTCCTGTCGCGGCGCCCGCGCATCGGGATCATCGGCTCGCGCCGTCCTCGCGCCGACGCCGCGACGGTGGCTCGCCGCATCGCGCTGGAGGCCGCCCGGGCGGGGTGCACCATCGTGAGCGGACTCGCGATCGGAGTCGACGGGATCGCACACCGTGCCGCGCTCGACGCCGGCGGGACCACGATCGCCGTGCTTGCTGGCGGGCTGCGACGCGTACAGCCCGCCTCCAACCGAGACCTCGCCCGCGTGATCGCCGGAAGCCGTTCGACGACCGGTGTCGAGCCGGGGGCGCACGTCGGTGCGCGAGGGCTGGTGCTGAGCGAGTACGGCCCCGGACTCGAGGATGCCTACCCCTATCGCTTCCGCGAACGCAATCGCGTGATCGCCGCGCTCTGCGACTACGTCGTGGTGGTCCAGGCGCGACACGACAGCGGATCGATGCTCACCGCCGATGCAGCGCTCATGCTCGGCGTTCCGATCGGGGTCGTTCCGAGTGCCCCGGACGACCCGACGTACGCGGGCGCGACTCGCCTCATCCGAGACGGCGCCGACGCCGTCGTCGATGGCACGAGCCTGTTTCGCCGCCTCGAAGTGCACGGCATCATGCATCCGGGATTCGCAGCTGCCGCCGCGCGCGGCGCGATCGTGGATCACGACCTGCCGGGTGGCTGGATCGGCGGCGATGACGGCCAGCAGTTGCCGCTGTTCGATCACCCGCTGGCCAGCATCGTGCAGGTGCCGCGCACGGTGGAGGAGATCGCCGGCCTCGCCGACATCTCGCTGCGCGACACCCGGCGCATGCTGCTCGAACTCGAGGACGACGGACTGGTCCTGCACGCCGACGACGGCACGTGGCTCACCGCAGACCGGGGTTCCTGAGTCGAATCGTCGTCGTGTAGCATGCGCCCTGCAGAGGGGTGTAGCTCAGTTGGTAGAGCATCGGTCTCCAAAACCGAGGGTCGCAGGTTCAAGTCCTGTCGCCCCTGCCTCATACGACGACGGGCCCGGTTGGATGGACCGGGCCCGTCGCGTCTCACCACCTGTCTCGCGACAGAATCCTCAGCTCAGCTTCGCCTCGTCGGCAAGCAACCTGGCGAACGGCGGATGGTCCCCGATCACGAACTCCTTCGGATGCCGATGCAGCGGCATCAGCCGATCGAACGGCCCAGGGAACGGATCCAGGTGGCGGAACGCCGGCCGATGCTCCTCGCCGAACACCTCCAGGAACGTCTCACGCTCCTGGCCCGACAGGCGAGCATCACCCTCGTTGCCCTGATCGAACTTGGCGATCACGTCCGCGATCTCCTCGACCGTCGCAGCCCCGTCGCGGTTGCCGTTCTCGTCCGCGAACTTCGCGAGCCTGGCGATCGAATCGGTGCCCGACCCGGTGAAGCGCGACGTCTCCTGACGCAGCAGGTCGCCGAGGCCTCCCGAGCCGAGGTCGATGGCGCCATCGCCGTCCGCGTCGTACTCGGTCACGACACGTGCCGCGGCGCCGTCGATGTCGAACGACGGGTCCACCGGGCTGTAGTCGTCGCCGTCGAACACCGTCGGGCTCCCGAGGTGGAAGGGGATCGCATGGCCAACCACGCCTGCATGCTTCGCAACATCGCTCATATCGGTCTTCCCCCGTTGTCGTCCGTGTCCTGGTCGTCGGCGCTCGCATCCGGCGAGCACCGAGTCGGACGTCGTGCAGGGGCGTACGGCGGCGGGCGTGGTTCGATCGCGTCCTTGATGATCGGGTCCGGCGGCGAGGCGTCCTGGCGAGGCGTCCTTGCAAGCACCGTACGACCACCTCGCGATCGTGCACAGGGGGATCCTTCACCGCGGGGTTCACGACTCCCCGACGGAAAGTTTGCAGAAAGTTGTGCATGCTCCATACGCGTGGCATGATGCGACGTGGTTGCACCATGTTCCATGCCTCGCTTTTCGCACTCCTGAGCGGGCTGTTCCTGCTGTTTGCCTTCTCTGCGGGCAGGGCAGACCAGTTCGTGGTCGCTGTCCCGGCGGCACTCATGGCCCTCTGGATGGGTGATGGGGCGTTTCGCGCGGGACGAGGCGCGCAGCGAAGGCGGCGTGCGGCCCGCACGAGCATCGACGCAGATAGGCGGCAATGAGCACGACGGTCGACGAAGACGAGCTGAAGGGCATCTGGCGCGCATACCGCATCGACGGTGACCAGAAGGCACGCGATCGCCTCATCCTCACGTACTCGCCATTGGTGAAGTACGTCGCCGGTCGCCTGTCGGTGGGCCTGCCGAGCCACGTGGAGGAGGGCGACCTCGTCTCCTACGGGCTGCTCGGCCTCATCAACGCGATCGAGCGGTTCGAGATCGATCGCGAGATCAAGTTCGAGACCTACGCGATCAGCCGCATCAAGGGCGCGATCATCGACGAGCTGCGATCGATGGACTGGGTCCCGCGATCCGTTCGTTCCCGCGCCCGCGAGATCGAGCGCACCATCGGCGAGCTCGAGAACAAGCTCAAGCGCGCGCCGACCGACGAGGAGATCTGCACGCACATCGGGATCACGCAGGAGGAGTTCAACGCGAACCTCGCCGCGATCCACCGATCGTCCGTCGCTGCACTCGACGAGCTCTGGACGATCGCCTCGTCCGGCGGCGACACGGTCGCACTCATCGACACCATCGAAGATCCGTTGGCCGAGGACCCGTCGAGCGCCTTCCAGTCAGTCGAGACGCGCGAAGCCCTCGCCGAGGCGATCCGTCGCCTGCCCGAGCGCGAACGCCTCGTCATCGCCCTGTACTACTACGAGGAGCTCACGCTCCGCGAGATCGGCGAGATCCTCGGAGTGACCGAGAGTCGTGTCTCGCAGCTGCACACCAAGGCGGTCCTGCGCCTCAAGGTTCGACTCAACGCCACGCTCGATCGTTCGGTCGCCTAAGCGGCACTGGCCGGACCCGGCCGAGCACCACTCGATCGCATTCCACGAGGGTCGACTCGCCGCTACCATCGGTGTCGATGCCTTCCAGCCTCGACCATTCGCCGACCACGTTCGGAATGACCTCCGCACGCCAGGTCGTCAACTGCCGCGTGTGCGGCCGCACGCTGCTCATGGGCGAGCGCTCCGTGGGCTACTTCACCGTGCAGGGCGAAGGCCCCTATGACGTGTGCCAGCTCTGCGTCTCGCGTGCCCATCGCTACGGACTGCGCCCGCGCCCGTCGACCGCCGACGAGATCGCTCGCGCCGGCGGCGGCAACGCCGTCTCCAGGCTGCTCGATGCGGCCCGCTCCCTCGTCGGTGCACGTGGCGCACGCAAGCGCACCCGCCGCACCGAAACGCCCCAGGCGCACGGCACCGCTGCCGTCACCGCTGCCGCAGCCGCCGCGGCGTCCGGATCTGGCAAGCGCAGTCGCCGCCGCGCCGTGGCCGCCGCACCCCTCGACCCGTACGCGCTCGGCGCGGTCCCGGTCGGTTCGGCTGCCATCCCCGTCGCGCTCGCCGCGTTCAACCAGTCCCCCCACGCCCGCACGCTCGCGGGCCTGTACCGGACCCTCGGCGCGCCCCGCGCCAGCGTCGCGCCACGCTCTGCCACCGACCGCGAGGTCATCCTCACGGTGGCCTGGGAGATCGTCTGGTACCAGTTCCGCGTGATGCCCGATGGCATCGAGCAGCAGCGAGGCCAGTACCTGTCCGAGCTCCAGCCGCGCTGGCAGCAGTGGAACTGCGACGTCACCCCCAACGGGACGATCCGCGAGCGAGGTGAGCCCGGAGGCGTCTTCGGGCAGGACCCCTCGGACCTGAACTCCCCGGAGGCCCCCGCCCGATGATCTACTGCGTGATCCCGACCGAGCTCGCCGACGAGCTGTACGACCGCCTCGTCGAGCACTACCGCGCGAATCCCAACGTGCAGGTGATCATCGACCGACGCAGCGAGGATCGACGCGCCGGCGAGGACGTCGACGCCGAGACCTCCGAGCGACGCCTCACGCGCGATCGCCGCCGAGCCCGCCCGGGAACCTTCCCCGCGCTGCACGACCCCTCTGCCTGACTCGCGTCGCTCCGCTCCGCATTGATCGGCTAGGCTTGCCACGAACCAGTCGATTCAGGCGATTTCGGAGGCAAGGATGACCGTGGCAACGGCGACGTACCAGAACTACATCGGCGGCGAGTGGGTCGATTCGTCAGACGGCGGCACCTTCGAGGTCAAGGACCCCGCCAACGGTGAGCTGCTCGCCGTGTTCCCCGAGTCGACCAAGGAAGACGTCGACCGTGCCGTGAAGGCCGCGCGTGCCGCCTTCGACAAGTGGCGCCTCATGCCCGCCCCGCACCGCGGCGAGATCCTGTTCAAGGCCGCCGAGATCATGATCGAGCGCAAGGAAGACCTCGCGCGCGAGATGACCCGCGAAATGGGCAAGGTCCTGGCCGAGACCCGCGGCGACGTGCAGGAAGCCATCGACATGCTCTACTACATGGGTGGCGAGGGTCGCCGCCTGTTCGGCGAGGTCGTGCCGAGCGAGCTGCCCGACAAGATGGCGCTCTCCACGCGACTGCCCGTCGGCGTCGTCGGTGCGATCACGCCGTGGAACTTCCCGATCGCGATCCCGTCGTGGAAGCTCGCACCCGCGCTCATCTGCGGCAACACGGTCGTGTTCAAGCCCGCGGAGGACACCCCGATCCTGTCCCTGCGCCTCGTCGAGATCCTGCTCGAGGCCGGCCTGCCCAAGGGCGTCGTCAACATGGTGTTCGGCCACGGCCCCACGGGTGCCGCGATCGTCGAGCACCCGGACGTCGACCTCGTGACCTTCACCGGGTCGACTGACACCGGCAAGAAGATCACCAAGGGCGCTGCCGAGGACCTCAAGCGCGTGTCGCTCGAACTCGGCGGCAAGAACGTCATCATCGTCCACGAGGACGCCGACCTCGACCTCGCGGTCGAAGGCATCGTCTGGAGCGCGTTCGGCACCAGCGGCCAGCGCTGCACCGCGGCGAGCCGCGTCGTCATCCACGAGAAGGTGTACGACGAAGTCGCCCGCCGCGTGGTCGAGGCTGCCGAGCAGATGAAGCTCGGCCACGGCCTCGAGGACGACACCGACCTCGGTCCCGTCATCAACCAGCGCCAGCTCGACAAGATCGCCAGCTTCCGCGAGATCGGCGAGGCCGATGGTGCCACGCTGCTGACCGGCGGCGAGCGCGCCACCGACGGCGACCTGGCCGATGGCTTCTTCTACAAGCCGACCGTGTGGGGCGACGTCAACCCGAAGGCCCGCATCGCGCAGGAGGAGATCTTCGGCCCGGTCACCGCGCTCATCAAGGTCGGCAGCTTCGAGGAGGCCATCGCGGTCGCCAACGACACCTCCTACGGTCTGTCCAGCTCGATCTTCACCAAGGACGTCAACCTGGCGTTCAAGGCGATGCGCGACCTGTACACCGGCATCACGTACATCAACGCGGGCACGACCGGCGCGGAGATCCAGCTCCCGTTCGGCGGCACGAAGGGCACCGGCAACGGCCACCGCGACGCCGGCACGGCCGCGCTCGACGTGTACACCGAGTGGAAGGCGCTCTACATCGACTTCTCCGGCAAGATCCAGAAGGCGCAGATCGACGAGCTCAAGTTCGACGCGTAAGCGAGGCTGCGCGAGCTGTGCTCGCGTCCTCGCTCACGCATC
>JAOPYQ010000002.1 GCA_025964555.1 Thermoleophilia bacterium | reverse complement strand
CTCGGTCGGCGGCGTCGGCGCGGGACCCGACGGGGGCGCCGGATCGCCGGGAGGCGTGGGGGCGGTGACGGTACTGGGAGCTGGCGCTGTCACGGTCATCTGCGTTCCTTCGCTCGGTGGTCGTGTCGAGTGGTGCCTACCGAAGCGCGGTGCGAGAACACGCACCTCGCCAGAAGTTCCGTCAGATTTCGGTCACCTGTTGTGTCAATCCCGTGACGGATTCGTGGAATAGGCTGCATCGGTGACCGACCCCGCGCCCCGACCTCGCCAGGCCCTGCTGCTCGCAGCCGGCGAGGGCTCGCGCCTGCGCCCGCTCACCGACCACGTGCCCAAGCCGATGCTCCCGATCGACGGCGAAGCGGTCGTCGAGCGACTCATCACGCAGCTCGTGCGCCACGGGATCGAGCGCATGACGATCGTCGTCGGCTATCGCGGCGACGTGCTGCGCACCTATCTCGAACGCATCGCGACCAGCGTCGACCTGACCTTCGTGGACCAGGCCGACCGACGTGGCACCGGGCACGCACTGCAGCTCGCGCTCGAGGCTGGTCTCGAACGCACCGACACGATCGTGGCGGCGAGTGACACATGGTGGCGCGACGAGGATGTCAGTCGCCTCTTCACGAGCGCCTCGCGGGACACCGACGCACTCGTGACGATGTCCGTCCTGCGCTGGCCCGTCGCCCAGCTGCCCCACTCGATGGCGGTGCAGCACGACGAAGACGACCGCGTCCAGCGAGTGCTCCACCGCATCGACCCCGGCACCACTTCATCCGGCGCGAGCGCGCTGTCCGGCTCGCCGCTGTACGCATTCCGCGCGCCCTTCTGGGACTACGTCGCTCAGATCGCACCGGCAGACGGCGTCGTGCAGCTCGCCGACGGCATCCAGCAGGCGATCGACGACGGACACGTGGTCCGCGCGCTGGAGGTCCACGAGGCACGCGACCTGACGCGTCCCGAGGACCTGCTGCGCCACAACTTCAGCTATCTCGGCGAGTGGCTCGACGAGGCCAATCCGCCTCGCTGATGCTCGCGCCAGCGCGCATGTGCGTGGGACAATTCGCGCGGATGCAGCTCGCCGCCCCCGCATCGACCCTCACTCCCTCGCGCACGCTCCCGGTGCGCGACGATGCGACGTTCCTGCCACAATTCCGCTCGCCCGGCCTGCCTGACGGCATGCCATGGGGCCCCGACAACGGCAACTGCGGCCCGGCCTCGCTCGTGAACGCGCTGCGCCTCGTCGGCCTCGACGTGCCCGGCTTCTCCGGTGAGCGCACCCAGGCCGTGATCGACGCAGCCCGCATGCTCATCACCGGCACCAACGATCCCACCGCGCCCACCACCAAGGCCCAGCAGGCGGTCGCGCTCCAGGCAGCCGGCGCCGAGGTCACCACGACCCGCTCGCTCGACGCCGGCCTCGAGGCAGTCCGAAAGGGCGCGGTCCTACTGCTCGGCGGCGACCGCGCCGCACCCACATGGCCGCGTCGTTCCGACGATCCGCCACCCACACGCGTTGCCAACCATGCCGCCGTCGTCGCCCGCTACGAGCCCGCAACGAGTCGGTACGTCGTCTTCGATCCTGCCCTCGATGCGCCCGTGCGCGTCGATGCGGCACAGCTGGCCGCGTTCACTCAGGTCACAGATGGCGCCAACATGCTGCGCCTCGGCCTGGTCGTGCGCGGCCCACACACCCGACCGGCATCGCAGGGCTGAGAGCTCTCGTGGCCCAGCTGACCGGTCACGGCAGCTGCACCAGCTCGCTCTCCGCGCGACCGGTCACCGGATCCACGACGAACAGCCGCACGGCGACCGGAACGTCGTCCGCAAACTCGATCCGCGCGACGCTCGCCTCCTGCTCGCCGACCGCCGCCAGGCCACCTGCGCCGAGCGTGCCACCATCGATGATCACGTGCCTGCCCTCGACGTGCACGTGCGGCTCGTGGTCGTGTCCGGTCAGCACGATGAGCGGCTGGTCGTCGCCCGCCTCCTCGAGCTCGCTCAGCAACCGGTGCGCGAAGCCGTGTTGGTGCACGAGCACCACGTCGGGCCGCTCGGGCAACGCGCGGAACCACTCGATGAACGCGTCGCGCTGCGCGTCGTACTCGGCGCCGTACACGCGCAGGCGGTGCTCGCCGTCGCTGTCGGCGGCGCGCTCGAGCGGATCTGGATACCCGGCCACGAGCAGCCCGTCGACCTCGATGGTGGGTTCGTCGGCGTCGAGCACGGAGGCGCCGGCGTCGCGCAGCGCGGTCATGTACTCGGCAGTGTCGTGGTTGCCTGACACGGCGACGACCTCGCTGCCGAGCTTCGCGATCTTCGGGGCATGGCGCTCGGTCACGCGCGCGCCGACCTGCACGTAGTCACCCACCGCGAAGACGGGCGAATCGGCGACGAACTCGGCGAGGGCGTCGAGCACGAACACGTTGTCATGGAAGTCGCTGATGACGTAGGCGAAGCGATCAGGTTCGACGTTCGCCGCGCCGCGCGTGAGGTTGCTCACGTTCCCGATGCTGCGCAGCGCCGTCGCGTAGTGCGCCTCGTACTCGTCGCCGACGTCGCGCAGCTGGCGCGCGAAGCGCAGCACGACCGGCAGCTCGTCCGCGTTGCCACCAGCGGCGGTGGGGTGCAGCTGTCCGGCGTCGAGGTCGCGCAGCACGTTGATCGAAGGAACCACCACGGCGGCGATGACGACCGCGCCGATCGCGGGCCCGAGCAGCAACCACCGGCGGCGCAGGCGGGTCGACGTGATGAGCGCGCCCGCCACGAGCGCGCCGCTCAGGCCGCCGATGAGCGCGGCGATCGTCGCGCGCCGGATCGCGGCGGTGACGAGCCGTTCGCTGTCGGCGCGGATCTCGCGCAGCGACTGGTTCGCGGCGGCTGCGGAGCTGATGCCCTGGCCCGCGCGTGCGCGGTCGATGCCGCGCAGCTCCAGGTCGATGCGCACGGGAGCGCGATGGTCGAGCAGTCGCACGCGCCAGTCGACGAGTGGCACGTACACGCTGACGTAGCCGTCGAGCGATGGGCGCACGCGCGTGTCGACGGTGCCGAACGAGGTCGACTGGCGTTGGTCGGCGCCGAGCAGCAGGCCGCCTGCCATGCCGGCGAGCGTGCAGGCCGCGATCACGCTGAGGAGCGCGAGTGCGAGCAGCGCGCGGCGCAGCGGGCGTTGGCGTGGGCGGTCCGACGACATGCGGGCATCGTATCGCTGGCGCATGTGAGCCACCGGCCTCAGCCCTTGAGGCGGCGTCCCGTCTGGAACAGCCACACGAGCGTGCCGAACGCGAGCGCGGCGAGCGCGATGGTGGAGGCGAGCGCCGCGGCGAAGGATGCGTCGCTCGTTCCGAGGAAGGCGTGGCGCAGGCCGTTGACCTCGTAGAAGAGCGGGTCGAGGCGCGTGAACAGCTCGAGATGCGCCGGCAGCATGTCGACCGAGTAGAAGACGCCGCCGACGAAGATGAGCGGCGTGATGAGCAGGTTGGAGATGAGCGTGTGCTGGTCGAAGGTCTGCGCGAAGATGCCGGCGATCACCCCGATCGATGCCCAGAGCACGGCGACGGCGACGAGCAGCAGCGCCGCTTCGAAGGGGTGGGCGAACGGCACGTCGGTGATGAACGTCGCGCCGAGCAGCACGAGCCCGCCGACGAGGAGCGAGCGCAGGACCCCGCCGAGCAGCACCGCGAGCGCGACCTGCCAGGCATGCATGGGCGCGCTCAGCACGTCCTCGAGGTAGCCGTCGATCTTCGCCTGGAAGATCGAGGAGGAGTTGTTGGCGTATGCCTGCGTCGCGACCTGCATGAGCACGACGCCGGGCACGATGTAGGTGACGTAGTCGAACTCGCCGACGGAGCCGATGCGCTGGCCGACGGCCACGCCGAAAACGGCGAAGTAGAGGATCCCGGTCAGCACCGGGGTGGCGATCGTCTGGGTCCAGATCTTGAGCACGCGCAGCAGCTCGCGCTCGACGAGCGTCAGGAACCCGCGCGTGGTGGAGACGCGGCGCAGCGCGGCGGTGACGGGCGCGTTCGGGGCGGGTGCGTTCATGGCGGGATCGCTCATCGGCCGATCACCTGCAGGTAGAGGTCCTCGACGGTCTCCGCGCCGTGCTCGAGCTTGAGGTCGTCGGGCGTGCCGCGCATCGCGATGCGACCGTGCTGGATGAGCGCGATGTCGTCGCAGAGGGCCTCGGCCTCTTCGAGGTAGTGCGTGGTGAGCAGGATCGTGCGCCCGCTCGCGTGCAGCCCGCGGATGTAGTCGTGCAGCTCCATGCGCAGCTCCACGTCGACGCCGGCCGTCGGCTCGTCGAGCACGAGCAGTGGCGGGTCGTGCATGAAGGCGCGCGCGAGCAGCAGGCGGCGCTTCATCCCGCCCGACAGGCGCGGCGTGCGGGTGTTCGCCTTGGCGCGCAGGTCGAACGCGTCGATGAGCTCGTCGGCCTTCTCGCGCGCCTGGTGCCGGCCCATGCCGAAGTAGCCGCCGTGGTAGGTGAGCGTCTCGCGCACGGTGAGGAACCGGTCGAGGTTCGGGTCCTGGGGCGACAGCCCGACGAGCCCGCGAGCGCGGACGACGTCGGCGCGCGCGTCGCAGCCGAACACCTCGATGCGCGAGTCGGGATCGGACACCCGCACGAGGCCACAGAGCGCGCGGATGAGCGTCGACTTGCCCGCGCCGTTGGGTCCGAGCAGCCCGAAGAAGCTGCCCGCCGGGATCTCGAGCGACAGGCGATCGAGCGCGCGCGTGCCGTCGTCGTAGACCTTCGTGAGGTCGGTGATGCGAACGGCTGGGGGTGCGATGGCAGCAGGGGTCATGCGTGCGGCCATCGTATCGCCCGTTGCACGGCGTGCGAGCGGGGAACGCGTCCACCACGAGCAACGCCGAGGGAGCCTGCATGCGCGTCGTGGTCATCGGAGCAACGGGAAATTGCGGAACGGCGCTGCTGCGCGCGCTCGAGCTCGAGCCGTCGGTGACGAGCGTCGTCGGGGTCGCGCGGCGGCTGCCCGAACACTGGACGCCGGGCAAGGTGACCTGGCGCGCGGCGGACGTCGCCACCGATGACCTGCGCCCGATCGTCGAGGGAGCGGATGTGGTCGTGCACCTCGCGTGGCTCATCCAGCCGAGCCACGATCGCGACGTGCTCGAGCGCGTAAACGTGCAGGGCAGCGCGCGCGTGTTCGATGCGGCTGCCGCGGGCGACGTGCCGACGCTCGTGTACGCATCGTCGGTGGGTGCGTATTCGGCTGCGCCGCTCGACGGCGAGCTGCGCGGAGAGGGATGGCCGACCGACGGGATCGCGCCGAACGACTACTCGCTGCAGAAGGCTCGCGTCGAGCGCCTGCTCGACGGGCTCGAGCTGCGGCGTCCCGAGATGCGGGTGGTGCGGCTGCGCCCGGCGCTCGTGTTCCAGCGTGACGCGGCGACCGGGATCCGTCGGCTCTTCGCCGGCCCGCTGCTGCCGCGCTTCGCGCTTCGCGGAGGACGCCTGCCGGTCGCGCCCGACGTGCGCGGGCTCATGACGCAGTGCGTGCACGCGGACGACCTCGCGGATGCGTACCGGCGGGCGATCGTTGATCCGGCGGCGCGCGGCGCATACAACGTCGCCACCGGACCGATCATCGACGCGGAATCCATCCGAGCCGCGCTGGGCGCCTCGCGCAGCGTGACCATCGCGCCGCGCATCCTGCGCCGCGCCGCCGACCTCGCGTGGCGCGCGCACGTGGAACCGATCCCGGGGGACTGGCTCGACATGGGCATGCGATCCCCGTTGCTCGACACCACGCGCATTCGCAGCGAGCTCGGGTGGCGCCCGACGCGCGACGCGGTCTCCACGCTGCGCGAGCTGCTCGTCGGCATGGGCGACGGTGCGGGCTTTCCGACGCCGCCGCTCGATCCGGGAACGAGTGGTCCTGCGCGCGTGCGTGAGTTCCTCACCGGCATCGGCGAGCGCGACCGCTGATCAGCCGATCTGCGGCAGCTTCTGCTTGAGCTTGAGCACCGGTTCGAACAGGTCGCCGAACGCCTCGACGCGCTCGATCACTGCATCGTGCTCGAACTTGAGCCCGTCCTGGTCGCCGGCGTCATACGCCTCCTCGACCTCGTCCCAGCGCAGCGGCGTCGAACACGTCGGGCGCGACTTCGCGCGCAGCGAGTAGACGCACACGGTCGTCTTGTGGTCGTCGTTCTGGCTCCAGTCGACGAGCACCTTGCCGCGGCGCAGCTCCTTGAGCTGCTTGGCAACGACCAGGTCGGGGTGGCGCTTGGTGAGCAGCTCGGCGACCGCCTTGGAGAACGGCTTCGTGTGGTCGTACGTCACCTTGGGATCGTTGAGCGGGATGTAGACCTGGATGCCCTTGGAGCCGCTCGTCTTGGGAAACGACTGCATGCCGAACTCGGCGAACAGGTCGCGCACTTCGAGCGCGACCTGGCAGCACTCGACGATGCCTGCACCCTCGCCGGGATCGAGGTCGAATGCGATGACGGTCGGCTGACACACGTCCTTCGCGCGTGCGAGCAGCACGTGCATCTCGAGGTCGGCGAGGTTCGCCGCCCACACGAGCGACGCGACGTCGTCGCCGAGGCAGTAGTCGACCTCGTTCTCGCCGATCGGGCCGGTGGTCTGGATGAAGTCGGGGCGGTGGTCTGGGCAGCGCTTCTGGTAGAAGAACTGGCCGTCCACGCCGTTGGGATAGCGCTTGAGCGTCAGCGGCCGTCCCCGAAGGTGGGGGAGCAGCGCGGGTGCGATGCGCGCGTAGTACTTCGCGACGTCGAGCTTGGTGAATCCGGCCTCGGGATACAGCACCTTCTGGACGTTCGTGAGCTTGAGCTGGCGCGTGCCGATCGAGATGCGGTGCTCGCCCTTCTCGAGTCCCTCGAACGCCTCGAGCGCCCGGGCGGCGGCCTGCTGGTCGCGCTTGGTGCCGACATTGGTGACGGGTGCGAGTGCGGAGGTCATGCGTCCTCCCGGATCACGTCGGTGGCGGGCTTGTCGTCGCGCAGTCCCTTGAAGCTCGGGTGGCGCAGGGTGCCGTCGCGCGTGAACTCGGTGTACTCGACCTCGCCGACGAGCTCCGGCTTCGCGTAGTGGATGAGCCCGCGCTTCGCCTTTGCCGCCGTCTTGGGATCGAGCCCCTTGGACTTCGCGCGGTCGCGGGCGCGGATGTTCTGCCACTTGCCCGGGCTGTCGGGATCGGGCGCGCCCACGTCGAGCGGCGATTCCTTGACCTCGCGCCTGGTGAGCTCCTCGTGGAGCGTGGCGAGCAGGGCGTCGGTGAAGCCGGTGCCGACGCTGCCGGCATAGATGAGCTTCTGCGGCTGCTTGCTCCGCTTCGCCTTCGCGGGCGTTGAGTCGTAGTAGGCGAGCAGAAGCGCACCGATGGAGCCGGCGCGGCGGCCGTCGCCCTCGGTCCAGCCGCAGATGACGAACTCCTGGCGCTGCTGGCGCTTGATCTTGCGCCACGCGCCGGCGCGGCTCGCTTCCTTGTACGTCGAATCGAGGCGCTTGGCCATGACGCCCTCGAGCCCCTGCTCGACGACCGCGCCGAGCAGCGCCTCGCCGTCGCCGACGTGATGGTTGGGCACCTGCCAGAAGGGCGTGTCCTCGAACAGGTCGCGCAGCAGGGCGCGCCGTTCGAGGTACGGCAGGTCGCGCACGTCGCGCCCGTCGAGGAAAAGGATGTCGAAGGCCAGGTAGCGGACCGGCGTGGCGGCCGAGCGCGTCTTGATGGTTGCTTCCGATGTCAGTCCGAGGCGCGACTGGAGCGTCTGGAAGCTCGGCTTGCCGGCCTCGTCGAACGCGACGATCTCGCCGTCGAGCACGACCTCGTGGGAGCCCAGTGCGCGCCCGAAGCGAGTGAGCTCGGGATACATGTGCGTGACGTCGTTCTGGTTGCGCGTCTCGATGCGGATGCGCCCGCCCTCGGAGAAGAGCACGGCGCGGATGCCGTCCCACTTCACCTCGAAGGCCCACTCCTCGGGATCGTCGGGCAGGTCCGCGAGCTTGGCGAGCATCGGCTTGACGTGCTCGGGCATCGGTTCGCGATCGGGGTCGTCGGCGGGGTCGAGGCGTCGCAAGAGCCACTGCTCCTTCTGTCCGGAACCGGTACCGCCCTTGGCGGCCTTGGTGCGCACCAGCACGTATCGACCGTGCACGCGCTCGCCCTCGAAGCGAACGTGGACCTTGCCGTCCTCCAGCGCGAGCTCCTCGAGCTCATAGGTGCCGTGGTCCCAGATGCGCATCGTGCCGGCGCCGTAGCTGCCCTTGGGGATCTCGCCCTCGAAATCGAGGTATTCGAGCGGATGGTCCTCGGTGCGGATCGCCATGCGGTTGAGCTTGGGCTCCATCGGCATGCCCTTCGGGACCGCCCAGCTCAGGAGCACGCCATCGTGTTCGAGGCGCAGGTCCCAGTGCATGGCCGTGGCGGAGTGTTCCTGCACGACGAAGCGCGGGTCCTTGCGGCGGCCGCGTCGCTTGGGTGCGCCGGCTGGCTCGGGGGTCGCGCCGAAGTCGCGCTTGTCCTTGTAGGTGGAGAGCGAGCGGGGTGACATGTGGTTCCGATCCCCGTCGGAACGCGCATGAAACGACTTCGAACCGTCCGGACGGTGCCAAAGTCGGCCGAGCGGGTACTCTGCACCGAGTCGCCGGTTGGGGCGGCGGAGTCGGTACAGGAGGACAGCGTGGCGGAGTTCAAGGTCGGAGACAAGGTCGTCTACGCGCCCCATGGCGCGGGGGTGGTCGTGGAGACGATCTACCGCGACGACGACTTCGGCGAGTACCTCTCGATCCGTATCGCGCAGAGCAACATGACGCTCATGGTTCCGGCGAAGGTCGCGGACGAGAAGGGCGTACGTCCCGTGATTCCCGCGGCGCGCGCCAAGCAGCTGCTCAAGAGCCTGCAGGACACGGGGGCCGCGCTGCCGGACAACCCCCAGCACCGCACGCGCGAAGGGCTCGAGCGCACGAAGTCGGCCGACGCCGACGTGCTCGCCAGCGTGCTGCGCGACTACACCGAACTCGAGCGCGGCGGCAAGAAGCTGTCGGCGACGGAGCTGCGGACGCTCACGAGCGCCAAGTCACTCTTCGCGGGCGAGATCGCGCTCATCGAAGGTATCGAGATCACCGACGCGCTCGAGAAGATCGAGACGGCGCTCGGAAACGAAGTCACGTAGCGAGCGTCGTGGAACGCTCGCGTTCCGACGACCACCGAAGTCAGCTGGGCAACGGCTGACGATCGTGGGGCTAGACCGCGGGCTCGAGGTCGAGCAGGCTGCGCACCAGGCGCGCGAGGTCCTGGGCCGATGCATCGCCGGCCGCGCGTTCGTGCGGTTCGTAGAGCGACACCGGATCGATCTCGAGTGCACCGCAGACGAGCCGGAGCATGCCTTCCTCGCGCGGATCGATGTGATCGTCGCTCTGCGCGATGAGCACGAGGTCGTCGACCAGCAGCTGTGCGAGCGCGTGGTCGTCGATCCGGTCGATGAGCTTGCGCAGCAGCTCCTCGAGCTTCGGCGGGTTCGCGACGAGCGCGAGCAGGAGCTGTTCGAGGAAGCGACGCTGGGCGTCCGACACGTCGCAATTGGCGACGAGCTCGGACAGGCCGGTGATCTCGTCGTCGTGGATCACGTCGTCGGCGGCTGCCATCCCGACCACGAGATGGAGACGCAGCGCAGCGAGTTCGAAGGCGACGGACGGGTCGGCGGCAGCGGAGGAGAGAGCATCCATGGAGGGATCATCGGCGCGAGGGGAGCGTGGCTTGACCTGCGCCCGCGTCGTGCGCCCGCGTCGAGCCCACGCGCGTAGGATCCTGCCATGCAGCTCACCTCGATCGCCGCTCCAGTCCGCATGACGACCTCGATAGCGGATCCCGTCGGGGACCGGCTCGACCAGCTCGGCCGCGTCGAGCTCGTTCGTTTCGTGCACCGACCGATCCCGGGGCCGAACCCGAACCCGCGGATGGAGAAGGTCGGCAGCGCGGTACCGGCATGGACCGAGGCGACGCGTCAGCAGTTCTGGGACTTGGGCTGGAACGAGTTCTGGGCGCAGCACCCGGCTGGTGCAGCGCGACTGGTCCGGCTCGAGGCGTCCAGCTTCGACGATGCCGTGCGCGCAGCGCGCGAGATCTCGCTGACGACGCGCCCGGGACTGCCGCCGGGCGACAAGCAGGCCCAGGCCGTGCTGCAGCTGGCGGACGGCTCGTGGCACGCGGCGAGCCTCGGTGCGCTCGTGCCCGAGCAGGAGGGCGTGTTCCTGCTGCGCATGGGTGGCTACCCGGGATTCTGGAGGCCGACGGCGATCTCGCTCGTGCCGGAGCTGCAGGCGGTCGTGGGCGGCGCGACGATGGTCGACCTCCGCGGGAAGTTCGGGAAGCCCGTCCAGACCTGAGGGTCGGCGCGAAGGGTCGGTCAGGCGCTCGGAGCGGCGGTCTGCCACTTCACCGGGAGCCCGGCGATCTCATCGCGCAGCAGGTGGTCGAGGCGCGCGTTGTCGTCAGGGCGCGCGGCGGTGACCACGAACGCGGCATCGGGGATGCGCCGCGGCTCGACCTTCACCAGGTCGCGAATGCGAGCGACGAACCCGGCGACCTCGCCGGCCGACACCTCCACACCGGCCGGTGCGCTGCCGTCCTGACGTCGCACGAGCACGCGCACGCCGTCGATCGCATCCGAGAGCGCCGCGGAGGCAAGCACCGCGTCGCGGTTCGTCTCGAAGCGCAGCTCGAGAGCGTCGCTCGACATGGGACGGCCACCATCGATCGCGCCGAGCTGTCGGAACCAGTCGCCGTAGACCAGCTTGAGCAACCCGGCGGTGGGCGGCTGCGGCGAGGCGGTCGGGGCGGAGGCGAGCGGCTGGACGAGCGACGAGATCTGCATGGAGGAGATCCTAGGCAGCGACATCCCTGCACTGACGCACTGGCGACCTCACGCACCGGCAGACGGGGATGTGCGAGGTCTGGAGTGCACCGGTTCGCGCTGCTATGCTGCGGCTTCGCTTGGTGGCTGTAGCTCAGTCGGTAGAGCCCTCGGTTGTGGTCCGAGTGGTCGCGGGTTCGAGTCCCGTCAGCCACCCCTCGCAGGCGACGTGCGTCGTGTTGCGTTTGCTAGAAACAGTTGTGAGAAAACCTCGCGGGTGTAGCTCAGTTGGTAGAGCGCCAGCCTTCCAAGCTGGATGCGTCGGTTCGAGCCCGATCACCCGCTTGCGCGTTTTGCAGTTTGTTATGTTCACGGCTTGGCGGGGCCTGCGATACTTCCCCTGATGCAGCGAACCGCCGAACAGCGCGCGCAACACGTGGCGTGGATGCGCCAGGTCGCCGATGGCGACCCCGACGTGTTCGAACTGCTCTATGACGAGTTCGTCGACCTCACGTTCTCGATCGCGCTCGGCATGCTCCGCGACCGCCAGCGCGCGGAGGACGCCACGCAGGACGTGTGGATCAAGGTCTGGAACGCCGCGAGCACCTACGACGCCGACAAGGCATCCGTCGCCACGTGGATCACGACGCTGGCTCATCGCCACATGATCGACATGATCCGACGCGCGAACGCGCGTCCCGGTGACCGCCCCGGCCTCGAGGCGGGAGACGAGGTCGCCGCGCGACTGTCGAACAGCGATGACGTGGCCGAGGACGCCACCAACCGCGCCTACGCAGCAGATGTGCGCGAGGCGATGTCGGAGCTGACCGGCGACCAGCGCACCGCGATCGAGCTCGCATACTTCGACGGGCTCACGCAGTCGGAGATTGCGGAACGTCTGCAAAAACCGCTGGGCACCATCAAGACGTACATGTTCCAAGGAATGCGACGTCTCCGGGAGACCCTCGGAGTCGAGACAGACATGACGACGGGAAGCCAGGGGGAACCCCGCGCATGACCGATGCCGATCGACAGGACGAGATTCGCGAGTTGCTCGCGCTGTATGCGCTGCAGCAGCTCGACGAGCGCGACCAGGTACGCGTGGAGCGTGCCCTCGCCGCCGACCCCGAGCTCCGACGCGAGCTCGGCTCGTTCGAGCACGTCAGCGCGCGCCTCGCAGAGAGCATGCCGTCGACCACCGCGCCGGCGAGCATCAAGCAGAGCGTCATGGCATCCGTGCGCGCCAGCGCCGCACACCGCAACGGTGGCACGCTCGAGGACATCGCCGACGCCGCCGCGTCCGCACGACCGACCCCGGCGCGAGACCGCGCGCGCCGACGATGGTTCGCCACACCCGTCTTCTCCGGCGCGATGGCGGCCGCGTGCCTCCTGCTCGCAGTCGTCGCCCTCAACGCGAACCGCGACCTGAATGCGGCCGAACGACGGGCAGATCGCCTGCAGGCCGCAGCCAACGAACGTGGCGGCCCGCCTGCCGGCTTCGAGGACGCGACGCCGCACACGGTCTCCACGAACGGACCCTTCGAGCAGTCCACCGGCTCGCTCATCCAGGTCTCCAAGAACAAGTGGATCCTGCTCTTCAACGACGTGCCGAACCCGTCCGCGGGCAACTCGTGGCAGGTCTGGACGGCCGATTCCAACGGCCTCATCGAGAACGTCGCACAGTGGAAGAGCGGCGACACCCAGCTGCTCGTGCTCGACCGCGCGGACATCAAGCAGGTCATGGTCAGCTACGAGCCGACCACTCGGCCCGCACCGGTGCCGAGCAGCGAGCCGGTCGCCGACGTCAAGGTCTGAGCGTCGCCCCGCTCGAAATCGTTCACGATGTTGATGTAACAGCGGCGCCACGCCGCACGACATCAAGGCATGGGACGGGACCGGGACGATGCCTCTCGTAGGCATGCAAGGACTTTCACGCGCACAGCAGCGTGTCTCCTCGTGCTTCTCGCATCCACCTTCATCGCCGCCGGCTGTGGTGGCTCCGCCGACGATGCCAGCGCCAACGGCGTTCCCGTCATCGGGTTCATGACCTGGCGCGACCAGACCGGCTTCGACGAGAAGCAGTTCCGCAAGTGCGAGAAGTCCGACGGCAACAAGTACCGCATCGAGGCCATCCCGATGGGTCCGTCCGTCGACGCCGCTCGCGAGCAGCTCACCCGCCGCCTCGCCGCAGGCGACGAGACGATCGACATGATCAACCTTGACGTCATCTGGACCGCCGAGTTCAGCGATGCGAACTGGATCATGGACCTCACGAAGCGCGTCGAGCCGATCAAGGACCAGTACATCCCCGCGCCGCTCGAGAGCGCGCACTACAAGGGCAAGTACTGGGCCGTCCCGGCCGGCACCAACGCACCAGTGCTCTACTACCGCTCCGACCTGGTCGACCACGCCCCAGCCACGTGGGAGGAGATGGTCAAACTCGCCAAGGCAGCGCAGGCCAAGCAGCCTGGCATGGCTGGATTCGTGTTCCAGGGCGCCGCGTACGAGGGCGGGACGGTCGACGCACTCGAGTTCATGGCCGGTGCAGGCGCGAACATCCTCAACGAGGACGGGACCAAGGTCGTCGTCGGTGAAGGCGACGGCGCCGTGCGCGCCTTCACCTGGCTGCAGAAGCTCTTCGAGGACAAGGTCACGCCGAAGGTCGTCACCACCTACATGGAGGAGGACGCGCGCCTCGCGTTCCAGAAGGGCGACGCGGTGTTCATGCGCAACTGGCCCTACGCGTGGGCGCTCATGAACCAGGACGAGGCGTCCAAGGTGAAGGGCAAGTTCGACATCGCACCGCTTCCCGGCTTCGAGGGCGAGACCCCGGCGAGCACGCTCGGCGGCAAGAACTACGGCATCGCCGCGTCGACCGACGAGCCTGAGCTCGCATGGAAGGCGATCATGTGCCTCGCGAGCGAATCCGTGCAGAAGGAGCAGGCCGTCGCCAAGGGCGAGATGCCGACGCTCAAGCATCTGTACGACGATCCGCAGCTCGCCAAGGACGTGCCGTTCCTCGACGTGCTCGCCAAGGGTCTGGTGACCGGCAAGAACCGGCCCGCGTCGCCGTACTACAACGACCTCACCATCGTCATCTATCAGATCTACAACGACGTGCTGAACGGTCGGATGTCACCCGAGGAAGCCGTCAAGGAGCTCGAGCGCAAGGCGCAGTCGGCGATCGAGGGGAAGGCGGAGATCTGATGAATCCGTTCGCCTACCTCAACAAGCTCGACGAGCGTCGCCTCGGCCTCGTCATGGTGGTGCCCGCACTCGTGCTCATGGCGATCGTCGCCGCGTACCCGGTGCTCAAGGCGATCTGGCTGAGCCTGCACCGCTACAACGTGAAGGTCCCCGACGACTACGCCTTCATCGGGCTCGAGAACTACACGCGCATCCTCTCGTCCGAGACGTGGTGGACCGCCGTGATGACGACCCTGTCGTTCGGCGTGCTGAGCGTCGGCTTCGAATTCGCGCTCGGGCTCGTCATGGCGCTCGTCATGAACAAGGGCCTTGGCAGCGCGACCGGCCTGGTCCGCGTCGCGGTGCTCGTGCCGTGGGCGACGATCACCATCGTCACCGCGCTCGCGTGGAAGTGGATCTTCACGCCGACCTTCACGTTCGACCTCGTCAACAGGATCACCGGCCTGTTCGCTGAAGAGTCCTGCATGCTGTGCGGCCACTGGACGAGCATCTTCGCCATGGTGTTCGCCGACATGTGGAAGACCGCGCCGTTCATCGCGCTGCTGCTGCTCGCCGGCCTGCAGTCGATCGACCAGGAGATGTACGAGGCCGCCGACGTGGACGGCGCGTCGACGATGACGAAGTTCCTCAAGATCACGTTGCCGTCGCTGCGCCCCGCGATCCTCGTCGCGCTGCTGTTCCGCTCGCTCGACGCGATGCGCATGTTCGACCTCGCCTACGTCATGACGCAGGGCGCCAACGACACGGCCACGGTCTCGATGGTCGCCTACGACTTCCTCATCAAGCGCCTCGACATGGGCGTGGGCAGCGCGATGAGCGTGCTCGTGTTCCTCATGGTGCTCATCGTCGCGTTCATCTTCGTGAAGGTGCTGGGCGCCGCGCCGGAAGGCACCGACCCCAAGCCCTCGCGACGTGAACGCAAGCTGGCGGCGAGCCAGCCGCTGACCGTGGAGATGGCGCACTGATGTCCGCAACCACCGCAGGCTCGTACCAGATGCCCTCCGCTGCTCCGGCGCTGCTGCCGGAGGAGCAGGCAGACCCGATCGGCAAGGGGCTGCTCATCGGCGGCGGGATCCTCGGCGTCGCGAGCATCCTGTTCGGCTTCCCCGGCATCCTCGCGCTCGTGTGGATGACGATGATCCTCGTCGGCAGCATCCGCACCTTCGGCCGGTCCGCGGCGATCACCGGCTGGGGCATCTCCGCGCTCGTGCTGTACTGCCTGTTCCCGTTCCTGTGGCTCGTGCGACTGTCGATGGACCCGGCCGCGAACGGCAAGGTGCTCCCGTCGACCTTCTCGCTCGCGAACTACGGCGCGGTGCTCGACAACGACGAGTTCGTCCGCGCGTTCTTCAACTCGATCATCGTCGCCGGCTCCGCCACCGCGATCGCGATGCTCATCGGTGGCGCCGCGGCCTACGCGCTCGGCCGCCTGCCCGTGCCCGGCAAGCAATACATCATGTTCGCCGTGCTGGCCGTCGCCATGTTCCCGGGCATCTCGATCGTCGGCCCGATCTTCGAGCTGTGGCGCACGATCGGCCTGTTCGACACCAAGACCGGGCTCGTGCTGCCGAACGTCACCTTCGCGCTGCCGATGTCGATCTGGATCATGTCGAGCTTCTTCCGCGAGCTTCCCCGCGACCTGGAGCACGCCGCCTACATGGACGGCGCCACGCCCTTCCAGGCGTTCCGCAAGGTGATGCTGCCGCTCGCCGCGCCCGGCGTGTTCACGAGCGCCATCCTCGTCTTCATCAACACGTGGAACGAGTTCCTCATGGCGGTGTCGCTGTCGGCCACGAGCAACAGCATCACGATCCCCGCCGCGATCAGCTTCTTCCAGGGCGAGAACACGCTCGAGATCCCCGTCGGCCCGATCAGTGCCGCCTCGGTGATGGTCATGCTGCCGCTCGTCGCCATGGTGCTCGTCTTCCAGCGTCGCATCGTCGCCGGCCTCACCGCCGGTGGCGTCAAGGGCTGACGAGCGAACGCCGTTCGGCCGCGCACCCCACTGCGTCCGGATATCCGGTGCGCAACCCCGGATCACTGGACGAAGTCGCCGATCGCGCATGTCGGCCGGGCGCGTCGCGGCACGCGTACGTCGGGAACCGATCACCCGCCCCACGCGTCCAAGCGTGCGAACCACCCTCCTCGGGAAGGATTTCGCCATGCGATCCACCGCTCGTCTCACGCTCGTTGCCCTGCTGCTCGCCGCACTCGCCGCGCTCGTCGCGGGATGTGGCTCCGACTCCGACTCCGACGACTCGAGTTCCTCGTCGAAGACCTCGGGCGCCGAGCGCGAGACATCGACGGACGCCGACGGGGCCACGAGCGGCAAGCTCATCGCGACGATCGATGCGAAGCTCGAGGTCGAACTCACGAATGTCGCCAGCAAGGATTTCGCCGGGATCCCCGTGCCGACCGGCATCGCCTGCACCAGGTCGAGCCCCGCGACGTGTCACGGCACCATCGAGTGCCCGGCACAGGCCGACGACGGCGATGCCGTCGCACTGTGCGGTTGGCTCGCGAGCGCGGGCAGCACGGTGCTGCTCGGCGACGTTCCCGAGCAGCAGATCTGCACCGAGCAGTACGGCGGACCCGAGGTCGCCAAGGTGACCGGCACGCTCGGCGCGGACAAGGTCGACGCGACGTTCTCCCGCGAGAACGGCTGCGCGATCGCCCGCTTCGAGGAGGCCGCCCCGCTCTGGACCGGCAACCTGCCGGGCGACACGCCACCCACCACCCCCGGTGCGGGCGCTGCTGCCGGCTCGTGCGCGGCGCTCGACCCCGACGCGCCCGTATCGAACGCTCCTGCCGATCCGGCCGCCGGCGCCGCCGACGGTGTCTGCGCAACGCCCGCTGCGCCGACCTCCGTGCCCACGCCCGCGCCCGGCACACCGCTCGTCGAGCCGGAGATCATCTCCGACCCGCCCGAGGCGTTCGAGCGCTGAGTTCCTGGGGGCAGGGCGTCCGCCTCGCGGCGCCGGCTAGGCCTGCTCGGGAACCATCGACGTGAGCGAGTATGCGAGCTTCTCCTGGAAGTTCGTCTCGCCGAGCACCGACTGCGTCTTCACGTCGAGGTTCGCAGTGAACTTCACGATGAGGCCGTGCTCGTCGAGCCAGAACTCGGACGTGTCCCCGCCGACCGTCTCGCCGGTCTGCTTGGACACGACCTTCGTGTGCCAGGTCTCCACGTCCTCGCCGCCGACCTTGAGCGTCTCGGTGCCGAGCGCCGTCGCGGTGTACTCGCTCGTCGCCTTCGTGCCGTTGGTGCACGTCCACGTCCACGAGTCCCCTTCCTTGGACTCGGTGCGCAGCCGCTCGGCGTCCTCGCCACACGTGAAGGTCGTCTCCTGCAGCTGGTTGAAGAATTCGATGTTGCGCGTGAAGCCCTGGTCGACCATCACGCCGTCGGTGGTGCAGTAGTCGCGCTCCTCGATGTGCTGCTTCACGTACACCACGTTGGCGGTCCAGCGACAGTCGTCCTTCGGGTCGAGCTGCACGACCACCGAGATCTCCTTCGGGAACTTGTGCGTGCTGCCACCGAGCGCATCGACGCTCTCGGCGCCCGAGCCGGTGTAGGAGTACGTCCCGGCCTCGGGTCGGTCGCCCGCTTCGATGTCGTCGGAGTCGCCCTCGTCCTGCACGAGCTCCGCCGCCTCCTTCGAGTCGACCGCGTCGGTCTCGTCGCGCGCGCCGAGCGTGCGGACGCCGAACGCCACGGCGGCGATGACCAGGAGCAGGACGAGTGCGATCAGCAGCTTCTTCATGCCGCGATTCTGTCGCACCGATCGGTCGTTAGCCGGTGGAACCGGCGGAATCGCGCACTGGCACGTCGGTTTCGCCGCCCGGCGCCAGCTCGGCACCGAGCGAACGAACGTCCCGATCCAGCACGAAGACCACGCAGATGAGGAAGGTGCCGACGGCCATGCTCGCGAGCGTGGCGGTGCGCCCCACCGATTCCACGAGCACGCCCGCGAGCGCGAAGCCCAGCGGCATGCCGGCCATCGAACCCATCCAGTCCCACGCGCTCACGCGCGAGACCTTGTCGGCCGGCACGCGGCTCTGCACCGTGCTCTCCCACACGGTGTCGAAGAGCCCGAACCCGAGGCCCACCACCGCGAACGTCGCCGCAAGCGCCAGCAGCGGCGCCTCCACCAGCAGCATGACGGGCACGAGCGCGCACGCGAAGAACGCGCCGAGCGCCCAGAGGATCGGTCGCCGCAGGCGGTGGGTGGCCGACAGGAACGCACCGACCATCGCGCCGCCACCCATCGCCGAGAGCGCGAAGCCCCACGAGCGCGAGCCGTCGTAGGCGTCGTCCATGGTGAGCGGTCCGACCACCTGGAGCGGCGCCTCGTACACCAGGAGGAAGACGGTCGCGTTGAGGATGACGAACCAGAGCCAGCGGCGCGAGGTCATCTCGCGCCAGCCGTCGCCGAGCTCGCGCAGGAACGGTTGACGATCCGCGGCCGGCGCCGAGGGCGGGACGCGTCCGATCGCGAGCAGGAACGCGGCGCTCACCACGAAGGTCGCGGCGTCGATCGCAATCGCCCAGCCGACGCCGATCGCGGCGACGAGGATGCCGCCGAACGCGAAGCCGACCATCCAGATGAGGTTCTCGGCCGTCGCCATCGCGCCGTTGCCCGACATGAGCAGGCGCGGCTCGAGCAGCTGCGGGGTGATGCCGGTGCGCGCCGGCATGAAGAACGCGGTCGCCATCGAGTAGACCGCGTTGAGCGCGACGAGGTGCCACAGCTCCGCGCGCTCGGTGATGAGCAGCGTGGCGAGCGTGGCCTGGCTGGCGACTCGCACCAGGTCGCTGGCGACCATCACGCGCAGGCGCGGGAGCCGGTCGGCCCAGACGCCGCTTACCAGGAAGGTCGCGATGAGCGCGACGCTGCCCACGCCGAGCACCAGGCCGAGCGCGCTGGCGGTGCCGCTCACCTCGATGACGGCGAACGCGAGCGCGACGAGGAACACCGCATCCCCCAGGAACGACGCGCACTGCGCGAGGAACAGGAGGCGGAAGGGGCGATGTCTGAGCGGTTCGCGCACGAGGGGCAGGGTAGCGGGTGGGGGCGAGCGCCGCCGGGGGCGCCGGACGGCCTGTGCCTGCGGGCGTGTCGGGTGTGGGCCCTGAGTGGGGCGGGCCCTGAGTGGGGCGGGCCCCTGCGCTGGGGCCGAAGTCACCAGCGTGCCCCTGACCGGTACGCCTGTGACGCGGGCGTGCGTGCGTGGCCGCGCGTCGTGGCCGAAGTCACCAGCGTGCCCCTGACCGGTACGCCTGTGACACGGGGTGGGTGTACCGGGTGTCCCGCCCCATCCGGGCGTGTGCGGGTTGGGCAGGTGCGGTGTGCGCCCTGCGCCGGGCGGGGCCTGTGCCATGGCTCAGGTCACCAGCGTGACCGTGACCGGCACGCCTGTGGCGGGGGTGGCGTATCGAACGTATGTTCGATACAGTGTGGTTATGGAGGGGAGTGCGGCAACCGTGGACGAGCGAGTGGTGGCGTGCTGCTGGCTGCCGGGTTTTCCGCTGCGCGTGATCGCCCACGAGCAGGCCGACCTGTCCGGCCCGGTGGCGCTCGCCTCGGACGGGGAGGCGCATCCGGTGGTGCTCGACTGCACCGACGCCGCGCGCGACCACGGGGTCGAGCCCGGCATGCTCGTCTCACGCGCGATGGGCTGCTGCGGCACCCTGCAGGTACTCGGCTGCGACGTGCCCCGCGTGGAGGCGGCTGCCGAACGCTTCGTGCAGCGCCTCGAGGCGCACGGCGCCGCGGTGCAGGCGATGGAGCCGGGGCGCGCGTTCTTCGACGCTGCGCCGCTCGTGCTGCTCTACGGCGGACTGCCCAAGGTGTTCGAACGCCTGCTCGCCTCGTTCGCAGGTGGCAACGTGCGCATCGGTGCCGGTCCCAATCCGTTCGTGGCATGGGTCGCGACGCGGCACGCACCACCCGGTGGGTGGCTGCGCGTGGCGCCGGAGGAGACCCGGCGCATGCTCGCCCGGATGCCGCTCACGCTGCTGCCTGCCAGCCCCGACCTGGTGAAGCTGCTGCACGCGCTCGGGCTGGAGGCCCTCGGTGATGTCGCCGCGCTCGACGTGCACCACGTCGCGGACCGGCTCGGCGCGGACGGCGTGCGCCTGCACGCGCTCGCGCGGGGCGAGGATCCGAGCCGGCTCGAGCCGCGCGTGCCGGTCGACCCGGTCACCGAGCTGCTCGCGTTCCCGGAGGCGGTCGCCAACGTGCAGACGCTCGAGAGCGCCGTGCAGCTGCTCGCCGAGCGCCTCGCCGCGCACCCGCGCTGCGTGCAGCATGCGCCGCGCGCGGTGATCGTCTCGTGCGTGCTGGCGACCGGCACCTCGTGGAGCGCGCGCCGCGTGCTGCGCACGCCGACGATAGATGCGCGCCGCATCGCGCTCGCCGCGCGACCGATGCTCGAGGAGGTGCCGGCGGCCGTCGAGCGCCTCGAGCTCATGCTCGACGGATTCGAGCCGCGCGCCGCCGACCAGCGCTCGCTGCTCGGTGGACGCGGCGGGGCGTCCTTCGCCGGGACCGCGCTCGACGACGACGCCCTCGGTGGTCTCGACGACGATCGCGTGCAGCGCGGCATGCGCCACGTGCAGGAAGCGCTCGGCGAGGACTCGCTGCTGCAGGTGCTCGAGGTGGAGCCGTGGTCGCGCGTTCCCGAGCGTCACGCGGTGCTCGTTCCACGCGGACGCGCACGTGACGAGGAGCGCGACGTTCGTGGCGGCCGCAGTGGTGCGATCGGCGCGGTCGACGTCGGCCGGGGAGTCTGGAACTGATGGGGGACCGCTGATGTCAGCCGCGCACCTGCGTCGCCTCAACGAACCGATCCCGGCGGACGTTCGCCTGGGCGCCGACGGCCGCCCCGCACGCGTCGCATGGCGCGTGCCGCGCGGGGTGCGTGGCACGCATCGACAGATGGAGCGCGTGGAGTGCGTGCTCGACACGTGGTGCGTCGACGACGCCTGGTGGAGCGAGCGTCCGGTGCGCCGCCTCTACCACGAGGTGCAGCTCGTCACCGGCGTGCGGCTCGTCCTGAGCTGGGACATGATCGACGGCCGGTGGCTCGCGCAGCGCTAGCAGGACGGCTCGAAGCTGACGCAAAGGTGACGTGTAGCTGACGGGCAGGAACCGACGGCACCTCACGCCACGGCTGCCTGCTCAGGGACACGCGGCCCAATTCGGGCGAAAGCGATACGACTGCGCAACGATTCGGCCGATGAGTCACGCGTGCCCCACACGCACGTGACAGCCCGCG
Organism: Thermoleophilia bacterium; assembly: GCA_025964555.1. GTDB lineage: Bacteria > Actinomycetota > Thermoleophilia > Gaiellales > SKUG01 > JAGQUL01. The sequence continues at coordinate 10,397 of JAOPYQ010000002.1, read as the reverse complement.
CGCGAGCGCACCGCCCGCGACCTGGCCGAACCACGGCGTGGCTCCTCGCGATCGCGGTGCTGTTCGTCGCCACGCTCGGCTCGCCCGCCGCGGCATCTGCCGCCACCGTGAGCGGCAACGTCCTGCGCGACGAAGCGACGACGCTCGCCTGGGCCGGCTGCGACGGCGTCACGCAGAACGTCGCGCTCCGCTACAACATCACGACGACGCGCACCACCTGCGATCCCGTCACCGGGTTCTTCACGATGGCTCCCGCGTTCACCGCGACCTCGCGCACCGTCACGATCTGGCTCGACGGCGTCGCCGGATCCAGGGGCGCGATCTACACCCGCAACAACGGCGTCAACAACATCACCGGCCTGACGCTCACGCAGAACCGGGTCCGTGTCCGGTCGGAGACCGCGACGGTGCTGACGGGGACGCACATCGACGGCTACGACAAGACGACGTCGACCGATTCCGACATCCCGATCGACGTGACGGGCGGGAACACGCTCGACCTCGACGCCGGCGTCGAGCTGCACGTCGACGCCGGCGAGTCGTTCGACGTGAACCCGATGCTGTACGTGAACACCACGAACCTGCATCTCGGTGCCGCATCGACCTACACGCCTGGCTACTGGGAGCTCATCCTCACCGGATCGGGCGAATCGACCGACTGCACGAAGGGGCCCGGCCTGTCGATGTCGCTCTGCCTCGATGCGGGGGCGACGATCCCGCCGGGCGTCCTGCGCGCAGTCTTCAACCCGCAGGACGGCGACGTCGTCGCTCCCACGAACGTGCAGTACCTCGACTTCGTCGCGACCGGCGGCAACGCCTGGACGGTGCACGTCGGCACCGCGACCGGCCAGTCGCTCGTCGTCGACAGCGCGCTGCGGCTCGGCACCTGGTGGGCTGGGAACGGGCGCATCGACCTGTCGCGGTTCGCGCCGTCCGTCGACGCCGGGTTCGTCGAGCTCAGCGACGACTCGCTGCTGCGCTCCGACCAGCCCGGCACCATGCTCGTCCACGGCGACCTCAACGGTGACGGGGACGTCGACCTGCCCAAGTACGACGTGACCATGAACTCGGACTGGCCCCGTACCTGGCTCGGCCCGTCGCTCACCGGCAGCGAGTGGCGCCTCGGGTCGCTCGCACTGCGCAACAGCTACGTCCGTGGCTCGTTCGGAGCCACCGGCATCGGGCCGGCCTACGACTCGCTCGCCGGCCAGGACACCCCGACGGACGTCCACTACTGGGGCTCCAACGACTACGCGACGCACGTCGGTCGCAGCGCTGCGGGCGCCGGATCCTGGATGGTGCGCACGCTCGACTCCTCGGCCACGGACTACTGGACGCCGGGCGTGACGACCTGGAACCCGACCGCGGGCGACGACTACGCCGCCACGGCAGTCGCCGACATCGACTCGAACTGGACGACCGACCTGGTCGTCGGCGGACGCATCAACCAGAACGGCGGCGACTGGGCGATCCGTCGCGTCGACGCCGTGACCGGGAAATTCTGGGGCGTCACGGGCGGCATCGCGTCCGCATTCGGCAACACGGACCTGGACGCGAACGGCACGAACGACACCTACGTGTTCGGCCACGCGACGGGCAACGACCAGGTCACCGCGATGCTCGGCGTGCCGGGCGACCAGGTCGTCGTGGCCGGCACCACGTGGAACGGAACGAGCCAGCAGGTGCGCGTGGTGCGCCTGTCATCCACCGGCACGGTGGTCGGCTCGCCGCTCGTGTACGACACCGCAGGCGTGGACACCGGCCCCCAGAGCCTGTGCTCGGACCAGAACGAGCAGGAGGTGTACGTCGTCGGCGGGGATCCCACGAATGGCGGCGACGTCTTCGTCCGATCGATCGAGGTCGGGGCCGGCGCCTTCGAGTGGCGCGGCATCGGCGCGAACACCTGGGGATTCGGCACGGTCGACCTCGATGCGAGCGGACAGCCCGACACCGCGCGTGTCGGCGGCGCCAACCTGGAGGTCGGCGGCGGCTGCCAGGTGAACGGCGAGCACTTCTTCCTCTACGGCAACCGTACGACCGCCGGCAACACCGATGGTCTCGCGGCGCGCATGTGGGACGACGGCACGCTCGACTCGACCTGGGGGACGGCCGGGGTGGCGACCTACGACTCCGGCACCAACGGCGACAGCTTCAACGGGATGATCATCGATCCCATCTACTACGCCAACGGTGGACTGCTGGCGATCGGGCGGTTCGGCACGAACGGTGGCGACGGCGGCATGGTCAAGTTCGACGGCGACGGCGACATCGACCGGACGTGGGGAACCGACGGCGTGCTCACCGTCAACACCGGCGGCGCGAACGTCGACTCGTTCGCGGCGATGGACATGGCCGACGGCTACTCGGGAACGATCGAGGTCGCCATGCTGGATGGATCGGTCGGCGGCGGCGACATCCGCGTGCGCCGCTACGACGTGAACGGCCAGCTGCTCAACGGCGCCGCCGGCACCCATCGCATCGTGGCGATGAGCGGCAGCTTCGAGGACGACGAGGCGCGCCTGACCGTGACCGGCAACCTCACGGTCGGCAACGCCGCGGACGCGAGTGACACGGTCCTCGACCTCGACACCATCGATCCCGAACTCGACGTGCACGGTGACACCACCATCGCGAACCGCGGCTGGCTGCGCCTGTCGTCGGCCGCCACCACGACCCTGCGTGGCGACCTCGACAACTCCGCCGGTGGTCGCATATATGCGGGGAGCGGCCGCGTGCGGATTCGGCCAGCCGGCACGGCATCGACGATCCGCGTCGGCGCGGCCGGCGGTGCTCCCGCGTTCATCAACTCCTTCGCGAAGCTCGACCTGGACCTGCCCACGACCGGTGCACCGACGCCTCGCGAGGTGCGACTGCAGGCCGTCACCCCGACGGTCGTTCGATCCGAGATCCGCGCGAGCGGAACGAGCTGCACCTCACCGCTGCGCATCCTCGGCGCCGGCGGCACGGCAGCGCTCACCACGACCGGCGCCACCCGCACGGGCAACTACACCTCGGTCACCAACACCACCGTGAGCCCGGCGACCTGGACGTTCGCGAACGGCAACCTCTCGGGCACCACCACCGGCTTCGCGGTGACGACGCCCTGCGCCGCAGGCGCGCCGCTGCCGCCCGACGACCTGTTCGTGAGCGACACGAACGCGCAGGTCGGCACGGCCCACAACCTGACCATCGCCTCGGCGACGCCGCACTTCTCGATCGTCAACCGCACGGCGACCACCGTCGACCAGCGGCGCGTGAAGGTGCTCTCCGATCCGGTCGACGCGGGCGTGCGGCACCTGCTCCACCTCGACGGCGTCGGCACCGACGTCGGCGCGGCAGGCGGCGCAGTGACACTGAGCGGCGGCATCAACCAGCCGACCTACACGGGCGCAACCGGCGGCGCCTTCGCGAACGCACTCAGCTTCGACGGCAACGACCGCGCGGCAACCACCACCGGTGGCCTCGACACCAACGACGAGATCACCATCGACACCTGGGTGCACGGCACCAACCCCGCCACTGGCGGGTGGCCCGTGATCGCGTACGTCACCGACGGCACACGCGATCGCTACTTCCTCCAGGCAGGCGACGACGGCTCGATGAGCGCGGGCTATGTCTGGGGCACCGGCGCCAGCGACTACAACTCCGTGGGCGGCCCCACCACGATCTGGGACGGCGCGTGGCACCACGTCGCGATGGTCGTGCAGCGCGGCGGCAGCGGCACGACGCTGCGGCTCGTGTTCGACGGTGAGGTCGTCGACACCGAGACGTTCGGCCAGGCGCCGCAGGCCGGCATCGGAGCACAGCTGTACCTCGGCAACTACAGCACCATCCAGGCAGCGTCGAGCCTGCGCGGCGACCTCGACGAGACCCGCGTGTCCACACGCGCCCTCTCGGTCGACGAGCTGCGCGGCTACTACCGCACCGGTCGCCCGCACGGCGACGTGCTCTGGGACTCGGGCGCGGTCGCCGCGTGCACGGCCTGTCCGCTCGCGAACAACGCCCGCACCACCGACCTGGTGTACGCCGGCCCCGGCGGCCTGCGCCTCGACGGTGCGCGCTACTGGGTCACCACGCAGCTGCGCACCGATGCCACCGGCGCGCCCGCCACGACGTGGAGCAGCTGGAGCGATCCCGACTGGTTCGAGGCGAGCGCCACCGAATCGCTGACCGTGACCACGCCGACGACCGTCGACATCGGTTCGACCGCGCCGGGCAGCGACGTGTCGGGTTCGACCAGCATCGACGTCACCACGACCGGCGGTCACGGCTACACCGTCTACGCGCGCGGCGAATCCGACACCTGGACGATGACGTCCGGCATCGCGAACATCCCGCCGTGGACCGGCGGGCCAACTCCCACGACCTGGCCCACCGGCGGGCCAGGCGCGGGCTACTTCGGCGTCACCCTGCTCGCGGCGACCGGCGGCAAGGACACCGCCAAGTGGGGCATCGGCACCACGCACAGCGCATATACGGACCTGAAATACATCGGCGTGAAGAAGACGTCCGACAGACCGCTGCACACGCGCACGACGTACTCGACCGGCACGGATGTCGTGACCGTCGGCTGGCGCGTCAATCCGCCAGCCACGCTTCGGCCCGGTACGTATCGCGGCACCGTGACGCTCGTCGCCGTCGCCAACCCGTGACCCAGCAGCGCCGGGGCTGGATCGAGCCGTCAGTCGGACGAGGCCTTCGTGCCATCGCCGACCGGGCCATCGACCTCGCCGTCGCGCCGGATCGCGGGGTTCGCCTTCTGCTGCGCCATGCCGGACGCCGGCGCCTGACCAGACACGTTGTCGGACTGACCGATGCCGTGCTGCCCCAGCGGCACGCCGCCCGGCCCGACAGCTGCCGGGAAGCCGTGAGAGCCGGCCTTGTCACCGTCGTCGGGGCCCTCCTCGCGCGCGAGCTTGCGCGTCATGTCCGCCATCTCGTCCGTCGTGCGTTCGTCCATCGTGCGTCTCCTGCAATCGGTGTCTGCGTGGGTGATGTCCGCGACGACAACGAGTAATCGGTGCGAGCCCTCGACCACGCGACGCACGACGCGCATCGAGTGACGCGTGGCGGGGTAGCAGTCGGGACGTGGGGGAGCCGACACAGCCGCGTGGCGATCGATCCGGCTCGGTGCTCGTGGTCGGCACGTCCAACCTCGCGATCGCGGTGACGAACGAGCTCGCCGCGCGCGGCGTCGACGTGCACCACCAGCTCGCGGCTGCCGCACACGACGGCGTGCGCGCCGCCATCTTCTGCGACGACGACGACGTCGCCAACATCACCGCCGCCATCGAATTGCACGACGACGTGCCGGACCTGCGGATCGTGCTGCGATCCTTCAACTCGCGCATCCAGAAGCGACTGCCGGAACTGCTCGGCGACTGTCGCGTGCTGAGCGCATCGCTGCTCGCCGCGCCCGCACTGTGCGACCTCGCGGTCGGCATCGGTGGCCCCGACTCGGGCCCACGCAGGCGCACGTGGCTGGTGCGCACGCTCGACCGCGTGCGCGGGAGCGACCTCGTCGCGGTGACGCGCCAGCTGTGGCGACGCCAGCTGCTGCGCTGGCTGCTGCTGGCGATGGCGCTGCTCATGCTCGCGCAGGCACTCGTGGCGCACGCCGCATTCGACTACGACCTGCAGCAGTCGGTGCACGTCGGCATCTCGTCGATCGCGACGCTCGGCTTTGCGGATGCGGGTCTGGCAGGGTCGAGGCTGGCCGCGCAGCCCGTGTGGATCCAGGTCGCCGGGGTCGCGACGATGCTGCTGGACATCGTCCTCATCACCGTGCTGCTCGGATTGATCGCGGACGCGCTCGTCGGCGAGCGCTTCGCACGCGTGTTCGGCGGATCGAGTCGGCGCCTGCGCGGGCACGTGGTGGTCGCCGGGCTGGGGACGGTCGGCTACCGCGTGGTGCGCGAGCTCACCGAGCGCGGCTATCGCTGCGCCGCGATCGAGGCCGACGAGGACGGTCCGTTCGTTGCGGGTGCGCGGCGTCTCGGAGCATCGGTGACGATCGCCGACGTGCGCCATGAGGACGCGTTCGCGCAGCTGTCGATCGATCGGGCGGTTGCGGTGATCGCGGCGACGAGCGACGACGCCGCGAACCTCGAGGCCGCGTTCACCGCGATGTCGATCGCGCCGGAGGTGCCGGTCGTCGTGCGCTGCTTCGATCCCGGCCTCGCAGCGCGCCTCGAGCGCCTCGACGGCATCGCAGCTTCGCGGTCGGTCGCGCGACTGGCGGCCCCGGCGTTCGTGGACGCCGCGCTCGACATGTGAGTCGAGTGTGCCCCGCTGGGCGGTGACAACTCGACTCACATGCCGGGCAATGGCCGATCATGCCGCGCGATGGCCGATCAACGCGCGGTCGACCGCGACTTCTTCGTCGTGGTGCGCTTCGTCTTCGACGTGGCGGCAGTGCGCTTCGCGGGCGTTCGCGACGCGCTCGCCTTGGTGGCACCGCTCGTGGTGGAGCGCTTGCGACTCGTCGTGCGCGTGGCACCCGAGCGCTCCTGCTTGGTCGAGAGCGGCGTGGGTGACGGCGCCCGGCGACCCGAGCGGCTCGTCGCGCTGGCGGAGCGGCTGGCGCGGTTGGCTTGGCGCGCGACCGTGCGAGCCGCGGAGCTCGCGACCGACCACGCGGCATCGACCGCACCGATGTGGCGCACGTCGAAGCGCGGATTGCCGTTCACCTCGGCGCGGACGACGTCGCTCGCAAGGCGCGGGATCATCTCCTGCAGCTTGGCGAACATGCGCTCCTCGTCCGCACGGATCGACGCGGCGAGCTTCGCGGTCGCCGTGTCACCGACCGCCTTGGCGAGCTCCTCGATCGCGAGGTACGCCGCGATCTCCATCGCCTCGTTCGCGAACTCGTCGCGCGCGTTCTTGAGCAGCTTCTCCTCGCCGCTCATCCCGCGCACCAGGTCGATCGGCAGCTTGCCGAACGCGAGCGCCTGACCAACCACGCCCTGCGCCATGCCGTAGCCGACCTGCACGAGCCCGCGACCCTGGTCACGCGCGGCGAGGTGCTCCTCGATGCGACGCGCATGCTCCTTCGTCTCGCGCAGGTGCGACTGCAGCCCGTCGCGGTAGTCGCCCTTCGGGGTGATTGCGATGTGCGCCGTCAGCGTGTGCACGAGCATGAGCTCGGTGGCGTGTGCTTCGTACAGGTGCTGTGCGAGCTTCTGCTCGGCGAGTTCATTCATGTCGGATCCTTCATGGGGTGGGTGGAGTGGTACACGATGTGATCCCGTATCCGGGCCACGGTCCACGAAACATCCCGTGTGCGCCGGCTGATACCCCATCGAACGTACGTTCGATACACTGTGGGTATGGGCGATGCTGCCAACACCTACGTCGAGCTGCACGCGCACACAGCGTTCTCGTTCCTCGACGGCGCCAGCCAGCCCGACGAGCTCGCGCTCGCTGCTGCCGAGCTCGGCTACACGCACGTCGCCGTGACCGATCACGACAACCTGTGTGGCGCCCTCGAATTCGCGCAGGCCGCCAAGGCCGCGGGCGTGCGGCCGATCACCGGCGCCGAGGTCACGGTGGAGGACGACCTGGGGCGCATCGCGCACGTGACGCTGCTCGCGCGCACGGCTGCGGGATACGCGAGCTTGTGTCGACTGCTCACGGCCAGCTACGCACCGCGCGGCGCGATCGCGCTCGAGGTCGCACAGGCACACGATGCGAGCGCGCTCGCGAAGGCGTGGCTGGCGGAGGCGGATGCCGCGACCGAACAGGCACGCGCGAGCGGCGGGCGCAAGGGCGCGCGCAGTCGCCGCCCCGCGCGCGAGAAGGTGCCGGGTCGTCCGCCGTCGGAATCCGCGCTCGTGCGCGGCAGCGCGCTGCGCCCCGATGCGCTGGTGACGCTCGACCAGCTGTGCGAGCACGCCCAAGGCATCACACTGCTCACCGGCTGCTCCACGCGCGGACTGCTCGTCGCCGACATCACCAACGGCCGACCCGGTCGCGCGGTGGAGCTGCTCGAGCGCCTGCAGCGCGCGTTCGGCACCGAGCACGTGTACGTCGAACTGCAGCTGCCCCAGCAGCGCGGCGACGCGGAACGCTGCCGGCACCTGCGCAGCGTGGCCGACATGGCCAAGGCGCAGGTGGTGGCCACGGGCAACGTGCACGCGCACACGCCCGAGCGCGGCCGGCTCCACGACGTGCTCGTCGCCATCCGCCACAACACCACGCTCGAGGCGTGCGAATCCGAACGCGACGGCAACCTCGCGCGCGTGCTGCGCACGCCCGAGGAGATGGAGCGTCGCTTCGTCGACTATCCGGAGGCGGTCGCCAACGCGCGCCGCATCGCGGAGTCGATCGAGTTCGACCTCACCGACGGGGTCGGCTACCGCTACCCCGACCTGGCGGTGGAGCGCGGCGCCGGGCGCACCGCCGACGACGAGCTCGCCGCGATCACCACCGCCGAGCTCGAGCGCCGCTACGCAGGACGCCGCACGCTCCTGCGCGCGCGTGCGCGACTCGCAGAGGAGCTCGCGGTCATTCGAAAGCACGGGCTGTCAGGCTTCTTCCTGCTGCACCGCGACGTGCTCGAACTCGCGCGCGAGGTCGCCAACGAGGTGCGCGGCGCGTCCGCCGTGCGCCACCTCAACCCGCCGGGGCGTGGGCGCGGGTCGAGCGTGGAGTCGATCGTCTGCTTCCTGACCGGGCTCAGCCACGTCGACCCGCTCGAGGCGAACCTGCGCATGGGGCGCTTCCTCAACGAGGACCTCGTGTCGGTGCCTGACATCGACCTGGACTTCCCGCGCGACATCCGCCACGGCCTGCTCGCGCGCGTGGTGGAGCGCTACGGCGCGGATCGCTGCGCGATGGTTGCCGCGCATGCCACGTATCGCGTGAAGGGCGCGATCCGCGACGTGGGGCGCGCGCTCGGGTTGCCGCAGGCGGAGCTCGCGCGCATCGCCTCGAGCACGGATGCGCGCAACGCGATCTGGGTCGCCGACGCGGTCGACCCGGCACGCACCGGTCCGCGCTGGGACGCGTTCCGCTCGATGACCCGCGAGATCGCCGGGCTGCCGCGCGTGATGGGCCAGCACTCGGGCGGGGTGATCATCTCGACCGAGTCGCTGTCGTCGGTCGTGCCGATCCAGCCCGCCGCGACGCCGGGCCGCCAGCTCGTGCAGTGGGACAAGGACAGCTGCTCGGATGCCGGCTTCCTCAAGATCGACGTGCTCGGCCTCGGCATGCTGAGCGCGGTGGAGGAGTGCGTGGAGACGATCGCGCGGTCGGGGTCGGCGTCGATGTCGGTGCCGGGCGCGGGGACCGATGCGGACTGGGTCGTCGATGGTGGCATCGACCTGTCGCGCATCCCGCTCGACGATCGCGCGGTGTATGCGGAGATCGAGGATGGCGACACGGTCGGCACGTTCCAGATCGAGAGCCGCGCGCAGATCCAGTCGCTGCGCCGCGTGCGCCCACGCAACCTCGACGACCTCGTCGTGCAGGTGGCGCTCATCCGCCCGGGCCCGATCATCGGCCAGAGCGTGAACCCGTACGTCGCCGTTCGCGAGGCGCTGCGCGAGGATCCCAACTACCCGATCCCGTACGACCACCCGCTGCTCGAACCGGTGCTGCGCGACACGTACGGCGCGATCGTCTTCCAGGACCAGGTGATCGAGGTGTCGATGGCGATCGCCGGCTTCACGGCGGGCGAGGCGGATGGCCTGCGACGCGCGATGACGCGCAAGCGCGCTGCCGGCAGCGTGGAGGCGTGGCGCCCGCGCTTCCTGGAAGGTGCCGAGCGCCGAGGCGTGTCGGCGGAGGTCGCCAACCGGACCTTCGACAAGGTGATCGGCTTCTGCCACTACGGCTTCCCGCGCGCGCACTCCGTGGCGTTCGCGCTGCTCGCCTACCAGAGCGCGTGGCTGCGCCACCACTATCCGGCGCACTTCCACGCGGCGCTGCTCAACGCGCAGCCGATGGGGTTCTATCCACCCGATTCGCTGCTGCGCGACGCAGGCCGACACGGCGTGGCGTCGCTGTCGGTCGACATCAACCTGTCCGACGCGCTGTGCACGGTGGAGGAGCTGCCTGCCGGCGAGGCGGCCGCGCGCATGTTCGGGCGGCGACGTGCGGGCGATCGCGCGCACCCCGCCATCCGCGTGGGGATGGGCTGCGTGTCGGGCGTGGGCTATCCCGACGCGCTCGCCCTCCAGCGCGAACGCGAACGTGGCGGCGCGTTCGCCGGGATCGAGGACCTGCTGCGGCGCGCGCCGCTGCGCACCGACCAGCTCGAGCGGCTCGTGATGGCGGGCGCGTGCGACAGCCTCGGCGAGGTCGCGGGCGCGGTGGAGGAGGTCGGCGGCGACGCGAAGCTGGGCCGGCGCGAGCTGCTGTGGCGCGTCGGGCTCGTCGCGCGCCCGCGCAGCATG
>JAOPYQ010000041.1 GCA_025964555.1 Thermoleophilia bacterium | reverse complement strand
AGCCCGAACCGCGTGTCGTCGAACAGCTCGCGAGGGATGCGGATCCAGATTTCAGTGCTCATGCTGCGTCGCCTCCGAAGCCGTTGAAGTGGGGGTGGTTGAGCAGGTGGCCGATGGGCTTGCCGTGCTCGATGCCGCGAGCGATGCGGGTGCTGATCGCCTCGTCGGGCCCGTCGGCGTACGGGTCGAAGCGCAAGTTCGGGCACAGGTCCTCCGGCTCGACCTCGAACGGCAGCTCGACATCCGGCACCAGGCGCAGTGCGGGCGCCAAGCGGATGACGGCGGCGAGGTCGTCGGGTGCGGTGGTGCCGGCGACGAACGGATCGATCCCGGCGGCGACGGCGCGCTGGCGCAGTGCTCGGTTCGTCTCGTGGCGTCGCGGTGTGCGACGGGTGTTGATGGATACACTCACGTTGGATCTCCCGGTAGATGGTGGGTCTTGTTCTCGACGGCGCCCGTGTCCCTCCAAGGCTGGGCGTCGTCGACTTCTTCTGGGTCTGGTGCGGCGAGCGCGCGTGCGAGCCAGCCGCCGACGGGCGAGGCCGCGACGAGCAGAGTGGTGAGCAGCCACCCGCACCAGAACACCGCGACTGCGATCACGCGGCGTGCTCCTGCACGGCGCGCGTTCGGCTGGGATACAGCGAGCGGCACGCTTTGCATCCGCGCCCTCGACCTGGCCGAACGATGGTGTTCTCAGGCGTGAACTCGTGTCCGCGGACGCAGTGCCGCTTTCGTGCGTTCGCGGCGCTTGGGCCGTTGCCGCGGCGGGTGTTCTCGGCTGGAGTGACGACCTCCATGTGCGAGGGGTTCACGCAGTCGCGGTTTCGGCACGTGTGGTCGATGACCATGCCGTCGGCGATGGCGCCGATGAGCTGCTCGTAAGCGAACCGGTGCGCTCCGACCGTCTTGGAGCCCATTGCTCCGGACCGGAAACGTCCGTATCCGTCGTGCGACTTCTGTCCGGTCCATGTCCAGCAGGTGCCGCCAGACTTCGCGTCGACCATGCGCCAGAAACGCACCACGGGCGGGAGAGGCAGGCGGATCGTCGCGGGCCGGCTCACGACGCGCTCCTCAGACCCTCGGCAGCGCACTGGCTGCACGGACCGATTGCTGCGCAGCACGCGCTGCAGCAGCGGTCCCCACCCTCGTGGTTGCAACACGAGCAGAGGCAGTCGGCTTCCGCGTCGCAGCCCTGCGCGCATTCGGGGTTGTCGGGTCCGCCGAGGTCGAGGTCGCTCGTCTCGATCCCCCATGGCACGGTCGCGGCGGGGTCGGCGTACTCGCCGGTGCTCCAGAGGTCGGCGCGCTGGCTCATCAGGCCGCGTCCTCGGACGTGCCCATGAGCGATTCCTCGCTCAGGAGCTCAGCCCGGTAGAGCTTCTGAGCCACGTCCAGCGGGATGGGTGTCACGCCTGTTCGGTACCGCGACACCTGCATAGGTGTACGGCCAACGAGGCCGGCAACCTCGGCCACCGTGACGAGCCGCGCCGCCATGCGGGCCCTCAGATCTGCTGCCATGTCCATCGCGCCTCCACTGGAGTTTGTATGCCGAGAAGCATACATGTCGCATAGGACACATGCAAGCAATACGTCGAAACAATGATGTTGGCCGGTACGGTTCCGGCATGCCAACTCCCGATCACACCGTCGGTGACCAGATCAAGCACTTGCGAAAGCAACGAGGCTGGTCACAGGAAGCGGTGGCCAGGGGAGTGGGCGTCGGCGTGCTCGCAGTCGGCAAGTGGGAACGCAAGGAAGCGCTTCCGTCGCGCGACAACCGCATCAAGCTCGCCGAGCTGTTCGAGGTCGACGAAGCGGTGATGGGCGTCGACGCCGCAGATGGGTCAGCGCCACCGTCCTGGGCCTTGGCGCTCGACGCGAAGCTCGACGCCATCATCGGCCTGCTCGAGGACCTGCCGCGATGAGCGTGGCGATGACCAAGGGCTGCGCACTGCTGGTCGCCTTCGTCGTGTTGTCAGGCTGCGGCGAGAACGCGCGGTCCGAGAGCCGCGAGGCGCAGAAGAGCGCGCCAGCGGAACCGACAGCGGACGCTCCATTGAGCTACGAGGACTGCCTGATGTCGCCCGCGTCCGCGTCCGTGAGCTGCGACGAGGAGTTCCCCGAAGACGCCGCAGCGCTGCGCGAGGAGGCCGGCGGAGGCAAGGATGAGCCAGCGACCGAGCCTGCCGACTTGAACTGCGACGACTTCACGGACATGGACGACGCCGAGCAGCTCGAATACGTCGAGAGCTGGTACGAGTCGACGACAGGCGATCCCGGTTGGGCGCGGAGGGCGGACGCGTACCGCGCGCTCGAGGGCGTGTGCAAGGACGGGCCGACGCTTCCGCTCGACACGGCGATCGCCGCCGTCGAAGCCGAGCTCGACCGCTAGCTCGGCGCTCGCCCGCTGCGGGTCAGGCCGACCAGTTGCGACTTGCGCCGCTCCGCGTCCGCGATGGATGCCTGGGCGCGGCGCTCCTGACGGATGATGTCGAGCGCCTCGAGCGCCTGTTCTGCGCGGGCCGTGACGGCTTGGCAGTTGGCGCACGTCCGGCGAGGGCGGGCGAGGTGGTGAGTGATGGCTCGCTTCATGCCTGCGTATCGGAAGCAGACTCCGATCCGACTCAATATCAGAAATCCGTTCAAGTGATGCTCCCGGGGAGAGGATGCGGCGCAGGGCCCTTCCCTCTCAGCTTGCCTTCGCCTCCGGACGCAAATTTTCAGCGGCTCGCGTACCAGCCGATCGCGCCGATCAGCGTCACGATCGCGGGCCCGCCTGGAACGAGCCACAGGAGCACGCGCACGGATCCCTCGGTGCGTGCCTGGGACAGCTCGAGCTGGCTGATGCGGTCGCCGTGGTTGGCGGCGTGGCGCATGTCGACCTTGACCGTCAGCACCTCGTCGCGGACCTCGCGCACGAGCGCGAAGAGCGCGTTCAGGTCGTCGGGTTGGTCGTCGCGGACGGGCATGTCACCGATTCACCGAGCCCCGGGCGCGAGCACGTACTCGACGTGCCACGGCTCGTGAGCGTAGGGCTGGCGCAGTCCGCGCGACTTCGCGAAGCTGGTGACGCCGCGGGCGCGTGCCCACGTCCAGAACGCGACGTTGTTGCAGTAGGTGTCGGCGGCGCCGGACGGCATGCGCCAGGCGGCTTCGTGCTTCGACGTTCCCGGGCGGTTCGCTGGGTTGCCTGTGCCGGCGAGGTACGACAGCCACAGCTTGAGCTGCTTCGCGCTGTCGCGCCACCCGCTGATGACCGTGCACGAGCCGCCTGCGCGTCGCGCGGTGGCGTTCATCGCGGAGAGGATGCGGCGGTCGACGCGGTATTCCTTGCCGTCAAGGTTCGCGGTCAGGTCGATGCCGCCCGGGGCGGTCTGCTGGGTGCGGTAGCCGCGGCGCTGCGCGAAGCCGCGCACGATGTCGAGCTCGAACGTCTCGAAGTAGCGCGGCGAGCTCGAGCGCGTTGCGATCAGCGTGACGCCGCTGCGGGGCTGCAGGCCGGTCGGGTAGATGCGGCGCAGCTTCGCGCCAGGCGTCGCGATCGGGCGACCGACCATGACGTGCGCGCGGCCGTCGTTGAGGTTCGGCTCAGCCGCGTTGGCGGTCTGGTCGCCTGCGAGGAACGCTGCGAGGAGCAGCAGGATCGCGGCGATGAGCTTCAGGATGCGAGCAGCTGCGGGGAGAGAGGTCACACGGGGAGGGTCGCCCCGCACGCCCGCTACGGCTCTACGCCGTGCCAATCCGCAGGCGCGCGCGGAGCTGCGAGATGAACGACTGCGCGCTGTCGATTGTGAGTTCGACGCGGTCCTGCGCTTCGTTGTACTTCGCGCTCTGGATGATGCCCTGGCGGCCGAGGGCGCCGGTGTTCGGGTCGGTGAGGTTCTCGATCAGGATCGCGTCACCGACACGGCTCGGGAGCACTGTCACGGGCATGGTGGTACCGCCCTTGGTACGGATGCGGCCTGTGACGCCGATCGTGCCCTTGAACGGCGGGAATTGGGAGCTGGATAGCTCGAGCTGCGCGAGGGCGAGCGATGTTGCCGCGTTGCTCTTGATGCCCATGGGACGCAGCGCGGTGCGCTGGAATCGTCGCCGCGTCACGATGGACGTGCCGATCTCGAGAATCTCGAATCCATCGAACCGCCCCGCGACAGTCGCCGCGGCGGTGGTTACCTGGATCAAGAAACTCAACGTGCCGGTGAGCGATCCGCTCGATGGTGCAATGAACGGGATCTCGATCGGTACGAACGTCCCGAGTGGCGTTGTGCTGAACGGATCGGTCCTGATGTAGTTGCCGAATATCTCGAAGAGGGACGACAGGAGAGTGGCGTCTCGTCGCCACCAGAATCGCAGCACGTAGTTCGCCCCGGGCGCGAGACCGGTCAATGACGGCGATGGTGCTAGAGACGCGGTGTAGACAGAACCGTTGAGCGCGGTGGTAAGTGAGACGCTGGCTGGTGCGGTGTGGAAAATCGCCGTGTCGCGGGTGATCGTTCCGAACGTGCCCCCTGACCAACCGACCGTGTTGACATCAAAGCTCGGGTTGGTGAACTGTGTCGGCGATGTCAGCGTTGCCGTGTCAATCGATGATGATTCGCCGCGCACTCCGGCGGCGTCTTCGAACTCGCTGATGACGCGGCTGAACACGCCACGCCCGTCCTGCGCTGCAGGCTCGAGGAGCGTGTACTCGCTGGCACCGACCGCGAAGCTGTAGTCCGTCGGCTGGGGCTGGAACTCGAACACCGGCACGGGGTCGGGTGACAGTCGCGCGACGTATCCGTGGATGGCGTTCGCCGCGTCGATCAACTCGTTGCCGTATTTCCAGCCCGGCGACCCGGGGAAGTTCGGCAGGTTCGTGGCAGTGGCCGCGATCTTGGACCGGTCAGGGCTGATGAGTGGCGCGCAGGCGTCGAGCGTCTCGCTGATGATGGTCGACGACTTGAGGATCGACGCGCCCGCGGACCGATCGGCGTTGTCGGTGAAGACTCGCACCCCGGAGAATCGGAAGTACACCTCCGCTCCATAGGTTGCGTTCACGTCCTGATAGACAAAAATCGTGACGTAGCGCTGTGGAACGGCGAAGGATCCACTCGTGGTGCCAGCCGCCCCCGCGCCCGAGTTCGTGAAGTTGAAGGCGTCGGAACGCGTGCCAACTCCCCAATGCGGCGACGAGTGGGTCGCCGCGTAAAGGTGCGAGTTCGGCGTGTTGTTCGACGAGGTCCAGTCGATCGAGATGGCCCCGGCGACATTGTTCGGTCCGAGGTCGAGTGTGACGCCGCACCACGAGTTCGCTGCCCACACCGAGTTCGCGTTCGGCCACGGCTGCGTGAGCACGATCGCGCCGCCGTCCACCTTGACATCCCATTGGGACGTAGCCTGTGCGAGTGGCGCTCCTTCGAGTGTCCGCAGGTCCACCCATCGGCTTAGGTCGTCGATGACCCATTCGCGGGCGGTGCAGTCATCCTTCAGGTGCTGCCCCCACCCCTGGCACTGCACCACGACCTCGGCGTCCTCAGCGAACGTGGTCGGCGCCGCGATGATGCGCCCGCTCCATACGTGCTCGTCGCCGTCTTTGATCACGACCGGGGTGAAGTGTTCAATGACGGTGCGTGGCCAGCGCGGGTTGAGCTTCAACCGGAACGACGCGTCGAGGCACCCATACTCGTTCAGGTCGCCGCCGAACTCGATCGAGCCCGGGGCGACGCCGTGCCCTCCGTCTTGCTGGTCGCCGAGACGAATCCATCCGCCATCGCGGGGCTGAAGTTCTACGGAGAGGGTCACGCTGTGAGGGTCGCTGCGTGGCCGGGTGCTAGCTCTACTGCTTCAGCAGCGCGACACGTGGCTGTACGGTGACCTGCACCGTCCCGACGTGCGTCACGACGTTGCCGGCAGCCGTCGAATCGGTCACGTCGATCACCTGAGAAGACGGCCAGACGAGCAGCTCGGCGCCGTCCGGTGGCAGCACGATCGGCTCACCGAGCAAGCCGTCATCCGGGGTCACCGCTGCGCCATTGACCCAGTCGACGACACCGCCCGTTCCGGGCTGACCCAGGACCTCGCCGTTCGTGCCGATGCCGACGGTCTTCGTGGTCTCGGCGGTCGACGCGATGAACAGCGGCACGCCGGACGCACTGAACCCGCGCCGGCTGCTCGCGATCGATCGCAGCGGAACCACCGTCACGTAGTCCAGGCCGAACGATCCGGTCGCAGCGCCGCTGTTCGTGAAGGACAGGCGCAGCCACTCACGGCGGGGGCGCTGCTTGTCGACCTTGAGCGTCACGAACCCGAGGAAATACGACTTGAAGACGTTGCCGCCAACCGGCAGCTTCAGCGTCTTCCCACCCGACCGGAGCGACCCGTACCGGCGTGCACCGTATGACGTGCCGCGCTCCGAGGCCATGCTGATCGCGCACGCGAGGCTGGTCTGCGTGGACTCGACGTAGCATCGCGCGAACACCGCGACGTCGATCTCGTCGCTCGTGAAGTCGTCCGGGGTGAACAGGTGCGGGAGGAGCGGAAGCTCGATGTTCGCTGCTGAGGCCATTGCGCCGGTACCAATCACGCCAGTGCCGACGAGATACGACGCGTTGACTGCAGGCGCGAAGTACGTACCAGTGAGGGATCCCTGGGCGGCGTTGTACGCGGCACCGGGGATGATGCCGGGACCGAACCCACCCAGCGCGCTCGTTGGCGCCGTGGTGCCCTCGTACACCTGCACGTCATCGATGAAGAACGTCGTGATCGTGGCAGCGGTCTGACGCAGCGTGAGATGCGCGACGTCGCAATCGGCCGCCGGCGTCCACGTCACCGTCTTGAGCGTCCACGTCGCAGAGAGAGCTACCGAAGAAGTGCTTCCCAGCGACGTTGCGGTCGTGTCACCGAGGAGCAGCTGTGTGGTCGTGGTACCTGCGGCTGACTTGACCCAGCACTCGGCGGTATAAGCGACGCCCTTACGGAAGCCGCCGCGTCGGTAGATGGGGAATGCGGTGCCGGTGTTGACCGTGGCGGGGGTGACGACCTTTATCGCCGCGATGCCGCTGCGAAACTCGCCGGCCGCAACAGTGCGCGTGACTGCCGCCCCGGTCGTGAGATATGAGGTGGTGTTCGCATTCCACCCGTACGCCGTCGTGGCGACCACACCCACGACCTCGGCGCCACCGTTCCAGACCATGTTGTGTGCCGCAACACGAGGCCACCACGCGTACATCATCGCGACGGGAGCTGTGCCGCCCGACCCGGTGTAGTAGATACCGGCGAGCGCGTCGGTGGTACCGCCGAATGATCCTCCGAGGCGCAGGGTCGCGGGGAACGTGATCCCCTTGAAGGTGAACGCGTCCGAACAGAAGTCGTCGATGCTTGCGGTGGCGTGCTGCGGGGTGAACACGACGCCGGTGCGGCCCTGCACGTTCACGCCGAACTGGACGGCTTCAGCGGTCGTCAGGGTGTACGTGGCAGTCGCGGCCGGGGTGCCCATCGGGGTGGGCTCGGCGAGCCAGTGCTCCGCGTAGAGCACGTTCCCTTCGATGCGACCGACGACCCAGTACGCGGTACCGGCTACGAGCCGGGTCAGAGCGGTGGCTGATCCGAGAGTGGTGGGCACGCCCGCGACGATCTTCTGGATGCGCAGCGTGGACGCAGCGCCGTCATCGGAGACGAACGCGGTGAGCAGGTTGCTGGCGTCCAGCCGCGTGTGCGTGACGCCCGCCTTGTACCCCGTGAGGGTGGTGCCAACGGTGTGCTTCACGCGCACCGCGACGTCGGCGACGGTGACGGACGACCCGGTGTGCGTGAGGCGGTTCTCGGTGGTGAGGTTCGCGCTGCCTGCGAGCACGCCACCCGTGACGGACAGGTTCGTGAGCGCGCCAGCGTCAGCGGTCCAGTCCGATCCCCCGGTGTTGTACGCGCCGGCGGTACCGAGCGTGTTCACGGAGAACCCGTCGCGCAGGTCGAGCGCGTCCGACATCCCGAACGGATCCGCGACGAGCGCCAGCACGACGACCGTGCGGAACGCGCGCTCGTAATGCGCGCCCATCAGCTCCGGCGCGCTGAGCTTCGCAGCCGCTACTCGGAACCGGGTCGATGCCGCGCCGTCCGTGGATCGATGCTTCAGTACGCCACCGCCCTGGCGGGTGATGTCCTCGCACAATCGATCGAGCGTCTCGAGTTGCGCGGCGAGGCCCGCGATCGTGGAGCTCGACACCTCGACGCGGATCTGCTGCTCGCGCGCACCGACCGGCGCGCCCGCGACCACGACGCGCTGAGCGTCGAACACCTGCGGGAACATCGGAGCACGCACGACCTGGCCGAACGACGTGCCACCGTCAAGCACCGTGTACGAGCCAGCGTTCAGCGACGCGGAGCGGCCCGAGAACGTAGCTGACAGGTCGAACAGAGCGACGCCCACGTCAGCCCCTCCCGGAGTAGAGCTGGTCGGCGTTGCCGCCCTGGTTGAAGCCGCCGCCCGCCGCGGACGCGACCGCCTGCAGCGTCGAGGGGTCGTACGCGGTCATGCTGTTGATGTTCACCACGACGGGCTGCGCGCCCCCGGCGCTCTGGAGCGCGTTCGCGCCGCCGCCAAAGCCGAGATCCCCGGAGCCCCGGAGCGTCGCGAACTGAGACTGCGACAGCTCGAAGTTCGCCTGGGCATCCGTGGCGCGCTTCTGGGACTGAGCGAGCTGCGCTGCGAGATCCGGATCGGGGCCGGAGTCGGTTCCGGTCGACGACGCCGAGTCCGCTCGCGTGATCGTGCCGTCCGAGTTCAGGGTGTCGCCGCGGTTCAGTTCGGCCAAGCCATTCTGGCGACGCACCGCGTTGATGGCGTTGCGACGCTGCTCCTCCTCGACCGATTCGAGGCCGAGCGCCTCGCGGCGAAGGTTTTCCTGGTCGTTCGCAGATGAGGAGAGCTGCTGGTCGAGGCTCACGACGCTGCCCGCGAGCGAGCGGCGCTTGTCGCCCGCGCCGCTGATCGTGGCTAGGAGCTTGTCGTAGCGCGCCTTCGCGGCCGCCGCTCGCGCCTTCGCCAGATCCAGCGCCGGCTTCAGCTTCTTCTTTTCGGCTTCGGTCTTCAGCTTGTCGTAGCGCGACTGCATCGCCTTCTGAGCGTTCGCCGTAGTGAGCACGGCTCCGCGCGCAGCATCCTTGCCGGCGATGGCGGTGTTCTGATCCTTGATCGACTGCTCAAGCGCAGCGGCAGCGGATTCGCGCTTCCGGAGCAGGTCGGGATCCGCTGTGCTCGCATCGAATTTTGCGGCACCGACGTCGCCCCCCGCGACGGCCTTCGCGTACCGAGAAAGCTCGGCAGCGGTCACCTTGCCGTCACCGTTGCCGTAAGGCCTTGCATCGGCCGGATTCTTCGGCTTCTTCCCTGCGGCGAAGCCCGGCATTGGGAGCTTCTCGCCCGGGTGGTCGATCAGCCACTCGACAAGCTCGCGATTTCGAGCAGTACTTGATTCAGGGATGACGGCTTCGCCGTTCGAAATCCATGCGGGGATGCTGTCGCTCGTCCCCGTCCCCGGTCCCCTGATAATGCCGCCTTTCGCTTTCTTGACGGGCTGCAGCACGTTCGTGGGCGAGAAATTTTCGAGGCTGCCCACCCGGACGGTCCGCACGCGAATGCTGACGTCCTCGTCCGGGATGCTGTTCATCTCGGCCTTGAGGGTGTTGATCTGCCGGGTGATGGCCTGGATGTCGCCTGACATCGCCCGTTCCATCTTGGAGGTCGATCGCGATGCGTCCTTGGACATCTCCTCTGCGACCTTCGCGACGCCCTTGAACTCGGGGTGGAGGAACGCGAGCATCTTGGCGGCGCCCTTGATGCGGTCGGCGAGGTTGCCGGTCATGTCGTTGAAGGTGCGGATGACCGAGAGGCTCATCTGCAGCACGACCTTGCCGAACTCCAGGAATGCGATCGCCGCGCCGCGGAGCACGTTGCCCCACCCGCCAAAGCTCTGCGCGCCAGCGTTGACCATGCGGACGAGCGAGCCGAGCGGCGATGCCTTGATCACGTCCCACAATCCCGACACGATGGTGCGGGCGGTCTCGCTGTGACGGTAGAGCTGCACGAGCCCTACACCGGCGACGACAGCGGCCCCGCCGATCAGCAGCATCGGGGCTGACACCGCTGCGAACAGTGGGATGAGGGCTGCGGCGCCGCTCGCCATCATGCCGAACGCGATGAGCAACGGACCGACTGCGACCGCGACGGCCCCGACCATGAGGGCTGTCGACTGCAGGTGCGGGTCGAGCTGGGTGAACGCGTTCGCCATCGAAGCGATGTGGTCCGCCAACGCCGTCACCTTCGGCGCGAGGACCGTCCCGATCGCGATGCCGGCCGTCTCGAGCGAACCCATCATCTGCTCGATGGATCCCTTGGCGCCCTCAGTGTTCGTCCGGGCGAGGTCCTGCGCGGCCGCCATGTTCTTGGTGGCGGCGGTGTACTTGTCGATGCCGGCCGCGCCGACGGTGCCGAGAATTCCCGCGGCGCGCGAGGAGTCGGAGCCGAAGATGGTCGTGAGCGCCGCGGTCCGTTCGGACTCGCTGCCCAGCTTGCCGAGGCCGACCTTCAGCTGCTCGGCCACGTCGCGCATCGGCAGGAAATTGCCCTTCGCGTCGGTGAAATCGACGCCGAGCTTCTTCATGCCGGCCGCGGCTTCCTTCGTGCTCGGCACGAGGCGCTGCAGCATCGTCTTGAGCGAGGTGCCAGCGTCGGAGCCCTTCACGCCCGCCTGATCGAACGCGGCGAGCGCGGCGATCGTCTCGTTCATCGACATGCCGGACTGCTTCGCCTGCGCCGACACCTGAGCGAGACCCATACCGAGCGATTCCACGCTGGCTGTGGACGCGTTCGCTCCTCCCGCGAGGGCGGCGGCCACGCCGGCTGACCTGCCAGCACTCAGGCCGAACGCGTTCAGCGTGTTGGTCATGTAGCCGGCGGCGTCGCCGAGCTGCAGGCCACCCGCTGCCGCGAGGGTCAGGGTCTGGTCGAGGACGCCCGCGCCCATCTGCGCCTGGGTGATGCCGCCCTTGGCGAGCTCGAGCATCGCGGTGGCCGCTTCGTTCGCGGAGAACGACGTGTCGCGGCCCAGCTTCATCGCCGTCTCGCGCATCGTCTCGAGCTTGCGCCCGCTGATGTCCGCGACGGAGCCGACCTGGCGGATCGTCTGGTCGAACTCGGCGAACTTGCTGAAGGAAATGGCAGCGAGGCCGACGAGCGGCGCGGTCACTCCGACGGACAGCGTGCGCCCCATCGACTTCATGGAGGTGCCGGCGCGGTCGAACCGTCCGCGCATGTGCTCGACCTGCTCGGATGCTGCCCGGGCGCGCGCCGCGGCGCGGTCGAGGTCTGTTCCGGCGCCCGTGGCTGCGCCACCGAGATGCCCTACCGCGCCGTCCGCGCGCTTCGCTGCGCGCTCGACATCGTCAAGGCCCTTCTGGGCGGTTGTGGCTGCCGCGCCGACGTTCTTCAGCCCCGTGACGGCGGCTGGGACGCCGACCAGCGCGACGACGCCCTCGAGGCGTGCTGCTGCGTCGCTCATGCGTCACCACCTCCCGGCCATTCACCTGTCGTTTCGCAGTGCTCCACGAACAGGACGGCGTGCAAGCGCTGGAGATAGTCGTCGTCGAGCCCGTCGATGACGTCAGGCGTCCAACCCGTCCGCAGCGACAGCTGAATCCGAGTCCACTCCGACGCCCACTCCGGGCGCTGATCCCTCAGCACGAAACGACTTCACGACGGCTGACCCCTCCTCGGGATCAGCGGGGGAGGCCGCCTGCTGCACGCCGGTCAGGCCCGAATGCTCGGAGATCTCGCGCGCGAGCTCGAGCAGCACGTCGAGGTCCATCTCCTCGACGTCGTCCGCGGTCAGCTCCGGCTCGACCGTGCACATCTCGCAGGACAGGCGCGTGGCCTGCTCCAGGTCGAGCATGCCGGCGTCGTCGATGCACTCGGTCTGCAGGCGGCGGCGCTGCCCGGCCTTGATCTTGGAGATCTCGAACTGGGCGGGCTCGCCGTCGACGTTGATCGTGACGACCTTGGTGCGCAGCTTGCGCAGCTGCTCGACAGTGGCTCGCTTCGTCATCAGTTCGTGCCCCACGCCATCGCGCTGTTCGGGGTGAGCACCGCGGACCACACTGCATCGACCGTGACGCCGGACTTCACCTTGTAATTGGTGACGGTGACGGTGCCGGAGAGCTTCGGCGTGCCGACCGAGGCGCCAGCCGGCTTGATGACCAGGGCGGTGTCGGTGCCCTCGAGGGGCTGGATGACCGCGTGCATCTCGGTCGAGAAGACGCCGCCGATGTTCATCGGGATGCCCTTCGCGATCGGCGAGGTGCCGTGCCGGTCGTTCGTCGCGCCGTAGTTCGTTCGGTCGAGCAGGTCACGCTCGCCCTGTCCGAACTCCATGTCGTCGCGGTGGTACAGCGCGGTGATGTCGACCGCGTTGAGCAGGACGATGAGCTTTGAGCCGTGG
This sequence comes from Thermoleophilia bacterium, assembly GCA_025964555.1. GTDB lineage: Bacteria > Actinomycetota > Thermoleophilia > Gaiellales > SKUG01 > JAGQUL01. Next base: position 14,710 of record JAOPYQ010000041.1, on the reverse strand, counting down.
ACTTCAGCCATGGTGGTTGCCTCTGGTGCGTGGGGTGGGTCGGGTTACGGGTTGCGGACGAACTGGTGGGCGAGCGTGACGCTCGTGAGTGAGCCGCTCGTGACGGCGAGGGTGTGGCGCAGGTACCGGTTGACGGTCGCGGTGGCGGCGAGCTGCTGCACGTCCGCGTATCCGGCGGTGACGCCCGCGGCGGTGATGAGCGTGTGCGTGCACAGGTCGACCCATGTCGAGCCGTCGACTGAGTGCTGCGTCTTGACGGTCAGGGTCGGAGTAGTGCCGGTCAGGGCCATGACCTGCAGCACCGAGACGCCGCCCCGCGTGGTGGCGGCCGCGTTGTCGAGCGCTGCTCCGTTGCCGGCGGCGACCAGTGCGCCCTTGTTCTTGAGTGCGCGGCACCAGCCGCTGACGTTGGACTGCGCGGAGAACATCGCCTGGACGACGTCGCGCAGGACGTTCTTCAGGGTGGGCTTCGGGAGGCTGCCGACGATGACGAGGCCGGGGTCGCCGAGCGTCGTGTCGCGCATCTGCCACACGACGACCTGTCCGGCGGTGAGCGAGGCAGCGGCGTTGTGGAGCGCCTGCAGCGATGCGTGTGCGCCGGTTGAGGGATCGACGTCGATCATGCCGTTGGCGCTCATGGAGCGCTTCACCATCGGCGCGACGATGTGGCTGTCGGACGTGTCGCTGAACGCGGTCGTGTCGACCATGTCGTGCTCGGAGCCGCCCTCGAGCTCGCGGAACATCGCGGTGAGGTCAAGCCCGTTCATGAACAGGCGCGACTCGCTGCCGTGTACCTCAGCCATCGGTGGGCTCCTCGGCCGCGATCGGCTCGGCGGCGCCCTGCTCGACGAGGCCCTTGACCACGGAGGTGGGCAGGCCGACGATCGGGTCGTTCGGCTCGAAGCGGAGCGGCTTGCCACGCTTCGGCTCGTGGTCGAAGCCGATTACGCAGCGATGAGTGCAGGTGGAGGTCACGCGGGGAGGGTCGCGCGGCTCCTCCGGCTCGGCTCGCAGCTACACGGGGTGGCTGACGCTGACGGTGTACGTGCCGCCGCGGTGCAGGTATGTCACACCGTTGGTGGTCTCGGGGTAGTTCGGGATGCGCCGCTCGCGGAGCGTCTGCATGTGGTCGAGACCGGCGAGTGTGAGCGGCTGTCCCTGCAGTGCCGCGTGCACGAGCTCCACGAGGTCGCCCACACCCGCCTGTGCGCTGATGGGCGCGATGATCTTGACGTCGTAGCTCAGGTGCTCGATGCCGTCGGCGCCGCCGTAGCGCGGGGAGTCACCAACGCTCGGCGCGAGGCTGAACACGACCACCGGGAACGCACTGCCCTGGCGCCGGACGATGTTGTGCACGCCGCCCGGCGCGAGCGCACCAATGCCGGGGATCGCCTCGAGCGTGACCTTCAATGCGTCGTCGACTGCCTTCATGGCTTCAGCAGTCCCTTCGCGTCCTTGCGGAACGGCGCGCGCAGGGCCCGCTCAGCCGGCCGCACGTACGGCTGCGCCGGCATGTCGAGCGTCCCGAACTCCTGCGGAAGCGCGTGCGCGGCGGTGAACGAGATCTGGCGCTCGTACTTGCCGCCACCATCCGACATCGTGCCGCTGTCTCGCAGCTCACCCTCGTCGTACGGTGCGAGCTGCATCGCGGCGTCGAGGAAGTGCGCCTGGTACGCGTCGAGGAGCGCGTCTGCGCGCGCTGGGAGCTTCGCGGCGAGCTCGTTGAAGTGGTTGCTCTTCGCCATCAGCTATCCACCTTCGTGCAACTGGCGACGACGTCGGTCTGGATGGCGCGCTGACTGGTCGACGAGGTCACCTCGAACACGCCGATGCCGGGCACCTGAATCTTGTCCTGGGGCTTCACCTCCGCGATGTCCCACGGCAGGTAGATGTTCCAGTCCGCGGTCGACGCGACGCCGGCGGCGGTGAACTGCTCGCCACCACCGCGGGTCGAGGCAGGCTCCACGCGGCACGCGACGCCCGTGGCGATCGTCAGCGGCGAGCCGGGGAATCCGTCGGTGGTCTGCGTGCCGGGGTCTGGGCGGGTGACGGTGGCGGTCTGCGGTCCGAGCCATGCTCCGACGGCCTGCTGGATCCGGGCGAGTTCGTCGGCGCGGATCATTCGCGCATCCCGCGCCGCTCGGCGCGCAGCTCGCGTCGGGTGGTGCCGGCGGCCTCGTCGACGCGGTGGCGCTGCACGCACTGCATGAGGCGCTGACCAGCGAGCTTGTCGCGTCGTGCCTCGAGCTGCGTGACGGCCTGCGAGCGCTTGAGCCCCTGGTCGCCCAGCGTGACGTCGTAGTCCTCAGCGATCTGGCCGAGGCGCTGGTCGATGACGTCGACTGCGGCGGCCTTCACGTCGTAGCTGTACGCGCTGAGGTAGAGCGTGCCGGTGGTCACCTGGTCGTCGGTGAACACGAGGTCGCCGTCGGAGGTGAGCGCCCAGTCGCCGGCGGGGGCGGCGCCGAGCGCGTCGGTGAGCACTGCGGAGGAGCCGGCCTGCGTGGTGGGCTCGAGCCATCCCCATGCGTCGACGCTGCCACGCAGCGCCACGTTGAGGATGTCGGGCTGCAGGATGACCGGCAGCGTTTCCTGCCAAGCTCGGTGCTCGTCGAGCGCTGCCTGCACGTCGACGTCTGCGACGTTGCTGGCGGACACACCGGTGAGCCGTCGGATCTGAGCCGTGAGCGTCACCTGTGTGTCCTCCGTGCTTCGATTGCGGCGCGGGGCGCCCTCCCGAATCTAGGAGGACGCCCCGACACCGCTAGATGGATCAGGCCGGGGTGATGGCCTTGCCGATGACCTTGACGCCCTCGGCGGGGTACTGGACGCCGGCGGCGTAGTCGCCGACCATGTTCAGCTCCCACTTGCGACCCTTCGGGCTGCGGAACGGCTCGAGCTCGACCGGCGAGCGGCTATCGAAGCCGAGCGCGCGGCTCGTGTAGACCGCGCCCGTCGCGTCGTTCGTCGCGATCGGCACGCTCGTGCTCTCGAGGATGTGCATGCGGCCGATCGACCCGATGTAGCCGGAGCGGGCGAGTTCGTCGCGGATGACCTCGGGCGTGTTCTTCATCGAAGCCTCGAGCGAGACGCTCTGCTTCAGCTCGAACGCCTGGTAGACGTGCAGCACCGCCCACAGGTCGCCGCGGTAGCCGTTGGCGCGCAGGATCGCCTCGGCCGCCATGAGGTGGCGGAACGTGGTCGGGGTTGCGCCGCCGGCCGTGCCGACGCTGCCGCCGGTGAAGTTCGCGAACGCCGCGCCGAGATCGATGTCGATCTTGGAGCCCATCGCGCCGCCGAGCTCCTCGATCGCGTTGGTGTACGCGTTCGGGTCGGTGCGCTGTGAGCGGTCGGTGAGCACGACCTGTGCGCCGATTTCGCCCGGGGTGAGCGTGGCGACGCTGGACTTGCCGAACGTGGTCGGTGCCAGGTCGGCGTTCTCTGCGACCGCTGCGGCGGTGACCTGTGCGTGCTTGGAGAACACGCGGCCTTCGATGCCGGTGCGGTCCGTGTGGACCTGCGCGGTGTTGAGGAGCAGCATCTCGGCGCGCGCGACGAGGATGGTGTCCTCGTACGCGGTCGGGAAGAGGCTGTTGAAAGTGGAGACGGTTGTATCGGCCATGGTGTGGGTCCTTCAGGCGGGTCGTGGGGGTGAGCGCTCAGCGGCGCCAGATGTCGGCGTTGCGGTTGGGGTTGCGGATCTGGGCGAGCCGCTCGGTGTCGCTGACCGTGGGCGTGCCGCCGCCACGACCACCGTTGGTGGGGTCGAGCTTCGGGGTGCCAGCGACGGCGACGAGGTAGGGCTTCGATTCGGCGAGCTGCTTCAGCGCGGCCTCGACACCGACGGGGGTGCCGTCGTCGTCGAAGGTGATCGCGTCAGCTGGCAGCAGCGCGAGCGCTGCGTCCGCATCGACGAGGTTGAGCGTCGTGGCGACGGTTGCGACTTCGGCTCGAAGCTGCGCCCTGCGGGCGCGGTCCGTGGCGTCGGCGGCGGCCTGTGTGGCGTCGTCGCGTTCCTTCTGCAGTCGCTCGGTCTCGGACAGTGCCTCGTGCTGGCGCTGCGCTTCGGCGTCCTCGAGAGCCTTCGCACGCTGCTTGGCGGCGACGGCTTCCTTGTTCGCCTCGCGACTGGCCCTGGCGGCTGCGTCGTCGATGAGCTTCTGGATCTCGGGTGTGACCTCTACGGTCTGCGCGGTGCCCGCCGGGGGCGTCGTGCTCACGTTGGGGTCCGGGGTGCCCGCCTGGGGCGTCGCTTCGGTGCCCGCCGGGGGCGTCGATGCGTTGGGGTCTGGCTGGGGATCGTTCACGCGGGGAGGGTCGCGCCGCGTCGGGGCGTCGGCTCGCGGGTACGGTCAGTGCATGACTGAGCAGGTGAGAGTCGTCGTGCACGTCAATGGGGCCCCGCATCTCGAGGTCGGTGTCGACGAGGCCGAGGTAATGCGTCCACGCACCGGCATCAACCCAGGACCAGCCCCGGAGGATGCGATCCTCGTCGTGGCCGTGCACCACTCCGGCGACCAGCTCACCAACGCGCGCATCGAGCGCGCCGTCGACCGGCTGCGCCGCCGCATCGAGCCGGGGCCCCGCTGGGTGGAGCGATGCCGCCGCTGGCTCGCGAACTGAGTAGACACCGACAATAAGGTGTCCTGTATCATCTGCGGATGCCTATTGCGTGGATTCCGCCAGACCTCACCGACCTCACGAGCCGGTACAGCGCCGGAGAATCGGAGAACAGCCTCGCGAAAACCCACGGTGTCAGTCGAGGCGTGATCCGCCGCACGCTACTCGCCAATGGGATCGAGCCACGAGGGTCTGCCGCCGCGAACCGGTTGCTGGCGAACAGCCGCACGCCAGAACAGCACCGCGCCAGCGTGGCCGCGGCGCACGAGGCTCGCCGCGGCCAGCGCGACTCCTTCGAGACGCTGTGCCGCCGAGCCGCGACCCGCCAAAAGCGACAGCTCGGCATGTCTCCATATGAGCAGCTCCTCGCCGCGTGGCTCACCGAGCGCGGACTAGACGCCACACCCCAACGTGCAATCGGCCCATACAACGCCGATCTTGGTGTCGAAGGGGTCGCGGTGGAGGTGTACGGAGGGAGGTGGCACAACTCGGGCCGGCACGCCGAGCGCGCACCTCGTCGATGCCGATACATCCTCGAGGAGGGATGGAGCCTGCTGGTCATTTGGGTGGACGCTCGCAGCCACCCTCTGACCGAGGCTACCGCCGATCGGGTCGTCGAGCTTGTCGAGCAGACCAGGCGTGGCGCCCGCGAGTACCAGGTCGTCTGGGGCGACGGCAGCCCCGCGCCAGCCTCTGGCCGCGAGGTCGAGCTGGACGTGATCAGCCCGCCGCGCTAGTCAGCGCGTCATCGAGCGAGGCCGTCGTACGCGTGGCGCCCCACTCGCGCGTGTGCGTGGTCCGCACCGTGTCACGCAGCTGGATGCGCCCGTCGCGATAGGCCTCGAACTTACCCGGGCCCAGGACTTGCAGCTGATCTGCCTCTGGCATCTGCGCGAACAGCTGCTCCCCCGTGGGCCATTCGATGCCGGGGTCCTCGATGCCGAGGTCCCGAAGCCGCTTCGCGCCAACGATGGGCGCCATTGCGCAGCGACACTGGGGGTGCGACTGCAGCGGCTCGTCGAGTGGATGGAGGCTGCCGTGCATGCTGAGGCAGGCCGAGCAGGTGCGCGCCGAGATCGACGCGACCCACCGCCACTGGTCGACCGCCGGATTCACTTGGTACGCGGCCCGATTGCCCTCGCGATACGCACGATGGATCTCGGTGCGTGCGATCGTGCGTGCCCGAACAGCCGGCATTCCGGTGGTCTTGGCGATCTGCCTCGCGATGGTGCGGCTATGTGTGCCGTTCGCAAGCCCGCGCACGAGCTCACTGGTCATCTTGTCGACGACATCACTGGTCAGGCCCGGCAGCTTCGCGAGTGGGCTGGATGCCTGGAGCGCGCCGACGAGCTGCTCCATTGCGCCGATGTTCACCTGCCCGAAGGCCCCGGACGCGGCGAGCCCGTTGCCCTGCGGACCGATTACGGCAGCTGTCATTGCGTCAGCACCGGGCTTGCCGAGCTGCGCAGCGTCAGCGATGCGCCACTGGATGGCTCGCACGGCCTGCGCGAGCGCTCCGTCCAGCTCATGCTCAGCGACCAATGCCAATCGACGGTACGCGGCGTGGTCCGTGACCCAAGCTCGGGTGACGCGCTCAGGAATCCCCTCTGCTTCGACCGCCTTCAGGAAGCGGCCGAGCTCATCGCGGATTCGTCGCGCCGCCTCGGCGTGCGCGGGCCCTACTGATCGCGCGTATTCGGCCTCAAGTGCACTAAGTCGCCGCCGGTACTCGTCGACGACACGCTGGATGTCGGCGCGCCTAGCCATGCGGGAGGCTCTTCGCCGCTGACCATGGCGAACCAGTTGAACGCGGCCGACCAGTCACGCACGAGCGCGAACGCTTCGTCGTGGCTGAACCCTTGCTCCTGCAGCATCTCGAAGTAGGCGCGGGTGAGCGCGGCGCGTCCAGAGAGTTCGGATTCGATCGACATGGGCGCATGCTATGCGGCCCGGTCGGACTCCTGCGGCACCGCGGCGGCGCGCAGCTCGTCGATCTCGGCCTGCAGCTCGTCGATCTCGGCCTGCAGCTCTTCGTTGCGCGTGAGCAGGCCGTGCTCGTCGCCCATGGGGTCGCCCGCTTCGTCCTGGATGCGCTTCTGCTGGAGCGTCCAGTCGAGGCCGAGGCGCTCGAAGATGGTCTGCTTGGACACACCCAGCGTCTGCAGGTCCAACGCCTCGGAGACTGCGGCCTGCGTGTCCTGCGGGAGCGGATCAGCCCACGTCGTCCCGCACTGGAACTCGCCCTCGCCCATGATCACGAGGATGCGGCGGTTGAGCTCGTCGATCGCGTCGCCGTACGTCGCGCGCTTCGTCTCCGTCTTGGCGGTGAGCGGGCGGTACATGACCAGGAGCGCCACACCACTGAGCGCGCCGACGCCCTCGAGCTGGCCAACCGCGATGCGCGGCACGCCCGCGCGCTCGAACAGCTTGTCGGTCAGGGATTCGCGGAACCGGTGCGAAGCGTCGAGCCCGGTCGTGGAGGCCTGCACGATCTGGTACGCGCCACCTTCGGGCAGCACGAGCGCCATACCGATCGCGGCCTGCTGCATCGCCTGCGAGACCGCCTTGGCGTCGCCGCCTCCGGTGACGACCTCCTGCGGGCTTGCGTAGTGGCGCAGGATGCGGCGCTCGCCGCTCGCGGACGCGTTGATCGCGTCCTGCAGTCGGAGCACGTCATCGCCCAGGTCGGAGCGGCCCCACACCTGATGCGGGGCGGGCAGGTTCTGGCCGTCGACGATCGCGGCGAACGGGTGCTGCCACTCGATCTCGTTGGTCTGCTCCCAGCGAACGCCCTGGCGGACTTCCATGCCGACGCGGTAGGTGGTCATGCGCCCGCGGTAGTAGCGGATCGTCCACGACTGTCCGCCCTCGTTCTGCTCGTGCTCCTCGCGCAGCAGCAGGTCGGAGCCCTCGTCGTCAGCTCCGACGATCTGGTCGATGACGTACCCGGTGCGCTTCCGGATGTCAGCGGGGTCGGTGAGGATCTGCACGTCGCACGGATCGAGGAGGACGATGCCGGGGATGCCCTCGGGTCCGTCGTCGGGGAGGAGCTTCAGCGCGAACGTGCCGGCGATGGCGCCGCTCGTGGCGGTCTCGCGCAGGAGCGTCGCCTTCTTCGCGTGCTTCCAGACGCGCTCGATCGATTCGCTCGCGTCGGCCTGCTCCTCGCCCTGTTCGTTGAGCGCGTGGAACGTGGGTTCCTTGCCGACGAGGAAGTCGACGCTGGCGTCGATGATGGTGCCGACGTCGGGCAGGTTGGTGTTGTCGTCGGTCTCGCCCGGGGCGACGCGCAGGCTGGCTGGGCTGGTGCCCTCGTACCTGTTCCAGCGGTTGCGGATCTCGACGCGGCGCTGCGCGTCTTCGTCGCTGATCTCCTGTGGCTTGGTCGTGTCGGTCGCCATCAGTCGTCGTCCTGCTGGATCTGTTCGGTGAGAACCTGCACTCGATGCTTCACCCAGGCGAGCATCCCGAGCAGGGTCCACGGCGGGGTGGAGTCGCTGTAACTCCACTCCATGTGCGTGGTGTCGTCGATCCCGGCGTACTCAGCGATGACCAGGTATCGGCTCAGGACGCGCGGCTCGTCGGTGCTGTCCGCTTGGTGCGCAGCGATCGCAGCGCGCAGGGCTTCGTCCTGAATGCCGGTCACGCGTCGTCGGCCGGCTGCTCGCTCGGCGCCGGCGCGATCGGGAACGCGACCATGATACGCGCGGTGAGGCCGTCGTCGGAGACGTTCTCACCGGTGATCGGACCGTGCACGGTGCTGCCGTCGGCTGCCTCGAGCTGGCCGCCGTGCTCGCGCACCGCGTCCATGCTGGCCGCGACGAACGCGGCGTCGCCGGTGATGAGCGCGCTCTGCGGGCCGGTGATCGTGATCGAAGCGGCGGCGAGCTCGTCGTCCTCGGCGGGAGCGTCGGCGTCGGCCTGCGCGTCCTCGGCGGCTGCGTCGTCAGCGGGCGCGGGCTCGGCCGGCGCCTCCACGGGCGCAGCCTCGGCGACCGGAGCCTCGTCGGCGGGGGCGGTCTCGGGCTTGGCGCTCTGCTTCTTCGACACGTGGTGCTCCTCGGGGCTCGCGTACGCGGGGAGGGTCGCCCCTCAGCTGGCCAACGGCTCGCGACTGTCCTCGTCGCCGTCATCGCCCCAGTACGCCGCCTCGCGCGCCGCACGCCGATCGGCAGCACGTCCCGGGGCCTGCGCTGCGGCGCCGTTGAGCAGGCTCGGCGCGGTCTCCGGACCGAACGGAACCTGCAGCCGGAGCAGCGCCTGCGACATCGCGTCGACCTGGTCGTCGTGCTTGCCGTTCGGGAAGGACGCGCACTCCGCGATGAAATCGTCGATCCACGGCGCCACCGCGCGGCTCGGCAGGTGCACGTTGCCGGCCTCGACCATCGCGCTGATCGCGACGACGCGCGCCATCTTCCCGCCCTGGGGCTCGACCGCGATGAGCCCGGGGATCTCGCGCTTCAGGTCCGCGATGATCGCGGAGCCGTTGGCCTTGTCCTCGACCAGCTTGGCGTTTGCCTCGGGCCACTCGCGCACCATGCCCCGCACCGCCTCGCGCGTGCCCGGGTAGTCGAGCACCGCCGTGACGGACGCGAGGAAGTACACGTCCGCGCCGCGCCGACCCCAGACCTGCCCGGCGACGCTGTCGGATCCGTCGCTGTCCTTGAACGCCATGTCCCACGACTGGATGATCTCGTCGCACTGCTTCGCGACGTCGCGCGGCGACCCCTCGTAGCGCTTCCACCACGCCTTCTTCAGGACGTTGCCCTCGGCCGCGACGGGGCTCTGCTGGTACAGCGCGTTCCAGACGTACGTGCCGACGCTCTTCGCGATCTGGCGCAGGCGCTTGAGGTGGTAGCGGCGCGGCCACAGCGGCTCACCCTCGGCGCGCCCTAGCGGGTCGGTCTCCGCGTCGTCGCAGATCGCGGGCATGCGGATGACGCGCCACCCCTCGTCCTCCTGCAACTGCGCGCGCCCCGCCAGGTCGTCCTCGTGCCACCGCGTCTGGATGATGATGACCGCGCCGTCCGGCTCGAGCCGGGTGTATGCGGTCGACGTGTACCAGTCCCACACCTTCTCGCGCTGCAGCTCGGACTGCGCCTCCTCGTGGTTCTTCACGGGGTCATCGATGATGAGGATGTCGGCGCCCTTGCCGGTGATGCCGCCGCCCACGCCGACGGTGACCATGCCGCCGTGCCGGCCCTTGATCCCCCAGTCCTCCGCGGCGCTCTGCGCTGGGTCGATCTCGATGCCGTACACGTGCGGGCCGTAGATCTTGAGCAGGTCGCGCGCCTTGCGGCCGAACGACTTCGCGAGCGTCGCGCCGTACGAGGCGAGGATGATGCGCTTGTCGGGGTAGCGGCCAAGGAACCAGGCGGGGAACAGCTCCGACGCCTCCATGCTCTTCCCGTGGCGGGGAGGCATCTCGACGATCAGCCGATCGTTGCGCCCTTCGGCGATGTCGGTGAGCGCGCGGTCGAGGATCTGCAGGTGCGGCGGGAACTGGAACCGGCGCGGTGAGCGGTCGAGCATGCCGAGCCCGGCCGGGTGTGCCTGCGCGGCGAGGATCTGCGGATCGGTCGCCCGGCTGGCCCTACGCCGCCTGTTCATCATCGACCACGGGCTCGTAACCACCGCTCGCGCGCGCCGTGAACTCCCGCGCCGCGCGCAGCGTGTCCTCGTCGAACTCGATCGCGTCGACGGCGGCCTTGTCGATCGCGTGCTCGATGCGCTGACGGTTGCCGTACTCGTCGGGGAACATCCGCTCCGCGAGCCACCGCGCCGACGCCGGGTCAGCCTCGAGCCACTCGTCAGCGACCCCGCCATCCTTGTGGTACCGGGTGCGCCGATGACCCTGAGCATGCCGGCTGATCGTGTCGATGAGCGCCACCGCAGCTGCAGCCCTCGCGCGCGCGACCGCCTGCGCAAACTGCACGAACTGATCGGGCGCGTCGTCCTCCTCGGCGCGCTGCATCCAGTCGTAGAAGGTGCGCTCGCCGAGGCCGACCATGGCGCACGCATGGCGCACGGCCATCGGTGACGCGATGTGCTTGCACAGGTCGTCGCGCAGCTCGTCGGTGAGGATGGATGGGCGGCCTCCGCTCATGCTGCGCGCCTCTCTGCGATGTACGCGCGGATTTCCACGACGTTGCGCTTCACGGTGCCGGCTGGGCGCCCCAGGTGGGTGGCGGCTTCGGTGGGGCCCATGCCCTGAGCGAGGCAGCGGATGATGTCGCCCCACAGCTCGCGGTGCTCACCGAGCACGTCGGCGACGCGCGCTACCTCGATCGCGTCGAGCGTCGCTTCGACGTGGTCATCCATGGTGAACCGCTCGTGTGCACCGTCCCCGCCTGACAGTCCATCCTCGAACCGCCCCGTTCGATCGTCTCCGGAGCGGTCGGTTACGTCGCGGTGCTGGTCGTGTCGGTATTCGCGGCGGAACCGGTCGATGGCGGCGCCGCGGGCGTAGAGCTCGATGGCTGGGTCGACGCCGCGCTGCACGGCGCGCCAGATATTCGACATGGCCTGCTGGAACGCGTCGTCGCGGTCCTCTGGGCCCTCGACGTGCCGCGCGACGACCATCCGCACGAGTGGTGCGATGTCGAGGAACGCTGCGTCGAACAGGCGACGGCCGGTCGTATCGTCGCCGGCGGCGTACGCCTGCGCACTCATCGTCAGATTGGAGGTCATGCGTGCGTGACCTCGTCGACGCGCGCGAGGGTCTCGTTGTACGCGTCGAGGATGCGGTCGATCGTGTCGCCGGGCCGCACCTCGAAGTCCTTCAGATCCTCGAGCTGGCGCATCAGGGTGCGCGCCTGGTTGGCGGCCTCGCGGGGGCGGGCGTGGCGCGGGAGGCGGGTCATGCGCGCCTCGATGTCCCAGATCGTGACGGTCTTCACGCTGCACGCTCCATGGTCAGCGCGCGCTCCACGACCCCGCGCAGCTCGCTGTCCTGGACGCTGAGCGCCTCGAGCGTCACGGGGTGAACGCGCATGATCTGCGCGAGTGCCTCGGGCTCGGTGCGGATCGGCATGGTGCCGAAGTCGCCGCGCTTGCCGTCGACCTCGCGCAGCATCTGGGCGACGAACTCATCCATCGATGGGCTCCCGCTCGTCGTCGGTGCCGCGGATTGGCTTGCCGGACTGCAGCGCCTCGATCGCGTCGTCGAGCGCTGCGGCGTGCACGGTGTCGGCCGCCAGGCGTAGCGAGTTCTCGCGCCGGCTCCAGATGAGCAGCTCGAGCAGCTCGTCCTGGGTCAGCTCGCCGTGGACGTCGCGGCGGTGTCGTGAGGGGGAGGCGGCCACTGGTGTTCCTTCGACGATTCGTGGATCGCTAGCTGAACGTCGTGGTTGCTATGGCTCTGGCGTCGTTCGGCGTCGCGGCGGCGCTCGCAGTTGGCGCATCCGCAGATGTCGAGGAACTCGCGCCCGAAGCGGATGCACATCCCGCAGACGACGTCGTGCATCGCGGCTTCGTCGTGGGCGTCGTCCGGGGTGGCGACGCGGCGGCTGTGCCAGCGGCACACGCACTGCACTTGGAGCAGGTCGCCCTCGACCACGTGGATGGTGGTGTGGCCGTAGGGGCGCGTGCGATTCATGTGGCACCTCGTCGGGCTTGCTGGATGGCGGCGAAGGCGATGAGCAGCTGCGCGTCGGCGCGGGCCCGGGCGTCGATCGCGGCGGGGTGGTCGGCGCCGTGTTCTTGCTCGAGGTCGTAGGCGTCGCCGTACGCGAGGATCGCGCCGATGTAGAGCGGCATCAGGCGCGGGTCGGTCGCGGGGTCGCTGTTCCGGCCGGGTACCTGGATGGGCTTCACCGAGGCGGCCTGCCGAACAGGCGGCGCCGGATCCACTCCCGCGCGGTGAGGGTGGGGAGGACGCCGAGGCAGTGGTCGCACCAGCGGTGCCAGCGCGATGGCCAGCGGCACTCGCAGTAGATCTCGTGCGGGTCGAGCTCGTCGATCGGGAAGGGCTCGGCGGCGCGGGCCGCGGCACGGATGCGGTCAGCGCGATCGATCATGCGACCGTCACGGTCCGATGAAGCTCCACCTGTGGCGCGAGTTCCCATGCCGGTGCCGGTTCGGCGTCGAGCCGGTAGATCACGCACAGGTCGATGATCGGACCGACCAGACCGGTGCGTTCTGGATTTGGATCGTGGGCCACGCGCTGCCCGCTCGCGACCACCGCGTGCTGGTGCTCGCCGCGAGGCGACCGACCGCATGCGATGTACCAGCAATCCAGCGCCTGGGGTCCGATACCCATCGCGTCGAGGACCTGCGGAGGCAGTGGATAGATCCCGAAGCCGCGCTCGCGTAGCCACGCCTGCGCCCTCTCCCACCAGTCATCGTGGGCGACGAAGGTAGGCACCTCGGCGATCGGAACTTCGAGGATGCTGGCGATGCAAGCGCTCCAGCAGTTGCCTACCTGCTCCTCGGGCGCGTCAGCGCCTGGGTGGAATGCGGTCTGATCGACAGGCTTCATCCCCAGCACCCCTTGCTCTCGTTCCACGGCGAGGTGCCGTACAGCTGCCAGTGGTGGATCGCCTTGCGGTCCTGCACCCGGGGCGGCGCGTCCGCCGCGTGGGCGTAGTCGCTCCACCCGCCCCAGGTGCTGTCGAGGAACTGATACGCGCCGCTTGCGTCGGAGAACCCGCCCCGGTCGCCACCGTTCTCGGCCCGGTAGCGGCGGGATCCCGGCACCGCGGTGCCGTCGGGTCGGCGGTAGCCGCTCTCGCAGTCGCGGATCCGCTCGAGCACATCGGGCACCTGACTGGCGGGCAGCGGGTGCAGATCGGTGTGGGCGGCGGCGGCGATGCGGCACTGGCGCCCCCAGTACTGCGCGAGCCTCGCGCTCCCGGTGATGAGGTAGTGCATCTGCTGGTAGGTCGCGCACTGGGGGCGGCCGACCTCGTGCGCGTCCGCCTTCGGCGGCGACACGAGCGTCACGAACAGCACGATCGCGAGCACCTCGAGGGCGCCCACGATGGCCGCGGCGAGCGTCCAGCGCCGGGGTGGCCATGCAGGGTTTTTCCGCGCAGCTGGTGACGAATCGGTGACGAGACCCGATTCGCGGTGGGAAGAGACGAAGCGCCCGCTAGTCGAATGTTCGACCGTTGCAGGCGCTTCGTGCGACAGGGGCGACAGGACTCGAACCTGCGACCCTCGGTTTTGGAGGTCGGCGATCATGTGTACCAGTATGCCCATCAGACCGGATTCCCCTGCTTTTTCGCGGATTCCGGGTCGCGCTGGGTCACGTCGGTGCGACTGGTGACGTTTTTCGGGATCCAGCTGGTGACGGAGTGGTGACGCGTGGTTGGACCGGTCACGCACTCATCGACTCTGGGGCAAGTGTGGCGGCCCAGCGATCGTCCATCCAGCCGGTGATCTCCGCCTCCGCCTCAGGTGAGAACCACTCGCCCCGGACCCGCAGCGCCGCGAACTGGGAGTGCAACGACACCTCATCGCCGCGAGTCCCGGGCGCGTCGCCCAGCCGAACGTGCTCCGCTGGACTGCCAACCTGCAGCTCGATGTACCGTCGCTCCGGCCGCATCGCCCATCCGATCTTGACGCAACCCGTGGCGGAGCAGCGGATCGCGTAGATGAACCCGCGCTCGCCATGCTCCTCGCGGATGCGTATGCGGCGCTCCGCGTCGGCTCGGTCGTCAAGCACGCGCTGCACGTCGCTCTCCCACCACCGCACGCGACGTTCGCTCAGGTAGTACGGCTCCACGCCGGCACGACGCAGCCGCATGTGCGCGTCTCGAGGAGTCTCCACGTCGAGCATCGCCGCGGCGGCCTTGGAAGTGAGCATGCGATCGTCCATCGCACGACTCTAGGCGTGCGCCCGGACTCGTGCGCGCGCGTGCGCGCGGGGCTCAGTCGCCCTGAGCGAGGCGGTTCATCGCCGCTTCCGCCTGACGCTGCCCTTGGTCGAGCTCGTGCGCGTAGCGCTGCTCGAGCATCCGCGTCGATGACCAGCCGCCCCAGCGCGCGACCTGCATGAGGTCACCAGTGGCCGCGACGGCGTGCGAGCCGAACGTGTGGCGCAGTTCGTGGAATACGGGGCCGACGACGTCGTGCTCGCCGCACTTCG
>JAOPYQ010000017.1 GCA_025964555.1 Thermoleophilia bacterium | reverse complement strand
ACGAGCGGCACGCTCGACGTGCTGCAGGGACATCGGCCGCTCGCGGGCAGCGCGATGGGCGGCTTCACGCCGAATGGGCGTCCCATGGAGATCGCGGGCCTGGGCGAGCTCGCCGCGCCGGCGCTCGCCGATGCGCTGCCCGACGAGTGGGCCTTCGTCGTGCCGCTCGCCGCGCGCGACCGCACGCTCGGCGTGCTCGTCACGACTGCCGCGCGCGGTGCGCCACTGTCGAACCGCGACCGTGTCACGCTGGAGCGGCTCTCCAGCTCGCTCGCGCTGGCGCTCGATGCCCTGCTGCTCGACGACGAGGAGCGGCTCGCGCGGGAGCGCGAGCACCTGCTCGCGACGGCGCTCACCACCATCGACCACCCCATCTTCATCCTCGACCGCGTGGGCGTGCGCTACGCCAATCCCGCCGCGGCCCGGGAGTACAAGTGGTCGCAGGCGGAGCTCATGGAGATGACGTTCGAGCAGCTCGTGGCGGGAGTGGAGTCTCGGCCGGAGCGGCGGGCGAACGCCGCGCTCATCGACGCCGGCGTCAGCCTCGCCGAGCACGTGCACCGGCGCCGCGACGGCAGCGAGTTTCCCGCGGCGGTCACGGTGAGCCCGCTCGCCTCGCACGACGGCGAGGTCATCGGCCAGGTGGTGAGCGTGCGCAACGTGAGCGCCGACCGCCGCATGGCGGAGCAGCTGCGCAACACCGAGAAGATGGTCGCGCTGGGCGAGCTGGTCGCGGGCGTCGCGCACGAGATCAACAACCCGCTCACCGGGGTCTCCGCCTTCGCGCAGATGCTGCTCGAGGAGTCGCTCACCGACGACCAGCTGGAGTCGGTGCGCCTGATCAAGCAGGAGAGCGACCGCGCCAAGGGCGTCATCCGCGACCTGCTGATCTTCGCGCGCACCACCGAGCCCGGCACCGGCCCGGTCGACGTCAACGATCTCATCGAGCAGACGCTGCGCCTGCGCGCGTACCCGCTGCGCAACGTGGGCGTGGACGTCGTGCTGCAGCTCGATCCCGGCCTGCCGAAGATCCGCGGCGATTCCCAGAAGCTGCAGCAGGTGCTGCTCAACGTGATCGGCAACGCGGAGTACGCGATGCACGGGCAGCCGACGCGCCGCCTCACGCTGCGCACCCGCGCTGGCGAGGCCCGGGTATGCATCGAGGCGGTCGATACCGGCACGGGCATGCCGCCGGACGTGCGGCGGCGCATCTTCGAGCCGTTCTTCACCACGAAGAAGGAAGGCGTCGGCACCGGCCTCGGACTGAGCGTCAGCTACGGCATCGTGCAGGCGCATGGCGGCACGATCGACGTCTATTCCGAGGCCGGCGTCGGCACCACCGTCACCATCTCGCTGCCGGCCGTCGACTCCGCATGAAGCAGACGTTCTCCGAGACGTTCCGGGCCATCGACGCGCGCGCCACCGAGCTCGCCGACGACGCGCTGCGCCGCATCCTCGTGGTCGACGACGAGTCCACGATCCGCATCGCGCTCAGCCGCTTCCTGCGCACGCGCGGGTTTGAGGTGGAGACGGCGGATTCCGGCGACGCCGCCCTCCAGGCGCTGCGCGCGAGCCGCTTCTCGGTCATGGTGTGCGACCTGCGCATGCCCGGCGTCAGCGGCCTCACCGTGGTGCCGCGCGCCCTGGAGATCGACCACGACCTGGGCATCATCATGCTCACGGCCGTCAACGATGCCACCAGCGCCACGGACGCGCTCTCGTCGGGGGCCTTCGACTACCTGACGAAGCCCGTGGAGCTGATGGACCTCCAGGCCGCCGTGGAGCGCGCGCTGGTGCGTCGCCTGCGCGCGATGGAGCGCCGGGCGGTGGACCGGCTCATTCGCGAGGAAGTTGCCGCGCGCACCGTCGCCCTGGAGCGCGAGAAGACCGCGCTGCGCGACCTCACGGTGAGCATCGCGGAGACGCTGATCAACGCGATGGAAGCGAAGGACGTCTATCTGCGGGGCCATTCGCATCGGGTCGCGGAAGTCGGCGCGGCGATCGCCCTGGAGCTCGGGCTGCCGGGTGCGGAGGTGGAACATGTGCGGCTCGCGGGGCGCCTGCACGACGTCGGCAAGATCGGCATTCGCGAGGCGGTGCTCAATAAATCCGGCCCGCTGACGGACGAGGAGTTCGCGCACGTGAAGGATCATGTGCGCATCGGCATCGACATCCTCGCGCCGCTGCAGCACCTGGGCAGCGCGCTGGAGTACGTCCAGGACCATCACGAGCACTGGGATGGCAGGGGCTATCCCCGCGGCATCGCCGGCGAGGCGATCACGCTGGGCGGCCGCATCCTCACGGCAGCCGATGCCTTCGATGCGCTCACCTCGAAGCGCGCGTACCGCGATCCGATGACGCCCGCGGCAACCCTCGATTACCTGCGCACGCAGACCGGCCGCCTGCTCGATCCGCGTGCCTACGATGCGCTGGGAATCGTCATCCGACGTGGAAATATTCCCGATGTGCCGCACATCGGATGACGAATCCGGTTCATCCGATCCTGGTTCGCCGCTTGACGGGGGCTCGCTGTCTATGTACTAGGGTGTACTCATGAGAGTACACCCATTTTTGCGAGGGGGAGGCAGTCATGCCGCGTGGTGACGAGATGTCCGAAGAGATCCGGTTCATCGGTCTGGAGCAGGAACAGAATGAGCTGGGTGGCTACGGCGGCTCGTCGTACGATGAGGACGAAGAGGAGGATGGATACGGCCTCCCGTCCGACGAGGGCGACAGCCTGTGGGATAGCGCCGACGATGACGACGATGATGACGACGAGGAGGACTCCGACAGCTTCGAGGAGGAGGCCACCGACGAGGAGGACGAGGAGGACGATCTCTTCGGCCGCCCCATGGTGCGACGAGGTCCCGGACGCCCGCCCAAGAACCCCGGTGCGCCGCGGCCCGCTCCCAATGCCAAGGCCGCGCCCAAGCCCGAGATCCCGATCGATGACGCCGACGATGTCGACGATGGCGTCGACCTGGGCGACGTGACCGAGG
>JAOPYQ010000012.1 GCA_025964555.1 Thermoleophilia bacterium | reverse complement strand
CATTCGTCGCAGATGTAGACGCCAGGTCCGGCGATGAGCTTCTTGACCTGTCGCTGCGACTTCCCGCAAAAGCTGCAGAGGAGCTGTTCTTGATCCGTGGTGCGTGCCATTGCTGACCCTGTCGTCCAGTCGTCCCGAGGACTTGAATTTATCCGAGCACTCCAACACCTGAGCGTTGATTGGCCAGTTCATCGAAGTGCAACGCCGCACTGTTGCCAGCGCGGCGCTGCAGAACCTCGAGAACAGGCCGTGCGCCGAGCTAGCTCTTCGCCTTCTCGACGTCGGCTTCTTCGACCTTGCCGACGATCCGGTCGATGAGGCCGTACTCACTCGCCTCGAGCGAGCTCATGTAGTAGTCGCGCTCGGTGTCCTTGGCGACCTTCTCGTAGTCCTGGTTGCAGTTCTCGGCGAGCATCTCATCCAGCTTCTTGCGCAGCGAGAGCGTCTCGCGCGCCTGGATCTCGATGTCCGTCGCCTGCCCCTGGAAGCCGCTCGACACCTGGTGGATCATGATGCGCGAATTGGCGGTCGCCAGGCGCTTGCCCGGAGTGCCGCCCGCCAGCAGGAACGCGCCCATCGACATGGCGATGCCGCAGCAGACCGTCTGGATGTCGCACTTGACGTACTGCATCGTGTCGTAGATCGCGAGACCCGCGTACACCGATCCACCCGGCGAGTTGATGTAGATCGAGATGTCCTTCTCGGGATCGTCGCTCTGCAGGTGCAGCAGCTGTGCGACGACGAGGTTCGCGATCTGGTCGTCGATCGGCGTGCCGAGGAAGATGATGCGCTCGGAAAGGAGGCGCGAGTAGATGTCGAAGGAGCGCTCACCGCGCGAGGTCTGCTCGATGACGTAGGGAACGAGGGGGCTCATGGTGGTACATCCTTTACATCTGGCTGACGAGCGAAGCTCGCCCCCGGGACTGCCTTCCCGGGACTGGGTGTCTCGGCGTCGTGGCCTCGGACCTTGAGCCCGAGTTCCGGCACTCTGCCGTACCGATCCCGAACCGTCCAATCCGGGCGCTCACAAGCGCCGCGTGGGCGGCTCCTTCCCACCCACGGGCGATATCTCACATGCTCGTTCGTGCACACCGCCGCGTCGCGACGAGCAGAAGACGCGAAGGGCCACGCGACGCGCGACCCTTCGTGAACAGCGTGGCGATCTCGCCGGAGGCTCAGCCCTCGACGGGCTCCTCGACTGCGTCTTCCACCGGTACCTCGTTGTTGGCGGCTGCCTGCGCGGCTGCCTCCTCGGGAGAGGGGAGGTCGACGGCCTTCGGCTTCACGTTCGCGACGAGGTGGTCGATCGTGCGCTGGATGAGCAGCTCGCCGCGCAGCAGGTCCGCGCGGCCGGACGTGAGCACCTGGCGCATCGCGTCGTCGGGGCTCTGTCCCGTGTGCTCGGCGTGCTCGGCGACCTCGCGTCGCAGGTCCTCCTCGCTCACCTCGATCGAGGCATCCTCGGCGAGCGCGAGCAGCGACAGCTCGCGACGGAGGTCGTCACGCGCGCTCTCCTCCAGCTCCGCGAACAGCGAATCGGTGTCACGACCCGCGCGATCGAGGTACTGCTCGATTGACAGGCCAGCCTGTTCGAGCTGCTGCTTGAGCCCCTGGTAGAGCTCCTGCTGACGACCCTGCACGAGCGCGGCCGGCTCCACGAAGTCGGCTGCCTTCGCGAGCGCGGCGACCGCGTTGCCGCGGAAGATGCCGGCGACTTCCTCCTCGAGCCGACCCGTGATCGACCCGCGGATGTCGTCCTGGAGCGCGGCCGCAGTCGGGAACTCGCTCACCTTCTTGGCGACCTCGTCGGTCAGCTCGGGCAGGTCGACGACCTGCACCTGCTTGACCGTGAGGTGGAACGTCGCGTCGCTGCCCGCAAGCTGCGGCATCGGGTGGTCGTCCGGGAACACGACCGGCACGTCGAGCGTGGCGCCGGCCTCCTGGCCGACGATCGCCTGCTCGAGCTCGGCCAGCAGTCGACCATCGCCCAGGCGCGCCTGGTAGCCGGTCGCGGACGCGCCGGAGATCGTCTCGCCATCCACGGTGCAGTTGAAGTCGACGACGACCTCGTCGCCCTCTTCCGCGGGACGGCCGGCATCCTTGAGCTCGCCCGCGCCGCGCAGCGTCGCCTCGAGCACCTGGTCGACGTACTTCTGCGTGTCGGGCAGGTTCGGCTTGTCGACCTCGAGCGTCGACAGCTCCGGCAGCTTCGGCTTCGGCGCGACCTCGACCGTGGCCGAGAACTTGAGGCCGTCGGCGCGATCGCCCTCGTCCATGTCGATCTCCGGCTGCGCCACCGGGCGCACGCCGCTCGAGATCACCGCGGCGCGGTACCAGTCGTCCAGGTGCACGCGGATGGTCTCGTCGACCACCGCGTCGCGACCCAGTCGCGCCATGACCGCCTGCGGCGGCACCTTGCCCGGCCGGAAGCCCGGGATGTTGAGCTGCGTGCCCATGTAGGCGAGCGTCGCCTGCATCGCGTCCTTGAGCACATCCTCCGGCACCTCGACGTCGAGCCGCAGCTTCGTGTCGTCCAGTCGCTCGATCGTCGTCTTCATCATCCGGGGTGCCGTACCTTCTCGAGATTGCCTTCAGCTGGCATGCGGGCGAGAGGACTTGAACCTCCACGAGCAGTGCCCACCGGATCCTAAATCCGGCGCGTCTACCAATTCCGCCACGCCCGCGCGTGCTCGCGGGAGCATACATGCGCGTGGGCGCGGCATCCGAGCGCGGATCGCGATCCGTCGCCTGCCCGATGTACGGGAGACAGGATTCCCCCGATTTCCGGAAGGCACGGGACCGTGCCAGGACTCATCGCCGCAACAGGTCTCGCCCTCGGCGCGCTCGGCATTGCCAGCGCGACGGCGCTCGACGTCGCGATCGACCGCTCCGGGCACGACCACGACTCCACCGCCTACAGGATGGGCAGCCTGCCCACGCAGGTGCTCGGCTTCGGTGGCGCGGGGCTCGTCGCCGCCGGCCTCGGCGCGATGGCGATCCCGGGGCTGCGCGCCGCCTCCCCGACGCTGCTCAAGCTCGGCGCGGGCGCGCTCATCGGCTGGGGCGCGACCTTCGCCGTGCGCATCGGCGTCGGGATGCTCTTCCATCCCGAGGGCACTGGCATGAAGTGGAACCCGGGCGACATCGCCAGGAACTCGTTCGACCGCACGCACATGATGGGCCACACCTCGCGCCCGCACGAGAAGCTCATCATCGGCAAGATCAGCGAACTGCAGGGACACGGCTCCTACGAGGAGCGCCTCGCGCGCGGGGACTTCGAACCGATGTGGCACGAGGGCGACCCGGCGCCCGCCTTCGACTGACGACCCGCGTCAGCCCTTCCCGGCTGACTTCGCCGCAGCCGCCGCGCGGTCCTCGGCCTCCGCCGCCTTCACGACCTGCCGCTCGTACTTCGAATCGAGCGCATCGGCGAACTTCACGAATGCCTTCTCGGTCCAGGACAGGTCCGCGCCGTCGATCGTCTCCTCCTGCGGGAGGATGAGCTTCTGGGCGAGCTTGCTCTGGTTGCCGGTCACGAGCGGCGACAGCCACGACCAGTAGCCGATCAGCGACGCCCACGACGAGCTGAAGCTCATCTCCTTGGGAGCGACGCGATGCATGTGCACCGCTTCCTTCATCGCCTGCGGCCGACCGTCCTCGAGCGTCTTGCGATGCGCCACCCACAGCGCCTTGCGCACGTTGGGCTTGTCGAACAGCATCACCTTCGCTCGGTCGAGCAGGCTCACGCCCTTCCACGCATCCGACAGCGCGACGGGCTTCCCCGCGTCGGCAGCCTGCGCGACCTGCTCGGGCGTCAGCCCCATCGTCGCGTAGAGCTTGTCGCTCTCGTGGATGTACTTCGCCCACGCCTTCTGGCCGTCGGTCTTCAGCTGGTCCTCGCGCCCGCTGCGAATCGCGAGCTCGGCGGTGAGCGGGTCCTGCACGAGCTGCCGGTTCATGCGCAGCCACCACGTGTTGTTGGGCTGGCGTCCGGTCTTCATCTGCCACTGCGTCTGGTCACGGATCGCCTGCCCGTAGCCGACGTCGGCCGGCTCGGTCAGGTCGCGCACGAACTCGCCCACCTTCGGGACGTCGTCGAATGCGGTGCGCAGCTGGTCGGCGACGTTCCCCGTCTTCATCCAGCCGGGGTTGCGGTGGAAGAACCCGACGAGCTGGTCGAGGCGGTCGCTCGGTTTGTCCGAGATCGAGATCGGCTCGAGCGCGGCCGCCCCGCCCGTGGCATCGTTCCCGGGGAGGTCGACGTTCGCCGGATCCGCCTTCGCGGACTCGACCTTCGATGGGTCGACCTTCGCGGGCTCGACCTTCGGTGCCGGTGGCGGCGCGGACGTGGTGATGGCGGACAGCTGCATCACCCGTAGGTCGGGGCCTCGAGCGCCACGCAACGGGCCGCGCGCCCGCCGCGGCCGCGCACGGCCACGGGCACGACCGCACAGTGCCGGAGCCGAATCATCCGACTGCCGTCGCGATGCGCTGGACACATCCGCCTTGTCCGCAGTGTCGCCCAGTCCGAGCGGCTTTGCGAAGGTCGCAGTACACATCAGGAGGATTCGCTCCTATCCGCGGCATTTGGCAGGAATCAGACCGCCATTTCCGGATCGGATGCGGTGTCGCGTGGCATGGATGACCTGTGCGGTCCCGTGCCCTCGTCTACAGGTACCACGGTGACCGGCGTGCCCGACCAACGCTGAGGACCTTCGAGATGGCGACAGTGCGAGCGACAACCGCCCGACTGCTCACGACCTGCGCCATCGTGCTGACCAGCACGGGGATCGCGGTCGCGACCGCAGACGAGCTGCCGGCATCGTCGCCGGAGGTGTATCGCTCCACCAGCGGGTCGTCGAACCTCGAATCGAACGGTTGGGACGGTTCGGGCGTCACGGTCGCGGTCATCGATTCAGGCGTGGCGAACGTCCCCGGGTTCGACGGAAAGCTCATCCACCAGCAGAACATCTCCGCCGCGCCCGCGAGTGGTGACCAGTACGGACACGGCACGTTCGTGGCGGGCATCGTGCACCGCGTCGCCCCCGGCGCCCAGATCATCTCGATCAAGCTCTCCGACGCGAATGGCGCGGTCGACGTGACCCAGGTGCTCGCGGCGCTCCAGTGGGTGCGCGCGAACAAGGACCGCTACTCGATCGACGCAGTCAACCTCTCGTTCGGCAACGACTCCAAGCAGTCGGCATACGCGAGCCCGCTCAACTACGCCGTCCAGAAGGTCTGGGACTCCGGCATCGTGGTGGTCGCCTCCGCGGGCAACCTCGGCAACGGGTCGAACACCGTCACCAAGCCCGGTGACGATCCAGTGATCATCTCGGTCGGCGCGAGCGACGAGCACGGCACTTCGTCGCGCGGCGACGACACCATCCCGACCTTCGTGTCGCGTGGGCCGACGCAGGACGGCCTCGCGAAGCCGGACCTCGTCGCCCCCGGCACGCGGGTGATCTCGCTGCGCGCACCTGGCAGCACGGTCGACATGCAGAACCCCCAGGCGCGCGTGGGGACGGACGAGTTCCGCGGCAGCGGCACCTCGTTCGCAGCACCGATCGTGACCGGCATCGTCGCGCAGCTGCTGCAGGCGGACCCCTCGCTCTCCCCCGACCAGGTCAAGTACGGCCTGCTGCAGGGAGCCACGGAGATCGACGGCGACGCAACGGCGATGGGCGCCGGCACCGTGCGCGGCATGCGCGCCCTCATCGCGGCCCGCTCCGGACGTGCCAACCAGGGCGTCGGCCGCAGCCACGGTCACGGCTCGCTGCACGCGTCGCGCGGCTCGGCGGTGGTGGACGTCAAGGCAGTGGTCGACCTCGGCCCGCTGAGCGGCATCGCCACCGTCGCGGTGCCGGTGGTGGGCGAGCACACCGCCGAGGCGGTCGACGAGGCGGTCGACGCGCCACTGCTCGGCGGGGGTGACGTGCTCCTCGACGCGATCGACGAGTTCGACGCGACCGAGTTCACCGACGAGTCGAGCTGGGACGCCTCGCAATGGGGCGCCAGCCAGTGGGGCGCATCGCAGTGGGGTGCCTCGCACTGGGGCGCAAGCCAGTGGGGCGCCAGCCAGTGGGGTTCGTCCCAGTGGTGGGCCAGCCAGTGGGGCTGACAGGTAACGGAGGGGAACGACGTTGATCGGTGGCATTCGCACCTATGTCGCACTGGTCGTCACGGCAGCAGCCGCGGCGATCGGGGCGTCCGCGTATCTCGCGGGCGCGCCAACGACGACCGACCTGCCGCGCATGGCCGGGTTCGCGCTCGCGTTCCTGCTTGTTCAGCTGCTGCCGGTCCCGTTCCCGCGCGGCTCGCAACTCGAGCTCGTGCGCGTCGAGGAAGCCGTCGTCATCCCCCTCGTGCTGCTGCTCGACCCGGCACAGGCGCTCATTGCAGTGGCGCTCGGGTTGTTCGCCGGCCAGCTGTTCGGGCCGCGCATCGACACCATCAAGGTGGCATTCAACACCGCACAGCTCGTGGTGTCAGTCAGCGCCGCGCTGCTCGTGACCCGGGCGGTTGCGGGTTCGACCTCACCGGGATATGGACCGCTCGAGCTCGGCGCTGCAGGCGCCGGTCTGGTCGCGATGTTCGTCGCCAACCAGCTGCTCGTCGCGGGCGTGCTGCGCGTGGCAGCCGGTACTCGGATGCGCAGCGTGCTGCGCGAGGACATCGGCCTCAAGGTCGGGATGTGGGTCGCCAACGCGGCGCTCGGCACCCTGCTCGTGCTCCCGGCGGTGCAGGAGCCGGCACTGCTGCTCGTGGCGCTCGTACCGCTCACGATGCTGCACGGCGCGTGGCGCGTGCATGCAGACCATGCGCGAGACGAGCTGCGGCTGCGCGACCTCGGCAACGCGGTCGGGGGCATGTCCGGAGAGGTGCCGCTCGAGCACGTTGCGAAGGCGCTCGCCGAGAGCGCCCGCGACGTGGTCGATGCGTCCGGCGCGGAAGTTCGCCTCTACGAGCACGGGCACACCTACTGGGCGCGTCGCACCCGCACGGGTGTCGAGTGCGGCGAGCATGCGCGCGGCGCCAACGACCGCGGCGATGCGAGCCGCGTCGCGTTCACCGTCGCACTGACCGGCACGCAGGGCGTGCTCGGGGAGCTGTGCGTGTGGCAGGACCGTGATGCCGACGGCGTCGCGCCGCGCGGATTCGGCCGCCGCGACCGCACGCTGCTCGAGATGCTCGGCCACCAGGCCGCCAACGCGCTCGACAACTCCCTGCTGGCGGCGCGCACGGAGCTGCAGCAGCGCACGATCACCCAGGTGTTCGACCACTCGAGCGAAGGCATGCTCGTGCTCGATCGACGTGGCCGGGTGCGCGGATGGAACCCGGCCATGCAGGCGCTGTCCGGGTTCTCGCAAGGCACGATCGACGCATCGCCGATCTCGCTCATCTCACCGCAGCTCGCCGCGATCGTAGGCACGAACTCGCCGGGCACCATCGACGCGGTGGTGTCCACCGCCGATGGCGATCATCGTCACGTGCGCGCGAGCTTCGCGCCGATCATCGAGCGCTCCTCCGAGACGAGCGACTCCTCGGATACGGAGCACAGCTGGGTCGTCGTGCTGCGCGACGTGACGCTCGAGCAGGAGACCGAGCGTCTCAAGGACGACTTCGTCGCGACGGTCAGCCACGAGCTGCGCACGCCCCTCACGGCGATCAAGGGCTTCCTCGAGACGATGCGCCGCGACGACATCGAACTCGGCGCGGGCCAGGTCCGGATGTTCCTGCAGATCATGGGCGAGCAGGCGGATCGGCTCGAGCGGCTCATCGGCGACCTGCTCGACATGAGCGCGATCGAATCCGGGCGTCCGCTCCAGGTCGACCTGACTCCGGTGGACGTCTCCACGTCGGTGCGGCGTGCGATCACGACGTTCGAGGCTGCGCGCCCCGATGCGACCGTGACGTTCGCGGACCTGCCGATGGGCCTGGTGGTCGACGCCGACACGCAGCGCTTGGAGCAGGTCGTCACCAACCTGCTCGACAACGCGCTCAAGCACGGCGGCCGCGAAGGCACGATCGACGTTCGCATCGAGCAGGCCCAGGATGGTTCGTGCGCGATCGCCGTCGCGGATCACGGTCCGGGGATCTCGGCCGTCGACCAGCGACGCATCTTCGAGCGGTTCTTCGTGACGTCGGATTCCGTGACGCGCACGGGCGGTGGCGCGGGCCTCGGCCTCTACATCTGCAGCCGCCTCATCTCGGCGATGGACGGCGACATCAAGGTCGACAGCGCGGTCGGCGAGGGCACCACGTTCCGGGTGTTGCTGCCGGTGATCGCCGCGGCGATTCCGAGCGATCGGGTCAGCCGGCCGGTGGGGCTTCCGCAGGAGGCGACTGCTCAGGCGCCGCCTGCGGCTCGGTACCCCTGAGCTGCGACCACACGTGCTGGGCGATCAACGAGAAGCGCGCACCGATCCCCGCGCTGATGACCGCAAGTGCCTGCTGGTTGGCGAGGTACTTGTTCTGGTTCTCGGCGACGCCGCCGAGCAACTTCTGGCCGATGCTCGGCTGGGAGGCTTCCACGGCAGCGGATGCGGGTGACACGGCGACGGGTGCTGCGGCGGGAGGCGCCGCGGCCGGGGCGGCAGCGCTCGCTGGCGGTCGTGGGCCGCGCAGGGTGGTCAGGATCGACAGGAACTGCGGCAGGCCTGCCTGAGCTGAGGCGGGTGGCTGGGCAAGGAGCGGGGTGAGCTGCATGGGCGACCTCGGGCTGGGGACGGAATCGCACCTTGATCTCCCCCGCCGCCGGCGGATCGTGACGGTGATATTGCCGATCAGGTCGCCGCGTGCCACCGGCTTGGCCGCATGTGCTCGCGGAGCAGATGTGCCGCCGCGAACGGCATGACGGTCGGGGTCGGCGCAGCGAGCGTGCAGAGCGTCGCGTACCCGGGACGCTGTGCACGCTCGATCACCGGGCACGCACCGAGCGTGCAGAGCGTTGCGCGGATGCAACGGTG
Source organism: Thermoleophilia bacterium (assembly GCA_025964555.1). GTDB lineage: Bacteria > Actinomycetota > Thermoleophilia > Gaiellales > SKUG01 > JAGQUL01. The sequence goes on along the minus strand of JAOPYQ010000012.1, from coordinate 38,175 downwards.
AGCACGCTCACGGGCGGCCTCAGACCGTGCGGTCGGTCGGCTCGTCGCTGGGCGCGTTCGCGACCGGCGCCTCGACCGGCGCCTCGACCGGCACCTCGACGGGCGCCTCGACCGGCTCGGCTGATGCGGGTGGCGCATCGACGCGCTCGCGCAGGCCGAGGTTTGCGCGCAGGATGTCGAAGTGCGAGGCCGGCTTCACCTTGGGAATGATCACGCGGATCGTGCCGCCCGGGTCGATGATGACCGTGCTGCGCGTGAGCGGACTGACGCCCGGCGGCATCCACGAGTTCACGAACCCGAATGCACGCGCGAGGTGCAGGTCGCGGTCGACGAGCAGCGGGAACGGCAGCCCGTAGCGATCCTTGAACCTGAGGTGCGATTCCGCGCTGCCATGGTTGACGCCGAACACCTCGATGCCCTCGCTGCGCAGCAGCGGCCAGGAATCGCGAATGCCGCACGCCTGGGTGCGACACCGAATCCCGTTGTCGCGCGGATAGAAGAACAGGATGACGGTGCTGTCGCGTGACACCGCGCGCAGGTCGACGATCTGTCCCTGCTCATCCAGCAGGTCGAGGCGGGGCAGCTCGTCGCCGACGCGGAGCACCGAGGGCCTGGTTGTCGCATGGGATTCCATGTCGGTGACGTACCCCGCAGCATGCGCTCCGAAAAGCAGTCAATATGTGCGCATGACTTCTTCCACGCCTGCGTCGTCCGATTCCCTCGTCATCGTCACCGGAGCCTCGAGCGGCATCGGCCTCGAGCTGGCGCTGTGCGCGGCTCGCGACGGTCATCCGGTCCTGCTCGTCGCGCGTGGCCGCGAGGCACTGGAGATCGCGGCCGACGCGGCGATCGACGCCGGCAGCCCGGCAGCCCACGTGGTGAGCGCGGACCTGTCGACCTCGGCCGGCATCGATGCGGTCGTGACGGAGGTCGACAAGCTCGGCATGCCGGTCGCGGCGCTGATCAACAACGCCGGATTCGGCGGCTGGGGACCGTTCGGCGAGCAGGATCTCGACCGCGCGACGCGCATGGTCGACCTCAATTGCCGCGCCGTCGTGGAGCTGTCGCATCGCCTGCTCGATCGCGTGCGCGAGGCGCGCGGCGGCGTGCTGACCGTAGCGTCAACTGCCGCGTTCCAGCCCGGCCCGGGCATGGCGGTCTACCACGCCTCCAAGGCGTTCGCGCTCTACTTCTCGCTCGCGCTGCGCGACGAGCTCAAGGCCGAGGGAGTGCACGTCACCGCGCTGTGCCCCGGACCGGTTCCGACCGAGTTCGGCGCGAACGCCGGCGTGCATGCCGAGCTCGAGGCGTCGCTGCGCGTGAAGCTCTCCAGCCAGCCGGCTGACAAGGTCGCGCGCATGGCGTGGCGCGGGCTGCGCAAGAACCAGGCGGTCGTGATGCCGGGCACCGTCAATCGTCTCGGTGCGCTCGGTGCGAAGCTGGCGCCGCTCACGACCTCCACGCGCCTGGCTCGTACCGCACTCGGTGCGATGGCCGCGTCCTCGAAGGCCTGATCCGCAGGCTCACGCTCGAACGCGAAGCCCGTCGAGGAAGATCGTGCAGGCGCGCCGCCACGTGTCGTCGGACCCCTCGATGCGCGCATCGCCGCTCGACCCGCCGAGGCGGCTGATCGCGCACACGAGTGACGGGATGTCGTCGACGCGCACGTCGCGACGCATCGCACCATCGTCGATCGCCCGCTCGATGAGCGCCCCCACACAGGTGCGCAGCTCGCCGCGCGCGGCATCCGACACCGGCACGCAGTAGTCGGTGCCGGCAAGCGCCTCCATGACGCCGCGGTGTCGAACGTGCAGCTCGGTGATCGCGACGAAGCACGAGGCGAACGCATCGAAGGGCGACGCGTCCGAACAGTCGAGTGCCTCGCGCGCGAGGTCGAGCATCTCGTGCACGCGATCCTCGACGACGGCTGACACGAGGTCGTCCTTCGTCGCGAAGCGCCGGAACACCGTGCCGACACCGACACCCGCGGCGTCGGCGATCTCCTGCATCGTGACCTCGAGCCCGCGCTCGCCGAGCAGGCGCACGGCGGCCTCGAGCACGCGGGCTCGATTGCGCGCAGCATCCGCACGCAGGACGGGCACGATGACCGCCGCGACCATCAGTGCGGCGTCATCGGTGCGGTCACGTCGATGCTGGCGACGTCCTGCTTGCGAATGAAGAGCACGTGCAGGACGAAGCCGACGAGCAGCAGCCCGCCGCCGGCGTACATCGCAGTCTGGTAGCCGTCGACCGCGGCGACGAGGAAGTCCTTGCCGGCGTCGACGTGCTTGGCAGCTGCGGTGTAGATGTCGAGGCCCTCCGGCGCGCGGCCGAGGTCCTCGATGTTGCCCTTGGTGGCGTTGTTGGCGACGGTCGAGAGGATCGCGAGGCCGATGGCGCCGCCGATCTGCTGGCTCGTGTTGAACACGCCCGATGCGAGACCGGCCTCGTCGTCGGAGACGTTGGTGGTGGCGATGAGCGTGAACGGGACGAAGGTCCAGCCGAGGCCGACGGACATGAGGATCATGCCGCCGAACAGCCACCAGTAGGTGCCGTCGACATCGAGGGTCGCGCCCATGAGCACCAGGCCGCTGGCGGCGACGAGCAGGCCGATCGCTCCGGTCAGTCGCACGCCGAGCTTCTTGATCGCGACCTGTGCGGTGCCGGCTCCGATGCCGATGCCGAACGCGAACGGCAGGAACGCGGCGCCTGCCTTGATCGGCTGGAATCCGAGGACCTGCTGGATGTAGAGCGTCGCGAAGTAGAAGAACGCGAACATGCCGGCGGCGACTGACAGCATCGCCAGGTTGGCGACGGCGAGCGAACGGACCTTGAGCAGGCCGAGCCGGACGAGGGGCGCCTTGTGGCGCGCCTCGATGAGCACGAACGCGACGAGCAGCGCGACGGATGCCGCGAACAGCGTCGGGGTGCGCCACATCGACAGCTCCGCGTCGCCCGGCAGGAAGCCGAGGACGTTGATCGACGCGTCGTCCCAGAATCCGTAGCTGAGCGTGCCGACGATCGTGTACACGAGCAGCATGAGGCCGGCAGTGACGCTGAGCGCGCCGCCGAAGTCGAAGCGGCGGTGTCCGAGATCGGCGTGCGACTCGGGGACCCAGCGGAACGCCGCGAAGATCACGGCGATGCCGATCGGGACGTTGATGTAGAAGATCCACGGCCAGTCGATGGTCTCGGTGATGATGCCGCCGAGCAGCAGGCCGACGGCGGCGCCGCCAGCTGCGATCGCGCTCCACACGCCGAGCGCCTTGGTTCGCTCCTCGCCCTCGGCGAACGACGTCATGATGACGCTGAGCGCAGCAGGTGAGATGAGTGCGGCGCCGATGCCCTGGATGCCGCGGAAGATGATGAGCGACTCGGGGCTCCACGCGAATCCGTTGGCGAGGGACGCGACCGCGAACAGGAGCGTGCCGAGCACGAAGATGCGGCGACGACCGAGCAGGTCGGACATGCGACCGCCGAGCAGCAGCAGGCCACCGAAGGCGAGCGTGTAGCTGTTGACGACCCACTGCAGGTCGCTGACGCTGATCTTCAGGTCCGTCTGGATCGTCGGGAGCGCGACGTTGGTGATCGTGGCGTCGAGGACGACCATGAACTGCGCGAAGCAGACGACGACGAGCGCCCACCAGGGGCTCGGGGCATGCCCGGGATCGTCGACGATGACGTTGGCATGGCCTTGGGTGGTGCTGGTCACGAATGTCTCCTGGAGCGCCGGGTGCGCGGTCTGTCCGAGAAGCGGAGCGATCACTCCGCTTCGTTGATCGCGGCGCAGCATGGCAGACCCGTCGGGCGCCGTCCACCTCCGGATGGCAGGTCGTCAGGTTCGGGTAGGGAGGCTGCATGAATCCGCGCCGCGCCATGCCACTTCGTCGACGACTCCTCCTTGCCGCTGCCGGCGGGATCGGCGCAGCGATCTGGGCGGCGCAGCAGCCGCTCGACAAGCGCGTGTTCAGGTCCGGCTACGACGACGTCGAGCTGCTCGGCAAGCTCGTGAATACCGACCGGTGGCGCACGGTGGGGCTCGCGGCGCACGTCGTCAATGGTGCAGCGTTCGGCCTCGCCTACTCCGAAGTGCTGCGCCGCACGCCGTCGGTCTCGCCCATGGTGTCCGCACAGGTCATGGCGCAGGTCGAAAACGTCGGGCTATACCCGTTGGCCGCGATCGTCGACAGCTTTCACCCGGCGCGCGACGAACTCGCGCCGGCATTCGGTGTGCGCCAGCTCGGGCAGGCGACGTGGCGCCATGCGCTGTTCGGCGTGGTCCTCGGGGTCGCCGGAGAGCGTGTCTGTTCGCGCGAGCCGTGACGCGCTAGACTGCCACCGCATCTTGCGCCCGTAGCTCAGCTGGATAGAGCACCAGGCTTCGAACCTGGGGGTCGGAGGTTCGAATCCTTCCGGGCGTACCTGTATTTGCTGGTGTTTCTCCTACTTTCCGAGTGAGCCAGCCGTGAGTGCAACCTAGTTTGCAACCTATCCCCGTCGAAACGCCATTACTCTGTGGGTTGACGAACGGGGGTGGAACCCATGACTGGCAAGCGACGCGGGCACGGAGAAGGATCCGTATTCCGTCGAGGCGACAAGTGGTGCGGCGTTCTCCAGGTCGGAGTGGACGCGGACGGCAAGCGCATCCGTGAATGGCTCAGTGGATTCGACACCAAGCGAGAGGCCACAGCGGCCCTGGCTGCGCTACGCGCACAGGTGGCACGAGGCGAATTCGTCCGCGAAACCGAACTCAGCGTAGAGGCCTTTCTCCACCAGTGGCTTCAGACGATGAAGCGGACGGTCAAGGCGACTACGTGGTCGACCTACGAGGGCGACATGGTCCGTCATGTGATCCCTCGCATCGGCTCAGTCCCCTTGTCCAAGGTCACGGGGACCATGCTGGATCGCCTTTTCGAAGACCTCCTCATCAGCGGCCGCCGCGACGGCAAGGGCGGCCTCTCGCCGAAGACCGTTCGAGGCGTAGCGACTACGCTCGGCAAGGCGCTGGATGATGCCGCTCGAACTCGCCTCATCGCCAGGAGCCCCCGGATCGAATGCACGCCTCCGAGGCCTCACCGTCGAAGTCGTGCAGCTGAGCTGTCCTGGGGACGAGACGAGCTGGCGGTGTTCCTCGCATCTTGGGAAGGCACGCAGCTGTACGCGTACTACCGCCTCGCAGCCACGACCGGGATGCGACGCGGCGAGATTCTCGGACTGCGATGGGACGACATCGACGAGGATGCCGGCGCGGTCGCACTGGTCCGGGAAGTGGTGGTCGCCGGTAAGTCGATCCTGACGACCAGCCCGAAGTCTGGGCGAGGACGACGGATCAAGCTCGACACGGCAACGCTCGAAGCGCTGCAACGGCACCGAGCAATGAACCAGGCGAACGCCGACCGCATCGGTATGCCGCTGCCGGACGACGTATTCGTCCATCCGGACGGGACGTGCTTCAAGCCGCACTGGGTATCCAAACGATTTCGAGATCGTCGACGCGAGCTGGGCCTCCCCGACTCCTTCCGGCTTCACGATTCACGCCATCTTTCCGCGACCCTGGCCATGCAGGCTGGTACGCCCCTGAAGGTCGTCAGTGAACGCCTCGGCCATTCGAGCATCATGGTCACGGCCGACGTCTACAGTCACGTCACCGAGGACATGCAGGGGGATGCAGCCGAAAGGCTCGCCGCCCTCCTCGACGCCTCCTAATCCTTCCGGAACCTCTTTTGGGGGTCGACTGACATCGGCCCAACCCCGCACCCCGAGACGGCACATGCAATGTGTCCGGAATGCACGACCGCCGGCACGTCGTCCCGCACTGGTTACTAGACCCGACGCTCCGGGGACAGTATTCCGTCGCTTCGCGTCCTGCATCGCCCGCCTTGGCGGAAACCGCCGTACCTTGTATTGCGACCCCCATTGGACCGCAGAGGACCGCTGGGGCACGCAACTCGACGAAGGCGGAAGGACCGGATGAACTACGACGAGCTTCAGTCGCTGCCAGCGCTGATCAGCATCCCCCAGGCAGGTGAGGTGTGCGGGTTCGGACGCGCGAGGGCCTACCAGGAAGCTCAGCGCCTGGGAGGCATCATCCCGACGATCTCGGTGGGATCCCGTCGTAGGCTGGTGCCGACCGCCGAGCTGCTTCGCAACCTCGGCATCGAGTACGTCGGACCACACCGGTCTCAGCCAGCGACTACTCCCTCGATCCGACGGTCGTGGCGACACTCTCCGGACGACAACGAGCGGGTGGCACGGCATGGCTGACGCTATGGCGCAGTCCATCGCTGCCTGGATCCGTGTTGGTGGTCTGGCGATCAAGCAGCCCGCGAGCGAAGTGGCTCCGTGGACTTACGAGGGCCCATGCCCGCTGCCGGGTTGCCATTACTCGGGGTTCCGGGTCGACATGGCCAACGATTGCTACAGCTGTCCGGCGTGTGACAAGAGCGGAGGCGTTCTGGATTTCATGGTGGAGATGGGAATCGCGACCTCCCGCGACGATGCCGAACGGTTCCATCGATCCCGTGCTCGCGCGGAAGCGACCTCTTACCCCAACCCCTCCTTCGAGCTGATCGAGGAAATGTTGGCCGTCCTCCCGAGGCGCGATCTCGCAATGCATGAAGTGGATCTGGACGGCCTGGTGGTCCCCCTGCCCGAATACGTGGAGGGCCTCATCGGCCGAGGCGAGCTGATCCTGGTCTCGGCGAAGGGTGGCGTTGGCAAGACCCGGTGGGCAGCGGACCTGTGTGCACGCCTCCGAGATGGCCAGCCGTTCCTGGGTCGCGAAGTGCTGTCTCGCCCAAGGACGCTGTTCGTAAGTGCAGACATGACCGACGAGGTGGCCACATCCAACATTCTCAAGTCCTTCGGGCTCGACTCGGGGAGCGGGGCGCACCTGGTCATGCCGAAAAAGAACGGTCACCCGTTCCGCCTCGACAGGCCCCACGACGTTGACAGCCTGATCCACGACATCCATGCCATTGGTGCCGGTGTCACGATCATCGACGCTCTCGCAAGCGTGACCGTCGGGCTCGACGAAAACAGTGAGCAGGACACTGCGAGGGTCTTCGAGCAGCTGAGGCGGGTCAAGGATCTGACCGGAAGTACCATCATCCTGCTCCACCACGCTGGCCACAACGCCCGGCGTGCCCGAGGCAGCAGCGCCATGATCGACAACGTCGACCGGTCGTTCGTCATGGTCGCTCGCGGCGGCGGGTCCATCGAGCTGGTCAGCGACAAGAATCGGAACGCGCCTGGCTTCCGCATGAAGTTCCGGCGTGAGGCGGAAGGCGACCGCATGCGCCACGAGGTCCTGTCCGACGTGCGTGACGAGCACGACATCGCTGACACCCCCGCTGAGGCGAGGGACCTCACCGCGGAGATCCTGGTCCATCTCGCGGAGCTGGGTCCGGCGAACAAGGGCCAGATCGAGGAGAGGCTCGGAGGCCGAAAGGGCCAGGTTGGCAAGATCGTCAACGAGCTGCTCGACGCGGGCCAGCTCATCAGGGTCAGCAAGTACGAAGTCGGGATTCCGGGTGTCCACGAGGTGAACCTCGCGGCTTGATCCCCCGGTCATTGGACGGTGTCGCGGCTCCCCCGCTCCCCCGACCCTATGGGGGTCGTCGGGGGAGCTTCAGGGGGAGCACGGCGATGGGGGCGGGCCGCCTCCCGCCCGACGGTACTCCTGACAACCGAGACATACACGCGCGCGCAGCGTACGGGCTGCCTCCGCTACCTATTCCGTGGTCCAGACCGGATTGCCCAACCAAGCGTGGCCAGCGCTGGACGGAAACAAACTAGGAGAAATACAGAACAATGGGACGCCGAACCACCAAGGGGTACCGAGCTTGCAACGCGCCCGAGTGCCGACGACTCGTGGCCCCAGGCAGGGCCGTAATCCTCGATACAAGGACCGGCCGTCCCCGGAGGCTCCGCTTTTGCAGCGACGAGTGCCGCCAGCACCACCTGGCCGCCTCACGGGGACGTGTCTGCCTTGCCTGCGGACAGCGCTTCATCCGCAAGTCGGCCGTCTCGACCGAGACCGTCTGTCCGAGCTGCCTTGCAGCAGGACCCGAACGCCGTCTGTCGCTGACCGCGAAGTCGATGGCTCACCTTCCCGGCTCGTATGTCGAGGTGGATGTCGTGTGCCCTTGGTGCCAGCAGGTTCACCGGACCAGGTCTCACCTGACTGGAGTCACGGCCGACGACGTGAACGAGATCCTGGCCATCGACCCCAGTGCTGCGAGGCTGGTGAGGAAGTTCCACCCAGAGTGTCGTCGTGAGGCCAAGAACATCTTCTCTGGGATGCGGTCCTCAGCACGCGATCGTGGTGCCTACTGCGGTGAGCCCGGCCAACCACTGGTGACCCTTGCGGATGTGTGCCGGCTCCACCAGACCACGTGCTGCGAACTCTGCGAGGTGGAGCTGTCCAAGCCGATCCGCGGGCTGGCCGCCGCGAGCGACACCGGCGAGAGCGATCACACCACTCCGATCGCGATTGGCGGCATGCACGCACGATTCAACCTGCGTCGGCTCTGTCATGACTGCAACCGCAGCCGACCCCGTGATGGCACGGACGTGTGCGCCTGGTACAGCCAGGTGAGCGACCACCGCGAGTTCGGTGATCCTGCAGCGGCTGGCTTCATCAGCGTCTCGAAGGCCGCGTAGTCATGGCCCGGATCAGTCTGCTGGCACGAGCTGCGCAGCCGGGACGTTCAGGGCATCGGCCAGACGAACGAACTCGGTCATCGTCGGCTCAGTCGATCCGCTCTCGATGTCAGCTACGCGTGCGGGGCCCAGTCCGCTCGACCTGGCCAGCTCCTCAAGACTCATGCCCGCCTCGATCCTGGTGGACCGGATGCGGCTTGCGATCTCGAGCATGATGTTGGTTACGTCCATGACGACGACCATACATCGACGTAGTTAGCACGGGCCGCCAGAGCCCCTCAGCGGCCACCAGAGGCCCTGCCAGCAGGCACCCCGATAGACCGTAGCTTGGACTTCATGTCGAGCGCTCCCGGGGCTTGGGCGGCCTCGACGAACTGACCGACCCGCGGTGCCCGGAGCGCCCGCGCCACGGTGTTCTTGCGCCACGGCCCCCGCCCCGTCTTGGTGGGCACTTCGTCCTCGTTGAGGCGCACGGCGATCTCATGGAGCGTCAGCCCCCGATCGCGCAGGGCGTGGACCATCTCGACCACCTCGATCCTCTCCCCTGGAACGAGCCGGCCAGCTTGGACGCGCCACCCCACCGGCGGCTTCCCCAGGAACACGCCGCGGGCCTTCGCCTGCCCCAGCGCCTCTTTTGTCCGGGATGCTGCCTCCTCGCGCTCCCACTGCGCGACGCTGAGCATGATGTTGACCACCAGCCGACCGCTGGGGCTGCTCGTATCTAGTCGATCGACCACGGCCTCGAAGGACACGCCCGCCGCCTCGAACTCCTCCAGGAGCTTGGCGAAGTCAGCTACCGATCGTGTCAGTCGATCCAGCTTGTAGACCACGACCGCTTCGACAGCTGCCTCGCGCAGCAGGTGGCGCACCAGATCCATGCCGGGACGATCCAGGGACTTGGCACTGTGGCCCTCCTCGCGAATCTCCTCGACGACGGTGTAGCCGTGGGCCTCGCAGTGCGCCCGCATCCGACGAAGCTGGAGGTCTAGTGACAGTCCGCTCCGGGCTTGGTCGGGTGTCGACACCCGCGCGTAGATCGCCACGCGTGTGCCGACCACTGGGGCCATGGCTCAACCCTCCTCCGGGAGGTGCGGGCGGGCCGCCACCTTGATGTCCTGCAACTCGAACAAGAGTGTCGTAATCGCCGCCTGGCACTCATCCAGATCGTTCGTGTTCAGCCCGTCCAAGGCGACGTCCATCGCGCGGTCGACGGCCACGACAGTCGAGTGCAGAAACCCATCGAACTCGTCCGACAGCCGATCGAACGCCCGCTCCACTACCGTCCACTGCGGCGTGTCCTCGTCCATGCCAACCCCCTCGGGACGAATGTCATTCGGCGGCCTCGGCGGGGTCCGAAGCCGGTCGACTCCAGTCCCATCTGTACCCGCTAGACGAGGGTCAAGTGGAACCGGTCTCGTCCAAACGACTCGAACCTTCCGTAGAGTTGCTCGCGTGCACTTCTACTTCGATGAGTCCGGCGACTTCGGCTTTCCTACCGACCGCTTCGATTGCTACACGCAGGCTGCCTTGGCGTGCCCAGATAGTCGCTCGGACGCTCTGCAGTCGTACGTCGAAGACCGTTGCCGCGAGTGGGACGTGGAAGAGCTACATGCGACGGACCTAGCGGATGATCAGATCGAAGCGCTCTGCCGCCACATCGCGAGCGAACCCTTCGTGTTGACGGTGACAGCGTTCGACACTGCCACCACGTCAGCAAAAGGCATCGCCTCGTGGCGAGCGGGCCAAGCCGACAAGATTGCCGAAGGCCGGGACTGGTACTCCAAGCAAGGAGAAGGCTCTCAGGCCGTCATCGACCACATGATTTCGCTGGAGAAGAGAGCCCGGTTCGCCAGCCGCTGCAGCGACGGCCAGTTCGTGCAGGGCATGTTCTGGATCGACGTGATCTACAGAGCACTGCAGCAGTCAGTGATCGTGTACCGCGACGACTCCTGGCGGGATGACTTCGGTGACTTCAGGTTCGTCCTGGATGCCAAGCTGCCAGGGAAGATGGATGCCAGCGAAAAATGGCTTCGCGATACGATCGGACCGATCGTCCATAGCAATCCCCGCCATTACAGCCTCGCGCTCTTGGACACATGGGCGGAACCCCCGGTCCACCCCTTCGTCGAGAAGTACGACACCGGAGTTGGGGTAAGCGTAGGGAAGCTCCTTGAGGGAGGCTTCCAATGCGTGGACTCGCGTTCTGAACCCGGTTTGCAGTTGGTCGACACCGTCGCGTACGTAGTGCGGCGCGCGGTCCTAGAACCAGACAACGACGCTATTCAGCGCGCGTATCACCTATTGGTCCCGCAGCTTGGATCGGACGGATCTCCGGTTCATGTGCTGTGCTTGAACGAGCGCAGCGAAGACGCGTTGGAACCGTACGCGCACCTGGAAGCCACTCGCACATCCGATGTGGTCAAACCATGGGGATCGTGACCATCGAACCCTCAGAGCGACTTGGCGCTGAGGGCACAGAGCGCGAGACGATTCCGGGAAAATCCTCGTGGGCTCTGCCCTCCGGCTATCCAGCGCCCGCCCTTAGATTGCCATTGGCGTTGCGAGTGGAAGCGCTCTTAGCGACTGTTCCATGAACGCCCAGTCGGGCGTCCCGTCTGCCCGAACGGGAAGCTGAATGCGGGACTCACTCATGCGTCCCGTGACCCACTTTCGCCCGTAGTTGTAGCGGTAGCGCTCGGCTTTGATGACACTGCAAACGAACAGCGCTGCGGCAGCGCTCATCTCTTGTCGCGGCACCAAGACCGTCACATCCCCGGAGGCGATGAACGGTCGCGGCTGGAAGAAGGCCTCCCCAACGCTGCCGTTGCTGCAGACGGTGATTTGCCCACCAGGGTGGTCGGGCTCGAGGTCGATCCATGCGCTGACACCGTTGTTGAGTGCGGACGCACTGACGTAAGCCGTTTCCCCGGGCTTCATCACCCGCTTCAGCACGTTCCTGCCGCGGACCAGCTTGAACATGTCTGACAACTTGAAAGGTGCCCACGCTTGGCCGTGGACATCCGGGAATGGCGTTGCGGCAGCAAGAGCTGCAACCAGAGGAGCTTTTAACCGTCGCGCCCACGTCGGCATGGCATCTGGGAGCTCTAGGTCCTTCAAGCTGCGGTTCGCTTGTCGCCCGAAATTGTACCGGTACCGATTGCGCTCGATGCAGTGCGCCCACCAGAGCTTTTCCTGGTCAGACATCCGCTTCTTGGGCTTGAGGACGCTGATGTGGTAGCCACAATAAAACGGCTGCGGCTGGAGGAAGGTCGCCAACGTGTGATTCCTAGAACGAAGGCACACCGTCATGAGGCCCGCGGGCAGCGGCTTCACACCATCGATCGGTTCGACCCATGCCGAGACCCCGTTGTTCCGTGCGGTCCGCGAAACGAACGCGACACCCGTCCCGTACGGGGTCTGGCGCAGCTTGTTCAAGGAGAGCGAGTGACCGTAGTTCACTTCAAATAGATCGGAAACTTTCATCGATCCGGTCAGCCCCCTCGAAGCATCTGAAACACCGCGAACTCCCGGAGCGTCTGCTCAAAGTCTTCGCGAGCGATGCTGGAGTAATCGGTTTCCATGTACGCCTCCGCACACCACTCATCCTCGTGAGTCACCTTGCGAGAGACCCCTTCGCCCGGGACGACCCGCCGGTTGTGGTACGCATCCAGCCAGTACTCCGAAATTTTGTCCCACGCGTTGTTGAGATCGATGCGACCTCGGTCCTTGGTCTTGACGAAACCGTCGTCCTTCCAGTATCCGAACCAGGTGGGTCGCGGCGCACCCGCATGCGGCTGATGCGCGGTCAGAACCATGGCGCAGGTAATAACGCCGACCGGATGGAACAGGTCATTGGGAAGTGACATGACCGCGTCCAGCGTGTGCTTCTCCAGGATCCGACGGCGGGCCGGATGGGGCTCCAGAGCACAGGACATTGGAGCGACAATGACAGCGGTCCCACCGGGAGCCAGAACGTCCAAAAGCGCCTCGGCAAAATCCAGCTCGTGCTGTCCTTCACCCCGCTGGCTGAAAGGCGGATTGATCAGCCCGATGTTCGGTCGCTCATGCTTCTTCTTGACGCCCTTTGTCAGAGCCTTCTGGATCTCCTTATCGAAGCAGTCGCCCTGGTAAAGATTTGCCTTGCCATCACCTCTGAGGATCATGTTCGAGGCCGCGAGCGCGAACATGTGCGGCTGCTGCTCTACCCCGATGAGCTGGTGTTGCCTGATACCGAGCTGGGCTTTCGCATCATTAGGCACGTAGCTGTCCATCTGCGACATTGCGGCGATCAGGAATCCTCCCGTGCCAGCACAGGTGTCGACCACCGTGTCGCGGGGGCCAACATTGGCGATGCGGACGAAAAGTTGCGTGAGGTGCCGGGGCGTCAGAACGATCCCCAAGCCCTTCTTGTCTCCGCCGGTGTAGCGAAGGAATTCTCCATAGAACTGACCGATGACGTCAACGTCATGATACGTATCGATGAACGGTCGGACGTGCTCGTCGATGTCTTGGATGAGCTTCCGGAGCGGCGGTTCCTCGCCCTTGCGCCCGGTCTTCGTCAGCTCGGGATGCGTCTCGAAAAAGGAGTACGGAGCCATCATCACGCGCTGCTTCGGCTGCTTGAGATCCGCTGCCTCGACTTCGCGCGCCAGAGCCTGGTAAAGCTCGCGACCGAGATCCTTCGGCTTGTAGACCGGCCAGTTCCGCTTGAACACGTCATCCTGTAGGGCGAGCAGGATTCCGGATACGACGAGAGGCTTTTCGCTCTCGGCCACCTTCGCGTGGTCGCGCATGTAGTTGTGCAATGTCTTGCTGAAAGCCATCAGCTCGGCCTGCGTACGAGCGCGCACAGCCGGATCGAACTCCAGCAACCTGCCATACGTGGGGACGGGCACCAGCTTGTCGACGACCCCATCCTCACTCGGCAGCGGCTCGGGAGCCACGGAACCCCGAAGCTGCCGGAAGGTCGAGACCAACACGTCATCCGCTCGGTCGCCGCTCACAGCGACCCCGATGACGTCGTAAAAACGGGAGAGGTGCGACATGTAGTGCAGGACGCCATCGACGGCGAACGCTGCAGGCTTGTCACGCTTCGGGCTCTCGTGATGCTTTCGGAGCGCCTTGCACTCAACGACGATGACGAGACCAGGATGCGCTGGATCACGCAGGATGAACTCGGGCTTTCCGCCGCCTGCGCCGCTCTTACTTGCCGCAGCCAGTGCCTTGCGGATCGCCGGATCTGCCGACGTCTGTTCCTCCAGGACCTGATCGGTCGCTGCGTTCGACTTGAGATGGTCCCGAACGATGTCTTCCGTAGTGCGCTCGTTCGCCACTTGCCACTCCTCACGGGCCTAGGCCGCTCTCGAATGCCCAGGCGGGCTGTGACGCCCAGAATACTTGGGGCGCAGGTCGCAGCGGACGGGCGAGAGACGGACGAGAAGTGACTGCAGGGCATGGCACCTGGAATTCTGACCCCAGTCGAATAGGACACCAAATCGGCGACGCCACTAAAGGTGACACTGCGACGAGCGGACTTGATCCATGGCCTTCGAGATGGTGCAGCTCAACGCGAGACGAAACACGGCGCGTCCTGGGAAGAAGGAAGCCTGCTGAGGTGTGAGCACACCACGCACGCGAGGCACCCCCCCGCCCCCTAACCCGGCAAATCGAGGACGCATTCAGGCTGGATGGCCCCCAGTGACGCTCGTGCTTTTTTTCAGATTCGGCCTCATGGAAATTCGTAGATGCCGCCCTTAGCCTGAGCGAGGCTGCACCCGCAAGGTAAGTGTCCGACACCCGGACTAATCTCATGCGATGGCTATCTCCCGCGAATCCCACACGTCAGCCGAAATCGATCGTTATCTGGCTCACGTTGTGCAGCGCGGATCCTCGAAGCACACCATCAAGTCCTACCGCGCATTGCTTCGCAGGTACGAGCACCATGTCGGGCCGGATAGCCCGCTCCCGACGGCCCCGCGAGATGTCAAAGATTTTCTCGAAAGCATGAGGCGAGGGACGTCAGTCCGGCCGGCGGCTGCGCCGTCTTCGCTCAATCACGCGTATTCGGTGATTCGCGGCTTCTATGGATTCCTGGCGGACACCGGGCGCATCGTCTCGAATCCCGCGGCTCATGTCGCTGCCCCCGCACCAAGCACCCCGAGGCAGCGCGAGTCGATGGTGACAATCAGCGCCGAGCAGCTCGACCAGATTTTGGAGACCGCGTTGGAAGGTTGGAGCGGAGACGCCGAGTACGACACCCGAGACGAAAACAGGCGCGTGGAAGACTTCCTGATCGTCGCGCTTCTGGGCAAGGTCGGCCTCACGCCGACCGAAGTGATCCTGCTCGATCAGGCCGATGTCGCAGGCAACTCGCTACAGGTGCGGAGGCGGACACGTGGCAAGAAACGTACGGTGACCCTTCCGCCAGCCGTGAGACATCAGTTCGACAGGTACAGGCCACCCTCAGGCTACGTTCATCTTTTCGGTAACCCTTCAGATCCGCGCAAGCGATTGGGCGAGCATGTACTCGGTCAGCGCGTTCCGCGCATTGCCCGGAGAGCTGGCGCAAAGGGCGTTACGCCCAAGGTGCTACGGGACACCCGCTGGACCCTTTTTTTGCAGTCCGATCCACATCGGCTTGAGGAAGCTCGGCGACTTTCCGGACTTCATTCGAATGACAGCTTGGCCGCGTACCTACCCAAAGAGTCGAACCGGGTCAATGGAAACGTGGCGGAGGGAATCGTTCTGGATCGACTTCACCCTGTGGTGCGCGAAGAAGTCCGACCACAGCTGGAGGCAGGCCTCCCCAGAACTGCGGTTGCGGCAGCAGCCGATTCGTTTTTTGGTGAGCTGCGCAACAAGACGGGCCTTCACGGCATCGCTGAGAAAAAGCTCATCCACCAGGCGCTCAACGTGGAAACCGGATTGCTCCGCGTAACCCCGGACCGCGACGGGAACGACAACGACCGGTCGATCCAGGAGGGCATGCATCACTTGTCGGTGGGCCTGCAGAAGCTGGTTCGCAATCCCACCTCGCACGGCTCGAATCCACCCCTCGCTGACGAACTAGCGACCGACTACATCGGGCTCGCCAGCACGCTCTGCAAGTTGTTGGACTCGGCCGTCGTTCATCCTCCAGAAACGGGATCGCGCAATGACTAGCGCGCTAAAGCAATACCCGCTTCCGAGTCCGTCTCGTGACGTAGCCAGCGTCATGCTCCGACGCTTCGCTGAGACTGGAAGGTGGCCCCAGCCGTCATGGGTGGAAACGCGCTTGCGTGGAAAAGCCGTGGACACGTTCCAGGTGCTGAGAGACATGCCGGAAAGCTGGACTTGGGGAAACGCGCGTTGGGCAGATCAGCATCTCCACGAACCCATCGGCCTTCGATTGGATGCACTCGCAAGACTCCCCGAAGCGCAGCCGTTGGTCGACCTCTTCCTCTGGGCCCTCGCACGCATGCACTGGGCCGAACAGCCCAAGGACAATGACGACCCTGATTCGCCGAGGATTCGGACCTGGTCATCCGCTAACGCTCGTCAGCAACGGCCGGACTTGACGGACGTCCAGCTTCGCCAGATCCAGTATCTAGTCGAAACCGAGCATCACCTCAGCACAGCGCGATCCGGCCCCAGCCCCGACGATGGCGCATGGACGTTCACTCTCTCGCCAGAACTTCAGCACTATCCCGACGTCGCCTCGATCGACGAGTATTTCGCCAAGCGCCATGAGCGCTCGCGTCGCGTGGCACTGCCCGACCACCTCGTGCTCGAAAGGCAGATGACCGTTGTCACGGCGCATTCCTCAGCCCCGGTAGCGGCCCAGCCTGCCACTCCGTTCGCATCTAGGTTGCTCTCCGCATTCAAGAATGTCGTGGACTTCGCCAATGCCCCAATGTGGCAAGCGATAGTGGCGATCAGTTCGGCGGCACTCGTCTTAGGTGGAGGCATCGCCTGGGCTGTCGGACGACTTGGCTAGCGCTGCGTCGATCACTTTCCCAGCACCGCGGTTGCAACCAACTTTGCAGCCAACGAGACTGGATTCGTCCCCACTGGTTGAGCCGAAACTTGCTTTCGCGGACTGAGTAATCGGCCGTGGATGGACGCTCCCAGACCCGCGCCATACATCCGCAGACCACCTCCGCAGAACTTCGAACCTGGGGGTCGGAGGTTCGAATCCTTCCGGGCGTACTGAGAACCACCTGCATGCGGCAACTACACCGCCAGATCTGGTGGCAGTGACGGAAACGGCGCGCGCTGCTGGCACCCAGCAGGCGACTGCTCGGCGGAGGGCCACGTTCGTTTCGTGCCGCGCGATACGGACGAAGCGACGTTGCGGGTGCCCGTGAGCAACGGCCGGGAAGCAGTGACCGTGTCCCGACGGCGCCCACGTGACGCGTTGAATTTGGGTTCGGGATTGCGTTGATCCGCAGGTCCGTGCATGTGGATGTTGCGAACTATCCAAGTTACTCAAGTACGTGTGCTGATCGTCCGATGGTTCCGATCATGAAGCCCCCTCGTACGTTCGCGCGCCCAATCGTGCTGTCAATGGTTCTTTGCGCGCTTGCGGCGATCGCCGCGGGGCCGGCATTCGGGGCCGGCGAGGCAGTGACCTACCAGGGCACGACGTCCCATGACGGTGCGATGACCACGTCGCTTCCTGCGACCCCCTCACTGAAGTGGAGCCGCGACTTCGGCAACCTCGTGTCGTATGCCGTGGTCGCGCGGAACAAGGCGTACGTGACGGTCAAGAACACCGGAGGTGGGCTCGCGTTGACCGCCGTCGACCTACACACCGGGGTGACCGTCTGGTCCCAGACGATCGGGGGCACGTCCTATGCTCCGACCCCCGCCTACGACGACGGGCGCATTTTCGTCGTCAGCAGCAATGGGCTCGCCGGCGCCTATGACGCGGATACGGGCACCCCGCTCTGGAATCGACAGCTGTCGCAGTCATCGTTCGACTCACCGCCGACGGCGACCGGTGGCATCGTCTACCACGGAGGTGCTGGCTCAGGCGGCAACGTCTACGCACTCGATGCGGCGACAGGAACGCAGCTGTGGACCATGTCGGTGGCCAATGGCGGCAAGGCGTCACCGGCCGTGGACGCCGGCCGCGTTATCGTGGGATATGCGTGCCTGAGGATGTACTCGTTCGCGGCCCTCACCGGCGCGACGCAGTGGGTCTACTCCACTGGCTGCTCGGGAGGCGGGGGCAAGACCGTCGCGGTGCACGGCGGCCGCGTCTATGCGCGTGATGGCGGCAGCGGCAACATGATTTTCGACGAGGCGACGGGCGCCGTCCTCAGCTCCTACGCCTCCACGCGAATCCCGGCGTTCAGTGGATCGAATGCCCTGTACCAGACCACGTCAACACTTTCCGCGGTCGATACCGGGACTGGCGTCACCGCGTGGTCAACCGCGATCCCGGCGACTTTGACGATCGCGCCGATCACCGTCGGTTCGACGGTGTACACAGGGTCATCGACCGGCGCCGTGACCGCGTTCGACGCGACCACCGGATCGACCACCTGGAGCGCGAATGCCGGTTCGCCGATCACCGCGCCCGACGAGCAGAACGTGTCGCAGCCGCTCGTCGGCCTCGCCGCTGGCGAGAACACCTTGCTCGTCCCGGCAACCAACAAACTGGTCGCCTACGGATGCACCGGCGATGCAACTCCGCCGAGCTCGCCTGCAATCGCTTCTCCGGCGGCAGGCGCCGTGCTCCAGGCGAAGCCCTCGGTGACGTGGAGCTCCTCCACCGATGCGGGCTGCGGGCTGGGTCACTACGAGCTACTCGTCGACGGAAGGCAGGTCGGATCCGATGCGCTGCCCGGAACCTTGACCATGTCACCGTCTTCGGCACTCTCGGACGGCGCCCATGCCCTGACTTTGCGTGCCGTCGACGCAGCAGGCAACATGTCGACGTCCGCCGCCGTCAACGTCACGATCGACGCGACGCCACCCACCATCGCCATCGGCGGCCTACCGTCCGGCTCGTCGACGAGCGCCGCCGCGTCCCCAACGATCACGACAAGTGACGGCGTGGTCGAGTGCCGCCTCGACGCCGCGGTCTGGGCAGCATGCGCAACCCCGCCGACTTACTCGTCGCTGGCAGACGGTCCGCACACCTTCGACGCGCGATCGACCGACACTGCCGGCAACGTTGGAACCGCATCGCAGTCCTGGACCGTCGACACGGTCGCGCCTGACACCACGCTCGCCACTGGGCCGAGCGGAACCGTCGCCTCCACGACCGGCACGTTCACGTTCTCGGCCACCGAGCCGGGGTCCACGTTCTCCTGTCGCCTCGACGGCGCATCGTGGCTCGCGTGCGTGTCGCCCAAGAGCCTCACCCTACTGTCGCAGGGATCGCACACGTTCGATATGCGGGCCATCGATGCAGCCGGCAACATCGACGCCACCCCCGCTACGCGCACCTGGACCGTGGACACCGCTGCGCCCGACACCACTATCGGATCCGGACCGACCGGATTCGTCACCTCCACGTCCGCGACCCTGACGTTCAGCGCCTCAGAGACCGCTTCGTTCCAATGCCGACGAGACGCCGGTGCATGGACGGCCTGCTCGTCACCGGTCGCATATTCCGGCCTCGGGCAGGGCCTCCACGTCGTCGACGTGCGAGCGACCGACACAGCCGGTAACGTCGATGCAACTCCCGCGACGCAGACTTGGACGATCGATGGTGTCGCTCCGTCCGGGTTCCTCCAGGTCGCGGCCGTCGCGGCTACCGTGGCACCGCTCACCGTCGCCGGATCCGCAGCCGACGACCGGTCCGGAGTCGCGAGCATCGTCGTCACCTACACGGGCCCGACAGGTGGCACGATGTGCATGCCCGTGGTCGCCGCGAACTGGAGCTGCGACTGGCACGTGGAAGCACTCGCACCGGGTTCCTACCAGGTGGTCGCGACCATCTCCGACTTGGCCGGCAACTCGACGTCCTACTCCGCGGGCTCGATCCTCGTCGGGGCCGTCGTGACAGTTCCCGGACTGCCCGGCACCAACGGTACTAATGGCACAAACGGTGCGACCGGCGCGACCGGCGCAACTGGAGCGACCGGCGCAACTGGAGCGACAGGGGCCACGGGCGCGACAGGAGCCACCGGTGCCACTGGGGCTACGGGAGCAACCGGCGCGACGGGAGCCCAAGGTGTACAGGGTGTCGCCGGTCGCGATGCGACTGTGGTCTGTCTGGTCAAGGTGGTCAAGGGCAAGCCAAAAGTCACGTGCACCGTGAAGTTCGCTGCAGGCCGAGACGGAGTCGCACGAGTGCAACTGCGCCGAGGGTCGAAGATCGTGGCCTCCGGTCGCCACGGCGTGCGACGCGGTCGCGCCTCGGTCGGCCTCGACGCGGGCTCGAACTCGATTGCTGCGGGACGCTACGTGCTGGTGGTCACGATTGGGCGGGGAGCGTCAATGCGCGTCCCTATCGATCTGGTGGCATAGCCTAGACCCGAGCTCGTTTGAGGCAGGATGAACCTTCCGCCACAAGGCACGGGAGGCGCTCGGCGCAGACACCCTGAGGTCGACGGACCCCTGGAAATCGCCCCGAGTATTGCGCATCGAACGTAATCCCTCGGGGCGTAGAACACCTCGGATTCCGCGCCGCAGCTCAGCGGACGCCGAGGACGTCCTCGACCATGGTGAAGTCGTCTGGCTGGTCGTCGCGCGGTTCGCGACGCCGAGGTTCCACGAGCTTCACGACGAAGCAGGACCCGCGCGGCTCATTCGGCTCGTACCAGACCGCACCACCCTGGGCCGCTGCCAGCCCGTTCACGATCGAGAGTCCGAGCCCCGTGCCGGACGGGTCAGGGGCCTGGTCCGGTGCCTGCGTGAACTTGTCGAACAGGTGCGGCACGAACTCCTCGTCCACTCCGGGACCGTTGTCGCGGACCGTGATCAGGACAGAGCCCTCCTGGCTTCGTGCTTCGATCCGGTACGGAGCCGCACCATAGCGGCGGGCATTGCTGAGCAGGTTCAGGAATATCTGCTCGAGCGCATGCGCGTCGGCCACCGCGACGAGGTCGTGGTCGCACTCGACCTCGACCGGCCCCATGTCCACGGCTTGTCGCGCGTGCTTGACCGTCTCGCAGATGCGCATCGGGCGTGGCTTGACCGGATAGTCCCCTCCCTCGAGACGCGTCATCGCCAGGAGGTCGTTGACCAGGACTCCGAGGCGCTGGCCCTGCTCCATGATGATCGTGACGAACGTTCGCCGCTGCTCTTCGGACAACTCCTCCCAACGGTCCACCATGGTCGACGCGAACCCGATGATCGACGTCAGCGGCGTTCGCAGCTCGTGGGATGCCATCGCCAGAAAGTGCGTCCGCATCTCGTCGTGCTTGCGGAGCCGTTCGTTGGCAGCGGCGAACTCCCTCGCCATGTTCTGCAATGCGATGGTCTCTGGCCGTTCAGGTTCGGTCGGACCTTCGCTCATTCGACCGCCTCCTGCGCCCGACGAGCGCCGATCCCGATCTTCTCCACGACCTCGAATTCGCCGCGCCTGTGGACGAGCACCTCCGTATCTGGAGTGCGATGTCCTCGCGCGATGAGAAAACGCGACGGATGCGAACGAACGTCCTGATAGTCCTCGACACGCACACGCAGCAGCTGCGCACACCCGAGGTTGCCGCATTCGCAGGCGACATCGATGTGGTCTGTCGGTCGCATCAGGCGATTCGACGCATCGACGATCCGCTCGTTCACGGCACGGTAGACGTTCTCGTTGCGCGCGACGCGATCATCGCGCACCCGCAGGTCGTCCTCACGGCTCCGGGCGTCGAGCGCCGCCACCACTCGACCTTCGACGCCGGTCTTCTCGATCACGAGGTACCCTGCTACGCGCTCGACGACCTGGTCGGATTCGTCCTCATGACCCTCGACGACCACGAAGCGGCGTGCCTCGATGCGCACCTGCTCATACTGCTCGATCGTGAGCTCGACGGTCTCGTGGCAATCGAGGTCAGCGCATTCGCAATGCATCAGAAATGCCTGCGACGCTGTGGCGCCCGCCATCGCCGATGCGCGCTCGATCCGCTCGTTGGCGGACCGGAACGCATCCTCATTCTCGGCCTTGCGTTGCTCGATGAGTTGCTTGATCGTCATGAGAGCCCTCGTGGTTGCTGTCGTTACTTCCTCA
Source organism: Thermoleophilia bacterium (assembly GCA_025964555.1). Taxonomy (GTDB): domain Bacteria; phylum Actinomycetota; class Thermoleophilia; order Gaiellales; family SKUG01; genus JAGQUL01. The sequence continues at coordinate 16,355 of JAOPYQ010000012.1, read as the reverse complement.
GGTGCAGACGAGAAAACGCACCTGGGGCGGGAACGAGGAATTTCTGCTCGATCGCGGTGGACGCGTCGGACACGGCGGGCTCTCGCTCTCGCGGCGCACGCGATCGGCGGGCAGCATCCTCACCGGGCGATGCGCCGCACGCCTCGCACCCCGCGTGCAAGCGACGACGGGCACCCAACAGGGAAGGGCCGATCAGCGCGTAGCGTGACCGGCCCCCATGCTTTCCGGTCGTGGGTATTGGGGACCGGCGAGGCGTGTGTGGACCGCGACGATACCGCTGCACATTGCCGAGGACGGGTCCACTTCCGGGACTTCGAGGAACTTCGGCAGGTGTGGGCAGCAGTAGCTGCGAACTCGCGCAACGCTCCGGACCTCCGCCGTTTTGCCGTTCACCGAGAATCGTCACGCGAGGCCAGGGTGCCCATGCCTGCCAGGCGACGTCGCAGCTCGAGCGGCCGGAGGTGGTACAGCTCGGCTGCGCGCTCCACCTCGATCTCCGACATCGTACGTACGACCGGCGATGGTCGATGTGGCATGGATTCGTTGCCGTTCGTCGGGTCGGTATCAGGCAGCTTGCGCATCATGGCTGGTCCTTCTCGGTGTGGGGGCGTTGCCAGCGAGATATGCCGCATGCCAGCCGCATGAATCGCTGCATTTCGCATCCCTCCGGCGTTCTCGCGCACGAACATTGGCGAGTCGCGCGCAGGCTGCTCAAGTCCCCGCAGCGTCGGCACCGCCCAGTCGACCCGGAAGCTGCAACTGGCGGCATCATGCACACGGCCGTTTGACGGACGGCCGCTCGGGAAGGTCGTGATGAACCACCGAGGCAGGAGATCTCATGAAGCTGCTCCGCGTTGCTGCCGCGATCGGCGCCGTCGCTTGGCTCAATCGAAAGTTCGGCGCGCAGGCGCTCGACCGCGCCCGATCTGCCGGGCGCTCCTTGGGGCTGCACGCCCCGCAGGTGAACGCAGTGACTCCAGGCACGACCGACGCCGCTCACTCGAGCGCCGCGTCGGCAACCGGCGGTGCGTTCCGCGACGATCGGGATGTCGACCGCGTCGGCGTGCTGCACAACGGTGCCGTCGATCACGACAGGGCACCGGGGGTTCCGCCGCCTTCCGTCGTCGACGAGTTCGACGACATCGTCGACACGGAGAGCGCAGGCAGCTTCCCCGCGAGCGATCCTCCCAGCGGCTGGTAGGCGCAGCCGGCATGTACTGCAACCGTCCAGGTTCGCTCGCCGAAGAACAGGCATGGGACCGGGACGAGCAGCACAGGTTGGACTGATGGTGGCCACGGGCGCTGGCGTGGTGGGCGGAATGCTCATGCAGGCGCGCGTGGAGGCGACACGGACCAACGAGCGCAACTTCAACTACACGATGGTCGGCAACACCTTCGTTCCGTTGCCTCGCCCCGAAGCGCTCCAGAGCCTCGGCGCCTTCGCAGGCGCAGGCGCGCTCGCTGCGGTCGGGACCAAGCTCTCGTCCATGGGCGGCGCACTCGGCGGCGCGGGCACGGTGCTGCAGGGCGTCGGGCTCGGCTACGCGGCCGGCGCCGCTGCCGTCTTCATCATGCCGTGACACGCATCACGCTCGTCGACCGTTTGCATCCGTTCGGTCGGGGTACCTTCTGGCATCGATTTCCCTTGACCGAAGGCACCACCATGAAGAAGCTCTTCAGCGCACTCGCCCTGATCCTGACGTCCGTGTTCGCGTACCGATACGTGGTCGATCGCATGCGTGCGCAGCTCATGGGAGCAGCCCATCCCGCCGGCGCGCTCGCCGCCGTGAAGGTGCCCCGAACGCTGCGCAAGCGCACCGCGAAGCGCTTCGAGTACATGGACGCGACACAGGCCGTGAGCGGGACCTGGGTCGACGAGCAGCAGCTCGTTCGCTCGGCAACCCGAGCAGGCGACGGCGCCCAGACCCCGACCTCGCCCTCGACCTCCCAGCGCGGCAGCAACAACTGATCCGTGCAGGCACGGTGACCGCTTCGGGCCGGTCCGTGCACGAGCTCGCATAACGGCGTTTGGTCGGGGAACCCTGATCGGGCCCACCTATCCGAGGAGCCCCGATCCATGCCACCTCGCTCGATCTGGAAGGGCGCGATCACCTTCGGGCTCGTGAACGTGCCCGTCTCCATGGTGACCGCGACCCGTTCGCATGACATCCGCATGAACCTCGTCCACGACGAGGACGGCGTGCGGCTCAAGCAGCAGCGCATCTGCCCGGTCCACGAGACCGTCGTCGAATGGGACCACGTCGACCGCGGCGTCGAACGGGCCGATGGGACGTTCGTGCGGATCACCGACGACGAGCTCGCGTCCCTCGCTGCCGAGAAGTCGCGCGCGATGGAGATCGAGGACGTCGTGCCGCTCGAGCAGATCGACCCGATGTACGTCGAGAAGTCCTGGTTCCTCGTCCCGGGCGAGGGTGGCGCGCGCGGCTATGCGCTGCTCTCCTCCGCGCTTGCGGGCACCGGCCGCGCAGCGATCGCGCGGCTCACGATGCGCGGGCGCCAGCAGCTCGTGGCGATCCGCTCCACCGGCGACGCGCTCGTCGTCGAATCCCTGCGCTATTCCGACGAGGTCGTCGACGTGGGCACGGTGATGGACCCGGACGAGCTGCCCGCCGCCAAGGACAAGGAAGTGAAGATGGCGAAGGCGTTCCTGGAATCGCTCGAGGTCGACTTCGACCCGTCGCGTTACATCGACGAGTACCAGGAACAGCTCGCGCAGCTCATCGATCGCAAGGCGGAAGCCGGCGACGTGGTCGTGCAGCCCGACCAGCCCGAATCGCCGGCGTCCACCCCGGTCGACGACATCATGGCGGCGCTCGAGGCAAGCCTGGAGCAGCAGCGCGTCACGCGCGGCGCGTCGAACGCCACCGGCAAGGCGAAGCCCGCGCCTGCGCGACGAACGCCCGCGAAGGCAGCGAGCGCCCGACGCACGACGAAGCGATAGGCACGGCGCCAAGCCGTAGCCCCCGCGCCGACGTGTCAGGCGTGGCCGGCGCGACCCTTGGTCACGGCCTCGAGCATGCGCGTGATCGCTTCGTCGCGCGGGCGTCCGGTCGCGCGCTGCAGGTCGACAGCCGTCGAGCGCACCTGGCCGAGCAGGTGGGTGAAGACGAGCTCGTCGTCGGCGGGCGTGATCGACGAGGCGATGCGCACCGCGTCGAGCGCGCAGTCGCGAGCGGCGAGGGTCTCGTCGTACTCGCCGGCGAGGTGGCCCTCGAGCGCACGGACCGAGCCCGCGAACGCGCGCATGACGAGCTCCAGGCGCGCGCCGTGCGGCACGGTCGTCTCGGTCAGGCGCAGCGCCACCCGCGCCAGCACGCGCACGTCGCGGATCGCATAGTCGAGCTGCGTGACGCTCTGCGTCATGTCGAGCAGGTCGGCTTCCTCGTGTCGGCGCACGGGCGCGATGCGAGTTGCCTGGCGTCCGATGCCGACCGCCTCGTCGAGTCGAGCCCAGTGATCGCCCGCGCCGCGTGCGCGCTCGAGGGCGCGGGCGGCGAGCCCCGGATCGGAGTGCCGCAGCGCCTCCCCCACCTCGTCGAAGGTGCGCGCGAGCTCGTCCAGCACGGGTCCGGCTGCTCGGTGCGCGAGCTGCAGCGGACGGATCGGCAGCAGCACGATCGTGAACAGCAGCGCCGATCCACCTCCGGCGAGCGTGTCGAGGAACCGGTCCACGGACGCGACGCCATCCGCGGTCGGCAGCGCGGCGACGAGCACCGCGGCCGTCCCGGCCTGGAGCACGAACATGGGGCCACCGCCGAGCAGCACGGACGTCGCCATCGCCAGCAGCACCATCGCGCCGATCTGCAGCGTGCCCTGGCCGATCACGAGCGTGAGCGCGTCCGCGATGGCGACGCCGATCGCGACACCGACGATGATCTCGGCGGCGCGCTGCCACGGCTGCGCGATGGTGGCGCCGATCGCGACGAGCGCGCTGATGGGCGCGAAGATCGGGGCGTCGTGGCCGAGCAGATCGGTGGCGAGGAACCACGCGAGCGGTGCGGCGAGCGCGGCCTGCAGCAGCGGCCGGGCGCTAGCGCGAAGGCGAGCGCGGGCATCGCCGACGCGGCGGTGGATGTCGAGGCGCCCTCGTCGCACCGTCACATCATGGCAGGGCGGTCGTCACTCGTCTGAGCGCGAGCGCCAGATGACCGGCGCAAGCAGGAGCAGCGAGACGACGAGCCCGCCGATGCCGTACCAGAGGAAGTCGGTTCGTGTATCGACGTTGTCGACCATCCAGCGGAAGTTCTGGCCGAAGAACCCGACGACGAACGACAGCGGCAGGAAGATCGTCGAGACGATGCTCAGCCGCTCGGTCGCGCGGTTCTGGGCCTGGGCCACGCGCGCGCCGTGGACTGACATCACGTCGCTCAGCAGCACGCGGCTGGTCTCGAGCGAGCGGTCGATGCGGATCATGTGGTCGTGCACGTCGCGAAAGTAGTCGCGCGGTCCGTGCTCGAGGCCAGGTATCTCCGTGAGGCGAGTCGACAGGGCGAAGGCGACATCGCGAACCGGACCGGCGGTGCGGCGCAGGTAGGCGAGGTCGCGCTTGAGCCGCATGACCTGCTCGATATGGCGCGGTTCGGGATCGGCGACGACGGCCTGTTCGAGCTGTTCGATGTCGAAGTCGATGCGTTCCACGAGCGGGAACCACGAGTCGGTGAGCGCGTCGAGGATCCGGTAGACGACGAGCTGCTCGGAGCCGAGCGGGACTCGCCCGAACGTGGCACGCAGGCGCTCGAAGTCGGGCCACGGCTCGCGGTGGACGGTGATGATGTAGTCGCCGTGCACGAACATGTGCAGTTCCATCATCCGCGCCTTGGTCCGGATGGAGCCCACGTCGGTGATGCCGAAGTACACGAGCGCGACGTAGTCGCCGTACTCGTCGAGCTTGGGGCGCTGTCCGAACTTCTGGGCGTCCTCCAGCGCGAGCTCGTGGATGCCGATACAGGACGACAGCTGGCCGAGCTGCTCGTCGGACGGGTCGACCAGGTCGAGCCAGAAGAACGTGCCGGCTGCGCGCAGCTCGGTGACGCGTTCGGCGTCGAACGTGTCGAGGACCGTCAGCATCAAGTCGTGACCCATGCCACGACCCTACCGGCGGCGTCGGTCAGCTCTCGCTGCTGCGAACCAGCCCGGCAGCGAGCGCGCCGGCACCGACCAGGGCGACGCCGATGGAGATGTTGCGCACCATGCCGGACTTGCCGGTCGCGTAGCCGAGCGATCGGGTTGCGTCGGCGACTTCGTCGGTCGCCTGTGCGACGCCGCTGACGGCGTCCTCGACCGCGCGCTCGGGTCGCGTGCCGATGTGGCGCAGGTCGTCGAAGTCGTCGGTGAATGCCGCGTCGAGGCCGTCGTGGTTCGCGCGGAAGCGGGTGAACTCGTCGAGGTAGTGCTCGGTGCGGTACTTGGTGACCTCGTGCGGGCCGTAGTGGTACTCGTACTGGTTGTTGTGCGCCGGGTTCGGGCCGGAGTGGTACTCCCAGACGGTCTCCTGGTACGAGACCTGACGCGACTTGGCGAGCGGGTCGAGGTCCTGCGCGAAGCGCACCGGGATGTGCCAGTCGCCGGCGCGAACCACGCCGCCGGCGTTGCCGTCGGACAGGGTCCGTGCGCCGGAGATCGCCTCGCCGGACGATCCGGTCGGACTGCCCCAGCGGCTGATGTCGAGGTCGGCGCCGGTGCCTTCACGCGTGTATGCGGTGCCGGCGCCGCTGGCGAATCGCGAGCGGGCCCACGCGAGTGCGTCGTCGGCGGACGTCCCAGCAGGCGGATGGACGCGGTCCGCGGCAAGCGCCGAGCGCATCTCCGTCTCGTGCTGGTTCGCGCCGACGAGCGATGCGTTGGCGTCAGCGAGGCGCTGCTGTCGATCGGCGACATGCGTACGCGCCCAGATCGCGTGGCCACCGACACCGACGCCGGCCGCGGTGGCGGTCCCGCCACCGATCAGCAACCCGGTCGTGAGGTTGTCGTTCGACGACCCACGCACACCAACAGCCATCCCGCTCATACGAATCCCCCGTCTCGTTCCCCTACCGGGTCTTCGGGAAGAGCGGGTGGCGAGTTTCAGCGGCGCGCGGGCGCGAGCACGCCATCGCGCTGCAGGCGTGCGATCACGCGCGCGGTGTTCTTGACGGTCATGTGGATCCCGTCGTGGAATTCATTCGGATCGCCGTCGAAGGACGCGAGGTCGTCGAGGTCCACGAACGTGAACCTGAGGTTCTTGTCGCCCTGGAGCTCCTTGATCGCGGCGCGGAACGCGCGGTCTCGATCCTGGTAGGCATCAGGGAGGTACTGCTTCGCGCCTGGCTGGTACGGCGTGACCCACAGGGTCGGCACGTCGCCGTGCTCATTGGCGAGCTCGATGGTCCGGCGCAGCAGGTCGAGTCCACGCGGGTCGACGCCTTGGTAGGCCTGGTCGGCCTCGTAGGAACGCTGCACGAAGGTCGTCATCTGAGTCTCGACGCGCTGGTCGAGCGGCTTGGAGTAGTTGGCGCCCGGGTCGAAGAGCTGCATGCCGCGCGCGTCGAGGTTCTCGCGCTGGTTGCCTTTCTGCTTGCCGGTCGTGGCGAGGCCGGCGTCGACCTCGGTCGCGCCTCCGGTCGGGTCGAGCAGGGCGCCGACACCGTCGCGAGGGATCACGCGTCGCGCGGCGCGCACGGCAGCCTCGACGGTCTTGATCTGCAGCAGCTGCTCGGTCACTTCGAGTGGATCGCGGTCGCGGTCTTCCTGGGGCAGGAACTGCTTGAGGCGCGGGTCGAGCGCGGCGGTGCCGGTGAAGCGCAGCACGTCGTTGACGACGCCGATCACCAGGTGCGGGTACTCGTCGGGGCTGCCTCCGCCGCCGCCCCACAGCTGGTCGGCATAGCGCGCGTACAGGTACATGTCCTGGGAGGTGCCGCCCGAGACGGCCCCGTTGAACGCGGTTGCGCCGTTGGTCGCGCGTTCGATCTCGGCCGGGTCGAGCTTCATCGATCGCGAGGAGCCGAGCACGAGCACGTCGGGCGCGGCGGGCAGCTCCTCCATCAGGTCGAGCTTGGCCTGTCGCACGCCGCCGTTCTCGACGACGGAGAAGCGGGTCTGGCGGCCGGTGACGGAGATCGGATCGAGCCACCACAGCGCGGCGAGCAGCGCGACGCAGGCGAGCAGCAGGGACGCGAGGAGCCAGCGCACGAAGCGTCGCTCGACGCGATCGCGTTCGGCGCGGCGGACGGCGTGCGGCTCGCGTGACGCGATCTCTGACAGGAGGGCCCGCGTGGTGATGCCGCGGTCGATGGTGTCGACATCCCCGCCGAGCGCGCGGGCGATCTCTGCCTCGTCGCGCGCCTCGACATCAGGGTCGCGGGCCGGTTCGATCGGCGGCTCCTGCAGCGATGTCGCGGCATCGGGGCCGCGGTCGTGTCCACCCTGGGTCATGTCGATACCGTATCGGACGGGTCCAGCGCACGTGGTATCGCGGATCTCGAACCGGCCGGGAACCGCGCCGTGCGCGGTAGCATGCGGCCATGGACGACGCCCCTGCGACCCCAGCCTCCGATCCGGTCGACCTCGACCCGACCACCGCCGCGCCCCGCGACCTGATGCGTGCACTGCTGCCGCCGGCCCGCGCGGAGTACATCAAGGCCTGGGAGTTCCTGGCCGACGCGTCCACGACCCTCGAGCGTCGCCGCATCGCGCGTGAGCGCGCCAAGACGATCGCGGACGACCACTCGGTCGTCGCCGCCTTCCTGCGTGAACGGGAGAAGTCGCTCGCTGGCGACGACCTGCTCAACGCACGCCACCTCGCGGACGAGCTCGAGCGGCACGTCGATGCGCTCGGCAAGCTGGCGACGGTGTCGCCGATCGGACTGCTCGAATCCAAGACGCTGCGCCCCGAGGCGCTCGGCTGCGGCAAGCGCTACCGCGTCCCGTCGGCGAGCGCCGACGCCGGTGGCGGTACGCGCGGCGTGTCGGACAAGCCCAAGTCGAGCCCGCGTGACGCGCACGGGCGCGGTGGGCGCGACGATCGGCCCCAGACGCCGCGTGGCCCGAAGGTCGACAAGGGCGCGCTCGGATCGTCCAAGCACGATTCGCAGGTCGCGGACGACCTGGATCCGGAGACCCGCGCGAAGCTCGAGGCGATGAAGGCAGCGCTCGAGGGCAACTAGCCCGGCAGTGCCTCGACCGTCCTAGCGGCGCTCGAGCACGAGGTGCGCGTTGCCGAAGGTCGGCACGACCGTGTCGATGACGATCCCGCCGGTGCCATCGTGCTGGATGACCGTGCGCTCGCCCGAGCCGTCGGAGCGCAGGAACTCGGCGTAGTTGGTGCGGCTCACGACGACCGTTCCGTCGGCGTCCATGTTCGGGATGCCGGTGCCGCGCGAGCTGATGCGCACGGTCTCCGGGCCGGTGCGCTGCACGTCGACTACGACGTCGACCTTGACGCCGAACGCGCCGGCCTTGACCGCGAAGGAGGCGCCCTCGTCGTCGAAGCGGGTGATCGTGGCCTCGCCCTTCACGCCCAGGAACCCGACCTTCGAGCCCTTGACGATGTCGAACACCTGCCCGGCGGCGATGCCCGGGAAGTCGATGAGCGGTGCGAGCAGCTGCGCGACGCCGTCGACGGCGCCGGAGATCGAGGCCGACGCGGCTGCCGGAGCGGGCGCGACGGACGTCGTGGCGGCGCTCGCGGGATCCCGGAACGACGCAGGAGCGCCGATCCTGGCCGGGGCGGCCACGAGGTTGACGGCGGGGAGCTGGGTGATCGGGGCAAGCTGCATCGGACCATGATCGCGGACGTGGCCGACGCATGCGTCAGACTCGCGCGTACGATGAAGACCCTTGATGCTCCCTCCCCGATGGATTCGCACGTGACCACCGGCACCGGCCCACTCGCCCCCGACACGATCCTCGCGCGGCTCAACCCCGCGCAGCGGGAGGCGGCCAGCCAGGTGCGCGGCCCCGTCGCGATCCTGGCTGGTGCGGGAACGGGCAAGACGACGACCGTCACGCACCGCATCGCCTACCAGGTGGCGAGCGGCGCGTTCGAGGCGCGTGAGCTGCTCGCCGTGACGTTCACGGACAAGGCGGCCGGCGAGCTGCGCGAGCGCCTGTCGGCGCTGGGCGTGCACGGCGTGGAAGCGCGCACGTTCCATGGCGCTGCGCGCTGGATGTTGTCGGTGCTGTGGCAACCGTTCGTGGGATCGCCCATGCCGGAGCTCATGCCGCAGAAGGGCGCGATCCTCGACACGCTGGCGCGTCGGCTGCCAGCGCCGGACTGCTTCCGTCCGCGCCGGGAGCTGGCGCAGGAGATCGAGTGGGCGAAGAATCGTCGCGTCACGCCCGAGCACTACCTCGACGAGCTCGAGCGCACCGGGCACGAGCAGCCGCTGCGTGACCCGTCGCGGATGCAGGACGTGTTCGCCGAGTACGAGGCGACCAAGGCGCGTCTCGGCGCATGGGACTTCGAGGACCTGCTGTCGAAGCTCGCCGACCTGCTCGACGAACATCCCGAAGCAGCGCAGCGGCTGCGAACGCGGTTTCGTGCGCTCACGGTCGACGAGTACCAGGACGTCAATCCCCTCCAGCAGGCGCTGCTCGACCACTGGACCGGTCCCGACGGTGACGTGTGCGTGGTCGGCGACGACTACCAGACCATCTACGCGTTCACCGGCGCGTCGCCATCGTGGCTGCTCGAATTCCCTGACCGCTTCCCCGGCGCGAAGATCGTCACGCTCGAGGAGAACTACCGCTCCAATCCGCCCGTGCTCGAGCTCGCGAACCGGCTGGTGCCGACGCTCGGGGGCCGCGAGAAGCACCTCGTCGCGGCGCCCGACCTCGTCGATGCCGCGGCGCCCGAGCCGACGGTGATTGCCCACGCGACCAAGTCGGACGAGGCGGCGTGGGTGGCAACCGAGTGCCGCCGCCTGCACGACGAGCTCGACGTCCCGTGGACCGAGATCGCGGTGCTGTATCGCATCAACGCACGGTCGCCCGAATTCGAGGCCGCGATGTCAGCCGCCGGCGTGCCGTTCGTGGTGACGTCGGGTGCGTTCCTGGATCGTCCCGGTGCGCGCGGACTGCTGCGCGGACTCGAACAGCGTCGCATCGATCCGCGGGTCGAGACGTCGGTGCGCGAGTTCGCCGAGCGGCTCGGGTGGCGCCCCGACGGCAAGGTCAAGGGCAGCGACGAGGCACAGACGCTGCAGGAGGACCTGGGGCTGCTCGTGCGGCTCGCCGCGACCGAGCAGTTCGAGGACCTCGGCACGTTCGTGGACGCGGTGCGCTCCCGCTACGACGTGCGGCCCACCGATGGCGGCGTGCAGCTACTGACGCTGCATCGCGCGAAGGGGCTCGAGTGGGCGGCGGTGTTCCTGCCGCGACTCAACGTCAAGGAGCTGCCGTTCAAGAGCCGCACGAGCGCGGCTGACGTGGACGATGAACGCCGCCTGCTGTACGTCGGGATCACGCGCGCGAAGCGGCACCTGTACCTGTCGCGTGCGGCGGATGCGGGCGCCGGCAGCAGCTTCCTCGGGGAGCTGGGCATCCAGGTCGCCGCGCCGCGCGGTGCGAGCTCGGGCTCCGGCAGCGGTGGCGCGAAGGTCGTGCTCGATCCTGATGACCCGCTGGTGACCGCGCTGCAGGCGTGGCGCGGCGAGGAGTCGCGACGCATCGGCAAGCCCGCGTACGTCGTGTTCGACAACAAGACGCTCGTGGCGATCGCCCAGGCGCGGCCGGCGAGCATCGGCGCGCTGGCGGAGGTCTCCGGCGTGGGACCCGCGAAGCTCGAGCGGTACGGCGACGCAGTGCTCGACGTGGTGCGCTCGGGACAGGACGACTGATGGAACGGAACCGCGCCTGATGGGTGACATCGATCGACTTCGCGCGTTCTTGGCGATCCATCGCTCGGGGTCGGTGACCGAGGCGGCGCGCCAGCTGCACATGTCGCAGCCCGCGGTGACGCAGCAGCTGCAGGCGCTCGAGGCCGTGACGGGGCGGCGCCTGTTCCGGCGCCTGCCGCGCGGCGTGGAACCGACGCCGGCAGGCCGGGAGCTCGCCGAGCAGGTCGGCTCGCACCTCGACGCGGTCGAGGAGGCGTGGGGCCAGTGGCTCGGGCGCATGTCGACCGGTGAGGACGAGCCGCTGCGCGGCGCGTCGGTGTATCTGGGCGGACCGTCGGAGTTCATCACGGGGCGGGTGCTGCCGGCGCTGGCGCCGCTCATCGTGTCGGGCGTGCGGATGCGCGTGACGGTCGGCGACGACGCACAGGTGATCGCCGCGATCGATGCGCGCGAGCTGGACCTGGCGGTGCTCACCTCCCCGCTCGATCGCAAGGGCGTGACGGTCGAGCCACTCGCTCGGGAGGAGTTCGTGCTCGTCGGTGCGCCCGACGTCGCGGCGGAGCTCGGCAACCTCGGACGCGGTGGCAAGCGCGCCGCGAAGCAGCTCGAGCACGTGCCGCTGCTCGCCTACGCCGAGGAGCTGCCGCTCATCCGCGCGTACTGGCAGCAGGTGTTCGACGTGGAGCCCGACGTGCTCGCCTCGGTGGTGGCCGACAGCCTGCCGACGCTCGCGGCGCTCGCCGAACGCGGCCTCGGCATCACCGTGCTCCCACGCCACGTGTGCGAGGAGCAGCTCGCGACGGGTCGCCTCGTGCGGCTCGTCGATCCGCGCGTGCCACTGACATCGGAGCTGTGGCTCGCGTGGAACGCCGGCTCGCGCCGCTCCCCCGCCGTCGCTGCGGCGTTCGAGCGCATCCACGCGGTCGTCGGCTCCGGCGCGCGCGCCTGATCCGAGCGCGGGGTGCGCGCGGTCGACACGAGCCGCTGGAGCGATGCAACCTCGCGAACCGGCGTCACACGAAGGTTCGACGAGTCGCGTCGAGGCACGGAAAGACCTGCGGCGATGCGACCTCGCGAACCCACGTCACACGCAGGTTCGACGGGCTCCGTCGTGACACGGGTCGCGTCCCGACGCGTTGCCGCACTTGAGTCGTCGGTCGTCGGCAGGCGGGTCAGGGCTCGAGGCGTGCACGCAGCCAGCGCGTGCCGTGTGGATCGGTGACGATCGTGCCGGCGGTCAGCAGTGCGTCATCGCCGCCCGCGGCGTCGGCGGCAGGGCGCGACAGCACGGCGTCGTGCTCGTCCAGGCGCAGGAAGGTGATGCGATCGTGCAGGCGAGCGGTGCGCCCCTGCCAGAACTCGAGCTCGTCGGCGACGAGGCGCAGGCCACCCCACGAGGCGGGAAGCTCGACCGAGGAGGGGTCGATCGCCGCGGCGCGCGCATCGATCGTCGCCCGATCCTGCACCGCTCGCGACTGGTGCGAGGCGACTGCACTGACGCGTGCCTCGATCGGTCGGCGCTCGAAGTAGGCGCGCGACGCGTCGCGGTCGAGCCGCTCGACGCGCCCGACGGCGCGTACCTGGCGGCCGGGATTGTCGGAGCCCGGGGCGCCCGGCCACCACCAGCAGAGCGCTGCCGTGCCCGTGCGCAGGCACTCGGTGGCCTTGCGGCTCTCGAGGTTGGTGTGCCAGCCGAAGCTCGCAGCCGCCGCGTCCACGGCCTTGAGCAGGACCATCCGCACGCTCGGGGTACCGTCGGGCGCGCTCGTGGCGAGTGCCATCGCGTTCGGTTCGACGACCGTCGCCAGCTCGCTCGCCTCCTCGAACCAGGCGTCGAAACGCGCCATCGGATCGCTGCCGGCGTCGGCGGCGGAGAAGCCCGCGCCTGCGTAATCGATCCTGATGCCGGAGAGGTCGTCGTGCACGGATCGAATGGTACCGCGCAGCGGGCGTGCGATAGCGCGCTCGGGGCTGTGATCGCGCCGCGCGCGCGTGTATGCTCGCGGCGCGTCGCGCGTGGGAACGTCCGCGCCCGGCTCGATCCTGAAAGGTTTCATCCGCATGCGAATTCCCGCCCTGTTCCTCGTCCTGCTGACGGTCGCGCTGTTCTCGGCCGGCTGCATGGGCGGCCCACAGGATTCCGACGCGCGCCTGGCCGAGGCCTGCGACCGCCAGCGCGAGGAAGTCGCCGAGGAAGAATCGGGCACGCCGACCGCGAAGTCGACCGACGATCGCCTCGACGAGATCACGCTCGTGGAGTGCGCCGGTCAGAAGACGAAGGTCGTCGCTGCGGACGCCGAGGACGAGGACAAGGCGGACGACACCGGCTCCGAGAAGGCCGAGGGTGACACGAGCGAGTCGACCGAGGACGCTGGTGGCGACGAGGCGGACGGCGGCGACACGGCTGCTGGCGGCGACGAGGCTGCCACGACACCGGTGAAGCTCGACCCCGAGGCTCGCTCGTTGTTCGCCGAGACCTGTGGCGGCTGCCACACGCTGTCGGATGCGGAGACGTCCGGCGCGGTCGGCCCCAACCTGGACGAGACCGAGATGGACGCTGCCGCGATCGAGCAGCAGATCATCAAGGGCGGTGGCGGCATGCCCCCGATGCTGCTCGAGGGCGAGGACGCCACGAACGTCGCCGAGTACGTCGCTGGCGCAGCCTCGGCGAAGTAGCCCAGCTCGGTCAGCTCCCGGGCAGCGGACCCGTGACGAGCGGCCACACGGCGAGGAAGTGGCACGTCGCACCTGCCACGACGAGTGCGTGGAACACCTCGTGGAAGCCGAACCAGCGCGGGAGCGGATTCGGGCGCTGGGTGAGGTACACGAGGCCCCCGATGGTGTAGAGCACGCCGGCGACGAGCGCGAGCGCGAATGCCGCGTCGGACATGCGGTGCAGTGCCGGGAACAGCGTCAGACCCGACCAGCCCATGCCGATGTAGGTCGCGACCAGAAGCCAGCGTGGCTGGTTCTCGACGAACCAGCGCATGGTGATACCGGCGGCGGCAAGCGTCCAGATGCCGACGAGCACGGTGATGCGCCAGGTGCCGTCGGTGGCGATGAGCGCGATCGGCGTGCATGACGATGCGATGAGCACGTAGATCATCGAGTGGTCGAGCTTGCGGATGCGCCGGTACGCCGTGGGGCGCCACTTGATGCGGTGATACAGCGCGCTGGTGCCGAGCGCGAGCGCGAGCCCTGCGCCGTACACGACCGAGGCGACGACCTGGAGTGCCGCGCCGGCCTGCAGCACGAGCATGAGGCCCGCGCCGATCGCGGCGAAGAAGCCCACGAGGTGTGAGATGCCACGCAGCACGGGGCGGGCGAGGTATGCCTCGAACAGGATTGCTGCCTCGTCGCGCAGGTGCGCGAGCTCGTCTCGGACGTCACCAGAAGTCATGCACCACACCGTACCCGCTCGAAGTCTCCAGTGCACGGACCTCCGGCATGAGGTCCGCCAGGCAGTCATATCCGATCTGGCACACAAGCCCACATCGGCGTCCTGGCTGGCGAGCGGAAGTACGTCGTCAGGATCCGCGTTCTTCGGCGGCGCGCTCGACACCACGTTCACGCGAGCGGCGCCGACCCGAGTACACCCACCACACCGCGATGAGCACGCCGAGCAGCGCAACCCCGGCGCCGAAGATCGCGACCACGGGGCGCGAGGCGGTCTTCGCGGGCGTGCGGTCGAGCTTCGCGCTCGGCGCGGGGGTCTCGGCCCAGCCGCGCAGCTGCACGATCGTTCGAGGGGTGCGCTCGAAGTCCGCCGCCTCGAACGACGTCGGCGCGCCGACGCGCAGCGCGACGCGCGCGGGCTGGTCGCCGCGGCGCACGGTGATCGTCAGCTTCGTGCCGTCGCGCGGGGCGATCGTCGCCGCGTCGATGACGCGGTAGTCGACCGCGGTAGCTTCGTCGACCGCTTCGGTGCCGCCGCTCGACTGCGCTTCGCCGGGTGTGTTCGCGGGAGCCAGATCGATCCGTGGGAGGTCGTCGCCACGGAACGCGCGCTCGGGCGTTCGGTCGGGGACGAGCAGCAGCAGCTCGAGCGGCGTGCCGGTCGACGTCACCGTCACGACCAGCGTGTCACCGGGCTGGTCGAGCGTCGCGTGGACGAGGCGCGCGGGGTCGGCGAGCCCGGCGTCGATCTCCGCGCTCCCGACCGGTGCGACGAGCAGCTCGTGCGCGAGCGCGCCCGCGGGCGCGAGCATCATGCACGCGACGATCAGGACCAGCAGCGGAAGGGCGGGGCGTCGCACGCCGCAGATCCTATGGGTTGCCGTGCGGGCCCGGGGCGCGTGTGGGCCCGGTGCGCCGTGGGGGCACGGTGCGCCGCAGACTGCCGCCGGAAGAGTGACGGACCGGCACAGAATGTGCCGGTCCGTCGGTGCATCGCCGTCGAGTGCGTGGGGGTCCCGTCCCACTGGTTGCGCTCGAGGCGGTGGGGTGATCGTGAATGCGTCAGCCGAGCCAGATGCGAGGGACGTCGGGGTCCGTCGTGATCGGCAGCGGCTGATAGACGGTGCGTGTGGCGCGCAGGATGCGCGGCGTGTCGTCGTCGACGGGGATCGTCGGTCCGACCGGGCGCCCCTGCAGCCACGGCGGCACGATGCCGGGATTACGGTTCGGAACCTGCAGCCAGGGCGGCACGATTCCGGGATTCTGATTGCGAAGCGGTGCGATGTTCATGGTCTTGCTCCTCCTGTCGCTCACCCCTCCGGTGGCGACGAGCGAACTATTTCAGGTTCGCAGGACGCAATGCAAGAAGATTTCCGGCCACGAACGTGTCCTTTCGTCAGTTTCGCGTCAAGATCGCATCCCTGCGTGCAGTCGGCTGAAAAATCTCCACAATCTCGACGACGTGTGCACGTTCGACGCTTGCACATGCACGATCGTGCACCGCTCCGCCCCGCGCGCGATCGTGCCCGCCCCGCGCCTGGGCCCCGCGCCTCAGCTCCAGGACTTGGAACGCATCCGGCGCGGCGAGCGGCCGCGCAGGTCGCGCGGCAGGCGGTAGACCTCGCGCGCGACGAGGTTGACCACGCGGTCGTGGCGCTCGATCCGACCCCGGATGCGCAGGATCGGTTCGCCGCGGATCGTCGTGCGCTCTGCCTTGTACAGCTCCGGCCCCACGATGACGTTGAGCGCGCCGGTCTCGTCCTCGAGCAGCAGGAACACGACGCCCTTGGCGGTGCCCGGCTTCTGGCGCGCGGTGATCGCTCCCACGATGTCGATGGTGCGCCCGTGCGGGATGTCGTCGAGCGCCTGCGCTGCGGTCACCACCCCCGACCCGAGCATCGGGCGCAGCAGCTCGACCGGGTGCGCACGCACCGACAGCCCCTGGGTCGCGTAGTCGAGCAGCACCTCGTCCCACATCGACAGCTGCGCGAACTTCGGCCCGGATGGCGCCGCGATCTCGAGCGCCCCCTGTTCGGGCGGCGGCACCTGCGGCCCACCCGGCGGACCGCCTCCCGCCCCCGCGGCCCGACCGCCGCGCATGCTGCGCGGGCGCGCGACGAG
>JAOPYQ010000043.1 GCA_025964555.1 Thermoleophilia bacterium | reverse complement strand
CTCGTCGGAGTGCGCGTGGTGGCGGCGATGGTCCGCTACCCAGTTGACCGGTGCGCCTTCGACCGAGAGCGTGCCGAGCACCGCCCAGGTATTGCGCACCCAGGGCTTCGTGTCGAAGCCCGCATGGGTGAGCATCCGGTGGAAGCCGACCGTCACGCCGAGGAGCGACACCACGTACAGCGACGCGAACGACACCGCATCGCTCGTCTGGAAGCCGGTGCCCCAGAGCATCGCGATCGCGAAGCCGAGTGCCACGAGCGGTCCGAGCGTCACGACGAGCATGACGACTTTCTGGCGCCGGATGCGATCAGGCGTGAAGTGGCGAAGGCCCTTCACCTGGCGCGGTGCGCGCTGGCGGGGCTCGTTCGGCTGCTCGGGATGCGGGGCGGTAGCGACGGTCATGTGGAGGTCACCTTCCTGCGTAGTTACAGGACCGTAAGTTACCACGTCGTAGCTACGTTGGTCGCACCGTCGGCAGGCACCTAGGTCAGGGTCTGCGCACACATAGGTAATTCCACCGTCTCCGCACTGCTGGGGTTCATGAGACCTTGATGGAGCAAGGCAGCGAGGCACCAGCCGCCCGGAGCGCCGGGAATCATGGAAGGGGCCCGCGAGCGCCACACGCCACCCGGTTCGCCGACCGGGACGTGGCAGCCGCCAGGTGGAGGGAACTTCGCTGCCAGCGCCCGGGAACACGCCGGTTGAGGGGGACGCCGCCCCGAGACCAGTCCCGGAAGCTTTTGAACAACGCACCGTCCGTCAGTCCCGTCAGTCCCGTCAGTCCCATCTCGTCCCACACCACACCACGCCACAGCCACGGCCAGCACGACGAACTCGTCCCTCGTCATCTGGCTTGCACGACCCCGGCCCGCGAGCTTCGTCCCCTCGCACCAGGCCGGGGTCGTACCTCTTCTCGGGGCGTTGCCTCAGGCCTGCGGTCGTGTCAGGCGGGCGCGGGCGGCGTGTCGATGCCGAGCTCGTCGCGCAGGTCGCGCAGCGACCCCGAGCGGGTGGCGACGACGTCGTGCGCGTGGATGCTCTCGTGGTTCACCTGCGTGGCGAGCAGCCGCGCCGCGGCCGGCAGCGCACCGCCGACCTGCGGGTGATCGAGCGCGTCGACGAGCAGCGCGCGCACGCAGTCCTCGACGAAGCGCGGATCCGCGTGGGCGGCCTCGACGATCGCACGCTCGTCGTCGCGCTTGAGCAGCTCGTGCACGTTCGCGCTCATCGACTCGCGCACGAGGTCCACGAGCACGAGCGGGTCGACCATCTCCGTGACCGCACCATCACCCACGAGCTCGACCTCGAAGCGGCCGGTGCTACGCTGGTTGTGCGTCGCGATCGGGATCGCGTCGAGCGCGCGCTCGATCGTCGCCTCGTCCATGCCGTCGTCGAGCAGGCGCGTTCGCGCCGCGTCGCGCACCAGGTTCTGTGCGCAGGGGCAGGCCGTCATGCCGGTCGCCTCGACGCCGATCGTCGTGGTCGTGCGAGGCTCGCCGCTGGAGCGGTCCACGAGCACGGTCGCCCACGTCACGAACGGATCCACGGTGCGACGGCCGCTTGCCGGCGACACCCGCGGCCACGCGATCGTCGCCCGAACGTGTGCGCGGGCAGTGGCGGCGCCCTGCAGGTCGGCGGCTCGCGTGGCGATCACCGCTGCGAGCACCGCGAGGCTCGGCACGTCGCGCCCATCGTCGGCAACGAGTGCGAGTGCCTGGTCGAGGGCCTCGTGGAAGCGCGACAGGTGCGCGCCGCGCGCATCCGCGCCCACCGAGGCCGCGATGTCGAACGTCGCGGTGGTCGGTGCATCCCACGCGCCGAGCACGATCCCGCGCACCACGCCGGTCACGCCGACTTCGTCGAGCGCGAGCGCGATCGAGGGGGCGGTTGCCTGCAGGTCGAGGGAGTGGGAGGTGAGGGTCACGGAAGTTCGGTTTTGGGAAGCGTTGCTGCGCGAGGTGTCGCGTCGCGTCGCGCCGGGTAGCCGCAATGCTGCGGCGCTGAACGCATTGTCGCATGACGAACGCAAGGAGCACGGCACATGGCAGTGGCATCGGGGCAGGACACGCAGCAGCTGCTGCGCCAGGCGATCGGTCCTGCCTGCCACGAACTGCGCAGTCCGCTGGCCGTCGTGTACGGATTCGCGCGCATGCTCGAGGGCACGCCGAACCTCGACGACGCCGCACAGGAGAAGTACGTCGGGCAGATCGTGCGCGCATCCGAGCGCCTCGACCACATGCTCGACGACCTCTCCAAGATCGGCCGCATCGCCGCCAAGCGCATGCATCCGCAGATCGAGCACGTGCCGCTGCGCTCGGTCGTGGACGACCTGTGTGCCACGAGCACCAACGACGGACGCCTCGCGGTGGATCCCGGCGCCGACGTGAACGTGAAGGCCGATCCTTCCTGGCTCACCGAGTCGCTCCAGGCGATCGTGGACGGGCTGTGCTTCGAGGAAGGTATCGACGTTCGCCTCACGTGGCGCCACGAGGCACACGAGGTGCAGCTGCACATCGTGCCGAACTCCTCGTTCCCGATGGTCGACGTGGAGCCGGACAAGTCCGGGCTCGGCATCTCGCTCGCTCGCATGCGCGTGGTGGCGATGGGTGGCACGTTCGAGGGTTCCGGCGATCGGATCGTGATCGCCCTCCCGCGCGGGTGACCGAACGGTTCGGGCGCGGTCGCCGTTCGAACGGCTCACGAATCGGCCTGTATACGCCGATACACCCTGGGATGCCCACGTCGATTCGTCGCATGCCGTCCGCACCACGTCGCGCGTGGCTGCTCGGCATAGTCGTAGCGGCCTCGATCGCGATGGCAGCGTCGTCGAACGCAGCATCTTCGAGCGTCGCGGTGACGCTGTCGGTCACGAGCGCGACCACCCTGAGCGCGACCGGCTGTCCGTACGGGACTGCAGCGCGCTCGTTCGGCACCGTGCTGCCGGGCACGAACGCGGTCACCGCAGCGCCGTGTTCCGTGCTGTTCGGCTCCACCAACGACACGTCGTCGCTGCGGCTGCTCCAGTCCGACGGGGTGGGTACGGCGATGTTCCGCATGTCGGGCGGCACGGCCGACACGGGGTGGGGGCCGCTCGGGCGTCGCGTCTTCAGCATCGGCGGCACTGACAATGCGTTCGATGTCGCCGTGCAGCGCGACGGAAAGATCGTGGTGGTCGGCACCACCGCCGGAAACGGGTTCGTCGCGCGGTACCTCACCAATGGGACGTTCGATCCGGCATTCAACGGCAATACGCCGCTGATCATCGACCGAGGGACCGCGAACGACATCGTCATGGCAGTCGACATCGCGTGGGATGGATCCATCGCGATCGCCGGCCACACGGCGCCGGGCGTGTCCAAGAACGCCTTCGTCGGCAAGCTGACCACGACCGGCGCTCCGGACCCGACGTTCGGTGCGATCAAGACCTTTGACCCCTACGGCACCGAGGACGGCGCGGAATCGGTCGCATTCGACTCGCTCGGCCGCATCGTGGTGGCAGGTTCCACGGTCAACACGCAGACGCGCTTCATGGCGAGCCGCTGGCGCGCCGACGGCACGCTCGACCCGACCTTCAACACCACCGGGTTCCGCGACATCAACGTCAACGGCTACTCGTTCGCGCTCGACGTGGTGACGACCCCGACGAACGGGGTGGTCATGGTTGGCACCGCGAGCGGCACGAACCTCGACTACGCGCTCGTCGTGCTCAACGAGGCGGGCGCCGACGAGCCGACATTCGTCGGGTCGGCCACTGGTCGCCAGGTGGTGTCGCTGGCCGCGGGCGACGACACGGCGCAGGGCGTGTCCATGCAGGCGGACGGCAAGTTCGTGCTCGGCGGCTCGTCGATCGACGGCGTTGGCGCCGAACGCGTCGGGGTGGCGCGAGTCAACGCCACGGGCGGCGTCGATTCCACGTTCGGTGGTGGCGCGCAGCGCCTGTCCTACAGCTCGAGCAACGAGTATGCAGAAGGCGTGCTGGTCCAGCCCGATGGCGGGGTGCTGCTCTCCGGTGCGGCGGACAACTACACCAATGCCGGACTGCTGCGCCTGACCTCGAGCGGGCAGCCCGACGCGACCTTCGACACCGACGGCAAGCTCGTGCTCAACGGCGGCGCGGGCAACGACGGGCTGGGCCGCCCGGCGATCGGTGCGGACGGTCGCATCATCGTCGCCGGCGACGTGAACGGCGACACGCAGGTGCTGTCGCTGCTCGGCAGCCAGTATCCGGACTTCGCCGGCGCGTGGACCGGCTCGCGCTTCGCCGCGTGTCTCGAGACGCTCTCGGCCGGCACCAACACGTGGCCGGTCGCCGGTTCCAACAACTGCGTGATCGCCACGCCTGCGAACTGGCGTGGAATCGCGGCGCAGTCAGGCGATGCCACGGCGATCGTCGCGCAGACCGCGTCGGGCACGGCGACCGCGGCCCTGCGCTTCGGACTGCAGGTCGATCCGGTCCAGTCGCCCGGCACCTACTCGGCGCCGCTCACGTTCGAGGTCGTCGCGCCCATGTGAGGTGCAGGTCCTGCGGAGGGCCTGCCGGGTTCGGCCTGGCTCAGTCGCCCAGCATGTCCAGGAGCCTGCATACCGTCGACCAGTTGCGCGCCGTGCCCGGTGTGTCCTTGTGCGCCTTCGCGAGCGCGCGCAGGAGCTTGTCGGCGTGGATCCCGCCGGGCGTGAACGTGAACAGCTCGGTGGGGGTGGCAACGAACGTGCTGTCGCCCCACGCCTGCGGATCGACGTCCGACCAGGTCGAGGCGGGCAGCTTCCGCTCCAGGAAGGTGACCTGGTAGTGCTTCGGAGCGTCGGCGCCAGCGGGGATCGGATCGGTGGCGACGACCGTCGCGAGCTGCGCCTTCGTGCGCACGATCGTCGGCACCTCGAATCCGAACTCGTCGGCGAGCAGCGCAGCGATGCGGCTGGACACCGTCGCGGCGGGGTCGGGCGACGCGAGCACGACGTTGCCGCTGTTGACGTAGGTCGCAACGTCGGTGAAGCCGTCGGCCTCGAGCAGCTCGCGCAGGCGCGCCATCGGCACCTTCCGGTTGCCGCCCACGTTGATCGCGCGAAGCAGTGCTGCATAGCGTGGCATGGCGCGAATCCTGTCACGCGATCGGCACGAAGGCGTGCGTGATTTGTGACAAAGCACCCTCGCCACGGCTCGACATGCAGGCATACGATCCGACCGAGCGATGGACGATCCCGTGCCGACACCCGACGATGACCAGGCCGCGCCGAGCGGTGGCGCGCCGCGCCGACTCCGCGAGCGCGGCTCGAGCACGATCGAGTACGTCGGCCTCGGCTCGCTCGCGACGATGCTCGTGACCGGAATCGCCGCCGCGATCGACTCGGCGGCCGGCGACCGTGTGGCCGCGGCCGTCGTTCGCCGCCTGATCGCCGCCGTGAGCGGCTCGGAGTGACATTGGTGACAGGCCGGAAAGCACGGCTGGATGCGGCAATTGCCGAACGGCCACGGGGTGGGCCGCGCCGCTGGCCGGGACAGCCCAGTTACAGGAGCGGCCCCCTTCGGAGATAACCTGTTGCATCCTCCACTTGCACCGGGCGACACGCTCCAGCACCCCACGTGCTGCAGCAGCCAATCCGAGGCGGGTATAGGATGCGGTGCGATCCGGCATGACGCCCGATCTCGTCGCCATTCGTCACGCGCGTTCGCGGTGTCGGAGCAGGCTGGCTCGCATCCCCCTGTCAGGAAGACTCGCTCCCCCATGCCAAGGAGGCATCAGCTTGCTCACCGTCAGTGACATCGTCGTGCCCGACGTTGCCGAGCTCAAGAAGCTCGCGGACCGCGGCCATGAAAATGGCTATCTCACCATGCAGGAGATTGCTCAGGAACTCTACGAGCAGGACATTGCCGAAGAGCACATCAAGGACTTCTACACGTACCTGGTGGAGCACGACATCGAGCTCATCGATGCCGGTGACGCTCGCTCCGACGGTGCGTTCGGCGCAGAGGACAAGGAGAAGGAGAAGCCGGTACCCACCCCGGCTCCCGCGCTTGACCTCACCGTCGACCCCTCGCTCGACAGCCTCCGCCTCTACCTGCGCGAAATCGGCAAGGTGCCGCTGCTCACCGCCGAGGAAGAGGTCAGCCTCGCCAAGCGCATCGAGCGTGGCGACATGGCGGCGAAGACGAACATGATCGAGGCGAACCTTCGCCTGGTCGTGTCGATCGCCAAGGGCTACCTCGGTCGAGGCCTGTCGTTCCTGGACCTCATCCAGGAGGGATCGCTGGGTCTCATCCGTGCAGTCGAGAAGTTCGACTACCGCAAGGGCTACAAGTTCTCCACGTACGCCACGTGGTGGATCCGCCAGGCAGTGACCCGCGCTATCGCGGACAAGGCCCGAACGATCCGCATCCCGGTGCACATGGTCGAGAAGCTCAACAAGGTCGTGCACATCGAGCGCCAGCTCGTGCAGCGCCTCGGACGCGAGCCCATCGCGGAGGAGATCGCCAAGGAGCTCGACATGCAGCCTGACGAGGTGCGCGAAATCCTGCGCATGGCCCAGCTGCCGGTCTCCCTCGAGAAGCCGATCGGCGAAGAGGAAGAATCGGAGCTCGGCGACTTCGTCAAGGACGAGACCGTCATCAGCCCGTTCGAGCAGGCGCAGCTTCGGCTTCGCAAGCAGGACATCGACCGTGCCCTCGGTGCACTTCCGGAGCGCGAGCGTCGCGTCATGGAGCTGCGCTTCGGCCTCAAGGGCGAGCATCCGCGCACCCTCGAGGAAGTCGGTCGCGAGTTCGGCGTCACGCGCGAGCGCATCCGCCAGATCGAGAACAACACGCTCAAGAAGCTCGAGAGCCTGCCGGAGGCTCAGCCTCTGCGCGACAGCGACGGGTGAGCCGAGATACCGCCACTGACAGGGCGATGTGAGTTACCACGAGCGGCGGTCCTTCGGGGCCGCCGCTCGCGTCTTCTCCTGCAGTGCGCCCCGGCGTCAGGTCTCGAGCGTGTTGACCGCGGTCACGGTCGTGACGCGCTCGCACCCGACGGTCGTGTCGCCCGCGCGGATGAACGCTCGATCGTCATCACCCTCGCCGCAGTCCAGCGTGTCGACGAGGTTGTCGTTCGCGGTCGCGTGCAGCCGGTCGTTGCCGGTGCCACCCGTCACGACGTCGGCGCCCGCACCGGCGTAGATGCGGTCGTTGCCGTCGCCGCCGTCGAGCGTGTCGATGCCCGTGCGGCCGATGATCAGGTCGTTGCCGGCGCCGCCGAGTGCATGGTCGTCGCCCGACTCGCCGAGCAGGCGATCGTCGCCGTCGCCGCCGTCGAGCGCGTCGTTGCCGCGCCCGCCGATGAGCAGGTCGCGACCCGCCAGGCCGGTGAGCGTGTCGTTGCCACCCCAACCGAGCAGCACGTCGCCGCGCTCGGTGCCGACTTTGGTGTCGTCGGTCGCGGTTGCGACCGTGTCCACGACCATCACGTACTCGCAGTCGAGCGCCGTGTCGCCCGCGCGCATCCGCGCGATGTCGATGCCGTCGCCGCAGTCGAGCACGTCGATGCCGGCGTCGGTGGCGAGCGAGGTGAGTCGGTCATCGCCAGCGCCGCCGTACAGGCGGTCAGAACCGGCGCCGCCGAACAGCCGGTCATTGCCGCCGCTGCCGAACAGGCGATCGTCTCCGGCGCCACCGAAGCTGGTGTCGCGTCCGTTGCCGGCGTACAGGTCGTCGTTGCCCTGGTCGCCGTAGAGCACGTCGGCCCCCGCGAACGCGAGCACCGAATCGTTCCCGGCGCCGCCGCGCAGCACGTCGGCCGCGCCCGTGCCGATCACGCGATCGTCACCAGAGCCACCGTTCTTCACGACCGCGAGCGCGGCAGGCGTTGCAATCGCGGCAGCGATCGCCAAGGTGGACAGGGCGGTGATGGACGTTCGCAGGACATGCATGGCTGGATCTCCGGTCGCGCGCGGGGGTGCTCGTCGGAACCTACGACACCGGCAGCGCCGCACGTGATCTCGAAATGCGACCGTCCGGAGGTTCCGGTCGACTTGCACCCGGCGCATTCCGGCGCGCCGCCCGCGATAGCATCCCAGCATGGAAGACGCGCGTGACGGCAGGCAGGGCACACCGATCGACGTGGATGAATCCCGCGACTGGGACATCGGCCCGGTCGACATCGTGCTCGCCGTCCTGACGTTCCCGCTGCTCATGTGGGTCCTGCAGTACGCATTCACCGGCTCCGAGCGCATCGTGGCGACCCGCGCGTCGCGCTATCGCCTCTACATGGTGCTCGTCGCCGTCGAGGTCGCGATCGCGGCCGCGCTCGTGTGGTGGTTCACGCGATGAACTTCCACACGCCAGGGGAGGGAGACGACCTTCGCGCCGACGTGAACTCCGTCGAGCTGCCCGCGGAGCCGCCTGCCGAGGTCGCGGCGCAGCAGCGCGCGCACCTGCGCCGCATCATGATCGGGTTCGTGGTCGTCGTGGTGCTGCTGCCGTTCGCCGGTCTCGGCGGCGCGTGGAGCTGGCTGCTGCTTCCGGTGCTCGTGTTCGCCGGCTTCGCGCTGCGCGAGGCGATCCGACTCAGGCGATCGGTGTCTCGACACGGGGCAGCACGCGGGCGGTGACGCCCTCGACGGTCTGCACCGTCACGCGCGCGTCCACGGGAATGACCTGCTCGGGCGCGCCCTCGGCGACGCGAGCGGTCCAGTACTCGGTGCCAACTCGGATCTGACCCGTGTTCGCGTCGTTGTCGATCGCGATCGTCACGATGCCGCCCTTGCCGGTCATCCGGTCGACGTTGGTCGCGATGTTCGGGGACTCGAGCTTGCCCTTGAGCAGCGGTCGCGTGAGCAGCATGAGCACCACGCCCGTCGCCGCGAACGCGAGCAGCTGCCACGTGAGCCCACCGTCGAGCCCCGCCACGAGCGCTGCGGCACCCGCGCCCACCGCGAAGTACATCGCGACGAACGCCATCGTCACGACTTCGAGGATGATGAATCCCGCGGCGACGGCGATCCAGAGGATGACGTACGACTCCATGTCAGGCACCCAGGCTCTGGCCGGTGTTGAAGCCGCCACCGATCGCCGTCGCGGCCCCCAGCGCAGCCTGCGCCTCGGCCGGCACGATCATGAGCTTCATCGACTGGCCGTCGGCCACCTTCGGCAGCGTCTCCTTGAGGTACTGGTAGGCGAGCAGGTCCGGCGTCGGGCGGCCCGCGTGGATCGCCCCGAACACCAGCTCGATCGCCTTCGCCTCACCGTCGGCGCGCAGGATCTGCGCTTCCTTCTCGCCCTGGGCGGTGAGGACGTTCGCCTGCTGCTCCGCCTCGGCGCGAAGGATCGCGGACTGCTTCTCGCCCTCGGCCGTGAGGATCGAGCTCTGCTTGAAGCCTTCGGCGTTGAGGATGCTGGCGCGCTTGTCTCGCTCCGCGCGCATCTGCTTTTCCATGGCCTCCTGGATGCTCATGGGCGGATCGATCGCCTTGACCTCGATGCGTCCGACGCGCAGGCCCCATGCCTCGGTCGCCTCGTCGAGCACGATGCGCAGGTCGGCGTTGATCTTGTCGCGGCTCGTGAGCGCTTCGTCGAGGGACAGCGATCCGATCACGTTTCGCATCGTGGTGATCGTCAGCTGCTCGACCGCCGAGATGAGCTGCGCGACCTGGTAGGTGGCGCGGACCGGATCGGTGACCGTGTAGTAGAGCACCGAGTCGATCGAGACGGTCACGTTGTCGCGCGTGATGACGGGCTGCGGAGGGAACGTGACGACCTGCTCGCGCATGTCGATGGTCGCCTTCACGTTGTCGATGATCGGCACGAGCAGGTGCAGGCCCGGATCGAGGGTGCGCTGGTACTTGCCGAGGCGCTCGACGATCTGCACCTGTGCCTGGCTCACCATCCGTACGGAGCGGAGCAGGATGATCGCGATGACGATCGCGAATGCGAGTGCGAAAAACAGGCCGATGGTCACGAAGTTGCCGTCCTTGGGGGATCCGGGGGTTCGGGAGCGCTCTGCCCGCTGCGTGGTCGCGCCTAACCGGGTTGGCGCGAGAACGATCCGTCGACGGAGACGAGCCGCATCCCCCACGTCGCGGCTCCCGCACCCACGACCGGCAACAGCGCCGCGACGATGCCCCGGTCGCGAGCGAGCGCGTCCTCGGCGTTGACCGACCCCACCTGTGCCCGCAGCGTCGCGACTGCGAGCTGACGCACGGCATCGGCGGCATCGGCCACCTCGTAGGTCGCGCGCACGGGATCCTCGATGACGACCGCGATCTGCACGTCAGCGAGCAGGACGAAGTTGTCGTCCGTCACGAGCGGCTCGTCTTCGAGCACGACCAGGCGTTCATCCATCGGCACGATCGTCCGGAGGTTGTCGACGACCGGCACGAGCAGGTGCGTGCCCGGCTGCGCGACGCGACTGAACCGGCCGAGCCGTTCGATGATCGCCACGGTGCCCGGCCGCACGGTCTTGACGGACCGCAGGAGCAGGATCGCCAGGATGCCGGCCAGGACGAGCAGGATGGTCGGTGCGAGTGACATGCCCGAGGGCATGCCCGCTCGGCGTCAGGTCTGCACGCCTCGCGCCCCGCTGCGGGCCTTCGCCACCGCATCCACGGGAATCTCGACGGTGTCGAAGCGCTGGCCGTCCTCGTCGATCGCGCGCACGACCATCTTCGAGGCGCCCACGGCGATCTCGAGGTGGTGGTACAGCGCGCGGCGCATCGCCAGGTGGTCCGGCAGCTTGTCCATGAACGGGTAGACACGCTGGCCCCCGCCGCCGGTGAGCACGTGCACCACGCCGCGGATCGGCTTGGAGCGGAGGTAGTTGTGCTCGTGGCCGGCCACGACGAGCTGCACGCCGTACTTCTCAGCGAGCGGCTGCACCGCGTCGGCGATCTCGTTGCCCTTGGAGGACGAGCCGAAGAGCGGGTAGTGCAGGTAGAGCACCTTCCATGGCTGCTTCGACCGCTTGAGTTCCTGGTCCAGCCACCGGTACTGCGAGCTGCCGGGCCGGATGTCCTGGTCGCCGTCGAGCGCGTAGAACTGCGCGTTCTTCTCGGTGAAGGTGTAGTAGGCGTTGCCCTTGAGGTGCGGGAAGTGCCCGAAGTACGGACGCAGGTCGTCCTTGTACATGTCGTGGTTGCCGAGCGCCGGCATGAAGTTGCGCGTGCGCGCGATCGAGCCGATCGCCGGTTCCCAGTTCTTCTGGTAGTCCTGCCAGCGCCCGGTGGGGTAGGTGTTGTCACCCGCCGTGATCACGAGTCGCGCACCCGAGCGCGCGAGGTTCGCCGCCACCTTGTTCAGGTGCGTGGTGCCGGCGCCATAGTCGCCGATCGCCGCGAGCCTCCACGACCCCGGCTCGTCGGGCACGTCCGCGGGCGTCGGCACGTCCTTGCCGCGAAACAGCGGCGACAGCACCTTGTACGCGGACACCGCGATGTCCTGCAGCCACGGCGCGGCCTCGAGCTTCTCGAGGAAGTTGTACGTGAGCGAATGGCCGATGAACGAACGCGTCGGGTTGCGCGGCTCCCACGCTGCGCCGGATGCGACACCCAGCGGGCGCGGTGGCCGCTCGGCATCCACGCCTTCGCGATGGCGCGTGGGGTTCTCGTCCTCCGCTTCGCCCTCGCCGCCACCTCGCACCACGCGGGCACGACGACGCCGAAGCTCGGCTTCGGATGCCGTGGCAGGGCTCTGGTGAGATACGGCTCGCATCATCCGTTCGTCGGCTCGCATCGGGTCGCGCATGCGCCTCCAGCGGCGCCACGGCCCCGTGCGGCCGGACGCGTGTCCCATGCTCGTCGTGATGGGTGCAGGTTTGGGGGATGCGGGTCTTCAGGTCTCGACTCGTTCGACCGATGAACGCACTCGATGATCCCCTCGCGGCCCACGCGCGCGGATCGTCGCAGCACCCATGGTTTTCCGCACCCGCTATCGACTCTCATCCGTCCCGCTGCCCATGGTGGCGCTCTGTGTGCTGAGCCTGATCGGGCTCGTGGCGCTGCTCGTCGTGCCGTCGGTGAAGTCGTTCCTGCACGACCAGATGCATGCGCTGCCGCTCATCGCGATGGGGATCGCCGCGCTCGCCCCGCTCGTGTTCCTGGCCTGGTACGCATTCTCGTTCGCCGAGGTCCGGCACGGCGGCTTCTACATCAGGACCCTCACCGGCCGTGGACCCATCGTCGACCTCAGGTCGCTCGCCATCGCCGACGTACACGCGAAGTCCGGCAGCGGCAGCAAGCGCAACCGCTTCGAGCTCATCCTGCGCCTGGAGGACGAATCCGGCAACGAGGTCTGGGTGCCGCTCAACTCGTGGCGCGACGAGGACCTGCTCATGGCGCGACTGCTTCGGGCGACGGTCGAGCGCCGCGTCAAGATCGGCGGCGAGCCGATGCTCGTGCGTCGCTTCAGCGGCCTGCTCGACACGTACAAGTCCTGGGATCGGCAGCAGGCCGCCGCGTGACGAGGACGGTGGCGGGGCTTGCGCTCGTCGAGCGCGAGGAAGCACACGGCCGGGTGAGGCTGGCGCTCGTCGACCACGCCGGTGGATTCTCTCGCGACGCGACGGCGCTCACGATCGATCGGCTCGAGCTGTACGACGGCCACGGCGGTACCGAACGCATCGACGGGATCGGTAACGTCGCCACGCTCGAGGCCTATCGCGGCCGCGGACTCGCGAGCGAGCTGCTCGACGTCGCGATCGAACGGATGCGCTCCGGCGACGCGGCCGGCTCGCTGCTCTACGGCATCGATGGGTTCTACGAGCCGTTCGGCTGGAAGAGCTGTGGCGACGAGCGCTGGGTGACGTTCGAGGTCGCGTGCGGCCGAGCCGAACGCGCTGCGTCACCTGATGGCTCTCGCGGGCGTGCGCGAGCGATGACGGATGAGGACCGTGCGATCGTCGCCGACCTCTACGAGCAGATCGCATCGGGGACGGTGGGCGCCATCTCCCGTACAGGTGACGTGCGTACGTGGTCGATGCTCGATCCGTCCGACGTGTCGATCGTGGAACGCGACGGCGCGATCGTCGGCTGGGCGTGGCGTGGTACAGGCCTCGATGCGCGGACCAACGTACAGAACGATCTCCCCGGAACTGCGGCGTTCGTGGAATTGCAGGCCGTCGACATCGACGCCGCGTGGCACGTCGTGCACGCAGCCCGCGACATGGTCGCTGGCGGTTCGGAGGGGTCGCTGACGCGCTTGGCGACCGGCGCCCCTGAGGGACACCCCCTGCGCGAGCTCGTCCGTGCGGAATGGATGGACGCGCAGCTCATCGACGTCGTTCGACCCCACGGCGGCGCGATGATGCTGCCATTCTCCGATGACGCCGACCGCGTCGCCAACGGCACGTACCAGTTCATGCCGGACCGTTTCTGACCGCTGCACCCCGGCGTGCGCCTCGTCGCCTGAGCCAGTCGGGCCGAGGCCGATCAGGCGACTTCGTCGTGCTGCCTGCGCTCGCGCTGGGCCTCGGGCAGCCAGCCGCGGATCTGCTGCACGCGTGTGCCGTGCGACGGGTGGGTCGACAGGTACTCGGGCGGCTCCTGGCCCTTCGATGCCTTGGACATGCCCTGCCAGAACGTGATCGCCTCGTTGGGGTCGTAGCCGGCGCGCGCCATGTATATGAGCCCGATGTGGTCGGACTCGGATTCCTGTTCCCGGCCCCATGGCAGCGACAGCCCGACCTGGGCGCCTGCACCGAGCAGGCCGGCGACCTGCTGGAAGCGCTGGGGATCGTCGGCGAACGCCCCGGATGCCGCGGCAACCGCGCGGTTGGTGAGCTCCTCGCGGAAGATGCGCTCGGCGCCGTGTTCGGCGACCGCGTGGGCGATCTCATGCCCGACCACGGTGGCGAGCTGGTCGTCGGTCTTCGCGACGTCGAGCAGGCCGGTGAACACGACGATCTTGCCGCCGGGAAGGCAGAAGGCATTGACCTCGGGCCGGTCCACCAGCGCGAACTCCCACTCGAACTCCGGCTTGTCGACGGCCCCGACCTTGGCGAGGCGCTCGGCTACGCGCTTCACCTGCTCGTACTGCGCGCCCGATTCGATGACCTTCTCGCCCTCGTCCGCGAGCGTCTGGTCGAACACCTGCAGGCCGAGCTGCTCCTGTTGGGCGTCGCTCATCGCCACGCGCTGCGTGCGTCCCGTGACGGGGACCTTCTGCTCCTCACCGGAGAAGTACGTGAAGGCGACGACGGCGATCGCGAGGACCACTCCGAGCATGATGCGACGACCCATGGGGGGCCTCCTACCCGATCGTGCGCACAGCACGCACCGGCGTGACTGCACGGGGGCGCGGCTGGGAGGATGCCGCGGTGGAACGACGCTGGCACACCCCCGAGCTGCTCCAAGGCCTGCTGTGCGACCTGGTCGGATGGGACAGCGTCACGCGCACTGACGGCGAGGCGCGCTTCGCGCAACT
The DNA here is from genome assembly GCA_025964555.1 of Thermoleophilia bacterium. Lineage (GTDB taxonomy): Bacteria > Actinomycetota > Thermoleophilia > Gaiellales > SKUG01 > JAGQUL01. Next base: position 35,036 of record JAOPYQ010000043.1, on the reverse strand, counting down.
GCTCGCCGACAGGCTGCGCGCCCTGCCCTGGTTCGCGGATCGCCCGGAGCAGGTGTCGCTCGGCGCGATCGACCACGAACGATCCTGGGTCAGCGCGCTGTATCGCGCGGCCGACGCCGCGGACACGATCGTCCTCATGAGTCACTTCGACACCGTGGACACGGCGGACTACGGGTCGCGCGAGCCGCTCGCGTTCGACCCGATTCGGCTCACGGCCGCGTATGCCGACCGCCCCGACGACCTCGGCCCGGACGCTGCCGCTGATGCAGCGTCCGGGGACTACCTGTTCGGTCGCGGCGCCATGGACATGAAGGCCGGGCTCGCGCTGCACATGGCGCTCATCGAGCGAGCGACAGCCGAGCAGTGGCCGATCAACCTCGTGCTGCTCGCCGTGCCCGACGAGGAGGTCAACTCGACCGGCATGCGCGCCGCCGTCGAGGGGCTCCGCGACCTCGCCCACGAGCACGACCTGCGCTACGTGCTGTTCCTCAACAGCGAGCCCACGTTCCCTGCGTATCCCGGGGATCCGACCCGGTACGTGTACTCCGGTTCGATCGGAAAGATCATGCCATCCGTGCTCTGTTACGGCCGCGAGACGCACGCCGGCACGCCGATGTCAGGACTGACATCGAGCTTCATCGCGTCGCATGTCACCCAGGCGATGGAGTTCAGCGACGCGTTTCGCGAGACGGTGCACGGCGAGACGACCCCGGTGCCGGTCACGCTCGACCAGCACGACCGCCGCGACGGCTATTCGACCCAGACCCCGTTTCGCACGAGCGCCCTCTACAACGTGTTCGTGATGTCACAGAGCGCGGACGACGTCATGGACCGCTTCGAGCAGGTCGTGCGCGACGCGGCCGATCGCTGCGAGCAGCGCTACCGATCGGTATGCGAGCGCGATGGCGTCGAGCCGATCGGAGATCTGCGCGTCATGCGCTACGCCGACCTCGAGGTGCACGCTGTCGAATCACTCGGGCAGGACACCGTCGAGGCCCTGCGGGCCGCTGCGATCGCCGAGGGCTCCGACGACCTGCGCGAGCAGTCGCTGCGAATCGTCGAGGCGCTGCTCGTCGCGTGTCAGGAGCTCACGCCTGCGATCGTGCTGCTGTTCGCACCGCCCTATTACCCGGCGGTCAACTCCACCGACGACGCGCTGGTGCGCGCCTGCATCGCCCGGGTCCAGGAGCAATCGCGCGACCGCTTCGACGTCGAGGTCGTGCAGTCGCACTACTTCAACGGCATCTCCGACCTGAGCTACGTCAGCTTCTCGGGTGGCCTCGACGGCTCCGCGACCTACGAATGCAACACGCCCGGTTTCGGCGCCACGTACTCGATTCCGTTCGCCGCGATGGCCGAGCTCGATGCGCCGGTGCTCAACGTCGGCCCGTTCGGCAAGGATCCGCACCAGCGCACCGAGCGGCTGCACGTCCACAGCGCGTTCACGCAGCTGCCGGACCTGCTGGCGGACCTGGTGCAGTTCATCGCGCACCGCTGACCTACGCTCCCATCGCCAGGCGGCGCGCATCGAGCGTGTGGAGGAAGCGTTCGACGTTCGTGTCGTCGAGCGCGATGGCTTCGGGATCCCAGCAGGTCGGCGTGCGCGAGCCGAGCGCCGCGATCACCGCCTGCGACACCCCGCCGGTGGTCACGCCCGCCACGGCACCGACTGACATCGTGCCCGCGATGTGTGTGACGGCGCCCACGCGCATGCCGTCAGAGCCGCGGCCAAGCGACGTGACGTAGGACGGCAGTACCTCGTGCAGCTCCAGCAGCGGGTGCACGCGCCCGTCGAAGCGGATGCCTTCTTCGGGGTAGGTTCGATAGAGCGGGTGGTTGCGAACCTCGTTGGCGATGGCTTCGGGCGGGCGGAACTGGTGCGACGCGGTGAGTGCCCAGCAGTCGCCGACGTTGAGTCCCAGCTGGCGAATCACGAGCGCCTCGGTCTGCTGCGCGCGCACCTCGGACTGGACGGTGCCGATCTGCCAGCCGAACATGTGGTCGACGAAGTGCTGGAGCTCGTGCGCCATCGTCGTGATCTGGCTGTCGCGGCTCGCGTCGCTGCTCACCACGACGCTGCGGGAGCTGCTGGCGTAGTGGCCACCGGACGGTCCGCGGCTCGTCATGAGCTCGCTGCGCGTCGCCAGGCGGAACACGAGGTGTCGGTCGGCGGCGACGTCGAGCAGGCGCTGGCCCATGGTGCAGCCGGCCAGTGCGGTCAGGAGCGAGCGGAGCTTGGCGACCTGGTGCGGGCGCATGTCGGGCGCGGCGAGCGACGCGACGTCGAGCGTTCGAGGGTGCGCGAGGGAGGGAGCCATCGTGGTCGCCGAAGCGGATGACCTTCCCAGCGTAGGACAGAACCCGGGATTCGTCGAACGGGGTCCCTAGATACCGGCGCGCAGCGAGTAGGTGCAGGGCAGGATGCGCCAGCCCGCGTCGACGATCTCGTGGAGGATCGGCTCGCGGAAGGCGCGGGTGTCGAGGTCGAGGTCGCTGACCTTGCCGAACTTCGGCGGGAAGGCCTTCGCGAAGCCGTAGTAGCGCTCGTGATCGCGGCGGAACAGCGTCCAGCCGCGGAAGCGCTCGTACTCGAAGCTCACGTCGTTGAAGTCGACGTGCAGGTGTCGCTTCGCGACGAGCTCGATCGCGCGCACGGTCTTGCGGGCCGGGTCGAGCTGCAGCTCGAGGCGATACCACGCCTGGAAGCCCTCGCGCGAGAACACGCCCCACCATGCGTCGTCGGCGAGCTTCCATGCGGCGGTGAGGTCTTTGCCGTCGCGGGTGATCTCGAAGGGGAGGTCATCGCGGTTGACGGCCACGAGCCGCGCGATGAGGTCCTTGGCGGTGCTCGGCTTCACGCCCTTGGACGGCTTCGGCAGTCCCCACTCGGACATGACCCAGCCGAGCATCGTCACGCCAGCCATGAACACCACGCACATGAACGCGACGACGACCAGCAGCGAGACGATGTCGTCGAGCACCAGGAACACCGCACCCGTGAGCAGTGCCGACAGCACGAGTAGCAGGAGGGCGAATCGAATCTTGTGGGTGCGTGCGGAGTTGACCATCGGGGCATCCTACGTTCGATGGACCCGGAACCCCAGAGCGAACGGCCCGATTTCGGGTCTGCGTGCATCGTGACGGTGTTCGACCACGACGGTGTGGTCACCGAGACCGTGGAGGTCGCTCGGGCGGAGGCCGCGCGCCGCATCGCGCGCGTCGCGTCGCGCAAGCTGGAGATCGCCTACGCGACCGTCAGGACCTTCGAGCGCACCGATGTGTTCGCGCGTGGCAAGGGCCGGCTGCGCATCACCCGACCGAAGTGAACGTCATCCAGCGCGAGGCGGGTCGTCACCGCGACGAGTTCGCACGAGACCAATGGCGCCGGTCACGATGCCGCCGACGACGAGCAGCAGGCCGATGATCCGAAACGGCTTCGGCTTCGACTCCCAGTCAGAGATCTTCTCGTAGCTCGCGATCGAGACGTTGCAGTCCTTCTCGTCGTCCTGAAAACCCGAGGACGGCTGGTCATCCGCAACGCACTTCGTATCGGGCTTGGGGTCCAGCACGGGCTGGAGCACGAAGCTCACGAGCCCGAGTGTGATCAGGGCGACGGCGGCGGTGAACCAGGTGCGCTTGGAACTCATTCCGCCCGTGTGTCCGGTGCGAGTTCCAGCAAACACGAAGGCGGCCCGATGCCGGAGCATCGAACCGCCTTCGCGAGTACCTCTGACTGGCGTCAGGCGAGCTTCTTCTTCGCCTTCTGCACGGTCGGAAGCGCGTTCTTCGCCTTCGCGAGCGGGCGCGCCTTCAGCTGGACCGAAGCGGGCTTCGGGCCGATGGTGATGGTCTCGCCCGTGGCCGGGTTGCGGCCCTCGCGCGCCTTCGTGGCGTCCTTGAGCTTCACTTCGAGCTGCACGAGGCCGGCGAACTTGAACTTCTCCGCGTTGCCGATCTCGCTGAGGATCGTCGCCTCGAGAGCGGCGAGCACGTTCTTCACTTCGGCCTTGGAGAGCTCGGTCTCCTCGGCGAGGTGCGTGATGAGCTGGGTCTGAGTCATGGGCATATTGGGGCCACCTGTCCGTTGATAGTTGGTGGCATCCTAGCGTCGTTGCGGGACGCCATACGCGCCGATGTCCAGTAATTCGCTTGAAAAAAAGAAAACCCGGCATCTCGGGGCGGTCTCAGGAGCCGTCGCGGGGAGCCGGGTGTGAGCGTTCCGGGAGGTCACGGACCGGCACCTGGGCACGTCAGCTATCCGGCTGCACGCTCCAGCTCGGCGGCTCGTCCTTGCCCTGCTCCTCGTCACGCTCGGCGTCCTTGGAGGTCGCCTGCACGATGCCGGGCGCGTGGTGCACCGGCGCGTACACCGTGTACAGCTGCATCGGATCGTCGCCGGTGTTGACGATGTCGTGCCACATCCCGGCCGGGACCATGACGCACCAGCCGTCGGTCACCGCCTGTTCCCATTCCAGCTGATCCTTGCTCGGACCCATTTTCGCTACACCCTGTCCGGCGTCGAGTCGGATGAACTGGTCCGTCTCGGGGTGGACTTCCAGGCCGATGCTCGAGCCCGGCTCGATCGACATCAGCGACACCTGCAGGTACTTCCCGCTCCATGCGATCGCGCGGTAGTTCTCGTTCTCGACGGTTGCCTGCTCCAGGTCGAAGGCGTCCTGCTTGGGGCCTTGGTCGGTGATGGTGAGTGACATGTCGAATCCTTGGTTCGGCGCCTGCGAGCTACTGCCTGCGAGCTGGTACGTCGGCGACGCTTCCCGGCCTGCGAACCAGTAACCGCGCGGCGGCGTCGAGGTCGGCATTCAGTCGCGGTCGCGTGGTCGCACGTGGCGCCACGCCGGCATGACCGGATTGCGCTTCGTCACGCCGAGCGCGACGAGCAGCTCGTCGTAGCGCTCAGGCTTGAGCGAGCCGCCCGTTGCCTGCGGGTGCCCGTGCGCGAACTCCCCCGACTCGTCGGGCAGCGCTGCCTTGAGGATGGCACGCAGGTCGAGTGCCGGGTCCGAGCAACGCATCGAGAAGTTCACCCGCCCGTCGAGGAAGCCGTGGTTGGCGGCGAGCACAGGGCGCGGGCGCAGCGTCCGCGACCACTGCATCGCCACCAGCGCGTGCACGTGGGCGCGTGTCGCGAACTCGAGCACGGCGACGTGCTCGCCGAACACGGGAGCAGTGCGGATGACCTGTTCGAACTCCGAGCGCCACCACGCCTTCGCTTCCTCGAGCTCACGGATCCGCGGATCCGCGAGAGCCGCCTTCGCGGTCTCGGCTTCCACCAGGATGGCGAGCGCCGTCGCGAGCGGACCATCGGGCATGCGTCGAGGAGAGTTGACGAGCGTTGCGAGCGTGCGCACGTGTGACTTGACGATCCCTTCGCGAAACTCCGGCAACGCGAGGCCGCGATCACCGAGGTCGCCCACCGCTCCGACCGCCGCGAGCCAGCTGGGCACCTCGGGCACGAGACGGCCCATGAGCACCGACGTGGTGACCTCCGGATCGGCTGCCGCACCGCAGATCGCCACCTGATCGTCACGCAGGGTGTCGAGCTCGAGCGCATGGTGGTCGACATAGAGCGCCGGTCCATCGAGCGGCTGGATGCCCCAGTCGAGCACGGCGAGCGGTCCGTGCGGCAATGCCGACGTACGTACGGCGTCCCACGGGGTGCAGCCGCGCTCCATGAGTACCGCATCGTGCGCGGTACGTCCCGTCGCGCGCAAGGCGATCGCGCCACTCGACAAGCCGTCGGCGTCGTCGTGGCAGATCACCGTCGCCTCGGTGAGCAACGCGCGGGCACGCTCGACCAGATCGGTGTCGTCGAGGGACGGATCGAGCCACGCGCCGTGCAGCATGTCGGCAGCATTCCCGTCCGCGGGACCGCGTATCCGACTATCGACCGCGAGTGATCAAGACCAAACGCGGGCACGTCGGCGCTCCAAATATTTGGTCCATCACCCGTGATACAGAAAACCCCGCCGGAGCGGGGCCTTCGTGAGGTAGCGGTGGAGGGACTCGAACCCCCGACACGCGGATTATGATTCGCCCCCGGCGACTTCGCGGGGTATCGGTGTAGCTGGGATTCTAGCTGGTACTCGCCCGGTTTCGGGAATTGCCGTCTCGGGCTAGTTCGGGTCATTTCGGGATCGCTTGTTGCCCCCGTGTTGCCCCCCCCGGGCGAATCACGAGTGATTCGAGGGTCGGTATGCAGCGAGCAGAGCGTTGACCCACTCGCGCATCTCAGATCGACCCGCGCCATCGTCCGGCCAAAACGTGGCGTCCTCTACGACACGGCTCCATGCCTCGCGCAATTCGGCATCCGAGTATAGGTTCCCGAGGAGCTCGGCGGATCCCACCAAGACGTGAAATTCGTCGCTCTCGATTACCATGAAATCGAGCTCGGTCGTCGTGAGTATCCCGTACCAGGAGCGCGCCTCCAGGGCAGCGTAATCCTGCGCGTTGGCGAGACGGTAGATGTCAGTCGCGGGCACGCTCTTGCCGCGCTTGAATGTGTAAGCGCCTGGGCGGTTCAGAAGCCTTCTGAGCGGATGTCCGGGAACCCATGCGGCGTCGGGGGATTCGGTGTTGACGAGACGAAGCTCGATACCGGTACGCTCGATGTGATCGAAGTACAAAGCGAGTTCGCGGTCTGACTCCTCGCCAAATCGATCGCCCGAGAGTGGCATTGCGAGCCAGCCTTTTCGCTGGCAAAGCTCGCGAACGACCTGCGCTTCGAGTCCCCAGCAACTCGGAATTTCGCCGTCGAAGCAGCTCCGTAGCGCGGTCAGCATGCCCTTGATCTCGGCGAGATCGTCGATCCTCAGCTCTCGGTGCGCTGGGTCATGCTCATCGGGATCGCCACATTCGAATACGACCAATGGTGGAACGCTCATGGTGGGCTCGATACTTCCGGCGGCTTCGGCGGAGAACTATGCCGGAATGAGGTCGTCCGAGAAGTATCGGCTGTGCGTTGTCCGAATCTCGTCCTCGGACTCTGCGCTCAGCAGTACAACCTCGTAGCGAGCTTCATCCATCAGCCGCAGCTCAAGTGCTGCGTAAGCGCTCTGGGCCGCTTGGCCGTCCGCGTAGGGAGCCAGGTCCAAAGAGCGGCTGTCGCGGTCATATGTGAGAAGGAAGTACGTCATCGCTGTCTACCGGTGTCTCGGTAGTATGGCCGGATCTGTTCCCGCAGGTCGCGGAGCCGATCGGCCAGTCCAGTATCGGGTGGGTTGCCGGATTCCTCAAGGGCCAAGATCCCCGCTGCGACGCGGAAATACTCGAGTAGCTCCTCCGGCCCCTCGCCGTCCTTGAGCGGGTGCCCGGTTATCTCCTCCGCCTTTTCGACGACTTCCGCCCAGCGATGCTGCGCAGGCGAGCGAAGTTGCAGTTCGATCAGGCGTCCGTCGCGCTCGTGCACGATGTGAATTGCTCTGTAGCCGGTGTCCCGTGGCCGCTCAAGGTAATTGGACACGTCCTTAGCGCCGAAGGCCTCAACGATCTCGTCGGCGACACGTTGAACCTGCTCATAGTCCCGAAGTACTGCTCGACACCCGCCGATGTCCTGGAGGCGCTCGAGACCGGTGCGATGAAGCGTGATCTTGTCGATCATTCGGCTCATTCGCTTGAGGCGCTGACCGAAGTGCGCGCCCGCATGGTGATTGGTGCGAACAAGATCTCGTAGGTCGAGCGCAACGGCGTTCAGGGGTTCGACGTGCAACGCTCGGAATTCGACAGCGACCCCAAACGCTTTGAAGGTCGTCGGGTCGCGCATGTCTAGGTTGCCTTGCTCATGCAGTCGCCGGAGACGTTCGCCGGCACGCCTCACCTGCGATCGCGTTGGCGTGTGTCGCGGATCCGGCATCTGGTTGCACTATCCCCCAATTGCCGGGATCGTCTCACCGCTCGCGCGCATGTCTTCGATCGCGAGTTCGATCGCTTCGGCGATGTTCGCTCGAGCCCCATCGATCGTTGCGCCCTGCAACACCGCGCCCAAAGTCGAGCACACAGCTACATACCCGCGGCCCTCGCTCTGCTCGATCACGATTTCGTGCTCGTCGCTGCCAACGTCATGCCCCTCCCATCAATTCAATCTCACTTCAACCCTGTCCCATCCCGAACCCAGACCCACATCTCTCAACATTCACCCCCACAATTCACCCCTAACCGTCCGTCCCACCCCTGACCCCTTCCATTCACACGGTGTAGGGGAGGGGTCAGGGGTGGGACGGACGACCGAACATCCTTGTTTGCAGGGGGTTGGCAAACGGAGGGTGGCGACTTGGATTCGCCACCCTTTTCGCCAGGCGATTCGCCACCCTTTTCGCCAGGCGATTCGCCACCCGGCCAAGTAGTGTTCAGCTCGCGAAAGTGGCGTCGATGCGCTCTCGGTCGTAGTCGAGAATCCAGTCGCCGAAGCGCTCATAGATCGGCTCGATCGCCGCTGCGTTTGGCGCCAAGATATCCAGCCCGCGATCGTCGTACATGTGGAATACGACACCTGATTCGCGACTCACGAAGTACGACTCCCACACGTCGCGATCGCCGCCGCCGAGCTCGGAGCCGGCGATCCCCCGAAGCATCCCGGCATAGTCGACCGTGCGAGGAGCGATGGCGACCGTCGCCTCGAGAACCCGCGGTGTGGCATCCGCTTCCTCGTCGCGCCAATCCGGAATGGCTTCGACGATTAGGCTCGATCGCGCTTCTACCGGCAGCGATCGACCGAGCGCATCTACCGCGGACTTGCGGCTCGGAAGTGCGAATCGACCGAACCGTTGTCGCCATGACTGCGCGAACCAGCGTCGCCCCAGAAACCATCCAGTCTCGTCCTCCGCGAACGTCGCCTCGAAAAGCTGAATCGCGCGAGTCGCTGCTTGATCGATGGCTTGCGCGATTTCGGCATCGTTGCGCTCGCGGTCGAGAGCGAATGACCAAGTACCGCCAATCCCAGATAGCTCGAACCTGATCCCGACCGGCCAACCGTAGAACCGCGGGACGACGTCGCCCGTTCCGAGCAGAAATGCGGGCCTGTCGGCTGAAGCCTCGCGAGACTCATCGCTCCCTGGCGGGTACTGTCCTTGAAGGAAGGCGAGAAGCTTCGGGTCCACGCGGTCGATCTGCCCGAGCAAGGTGTTTTGCACTCAGTGCGCGACGGGTCTGGGTGCCGGAACGCAGGGCAGCTGTTCCAGTAGGTCGAGGCTCGGCAGGTCGTCCGGCATCAGGTGCACGTAGGTCGCGAGCGTGAATGCTGGCGAGTGATGGCCGAGCACCATCTGCACCTGCTTGGCATTCCAGCCGAGCCGAAAGAGACGGCTCGCGCACGTGTGACGCAACGTGTGGAAGCCCGCCCGGGGGATACCCGCGCGAACCGCTGCGGGCTTGAACCACCGCATCAGGATGTTGCGCGGCAGATGCGGCGTACCGACGCTTGTGCAGAACAGGTGATCGGTCGGAGCGCCGAAGTCCGAGCCCTCTCGAAGTGAGGCGAGGCGCTCCGCCATTGCGCGAGAGATCGGAATCGAGCGAATGCCATACCGGCTCTTGGGCGCATCGACCTCGCCCTTGTAGTAGCGGCGACGTACATGGATCCGACCGGCGAGCAGGTCCACGTCCTCGGCGAGCTGCATGCGACCGAGGAACGGGTTTGCCCGCCGCTCGATCGCGCGGCGATAGTCGGCGAGCGTCTGCGGGCGAATGCCGCGGCTCGTCCGACCTGAGTACGTCTCGACCCACTCGCGTGCGTATCGCTCGAAGGTCATGCGCTCGGTGACCTGGAGCTCGCCGCGTGCAATGTCCGCCGACAAGGTCGACTTGAGAACGCGCGCTTCCGCGAGCGTGCCGGCGCTTCGCTTGAACTGGCGACCGGTTCGATCACGCAGCACGACGACGTATCGCTTGCCACGTCGATAGACGCCGGGGGTCTTCGTAGCCTGGAGGGGTCGGCTCATGGGGGCTCCTTCGCTTCAAGCGAAGCACGCCGAGGGCGCCTCGAGGAGGGGGATCCGCGCGACGTGGTGTTGCCCCCTGCGTTGCCCCCCGAGCCTGTTGGCTCGGTTGCAACTGACGCTATCCCTGCGTATTGCAGGAGTAATACAGGTAGCGGTGGAGGGACTCGAACCCCCGACACGCGGATTATGATTTCCCGGGGGTAGAGCACCTTGGAGCACCTGCAAACACCGAAAGTGCTCATATGCGGGGCTTTTGGTAACCTGACGTCGCGACCGCGTTTGCAGGGGTTTTCGGGCGACCGGGGGGCAAACCGGGGGGCGCGACGGGGGCGGATTGGCCCTGCGGTCGCGGCGACGTCTCACCTCATTATCGACGAAGTGGCCCTGGTCATGACGCACCCTTCACATGTACGCGGCGTGGGTCATGGCCGGCAGATCGTCGGCTCGACCGTACAGACGAGGCTACTCGGCTGGTCGAGCGGTGCTCGATCGCGCGCGATGTAGAGGTTCGAGCCCGTCGACATCTCGCTCGATCCGCTACCGCCCGTCTCAAGGATCTGTATTCCGTCACCATTGTGCTGGCGCGCAAGCTCCGGAATCGTGGCGCTGGCGCGCTTCACCATCTTTAGCTGCTGCTGCATCAGCTGGCCGGTGTCTGGATCGACGACGAACCAGATTCGCCACGTGCGCGACTCGGTGTGCGCCGGCACGTCGATGCGTTCGTCGAGGGTCACGTCGACATTGAAATCCTCGTGCTGTCGGCGCACCATCTCCTCGTTCGTCTTGGGGAGATCGAATCGCGTGACTGACACATCGGGATCGAGTTCCGCGCCGGCGTCGATCGCCTCCTGGATGAGTTCGGCGACGGTGATCGACCGCGCGGGGATCTTCGCTTCGAATTCGTTCGTGAAGGTGATCCGAACGCCGGGACGGCCAATAGCGTCCTTCACGTCACGCTCGAGCTGCGCCCCAGGCTGCCTGGCGAGCCACCGGTACAGGGAGCGTCGTGCTTCGGGGGGCAGTGGCGCGGTGCCGAGCAGCTGCACTGCGTACTGGATTCGTTCTTCGCGATCGGTCTGCTTCATCGTCATGCCGAACGCCCCATTCGGGATCCGGTTGCTCCGGTACGTGGGGTCGTCGATGTACGCCTTGAGCAGGTCCTCGACCGCGGCGTCCATCGTGGGGCCGCCCTCGGTCGGCAACGCGTCGAGCTGGTCGAACGTGACGCCCCAGAATTGGCGCATCGTGGTCTTGGGATCCATTGACGCGGCGGTGTCCGGTTCGCGCGTCCGCGGCGACGCGGAATCGTAGTTCTTCTCGAAGCCGGTCGGCGTGCGCAGCCATCCGCGCTGGAAACCGGGCTTGTCGCCCTTCGGCCACCCCGTCAAGCTGACCTCGTCGGGCTTCGTGAGCGACTCCTCGAACGGCACGTCGCGCCTCGGGTCGACCGAGGCCATGACTGACAGCATCTGGCCGTTGCCCGCTTGGTCGAGCCACACCTCGTAGCTCGATCGCATGCCGCCACTGCGGGCTCCGTCGTTGCTGCCTGGCACGCTCGAGCTGTAGAAGTGGAAGTACTCGTCGTCGTCGAGTGGACCCCATTGCACGTCGCCCGCGACGTCGCCGACCCGGACGAGCTCGCGCGCGACTGCCGTGTCGGGGCCGACGAATTGCTCGACGCGACTGCTCGTGCCGCCGCCATCGCCGCCCGGCGCGAGCGCGACGATGAGTGCGATGCCGGCTGCAACAGCCGAGACGGCGCCGATTGTCATGCGTGGAATGCGTCGGAAGGACATGCTGGAGCGCCCGAGCTTTCGCCGGCGCGTGGGTCGCCTCGACGACGGTTCCCGCTCGGCCCGCACCACGGTCGCGCGCTCTGCGCGTACGCGATCTGCAAGCTGGCTGGCCTCCGTCCGGCTCGCCGTTGCGTCGTCGAGTGCTCGTGCCAGAAGTGTGTCGACGTGGTTATCGTTCATGTCGCGTCCCCGCTTGGGCTGGTGTCGTGTGAGAGTCGATGGTGGCGGCGAGTCGTTGCCTCCCTCGATGCAAGTGACTGCGAACCGTCGCAGCGGGAAGCCCCATGGCTGCTGCTGCCTCGGTCGGGGTCAGATCGCCCCAGGCAACGAGTGCGATCGCAGTGCGTTCGGAGTCAGATAGCTTGGCGAACGCCCGAAGCAGGTGCGGGCTCAGCTGCTGCGCATCAACCCGCGAGGCGGCGCCAGATATGCCACCCGCGTGATCTGCGCCAGCGTCCTGAAATACTTGACCACGCAGCTGGCGCTGGCGCCACCGGCGCTCTGCACGACGATGCATGCGACATCGGTTGAGCAGGATGCCTACGAGCCACGCGCGATCGATGTCGTCGACCGGGCGACCGCCGGACACCTGCATCCAGACTACGGTGAACGTCTCCGCAACGACATCGTCTGCGAGAGCCGGTCCGACCCTCGCCGCAGCGATTCGCTGCAGCGTCGCTACCTGGTCGCTGATGATCGCTTCGACGCGCGCCTCAAGAGCAGCCGCCGGAGCCGTAGGTACTTCGGCAGAGATGGTGCCGGCGGGGGAATCGAAATCGGTCATCTACCCCTAGCTTGCCGCCGAGGCGAACAGCGTTGCAGATTCGAAGAAGTGGGAGTGGACCATCTCACCAGCGAACCCGATCGAACTTGTCACGTAACTTGGCGCCGCGGACCTCGTTGACCGACTCCACCCACGAGACCTTTCCAAGTAGGTGCGCCCGGAAGTCGTCGAGGCCGTCTCGATTCGCGACTGACGGTCCGCGAGTGGCCGCGTCGTGAAGCACAGCCTTGATCCGGTCGTATTCGGCGCGTGGGATGTTCAGATGGTCGTTGACGACCACGCCGGTCAGCTGCTGACGGCCTGCACGCGTCATGAGTTGGGACTTGCGCTCATTGAGCCGAAAGTCCTCCTCGATGATGATCTTCCGAACCGTCTCGCGGACGGATCCGCTCGAGGTGATGAGGTGCGCGCCTCCCGAGATGGCGATGTCGTCGGCGTACCGGCTGTAGGAGGCGCCGAGGCTCGTCGCGAGGGCCGAGAGGCGGCAGTCGAGGCGGAACGCCGCAAGGTTTGCGAGGGCGGGAGAGGTTGGCGCGCCCTGCGGGAGATGAGGGCGGGCCAGCCGTGCGCGTAGGGCATGGTGCCTGCTGATGAGGCTCGGCTCCTGGGGGCGCTGCAGCGTCGACAACTCGTGCCGAGAACTGGCATTGGTGCACAACGCAGTGAGCGTGTGGGCGACCCGCTCAGGGTAGCCCGCCGAGCGAAAGATCCCGTAGACGCGTCCGGCTTCGACTGACGCGAAGAAGTCCTCGAGATCGAAGCGCAGCACCACCGCGGTACCGACATGTCGTCGCGCGTGGGTGATGGGGGAGTGTCCAGCCCTGAATCCGTGCGCCGCCTCGTGCGGCGGAATCTCATCGAGGATCCGCCGAAGTACACGCCGCTGTAGCTTCTTGAGCCATGGCTTCGGCGCTTCGATGAGCCGAGGGACGCCGCCCCTGCGAGGCAGCCAGATGTAGTGGTAGTTCCGCATGCCAGACTCAGGCGCTGATCGCTCGAGGGATCGGGGGTCGGCGAGCCAATGAAGGTCACCGATGCCGATGCCCAGAAAGTCTCCGAGTTCCTGCACCGTGTTGATCGTGGGAACCGGCCATCGCGTCGGACCCATTTCGATGTCCGGTATCCGCCACTTGCGAATCGTCGGCGCCTTGACCGGTAGTCGCCGACGCTCGTTGACCTGCTCGAGCGAATACTCGACGAATCGCGCGAGCTCGAGCGGTCGATCCGTTGGTGCATGTCGATAGGCGTCGAGGACGATCAGCGCAACTTGATCGACCCATTTGGCGCGGCTGTCGAGCGCCCGAGCGGCGCGCTTCCGCATGTCCGCGGCCTCCCATGATCCCGCCAGGAACGCATCCGCGATCGCGGTCGACACTTCACGTCGGATCAGCGAGGACCACATGCGACTAGCTGGACGACGACGCGCCCCGACTGCTCCTGTCGTGCATGTGCGCACCTGCCTCGAAGGGGCAGCAGGGCACTTGCGGTGTGATGTCAGGTGTCATGGTTCCCCTGGGGTAGCCCCAGAGAGTCTGCTTGCGCGGACATTCTCGGGGCGCGTCGTCGCGCCGACGGCCTATACCCCGGCGATCGACATTCGGCGCTCGTCCGCGAAAGGGAGTCAGGGCAGGTACTCCGATAGGCCTGCTTCAAGGGCCTCGACCAGAGCGTCGTCCATGTACTCGTAGTCATCCGGGATGTCGAGGCAGGTCACGGTCCGGTCCGCGATCGCGCCCCGGAAACGTTGCCGCAGCTGCTCGACGTGCGTCTGCTCCATGGCGAAGACGACGTCAGCCCACAGGATGTCGGCCTCACGCACCTGGACCCGTGCGCTGGGTGCCGTGCCGACTGACCTGACAGCGCAGTGAGGCGACCGACGCAGCAAGTGCTCGGCGGTGAGACTTCGCCTCTTGTTGCGGCTGCACACGAACAGCAGGCGTGGGCGGTCGTCGCTCACGAGTGCCTACTCCCTAAAAGTAGTGATGGCGAAGGCTGCCGTCGAAGGCCTTGGAGTTTCGACAGCACCGCTTGAAAGCGGCGCCCGGACCCGCAGGGGCAGGGGTCCTCGTTGCCGAGCTTTTCGAAGAGCTCCTTGTGACCGTGCACCACGCGGTCGCCGCGCTTGACGCGCGTCTCCGACGGGAAGCCCCGTCGGCGCTTGCTCATCGCCTCAAAAGGAGTGGTCGTTGTCGTGTCGCATGGTTCGGCCCTCCGCAGGCTGGACGTGAAGCCTCATAGTAGCGACGGGACTCATCGCGCGAGGTGAGCAGGGTGGGGTGGCGAGCCGTCAGGAAGGCTCGGGCGGAAGATCCGCGCTACGAAAATCTTCGCAGCCGGACTCCAATCCGGGGCTCGCCAGGAGCCGCGCCAGCGGCCCGTTGCGCTCGCGCTCACGTTCGAACCAGCCCTCGGTCTCCGGATGGTCTACCAAGCGAGCGAACAGCGCATCGGATTCAGCGAAAGGGTCGGTGACGGGGTCAGTCATTGAATCCTCTATCGGCGAACACTACCGCGACCTCAAGGTCCATCGTAGGACTGCGACCGGGCGTCGCGCCGCGAGGACTCCTGCGTGGCGTCGCCGATCATGATGATCCGTCACTAGTCGCAGACATCCACGGCACGACTAGGTGTCGAGGCTATCGATGACGTGGTCGAGTTCGTCGCTTGTTGCTCCGACTACGCTGGCGCTGTGGCCAGGCGGCCGACACCACCGGAGGTACGCTTGGACGATGTCTTCCAAGCGCTTCTCGCCGTACAGGTGGCCGACGTCGTGGCCTGGGAATACGTACACGATCGTCCGGAACGGTCGAGGGCCGACTAACCCATCAACGGTAACATCGCCTCCTGGTGAGGGCTGCCGGCATCTTGAAATCTTCCATTCCTGCACTCTTGCAGGTCGCGCGCACGCGCGAAATGTCGTAGTGGTCTTCGGTTCAGCTCAGCTCGGTACGGGACTTGTCTACAGGCGACGAGTAGGGTGCCTGCATGCCGATCGAAATTGTGGGCACCCGGGTCGACGAGGCCAACGAAGCGACCGCCTATTTGACTGAGCGCCTTGCTGTGGATCAGGGCACGGGTGTCGCTATCGCGTCCGCATATTGGGATGCGTCGTCCTTCGAGACCGCGGCGGATCTTGCGGCGAGAATTCGAGGGCGTGCGCGACTACTGCTTTGGGCCGGAGGCGGTACAAATCGGGACGCGTGGGATGCGCTCGAGGCCTCCACCGGCAAACTAGAACTTGAGATCGTGCTTGTCGGCTCGCCCGAACGCGGCTCGTTCCATGCAAAGGTGTTCGCGGTAGAGGGTGAGAGCGAGCGGTGGAACTGCGCGCTCGTTGGCAGTGCGAACTTCACTGACGCTGGCCTCACGCGCAACGTCGAGCTCGGTGTGCTCATCCAAAATGAACACGAGCCGCTCTCTCGACTGCGCGAGTGGTTCGAGGCCACTTGGGCCACTGGAGAGGTTGCGGAAGACGCGCCGATCGACCAGTTGCGGGGTCATGCGCCAATCAACTTCGAAGAAAGCGATCGCAGTCGATTCGTCGCGGCCGCGCAGCTACTTCACGAAGTGCACGCCGGTGAGCCGGTAAGTCTTCGCCGCCTCGGATCGACCGCCTCAGATACCGGCGCACCGCATACTCTGCGTGCATGTCACGGTCGGGAAGGCGCGATCCTCCGGCGACTAGACGTGGTGATCGGAAGGATCGCCGGCGACGAGCCCAATGTCACCACCGTTACTCTTGGCAGGCGAAAGTTTCCGGGCAAGGCGATGCGCCGCATCCACCTCACGCACGAGCGCGATCGCGTTCAGCTTCGCATGTGGCCAGCTGACATCCTCGATCAGGCTCGACATTTCTACCGGGATCCGGCAGCTGTCCAACGTGTGCTCGCGCTACGGGTGCACGGATGGGAGATGCGACCCAACTTTCACTGGGGCAACTTCCAGACCGGCTACGTGCACACGTGGCCAATGCCGGGAACTCGTTCGCTCGAGGGCTATGCCGATTATTGGATGGAGCGATTTCGGGACGAGCATGTCGGACAGCTAGAGCCGGATCGCTTCCATGCGGAGCTCGACAGGCTCGTTGCCGACGGGATCGTCGATGAGAATCATCGATCGGCGTTCAGGCTCGAGTTCGAGGATTTTGAACATGCCAACCCGTGTCCAGGGATCGGCGCATGGGTCTCGTGGGAATTCGGAGATGCAGTAGCGCTCGACGACGACGGGGCATTCGTCGAGGCTGTTCGAGTCCGCGTGAACGAAATGCTTGTCGCGTTGGGAGAGAAGTCATTCCAGGTGCCTGGCTCTAGCCGCGTGTGAACGAAAAGCCGCGGCCGCTGGTCACTCACTCACTGCTTGCGTAACCCCTCGGAGCTGCCAGGGGGTGCGCTGGATAGCATCGGGTCGATGGGAATCAACGCAGACATTGACCCAACGACGGCCGCGGTGCTGAGGGTCGTTTGGGAGGCCTTCCAGCAGTCCGAGCAGTGGCCGGTATATCGCCACGTCGTTGATCGCCTCAAGAACGATCGCGTCGATACGGCATCGGAGGTCCAGACATGGCGCCCAGAGCTGTTCATGCATTTCCGCGGAAGCCAGGTCCCCTACGACAACGACCCGATCGGCCTTCGCATCCGCGGCTTGGCGATCGTGGGTGACACCGCCGCGTATCGACTCGCGAACGATGCGTCGCGCGCGCTCGGGTGGATGGCCGCACGGGAGCGAGAGTACGTTGCGCCTCCGTCGACAGGTGAGCGGCTCAGGGTGACTTCGGCGGAAATCGCAACAGAGGTCGGTCTACACGATCGAACTGTGCGTCAGCTCTACCGCATCCTCGAAATGGACCCGCACGTGCGCGTGGTTGGTGGGCGCCCGGACGAATGGTCGATCGAGGTTGGCGACTGGGCCGAACGCTACCGTGGCATCGAAACGATCGAGGGCTACTTGATCGCGATCGGCGGATTTGAGGCAGCTGAGCGGATGAGCGGAACGCAAGCGCTCGAGATCCCGTGGCCGCAGCGCGACGCATTGGCTCTGGCCCCTGAGCCTCCTGCCGCCGGCGCGCTGAGCATCAGCACGCATCCCGGCGTCGACCGCTCCGTACGACACCTCCGCGAAGGCGAAACGGATCTATCCGTCCGCGAAGCACTTCGCGAGATCGAGATCAGGCTCCGCGGTCTCGGTCGGCCATTCGGCGTCGACCAGTCGCTCGGCGGTGTCCAGCTTGTCAACGAATGCTTCGGCGACGGGAAGCCTCTCGTCGACCCGGACATGATCCCGGCAGAGGCCCAGGGTCAGCGGGCCCTGTTCCACGGCGCTTTCGGAGCCGTGCGCAATCCGACGACGCATCGCGACGTCGGTCTTACGGCCGACGAAGCAGCGGAATGGCTCGGGCTCACCAGCGGCTTGCACCGGATGCTTGACGGTGTGGAGGCGCGCGTCTCGGCACTGGTCAACGAACGATGGGGAGAGGCCTGAGCATTCCCCGCAGGCGTCCGGGACGTGCAGCACAATGGGCGGCGGAGGCGCCGCATGGGTAAGAGCTCGACACGTCTGTTGGATCGTCAGATCGAGGCGTTCGAGCGCGTGTACCCGACGTGCGAATACGCAGGTTGGTTCGTGTGCCCTCAGTGCCTCAATGCGATAAGCCTTGAGGCGATCGCTGAAGATCCCGGATGCGTCTCCATCGAGCACGTCCCGCCTCAATCGGTCCGCGGGCGCGCGCTGGTGCTGACATGCCGGCGCTGCAACAACACGGCTGGCCACGAACTCGAGACGCACCTGGCCAAAGCGGATGCGGTCGCACGGGGCGAAGAGCCAGTCGGAGTGGGCTACCTTCACCTCGATGGCATGCGCCTGCCGGTCCGCGAGTGTCTCGATCAGGACTCCGGAATCCGGCTGGACGTCAACCTCGGCGTCGGTCGACCGAACGACCGCGCGCGGATTCGCAAGCTGATCGACGATGCCATGGCGGCTGGCGGTGAGCCGGCGATCACTGGGAGCTACCGGCCTGGACCAAGGCGATGGAGCCTCGCGTGCGCGAACGTTGCTCGGCTGCGCACGGCGTACCTGTACGCCTTTGCGCAGTACGGCTACTCATACGTGATCGACCGTCGGCTCGACATCGTGCGCGAGACAATCATCGAGCACGCGCACAAGGGGATCCCGGCTTCGATGATCGTGGATATCGACGACGTCGATACCGAGAACAAGCTCATCGAGGTCGTGGAGCCCAAGGCATACCGCTGCCTCGCCGTTCGCATCGGCGACGCGGCAATCTTCCTGCCCGCACCCCGCCCCCTGTCTCGGGAGGGCATCTACAGCGTCACCCAGCGTCTCGCCAAGCGAGGTCGCGGATTCGCGTGGCGCCAGGGGCGCATCATCGATCTGCCGACCCGGCAGGTGTTCGCGCACGACACCACCGAGCGCATCCGGGCGGCGTAGATCGCAGCGACCTGAGGCCCCAAGGCCGGCGCTCGCCGTAGCCTGGCGTCGAAGGCGCCTGCGGCGAAACCGCCCTCGGCGGCGCAGCTGATCGGTAACTCCCTGCAAAAAGGCGTTTTCATGGCCTAGATGGGGCCTGCCGGGCCTACCTGCGGCGTCGCAAAAGTGCAGTAATCGCATTCCTGCACTTGACTGGAGCGGAAACGGCCGCTACACTTGAAATCAGTAACCCCATTACAGCACAAGGAGAAATCATCATGCAGGCAGACGACGGAAACAAGATTCGAGCTCGATGGAAGGAAAGCGGGGGTGGAACATGCGCCCACGGAGACTACGAGAAGGAGTATTACTTGGGCGCGGACACCGGGGACTACGTGTGCAAGTCGTGCGGCGAGACCTGGATGCGCGGCACCAAGCCGCCCGGTGCCGGCGCGGCTGGCGGTCAGGAGCGATCGTAGTGCCCGCGGCGCCTACATATCCGCTTAGCGAAGTGGCCGAGGTGCGGGTCGGCTACTCGTTCCGCTCCCGCCTTCGTGACGACGCGGATGGCGCCGTCTCGGTAGTCCAGATGAAGGACACCGACATCCTGGACGGGGAAGTCGACGGCGGGAACCTCCTGCGCACTGAAGCGAGTATCAAGCCCCACCACTTCGTGCAGCAGGGCGATCTCATCTTCCGGTCCCGCGGTGTCAGCACCACCGCCGTCCTGGTGGGCGATGTGCCGGAGCAGACCATCGTCGCCGCCCCCCTCTACGTCATTCGCTCCACGGAGCTCGAGCCGCGATATCTCCGCTGGGTGATCAACCACCCGCGCGCGCAAGGTGAGCTAGCCAGGCACGCCGAAGGCACGAGCGTCCGAATGATCGGCAAGTCGGCGCTGGAGGCGCTGGAGGTTCCCGTGCCCAGCCGCGCGGTTCAGGACCACGTGGCGGCGATCGCCGACCTCGCAGCCAGCGAGCAAAAACTCATGTCCGAGATCGCGTTGCTGCGACGGCAGTACGTCGATTCCCTCGTGATGAATTCAATCGATTCCTAACCAAGAACGGAGCAAGAAACATGGCGACTTCACCTCAGCAGGTTCGGGCTACGGCCTGGGCCGCATGCGACACCTTCCGTGGCGTCGTAGATCCCGCGCAATACAAGGACTACATCCTGGTGATGCTGTTCCTCAAGTACATCTCGGACTACTGGACGGACCATTACGAGGAGTACACCCGGCAGTATCCGAGCGATCCGGAGCGCGTCCTTCGCAAGCTCGAGCGCGAGCGCTTCGTGCTCCCGATGGTTGAGCTCGAGGACGACAGCTTCCGAGCGACGTTCGACAGTCTCTACGAGCGTCGGAACGCTGCGAATATCGGCGAGCTCATCGGGATCGTTCTCGACCACATCGAAGAGGCGAACAAGCTCAAGCTCGAAGACGTGTTCCGCAACATCGACTTCAACAGCGAATCCAACCTCGGGAAGACGCGCGACCGCAACCGTCGGCTCAAGCATCTCCTCGATGACTTCCACGACCTCGACCTGAGGCCGTCCATGGTCTCGGAAGACGTGATCGGTGACACCTACATCTACCTGATTGAGCGATTCGCCTCCGATGCTGGCAAGAAGGCCGGCGAGTTCTACACGCCCAAGCAGGTCTCAACGTTGCTCGCACGGCTCGCGAGCCCCAAGCCGGGAGACCGCATCTGTGATCCCGCATGTGGCGCAGGTGGTCTCCTCATCGAGGCCGCCGACATCGTGGAAGGTCAGAAGAGCAATGACTTCGCGTTGTTCGGCCAGGAGGTCAACGGGAGCACGTGGGCGCTCGCCCGGATGAACATGTTCCTGCACGGCAAGGATTCCGCGCGAATCGACTGGGGAGATACGCTCACGAGCCCGGGGCTCGTCGAGAATGACAGCCTCATGCGATTCGATGTGGTGGTCGCGAATCCGCCGTTTTCTCTGGACAAGTGGGGGGCAGAGGACGCCGCCACTGACAAGTACAACCGCTTCTGGCGGGGCGTGCCGCCGAAGTCGAAGGGCGACTTCGCGTTCATCTCGCACATGGTCGAGAGCGCGATGCCGCGCAGTGGCAGGGTCGCAGTTGTCGTGCCCAACGGTGTGCTGTTCCGCGGTGCATCTGAGGGACGCATCCGGAAGCAGCTGGTTGACGAAAACCTGCTGGACGCCGTGATCGCGCTTCCCCAGAACCTGTTTCCGACGACCTCGATTCCCGTTGCGATCCTCGTCTTCGACAAGTCGCGCGAGAAGGGTGGCCCACGCGAGGCAGAAACGAACGTGCTGATGGTGGACGCCACCACCGACTTCGTCGCGAGCAAGAACCAGAACCTGCTCACTCAGGCGCATCTCGATCGCATCGTCAGTACGTTCACCGATCGCGTGGAGGTCGAGCGCTATTCGCGGCTCATCAGCCGTGAGGAGATCGCAGACAACGAGTACAACCTCAACCTCGCGAGGTACATCGACATCTCTGACACTCCGGAGGAGATCGACGTCGACGCCGCGCAGGACGACATCAACCGGCTGGAAGCCGAGCTCGCGGAAGTTCGCGAAGCGATGCAGCGCCACCTTCAGGAGCTCGTGCGATGACTGACAGCGCTGACATGCGACGCCTCGACGAAGTCGCCGAATTCATGGGAGGAGGAACTCCGGCGCGAGCCGACGAGGGCTACTTCGGTGGAGATATTCCATGGATCAAGACCACCGACCTGAACAACGCCATCATCGATCGCACGGAGGAACTGCTGACGGAACGTGGGCTTGCAGAATCGTCATGCAAGATGGTTCCGTCGGGAGCAGTCGTGGTCGCGATGTACGGCGGCTTCCGGCAGATCGGTCGCACCGGTCTGCTCGCGCAGGCATCGGCCATCAACCAGGCTCTGACCGCGATTGTTCCGAAGGCCGGAGTTCTCGACCCGAGCTACCTCCAGGAATGGCTCAACCATCGCGTCATGGATTGGCGACGCGTCGCGATCAGCAGCCGGAAGGATCCCAACATCACCAAGAGTGATGTCCAGGCCTTCCGCATTCCCATGGTCAGCCACGACCGGCAGTTGGAGATCGTCGACATGCTCGACGCGTGGAACCTGGCAATCGACCTCTCGGCCCAGGCGGTCCACGCGATCGACCGCCGGAACGCCGGACTTCTGGGACGTCTGTTTCGCGGCGAGATCCGGGTCGCAGGCTTCGAGGATGAATGGGACCACGTCAAGGCAGGCGAACTGTTTTCAGCTTCGTCGTCGAAGGGTGACGCGCGGGACGAGCTCCTGTCCGTGACGCAAGACCGAGGCGTCATCCCGCGTTCGGCGCTCGAGGGGCGCGTGACGATGCCTACCGGCAGTCTCGACACGTTCAAGCTGGTCGAGCCAGGAAACTTCGTGATCAGCCTCCGTTCCTTTCAGGGAGGTATCGAGTACTCGAAGGTCCGCGGGCTTGTCAGCCCGGCCTACACAGTGCTTCAGCCCACTTCCGCCGCGTTGCCCGAGTACTTCACGCATTACCTCAAGTCGGATGACTTCCTGCGGCGCTTGTCAGTCGCGGTGATTGGGATCCGAGATGGTCGTCAGGTTAGCTACCGCGACTTCAGCTCGATTCGCATTCCTGTCCCTTCTAAGAAGGAGCAGATCGCTATCTCCCAGATCGCGACGAGCGCGATTCGCGAGGCTGCGCTTGCTCGAGATCGTGTCGAAGCGCTCAGGCTGCAGAAGCGGGCCGTGATGCAGCGCCTGTTCGTCGACGCCGCCACCAGTAACAGCGTGCCAGCCGGTGTCGCGTCATGAGCAAGTTCGAATTCAATGAGAAGTACCTGTCCCAGATCCCCGCGATCCAATTGCTGGTCAACGAGGGATACGAGTACCTGACGCCGGACGACGTACTCGCCATGCGGGACGGCAAGCGTCAGAACGTGCTCCTTGCGCCGGTCCTTCGAAAGCAGCTCAAGAAGATCAACCGCATTCGGCATCGCGGTGCCGAGCACCGCTTCTCCGAGGAGAACGTGCAGACCGCCATGGAGCGTCTGACCAACGTGCGATTCGAAGGTCTGCAGAAGACCAATGAGGAGCTATACGACCTGCTCACGCTCGGCGTCGGGCTGGAGCAGTCGATCGATGGCGACCTCCGTACGTTTTCGATGAACTACATCGACTGGAGGAACATCGAGAACAACGTCTTCCATGTCAGTTCCGAGTTCTCCGTGGTGCGCAACCGACGTGACGACTGCGCCCGCCCCGACGTCGTCCTGTTCGTCAATGGAATCCCCCTGGGCGTCATGGAGTGCAAGGCGCCAAGCATCGACGTCGATCAAGCGGTCTCGCAGATGATTCGAAACCAGCGTGACGACCACATTCCGCGGCTCTTCGCCTATTCGCAGTTGCTCGTCGGCGCGAACAAGAACCGAGCAAAATATGCGACGACGGGAACTCCGTCACGCTTCTGGTCAGTCTGGCGGGAGGACGGGATTGAGGACGAAGTCGCCCGGCTCGTGAACACGCCACTCGACGCGGCGACAAAGGACCGATTGTTCACAGGCGAGTTCGCGTCCGCGCGGACGCATTTCGATGATGCCGAGTCCTCGGGTGACCGCATCATCACCGAGCAGGACCGCGCGCTGCATGCCCTGTGCCGCCCGGCACGTCTCCTTGAGATTGCGCGCGAATTCACTGTGTTCGACGGCGGCATTCGGAAGGTAGCTCGATATCAGCAGTTTGACGCGGTCAACACGGTCGTCGACCGTGTGTCGACGGTTGGCGTCGACGGCAAGCGCAAGGGCGGGATCATCTGGCACACCCAGGGATCGGGCAAGTCGCTGACAATGGTCATGCTCGCTCGCGCGCTCGCGATGGACCCTCGCATCAAGAACCCCAGGATCGTCTTGGTGACAGACCGGGTCGACCTGGACAAGCAGCTCGGCAACACGTTCGCCGCTTGTGGACTGACGCCCGAGCGTGCGGCGAGCGGTCGACATCTCCTGCAGCTCGTCTCTGAGGAACGCGCCCAGATCATCACCGCGATCATCAACAAGTTCGATACAGCACTGTCAGTCAAGTCGTTTGAAGAGGAGTCTTCGAATGTCTTCGTCCTTGTGGACGAGAGTCACCGGACGAACTCAGGATCGTTCGCAGCACGCATGCGAAGAGTCTTCCCTAACGGCTGCTACATCGGCTTCACGGGCACGCCGCTTCTCAAGGGTGACCGCAACAGTTTCCAACGCTTCGGCGGACTGATCCACAGTTACAACATCAATCGTGCTGTCGAGGACGAGGCGGTCGTCCCCTTGGTGTACGAGGGGAGGCACGTCGAGCTTGACCAGAACAAGGCCGCCATTGACGTTTGGTTCGAGCGACACACCAAGGGATTGACCGATGAACAAAAGGCAGATCTGAAGCGCAAGTACAGCAAGGCGTCCGCGTTGAACCGGGCCGAGCAGGTCGTTTACCTGCGTGCGTTCGACATCAGCGAGCACTTCCGCGAGAACTGGCAGGGGACCGGCCTCAAAGCTCAG
Source organism: Thermoleophilia bacterium (assembly GCA_025964555.1). Classification (GTDB taxonomy): domain Bacteria; phylum Actinomycetota; class Thermoleophilia; order Gaiellales; family SKUG01; genus JAGQUL01. The sequence goes on along the minus strand of JAOPYQ010000043.1, from coordinate 10,559 downwards.
CTCGTGGCCCCGAGCAAGGCGAGCGCCATCCGCTACAAGGAAATTCTGGACGAGATCGGCCATGTGTCGTCTGAGGTCATCATCTCTCCGCCCGACCTTCGGGAGGGGTACGAAGACCTGGAGAACGAGCCTGCGGTGGTGACGTTCTGGAACCGCATGATGTCGCGGTTCGGAAGCGAGGAGGAGTACAACAAGCAGCTCATCAATCGGTTCAAGTACAACGAAGAGCCCGAAGTTCTCATCGTGGTCGACAAGCTCCTGACCGGCTTCGACGCACCGCGGAACACGGTGCTCTACTTGACCCGGAAGCTGACAGCGCACACCCTGCTTCAGGCCGTCGCTCGCGTGAACCGGCTCTTCTCTGGTGAGCCAGGCGTCGCAGGCAAGGAGTACGGTTTCGTCGTTGACTACGAAGGCGTTCTTGGCGAGCTCGATCGAACGATGTCCAGCTACAGTGCGCTGGAGGGTTTCGATGAGCAGGACCTGATCGGCACCCTCAGCAACATCCGCGACGTCGTTGCGTCCCTCCCACAGCGACACGCTGAGCTGCTCGAGATCTTCAAGGAAATCTCGAATCAGCACGACGAGGAGGCATACGAAGTCCTCCTTGGGGACGAGGACGTCCGCGAACTGTTCTACGAGAGGCTCGCTCAGTTCGCTCGGACCCTTGCGACCGCCCTCTCGAGCGAGGAATTTCTGCGAACCGCGTCAGCGCAGCGCATCGACGAGTACAAGTCAGACCTGAAGCGATTCCAGAACCTCAAGGCTGCCGTGAAGTTGCGGTACGCGGAGTCCGTCGACTATCGCGACTACGAGCCCAAGATTCAGAAGCTGCTGGATACACACATCACCGCGACCGACGTCTCACAGGTCGTTGAACCGGTCAACGTCTTTGATGAGAGCGCGTTCGGACGCGTCCTTGCAGAGCAGGGAGCGCGACATTCCACGGCCGCAGCGGCAGACATGATCGCGCATGCGACGAAGCGTGCCATCCACGAGCACATGGATGAGGATCCCGCCTTCTACGGGCAGTTTTCAGAGCTCATCCAGCAGACGATTGATGCGCACCGCGCCGAACGAATCAGTGACGCTGAGTACCTCGCTGAGGCGCAACGAATCCGCGAGGCGATCGTGCATCGGTCGGTGGACGACGTTCCGGCCGCGGTGCGCGGCAACCCTGGCGCAACTGCGATCTGGGGACTTGTAAGGCCCATCATGGAGGAACGGCTGAACCACGACGGCGCCACACATGCCGACACAGACGTGTGTGCGGAGGCCGGGGCAGCCATCTGGAGGATCATCGAAGGTCAGTACAAGGTTGGCTTCTGGGACGACGTCGAGGCGCAGCGCCGAACGGCCAACGAGATCGACGACTTCTTATACGACGAGGTCAAGGAGGGGAAGCGCGTCGACCTCACCGCGAGTGACATGGATGACATCATCGCCGGATCCCTGCAGCTCGCTCGACATCGCCTTCTCGACTGACATGCGAGTGTCTCTCGAGATCTCGCCGACACGGACCATCGAGTACGAAGTCGTGGTTAGCGAACGACGTCGGACGCTCACCATTGAGGTTCACCCTGACGCCAGCATTGTGGTGAGGGCGCCGACTACCACGACGCCGGAGGAGATCCAGCTTCGGGTCACGAACAGATTGCGTTGGATCAGGAAGCAGCTCGAGCACTTCCGTGAATTCGGAATCGAACCGCTTCCGCGTAGCTACGTTCGCGGCGAGTGCCATCGGTACCTAGGGAAGCAATACCGGTTGACGCTCGCCCAGGGGCGGCAAAGCGTGCGCATCGAAGGTGATCGGCTGCGCGTCGTGTGCATTCGGCCGTCGGACCCAGCGTGTGTCGAGCAGGCTCTCCACCAGTGGTATTTGTCTAGGGCTCGCGAGGAGTTCGAGAGGCGGATCGATTCGGCGTTTCACGATTTCGAGATGCGCGGATTCCAGCGACCTACGCTGATCGTTCGCCGAATGCGACGACGGTGGGGAAGCCATTCGCCATCGAACCGGATTACCCTGAATCTCGACCTGATCCGCGCTCCTCGGCGATGCATCGACTACGTCATCGTGCACGAGCTGTGCCACCTCGCTGACCGCTCGCACGGAGAGGAATTCACTCGACTACTCGGCGTCTTGATGCCGGATTGGCAGGATCGGAAGCGCGCCTTGGAGGCACAGGACTGGTCGTCCCAGTAGCAGATACGTTGGACCCCTCCGGCTTGTGCGCAACGGATCGATCAGCGAAGACTACGAGCAAATTCATGCGAGATGCGAGGCCCGATGGATACCGGGTCGCCGCTCGCCCACACAGGAGATCCCCATGATCGAGAAGGTCCGGATACGCGGGTACCGCATCCACCGCGACACAACGTTCAATCCACGAGCCGGAATGAACATCATTGTGGGCGGAAACGAGAGCGGAAAGTCGACGCTCATCGAAGCGGTCACACTGGCTCTCACGGGGCGTGTGAATGGGCGCTTTGCCCAAGAAGAGCTCAATCCGCATTGGTTCAACTCCGCGCTGGTGCAGGAGTACCTCGCAGCACGATCCGAGAATGGGGCACCCGAACTTCCGCGAATCGAGATCGAGGTGTTTCTAGCTGACAACGCTGAGACCCTCTCCCTGGTCGGCGCCCACAACAGCGAGCGCCCCACTCGTGCGTGCGCTGGCGTCACATTCCGGGTGATCCCAGACCCTGACGCCCTGACGGAAATCGAGCAGTGGTTCGCCTCGGGGACGGCCGACATTATGCCGATTGAGTACTACAAGGTGGAGTGGCGATCGTTCCGTGACGAAGCTGTGACACGCCGGCCGCGCAACGTGCGTCTCTCGGTGATCGACTCGAGCACCGTTCGTTCCAGTTCTGGCGTCGACTACCACTTGCGCCAAATCCTCAGCGAACATCTCGATCGCGAGGAGCGAGCGAAAATCAGCCTTGATTTTCGACGGGCAAAGCATGACATCTCTGGAAGCGTGTTCAAGGACGTCAATGACAAGCTCGCCGCCGATCACGTGGATCTCCACGATCGGCCCGTCGGCTTGTCAATGGATCAGAGCTCGAGGACGAGCTGGGAGAACTCGGTCACGCCCCACGTCGACAACATTCCATTCAACCTTGCAGGTCAGGGCCAGCAAGCGTCGATCAAAATTGCACTGGCGATGAATCGGGAGTCGCAGATCGCCCAGATCGTAACGATCGAAGAGCCGGAGAATCACCTTTCCCACACGAGCCTCGCGCGCCTTCTCGAACGCATAGACACGCTCGCAGGCGAGCAGCAACAACTCCTCGTAACCACCCACAGCTCGTTCGTGTTGAACCGGCTCGGCCTGGATGCGTTGACGCTCGTGTCGGACGGTTCCATTTCCCGGTTCGAGGATGACATACCGACCGACACTGTTCGCTACTTCCAGAAGCTCCCGGGTTACGACACGCTTCGAGTCGTGCTCGCCGACCGATCGGTCATCGTCGAGGGTCCCTCGGACGAGATCGTGTTCGAGAGGTGGTACAACGACTTGTTCGGAAGGCCGCCGATCCGAGATGGAGTCGACGTCATCAGCGCTCGCGGGCTCTCATACAAGCGCTTCCTGCAGCTCGCGAAGGCGACCGGCAAGACGGTGGCAGTCATCCGAGACAACGACAACAAGCAGATCGAGGACCTCGAAGCGGACGCCGGCGACCTGTTGGCTCCAGGCACGCGCTGCATGTTCGTCGGTCTGCCGGCTGATGGGCACACACTTGAGCCCCAGATCGCCTCGGCCAATGGTGACGGGGACGGACTTCGTCTCGCGCTGAGGCGCCCTGAGGGGGATGACCTCGCTGCTTGGATGGAGAAGAACAAGACAGAAGCAGCGATCCGTATTGCAACCTCCGACACTGCAGTAGCGCCCCCGCCATACATGAAGGCTGCAGCGGAGTTCATCCATGCCGGATAACCAACTGATCCATGCTGTCGCCGGGGGCGGTAAGACGAGGCGAATCATCGACGCGTGCGCAGCAGCCGACGCGGGGGCCCGCGTGCTCGCGCTCACGTACACCACTGCGAATCAAGACGAGATACGCATCCGGCTGTCGGGCCACGGCCGAGACATGTCGCACGTCACGGTGATGGGCTGGTTCCAGTTCCTGATCTCTTGTTGGACACGGCCCTATGTGCCGTTTCGATTCGACGGACGTCGAGTCCTGGGCTTCAACTTCGTGGGCGAGCCGAGTCGCTTCGCGACGGAGGACGCGAGGTACTTCGACGCGAACGGATCGATCTATAAGAGATCGCTGAGCAAGCTCGCGCATGAGGTCAACCGCGCGTCCGATGCTGCACCAATCGAGTGGTTGCGACGGAGCTTCGATCTGATCGTGATCGACGAGGTCCAGGACCTCAATGGATGGGACCTTGAGATTCTTCGTCTTCTCCTCGATGCGGACATCGACATCCTCATGGTTGGCGATACGCGCCAGGCGATCCTCGCCACGAATCCACAGGACCAAAAGAACAAGCAATACCTGTATAGCGGAGTCATCGATTGGTTCCGAGCCCAAGCTGACGCGGAGCGTATTACGATTGTCGAGGACAACGCGACGTGGCGTTGCCACCCGGCCATTGCCGAGTTCGCGGATGCGATCTTCGACCCGGCGGCGGGCTATCCGGCGACCGTGTCGCTCAATGAACGTGAGACGGACCACGACGGCGTATTTCTTGTGGATCCGGACCATCTGGCAGCCTACTGCGCTGCCTATTCACCAATCGCCCTCAGATTCAGCGCAAGCTCCGGCAAGCGGTTCGATCTCGACTACTCGAACTTTGGAGAGGTCAAGGGACTCGAGTTCGATCGCGTCCTGATCGCCCCAACGTCAGGCTTCGAAGACCTGGTACTCCAAGGCGCACCGCTTGCGGGAATCACGGCCAGCAAGTTCTATGTTGGGGTCACGCGTGCGCGCCAGAGCGTGGGAATCATCTGTGGGAAGACGGGTGAGTCGTCGCCTCCTGTCTGGCGCCCGTCGACGTGACGAAGGTGGCGCTGCTCGGGCGGCGTCGCGCCTCGCCGCAACCGCTGTCCTCGCATGTCCACCAATGTCCGCTGGGGAGAATCAGCGGCCTGTCGCGCTTGTGCGTGCTCGCTGGACAGAGATGACATTACGGGTCATCCGGTGACATCCGTGGTCACACGAGGACTCCTCGGGGGGAATTCACTACACGTCAACATTTTCGTTGTGTACTTTTCCCCACCCCGTGTCAGTCGTTGCATCGCCTGGAATCAACGCGTCGTGCTTCCGGTTCTGCATCAGCGACAGTCTTGGTCAATGTTCGCGCTTCCTAATCACGGACATGTCAGTCTCGAACGCGAAAATTGACCACATAGACTAAACACACCTTGACCGGTCCGGTGGATGCGGCACCATGTGGCTCAGTGCTCACCATCAAGAAGATATCGAGTCTGGACGCGGTCGAGTACGGCCGATATCTCGCCGGTGCCGAGCTCAAGCCTGGCCAAGATCATTCGCGAACGTCCCCTGATCACGGCGACTACTACCTCGCGGATGTGGACGGGTCGCTCCAGGGTGGCGGCGCCATGTGGATCGGTCTCGAAGGCGACCGGGCCCAGTGGGGCATGAGCGGCGAGATCGATGCCGACAAGTTGGCACGACTGATGCGAGGCGAGCATGCAACGGCTAGCGCTCTGCATGTGTTGGACGAGCGAGGAGGCAAGTGGCGTGAAATGTCGCCGGGCGATCACGTCGATCCCCGTTCGGCAAGGTACCGGTCGGTGGTGGTGCGGGTCCCTGGTTACGCACTCGATCCTGATTCTCTCCGCGTGGCCATCGCGACGCGGGTGCAGGAACTCGGAGGGTGGGATCGGCTAGATCCGCAGCAGCGAGCGGTAGCCGAGAAGGCGGTGTTCGGTCGCCTGGAGGACGGAGTCCGGCAGACTCATCCCGGTGCTCGATTGGACGGCTCCCTGCGCGGCAAGGATCGAGATATTCGTGCCCTGGCAGAGCCGTGCGAGCAAGAGGGCTTGGTGCGGATCAGTGACCATCGCCGCCCTGTCTGCAATAGCCACGACTTCACGTTCTCGGCGCCCAAATCCGTGAGCTTGGGATGGGCCGCTGCAGGCGACGCAGATCGAGCGAAGATCGAACTTGCGGTCATGGAGAGCTCGCAGGCAGCCATGGAGTACATGGCCCGAACGATGAGCTGCGTGAAGGTGAAGCGGCAGGGGCGCCTCGAGTACGAGCCAGCGAGAGGGGTTGTAGGCGCGTCGTTTCTGCATCACTCGGCCCGCGGAGTGGATGGCGCACGACCAGATCCGCAGCTTCACGTCCACACCTTGGTCGTCGGCGTGAAGCGCGCAGACGGCAAGCTCGTGACGCCTGACCAGGCGGCGTGGATGCGGCACGGTCGAGAGGGGGGCGCGTATTTTCGATGTGACCTGGCACGTCGCTTGAGAGGGTTGGGGTTAGATATCGAGTCGCAGACGGGAAAGCAGGCGCGGTACTTCGAACTGGCGGACATCTCCGCCGAGGTCATCGAGCGCTACTGCAGTCGGTCCCGCGAGGTGCGTGACCATGAATCGAAATGGATTCGAGAGCACGGCGAGCGACCATCTGCGATCCAGGCCGCTGCCTTCGCTCGCCAGACACGGTCATCGAAAGGTGTCGAGGGAGAGCTCGATCTGAGACGCCAGTGGAGGCGCGAGCTGGCGAAGGACGAGCTCGACAGGGTGTCGGTCGCTTACATGATGAGCGCTCGCAATATCCATCGCGACGAGACACTGCAGATGAGGTACGCCGATGTCACGGCCCGCATCCTCGACGCGATGGAGGAAGCGGGTTCGATGGTCCGCGATCGCGAGGTGCGAAGCATCGCACTCGAATGTTCAGCCGGGAAGTTGAGCCCGACCGAGGCGACCCTTCTGGTGCGCTCGATGCAGCAGCAGGGCCTCATTCTGTCGCTCGAGAACGGAATGGTCACAACGAGCCGCCTGCGGGCAGCGGAGGAGCAGATACTCGCTTCCTGTGATCGACAGATCGCAACTCCCGCGATTGCGAGCCACGTGACCAACGGCGCAGTCGATCGCGTCCAGCAGCAGGAAGGGATCGATTTCAGCGGAGAGCAGTTCAGGTCGATTCAGCTTGGGGCATCGAACGTAGCCGTGTGCGCCATTAAGGGTTACGCGGGCACGGGCAAGGGCTTGTCACTCGCAGCGATCAGTCAGGCAGCTCGCGAAGCGGGACACGGCGTCATCGTCGTATCGACCATGGGCAAGCGCGCTCAGAAGGCGGCGTCAGAAGCGAACGCGAGCGGCGCCTCGATCGACGGACTCGTCAACGGCGCGTTCGTGGTGACGGAGGGCGTCGGACAGGATCTCCGCGAGCGTCGCGAGCTGCGGCCCGGAGATGTGATCATCGTCGACGAGGCTGGAATGGTTGACACGCCGCGCTACGCCAAACTCTCTCGAACAGCTGAGGAAGCCGGCGCCCGTCTCGTGCTGGTCGGTGATCCGGCGCAGCTTTCGCCGATCGGTCCCGGCGGCATGTTCGAACAGCTCCTCGATCGGGTGCCGACAGCCGAACTCACAGAGGTGCGTCGCACGGATGTCGCGTGGCTGCTTGAGATGCAGGCGGAAGTGCGCCAGGGCAATGCGGCGCGAGCGATCGAACTGCTGCAACAGAACGATGCGCTTCACATTTCGGATACGACCGACGAGGCGGTGGTTCGGATGGTCGATGACTGGGACCGAGAGCGGAAGGGGCGGCCAATCAAAGATTCTCAGATGATCATCCCCACATCCAACGAGGACGTAGATCGAGCGAACGAACTAGCCCAGCATCGACGGCTCAAGTCCGGCGAGATAGCGGGCGTGGGCGTTCAAGCGCCGGACAGGCCGTACTTGCTCCATCCTGGGGAGCCGGTCGCCTTCCGCGGCAGTAGCTATCGACCTGACGGCGATCGCGTGGTTCTCAATGGTACGCCCGGCATGGTGGTCGGCGTCGACGCCGCCCATCGAAGGGTCCGTGTGCGAGTGCACGAACCGAATCGAGCCGCACGGATCGTCGATGTCCATCTCGACCGAATGGGCGAATCAGCACTCCGCTTGGAATACGCGAGCCATGTCATGCCAGCGCAAGGTGAATCGATCACTCGGACATACGAGCTATCGGGAAGCTGGGCCACGAGCAGGGAGGCCGCCTATGTTGGCGCGTCTCGGCACCGTGAGAGCCACAAGATGTACGTGAGTCGGGAGGCGCTTGGCGTCGACGGAGACGACGTCCAAAGGCTGGAGCGACTCGCCGACCGCATGAATCGTTCGGCCGCTCCATCGGCGACGCTTACGTTCGCCGTCGAAGCCAGGGAGATTGCCGCGCCGATCGTCGCCGATCCGTTCGAGCGAGCCGTCCGCCAATACCAGCTGAAGGTCTCGCGACAACCGAGCGGTGACCACTCGCGGTCCATAACCAGGATCGAACGCGCTGCCGTCGAACATCCGCCAGCGTTTGTCGTGCACGCCATTGGCCGTCGACCAGAGGACCGAGCGAGCCGAGAAGTCTGGGACGAAGGCGCCAAGGCGATGGCTCACTTCCACGCAGCCATCGCTCCCTTGAGCGCGCGGTCGATGGATATGACGGAGGACCAGCCATTCCATGTCAACGGCAAGTTCCGAGACCTCAAGCGTACGTGCGCCGAGGTGCAGCGAGCGCTTCGCACCAACGATGAGGCCCTGCGCTTCACCCACGATCTCGCAAAATATGCCCGCGGTCGCGAGGCGCGACGCGTTGATCGAAGCCGAGACCTGGGGCGCTAGACGGAGTAGATCGAGGGCACCAGCGACTCGGGCCGAACGCGAAATGCATTGGCGAGGCGGAGGAACTCGGTCATCCGAATCTCAACGTCGCCGCTCTCGATCCGTCCGATCCGTTCGCGTTCAATGCCGGATTCAGAGCTGGCGGCAGTCAGGGTGAGCTGAGCTGCTTTGCGCTGATCGCGGATTCGAGCTCCGACATCAAGACGGAATTGGGATTCGTTGAACGGTGGCATCGCGCGCAGCTTATCTGCCCGCTCGCGAATCGATCGCCCGATTGCGTCCTGGGCGATCGATTCCCGACGCGGCTGCCTAGTGTCGAAGGTCGTCCACGAGTTCACTAGCGCCCAGCTCGAGTGCGTCAAGCACTCGCACGAGCGTTGAGAGGCGCACGTCCCGCAGGCCATTCTCGATATCGAAAATCTGCTTCTGCGTCAGCGAAGCAGCCGCGCCCAGGTCCCGCTGCGTCCACCCTCGACCTTCGCGCGCTTCGCGCACGCGCACCCCGAAGTCCATGAGCAGCGAAGACCGCATGCCCCATGCTCACAACGTCTGACGTCACAAATAACGTCAAAGGCGAACTCGACCTACGGAGGAAGAGCCATGATCGACCACCAGCATCAGGACGCTCACGACCTGGAGACCATCGTTCCCCCGCGCAGCTGTCCCCGCCCGCGGCGACTGATGCCAACGATCCCCCTCCAAAAAATCGAGGGATCGCCGTTCACGCTTGCCGAGTCGATTCGCACGGTGACGTTGCGACCGATTAAGCGAGCCTGGCTGCGGGCTGAAGCTGTTGAGCTCGGGCCCGACGACGCAGCCGTACTCGAGCGCATCGTCAGCTGCCTGGTTGGATTGGCGGTCGACGACACCTCGCGTCACACTCGTCGCGGAGGTCGCCCCAACCACTACGAGCTGAGCCTGTACCGCTACTTCGGAGCTGAATTGGAGGCCAACGGTCGGGCGGAGCGGGCGCTTCGTCGTCTCCTCCGCGACGGGGTCGTCGTGCGCGTCCTCCACCACATTCTCGAGATCGACGGGGACGAGGAAGTGGTTCGGCGCATCACTTGGTACGTGCCGACGATGAGGGCGGTCTCCGCTATTTCGTGCGACGCAGCGCGGTCGACGGTCGCCTCGTTCTGGAAGGACCGATGCCTAGCTGGCCATGCCTTCGACGATCGACGTGTCGACGTATCGAAAGCAGTGAGGCACCACGTCTTCGCGCACTACGGTCGCCGCTGCCAAGCTCGCGGGCGATGGTACGAGCACGAGCGGTGCAGCAACCGGCGCGCTCCTGAGCTCGACCACATCCTGGCTCGTGCCCTGGGCGGCCCTGACCATGCGTGGAATCTCCGGCCGCTGTGTCACGAGTGCAACACGCGGAAGGGCGCAAATCCGCCTCGTGATCCGCGGCATGCGAGTGCCAAGCCGACCTCCATCGGGCGCAACGCTTTGCGGCCGCCGCGTCGATCGAAGTTCAACTCGCGTGAGCTCGACGAGCTGATCGCCGCGAGGGACCCGAACTATGTCTCGCCGTACATCGACCGGAGCGCGCCTCGCGCCCCGAGCTGATGGCCATATTCTCTGCGTCTACTGCCCAAGGAAAGATGGAAGCCATGTACACGATCACGCCTTGGCCAGCTTCCCGCGTTTGGTCCTCTCCCACTCGGTCGAATCCGCCAGTCGTGTGGCAGCCGGAGGGATCGCGCATCGCGGTCAGCTACTCCGTTGTCACCCGGCTCATCGATCAAGTCGAAC
>JAOPYQ010000049.1 GCA_025964555.1 Thermoleophilia bacterium | reverse complement strand
ATCGTGCATCAGCACGTTGAAATCGCGCAGGCCTGTCGCTTCGGTCCAGCGGAAGGCGAGGCTCGTCGTATCGCCGCTACCGAAGGCGGCAAACGATGTGCCGACGATGATCGAGCCGGTCGCGTTTACCGCGTTCGCGACATAAGCCTGGGAATTGCGGCCGGCGATCGTGCCGAGATCGACCATGCCCGTCGCCGCCGTCCAGCGGAAGGCGTGCGATTGGGATGTGTTGCCGATGCTGCTCTGGCCCGCGACGACCAGCCCGTCGCCGCTCACGGCATTGGCCCGCGATGAATCGAGCGAGGAAGTCACCAGCACGCCGAGATCGACCATGCCCCCGCTCTGGGTCCAGCGAAAGGCGTGCGGACGGGTGCCGTTCTCGGACTCGCCGACCACGACCGAGCCGTCGCCGTTGACGCCGTATGCGGCGGAAAAGCCGCCTTTGTTGCCGATCGTGCCGAGGTTGACCATTCCCGCCGACGTCCAGCGGAAGGCGCGCGTCGAGGTGGAGGTCTGAGCGTCGCCGACGATCACGCCGCCATTGGCGCTGATCGCATTGGCGCTCGAATGCGTCCCGCCCAGCGTTCCCAAATCGACCATGCCCGTTCCCGCGGTCCAACGGAACGCATGGCCGGGAATCTGGCCGTCCGGCGCGACCAGGTTAGTCTGAGATCGTCCGACCACGATCAGACCGTCGGCGCTGACCCCGCTCGCGGTGGCCGAAACGCCGCCCAGCGTGCCGAGATCGACCGAACCGTCCGTGGCGGTCCAGCGGAAGGCGCGGTGATCGTTGCCCTGGACATAGCCCACCACCACCGACCCGTCGGCGCTCACGGCCTGTCCGCTCGTGCCGTTCGTGCTGCCGGCCGGGGGCGGCAAGGGCGTGATGCTCGCCGTCTGCGCGACCAGGGCCGTCGCCGGAAGGACGAGGGCGGTGGTGGCGAGCAGGGCCCTTGCACGGCGCAGGCCCCGCAAGGCGCGGGGCCCACCCCTTGCGCCCCGCGGACGATAGTTCACCGATTGCGGCCTACTGTTCCCCGGCAATGGCACATCGCTTCTCCCACCTTTTGCAGATTAAGGCGTGAAGCGGGCGCCAAACGGGTCAGGACATTCGAGAAATGATGATAATATTCGCTCCGCACCGGCAAACGGGCTATTGTCCGGCGCAAGTAAGGGAGCCGCATCGACTTGACGACCCCGTCTTCGGATGAGTCATTCTCCGACCCCGCGGAACGCGACCGCATGCTCGCCGATCTCTACGACGAGCTTCGCGCCGCCGCGTCCCGCCTCCTGCGCCACGAGGCACCCTTTCTCACGCTCCAGCCGACCGATCTGGTCAATGAAGCGGCGCTGCGCGTGATGAAGCTCGATCGGATGAGCTGGCACGACCGCCAGCACTTCTTCGCAACCGGCGCGCAGATACTTCGTCAGGCGATGGTCGACGCTATCCGCCGCAAGCGTGCCGCCAAGCGGCAGATGCCGACCGTTGTGTTCGAGAATGACGAGGGCGGCGCGGCGATCGACGTCGAAGCGCTCGACGAGGCGCTGACTCGCTTGCAAGATGCCTCGCCCGCCCTGGCCAAGATCGTCGAGCTGCGCTTCTTCGTCGGGCTCGGCATGGCCGAGATCGCGAGCGTCACCGATGAATCGGAAAGCACGATCAAGCGGCGCTGGAAGACGGCCCGCTTGTGGCTGGCATCGGAGCTCGCGCCGGGCTGATGCTCAATTCGGCGGGCGGAAGGCCGAGGCGGGCCTCCGGCCGCCGCAGATTTCGAGATTGTAACGGATATAGCCCAGGTTGCGGGTGCGGTCATATTCGTTGAGCCGGCCCGATCGCTCGAGCGGCGCCAGCATCGCTTCGGCGGTTCCCCACTCCCGGCAGGCTTCGCCCCGCATCCCACGGTACCAAAACAGCGTGCCCAGAACGGAGCGGGAGAAAGCCAGGTCGCGCATAGGCTGCGGCTCCCTTGGCTGACGGCGCCAGATCCTGGTCCGTTCCGCGACGAGTGGCGCCTGCTGCTCGACCGCTTCCCGGTAGCGGCCCACCGCCGCCAGCGATTGCGCGGCGAGTTCGCGGCTGACAAAATATCGGCGGCGCAACGCATCGTCGTCCGCTTCCAGCTCCACGGCCTTCGCGCCTCTGTCCACCAGGGCGAGCACCACCGGAATCATTTCCTTGTCCCGACCTAGACCATCGAGGGTCGTCGCGATGTTGTAGCCGCTGAGCATCCGCCGGGAGAGGATCGCCGCGGTGGGGGGAAAGCGCCGTTCGGCGGCCGCCAGCAGTGCGTCGGCCCGGGAATAGTCGGCGAGCGCGCCTTGCGCGTCGTGCAGATAGTAACGGGCGTCACCGCGGGCGTTCAGCGCATCGGCCGTGCCGAGGCGGTGGTTGAGGCCACGCTCGGCCGTGGGCCAGCCGTCGAGCCAGGCCAGCATCGCATCGGCCGCCGCCTTGGACTGTCCATATCGTTCCTGCCAGCCCAGTCGATCGAGCGTCGCGGAACGGCGGAGCATTTCGAGCTCACGGTAGCGCCGGCCGAGCGTTCGTGCGGTGACCAACTGGATTTCCGCCGCCGCCAGGAGATCCTCTGTCCGGTCAGTT
>JAOPYQ010000047.1 GCA_025964555.1 Thermoleophilia bacterium | reverse complement strand
GGACATCGCTGCCGACGTTCGCGACGCGGTCGACAAGGGCTGGCGGGAGGGGGCGAGGTTCAGCCCCGACGCTGCCCTGTTCGAAGCCGTGCGCGCCCAATCGGTCGATCACGCGATCATGGAAAAGGCGGACCGGATCGCACTGGTCCCGGTCGACATGGACTGGTCCGACGTCGGCAGCTGGGAGGCGCTGTACGATGCGAGCCCGCGGGACGAGCAGGGCAATGCGGTCTCCGGAGAGGCGCTCGTGCTCGATGCCAGCGGCTGCCTGATCCGCTCCGAGGGCCTGTTGGTGACGGCGATCGGAGTCCAGGACCTCGTGATCGTCGCGACCCGCGACGCGGTGCTGGTCGTGCCGCGCAACGACAGCCAGCGCGTCCGCGACGCCGTCGCGTTGCTCGCCGAGCAGGGCGATTCCCGCCTCTGAGCGACGCCGGGCTGCGGGCGATCACTGCCAGCGAAGACCACGTCGATGGTTCAAGATCAATGAGGACCACCAAGAACCGTGTCCGCCGCGCTGGCGAAAGCCGTGACAATGGCGGCGGAGCATCGACGGATCGAGCAAGCTGCTGTCGATCGCCAGCGGCTGTCGGTGCGGAACGCCTCCCGAGCGCCAGACTGCTTGATCGGTGATGCAACCGCTGTAGCAGGGGCTGGAAAGAGCTGAAGGGGCTTGGTGGGTGCATAACTGTCTGGTGTACGACTGTCTGTTCCCCTGGACGGTTGGAGGTGCGGAGCGCTGGTATCGCAACCTCGGCGAGCGGCTGTCGGCGGAGGGGCATCGCGTTACCTATTTGACGATGCGCCAGTGGGACGAGCCGCCCGCAATCGCGGGGATCGAGGTGGTTGCAGTCTGCCCGCGCATGGCGCTCTACCGCCACGGCGGGCGTCGGATCCTCCCGCCGATCGTGTTTGGGCTTGGCGTGTTGCTTCATCTGCTGCTGCGCGGACGCCGCTATGATGTCGTCCACTCGGCTTCCTTCCCTTTTTTCTCGATGCTGGCGATAGGAATGTGCCGGCCGCTGGGCCATTATCGCATCATCTGCGACTGGCATGAGGTCTGGAGCGATCATTATTGGCGCGATTATCTCGGCCGGCTCGGCGCGGTGGGTGCGTGGGTCCAGCGGCTCTGCGCGCGCGTTCCGCAACGGGCCTATGCGTTCAGCCGCCTCCACGCCCAGCGCCTTCGCAAGCTCGGCCTTGCCGAAGTCACGCAATTGACCGGCGAATATGCCGGGACCGACGCGGGCCCGTTGCTGCCGCTGCCCGTCGATCCGCCCACGATCCTTTATGCCGGACGCTTCATCCCTGAGAAGAGGATCGATCTGCTGGTCGCCGCGCTGCCGCTCGTTCGCGACGCGATACCCGACATTCGGCTCCGGCTACTCGGAGACGGCCCGACACGCGCGCCGATAGTCGAGCTCATTGCCCAGCTCGGGCTGGAGGCGATCGTCGATTGCCCCGGTTTTGTCCGGGCCGAGATCATTGACCAGGCGATGCGCGAGGCGCTGTGCGTGGTGCAACCCTCGAGCAGGGAGGGCTATGGCATGGTGGTGATCGAAGCGTCCGCAAGGGGGGTGCCAGCGATCGTCATCGCCGGTGAGGACAATGCCGCCACCGAACTGGTCGATGAGGATCGGAACGGTTTTGTCGTCGCCGCTCCGCAGACGACGCGCCTCGCGGAGGCAATCATCCGATGCTGGCGCGAGGGAGAGGCGCTGCGCAGCCGCACTCGCGGCTGGTATCAAGAAAATGAGGAGCGCTTGTCGCTTGAGAGTTCGCTCCGCACCGTCGCGCGGGATATGGATGAGCGCGCACCGACCACCGCTTGAACCCGAGGTTGCACCAGCAGACCTATGTCTCAGTTACGTAATTTCGACCCTGCCGTCCTCTGCGCAGTCGCGCCCGGGGGTCACTGCGAGTTCGGGCAGCCGCGCGCGTTCCACGATCGCAGCGGCCGCGTCGGAGAAGTGAGCGTGCGGCGCTGCCGACATTGCGGCCACGGCATCACCCATCCGCCGCTCGCCGACGTCGCCTTTCTCTACGCTGATCGCGCGAGCCAGGATTTCCAGCCGACGACCGCCGGGCTCGCGCACCGGATCAAGCGCCTCGTGTTTCGTCTGGATGCCAGGCGCCTGCTTCGGCAGGTTGGGATCAAGCCGCGCCGGACGCTCGATTTCGGCTGCGGCAGCGGCCTGTTCACCCGCTGTCTCGGCGACCTTCAGCCCGGCGGTGAGGTCGTCGGAAGCGATTTCCACGAGCAGCCGCCCGCCGATCTGGCAGGGCGGCTTTATGTGCCCAACGCGGAACTCGATGCCCAGCAGGGCAGCTACGATCTGGTGCTCGCGATGCACGTCATAGAACATGATGATGATCCCGCCGCGCTGGTCCGCCGCATCGTCGCGCTCGGCCGGACCGGGAGCAGCTTCGTTTTCGAGGTGCCGAACGTGGACTGCGCCTGGGCCGGCGTGTTCGGCGAAGCCTGGGACGCCTGGTACGTTCCGTTCCATCGCATCCACTTCAGCCGCACGAGCTTCAGAGCGGTCATCGAGCGGAGCGGTCTGGTGATCGAGCGCGAGATCGACGTCTGCCTGCCTTCGCTCGGCCGTACCCTCGCGAACCTGCTCGGCACGCGCAACACGCTGCCGCTGCTACTCGTCGGCATTGCGCTCCATCCGATCCAGTGGCTCGGCGAGCGCCTGACGCAAAAGCCATCGGCGCTCCGGATCATCGCCCGAAAGCGGTAGCGCATTGCGCGTCCGCCTGGTCAGACCTGCGATCTTCGGTGGGCCAGCGCCCAGATGCTGCCCAGGCCGTTCCAGATCAGCATCAACGTCGTGACGATCGGCGCCGCATAATGCATCGGCATCTGGAGCTGATCTCGAAGCAGCCAGAGCAAGACGAACGCAGCCGGGACGTTGGGCAGCATCACCAGAGTGTAGCGGGCGAGCGCCCGCCAGCTCAGCGGTACCGAGAAGGTGATCGAGGTCTGCAGGACAAAGCCGAGCAGGACCATCAGCGCGGCGCTGATCGCAAGGTTCAGCCACAAGGGGAGGCCCAGCCGATCAAGGCCGATCAGCAGCAGGTTGTTGACGATGAAGCAGACCAAGCTGACCGCGCCGTATCGGGCGGTTCGCTCGGTCACAAATCTGAGCCGGCTCCAGTCCATCCGGTCCG
>JAOPYQ010000023.1 GCA_025964555.1 Thermoleophilia bacterium | reverse complement strand
ACTGCCCGAGGTCGAGGCGGCGTTCAAGGCGGCGTTCAAGCACCCGGTGCACTTCATGCGAGCGCGCCGCACCACTCGGTAGCGCACGAGGTCACAGCATTCGAGGGGCCGCGATCCGGATCGGGATAGCGGCCCCTCGTGCAATTCGAAGGTCACCAGTCGAGCGTCTCGGATGACGATGCTGCGCCGCGCGGCGTTGCCATGGCAGGCGGCGCGATGGCAGGTGGCGCACTCGGGGCGACGTGCTCCACCGTGGGCGCGACGGCGGTCGGGGTGACCGGCGCGCGCTCGCCGGCATCGACGATGCGCGCGAGCTGCACGAGCGGTCGGATGCGGCCCAGCTCCGAGTAGTTGGCGTGCTGGCGCATGCCGAGTCCTCGGTTCGCGGCGGTGCCGTTGTCAGTCGGGACCGACCCGTCGATGCGACCGAGGTTGAGCTGGACGAGCTCGCGTGCCTGCGCCACGAGCGGCCGGCTGCGTTCGCCGGGGATGAACGGCAGGTGGGTGTCGATCTCGCGCAGCAGCGGCACGATCTGGCGGTTGGTGTACGTGTACTGGAGCAGGGTCGCGGCTCGGGCAGCGCGCTCGAGACCGTCCCCTGCCTCGCCGAGGAACTCGTCGCCGAGCAGCGCCAGCGTGACGTCGCTCGGCGGTCGGCCACCAGGCGTCGTCACGGCGAGCGCCGGGTTCGCGACGCTGCGGCGGAGCTGGTCGAGCACGTCCTCCTGCGCAGGACGCGACTGCATGAGCCACGCCTCCGCGAACTGGTTGGCAGCGACCATGTCGGTGCGGTCTCGCGTGGTCGTGAGGTAATCGAGGATCTCGAGCAGCGAGTAGCGGAACCCCTGCTCCTCCTTGTCCTTGTCGGGCGGGCGCAGGTTGATGCCTTCGAGGTTGCGCGGTCCAGCGGGCCGCAGGTCCTTGGGCAGCTCGTAGATGATCGTGCGCAGCTCCGCGATCTCGGACGGAGTCCACGTGCTCGCATCGCGACGGAACACGTCCGAGACGCGCTCGGGGAGTCCGCCATCGCCCGCCTCGATCGATCGGTGCGCGCGCCACGAGGCCGCGAATCGCGCTGCGGCGTTCAGGTCGTGTTCGTCGTGGGTGGTACCCAGGTAGTCCATGGTCGACGTGAACGTCAGGGTCTCGTTGTTGATCTTGTGCGTCTGGCTGAGGGCGGGATGCCTGGCGAGTTCAGGCGTCGCGGAGACCATCGCTCGCGCGCCGTGGAACGCGCGGGTGGACCAGGTCGCGGGGTCGGTCGCGAACAGCTCGTCGAGGATGCGCTGCTTGGCCTCGAGCGGCTGTTCGGGCAGACGCGCCTCTCGCCACGCTGCCGCAAATCGGTTGTTGACGCCGAAGTCGAACTTGTCGCGCGTCGTGGTGAGGTATCCGAGCGCGTTGTCGACGCCCATCGTCTCGTTGTTCGCCGTGAACGTGGATGCGAGGACGGGGTGTGCGGCGAGCTCGGGGTCGTCGGCGATCGCGCTGCGGACCGTCGCGATCTGCTCGGGCGTCCAGCCCTGCGCGTCACGGGCGAACACGTCGTCCACGTGGGCCGCACCGGGGCTCAGCTCCGCACGGATCGGTCGCAGGTCTTCGATGAGGAGCTTCGCGGATTGGATGGGCGACACCACCTCGCGAAGCGCGTGGGCACCGAGCGCGGCGTCCAGGCGACCCGCTGCTCCGGCGTGCGTCGCGTGGGGAGCGAGCTGCTGCTGCGCTGCGCGGACGAGTTCGAGCGCACCGTCGACCGCGTCGTCGAGCTCGCCGATCCTGCGCTCGCGTCCGATCCACAACGGGAGCTTCTGACCGGCCACGACCGCGAGGCGCGTCGACGCGTCGCCGAGTCGCGCATACGCCGTGCCAACTGTTCCGACCGCATCCATCGACCGCTCCCCCGCGCGCCGATCCCCTGCCGGAGTATCGAATCGACGCCGGGCTCGGTTACGCTGCGGGCAGCGCCGGGGCGGTGGCGAGCTGCTGCGGTCGCGTGCCGAGCGCGAGGTCGGAGCGGTTGGTGACGAGGGCGTCGACGCCGTCGTTGGAGAGCTCGGCCATGCGGACCGGATCGTCGACGGTCCAGGCGTGCACGGCGAATCCGCGCTCGTGTGCCTCGGCGATGAACTTCTCGCTCGCCATGCGGTGTTCGACGCTCACGTAGTCCGCGCCGACCTTCGCTGCGGCCGAGAGCGACGGGTGCCAGTTGAGCTTGTCCATCACCCAGAGTGCTGCGGGATAGAGCGCGGAATCACGCAGCCAGACCGGCAGGTGCGGCTCGAGCAGTCCGGTGACGATCGAGGGATCGATCGATTCGACCTCCTTGATCGCGGTGCGGTCGAAGCTGATGAGCTCGACCTGCGACAGCGGCATGTGCGCGGCGAGCTCGGTGACCACCTGGCGCTCGTAGCCGCCTTCCTTGAGCTCGGGTGCGAACCGAGCACCCGTGCGACGCATGAGGTCGGCTGCCTCGGTCAGGCGCGGGACGCGCTGGCCGTCGGGCAGCAGCGGCAGCTCGGCGTACGTGAGGTCGGCGATCGTGCGACCGTCGGCGAACTCGGCGTCGTGGTGCAGGACGAGCACGCCGTCCTTGGTGCGGCGAATGTCGCTCTCGACGACATCGGCACCAATGTCGATCGCCGCCTGGAACGCACCGAGCGAATTCTCGCTCGGACCATCGACCGGATGGTAGCCGCGGTGAGCGACTACGAGCGGTGACGATCCGATGCCGCTGGTCCAGGACATGCCCGTTCATCGCGGCGGTCCGAATCGACGTTGCGGAAGCGGCCACGGGTTGGCCGGTCGACGAGCTACTGCGCAGCAGCTGCGGTCGTGCTCGCGGGGCTGTCGGCCGCGTCGCCGGCAGCCTCGACCTGCGTGCACGAGCCGGTGCTGACGAGCTCGCCGCGTGCGTCGCAGCCGGCATCGAAGATGCGCTCCGGCAGGAATGCGAGCAGCAGCGTGATCGCCGCAAGTGCGACGCCGAGCGCCGCGGCGACCGGCATGCGCGTTCCCGCCGGTCGCGTCGGACCAGTGGTCGGTGCGGGCAGGTCTGCGGCTTCAGCAGCGATGCGCGCGGCATCGGGTGCTCGCATGTACAGCTCCACGAGCACGCGCAGGTAGTAGCCGAGGCTGATGACGGAGCCGACCGCGCCGACGACGGCGAGCCAGCCGTAGCCACTCTGCACGACGCCGTCGAACAACCCGAACTTGGAGAAGAATCCTGCGGTGGGAGGGATGCCCGCGAGCGAGAGCATGCAGATCGACACGCCCAGGGCGGGCAGCGCCTGCAGCATGGTCTTGTCCTCGCCGATCCAACCGCGACCGGCCAGGTCGGCGAACGTCGCGTCGCGTCCGATCTCGCGCTCGAGCACGACCACGTAGGCGAACGCGCCGAGCGTCATCGCCGAGTACACGACGAGCGCGTAGACGAGGGCGGGCACGCCGGTGTTCTCCCAGGCGACGATGCCGCAGAGCAGGTAGCCGGCCTGGGCGATCGACGAGTAGGCGAGCATGCGCTTGAGGTGTGGCTGCACGAGTGCGGCGAGGTTGCCGACGACGATGCTCGCGACGCTGAGGGCGGCGACGATCGGCATCCACTTGTCTGCTTCGGGCACGAACGACGTCGTCAGCACTCGTGCCATGGCGAGGAAGCCAGCGGCCTTGGTGGCGGTCGACATGAACGCGGTGACCGGTGTGCCCGCGCCTTCGTACACGTCGGGGGTCCACCAGTGCAGCGGCGCGGCGCTCACCTTGAAGGCGAGGCCGCCGAGCACCATCGCGGCGCCGGCGTAGAGCAGCACGCCGCGGTTGCCGTCGTAGGCGCCGATGTCGGCGTATGCGAGCGAGCCGGTGGCGCCGTAGACGAGGGCGCTGCCGTAGAGCAGCACGGCGCTCGACATGCCGCCGACGATGAGGTACTTGAGGCCGCTCTCGAGCGATGCGACGCGCTCGGCGTCGAGGGCGCACATCACGTAGAGAGCGATCGAGAACAGCTCGAGTCCGATGAAGAGCGTGACGAAGCTGCTCGATGCGACGAGCAGGCCCATGCCGGTGACCGCGGCCAGCAGCAGTGCGTGGAACTCGCCGTGGCGACCGTCGTTGGCGCGGCCGCGCACCGCGAGTGCGACCGCCACGAGCCCGCACAGCGCCGCGATGATGCGTCCGACGTTCGTGAGCTCGTCGGAGTGGAGCTGGCCGCCGAACTCGCTGTAGTGCGTGGTCGAGAAGGTGGCGATCGTCCAGACGATCGAGGCGATGAGCGCGAGGGCTGTCACGAGGGTGGCGGCGACGCGGCTCCACGTGGCGCGAGCCATGCCGACGAGCAGCGCGACCATGCACGCGCCGCCGGTGATGAGCTCGGGTGCGAGTGCTGCCCAGTTGAGGTCAGGCGTGTCGATCACTGCTGCTCCTCCGCGGCATCCGCAGCCGGGGCGTCCGTGTCGGACTTCGTGTCTTCGGACTTCGACTCGTCGGATTCGTGTTCGTCGTGGCCGGCTGCCGCGGCGGCGAGCAGCGGATCTGCGGGCGTGGTGATCGCGACGGGCGGCTGGTTCATCGGTCGATGCAGCAGGTTGGGCCACGCGCTCAGCACGAGCAGAGCGACGACCGCCGGGCCGATGATGAGCAGCTCGCGCACGCCGAGGTCGCCGCCGAAGCGGGCGTGCGCATCGGCTGCGTCGTCCGCGGTCGTGTGGCGGTCGCTGAAGACGAGGCCGGCGACGAGGCGCAGCGCGTACATCGCGGCGAGCACGACGGCGAAGCTGCCGATCGTGGCGACGAGCGGACCGCTCACGTCGCCGCGGAACACGCCCGCGAGGATGAGCAGTTCACCCGCGAAGGTCGTCGCGCCGGGCACGGCGAGCGTGATGAGCGCGATGACCAGGCCGATCGAGACGAGGCGTGCGCGGCCGGTGCCGAGGAAGCCGAGCCGCGCGAACTCGCGCTCGCCGGTGCGCAGCTCGATGACGCCGACGAACAGGAACGCGGCGGCGCTCACGAGGCCGTGGTTGATCGACTGCAGGTAGGCGCCTGCGATGCCCTGCTCGGCGCCGCCACCGGTGAACGAGGTGAGGCCGAGCACGATGAGGCCCATCTGCGCGAGCGAGGAGTACGCGATGACGCCGCGCGGATCTGGCTGGCGGAACGCGCCGAAACAGCCGTAGACGAGGCTCGCGAGCGCGAGCCAGGTGAGCGCGGTGCCCCACCCGCCGGCGAGCTGCTCCGGGAACAGCGGCAGCACGACGACGAGGAAGCCGAAGAACGCGGCCTTGCTGACCAGGCCCGACAGCATCGCGGTGACCTCCGCCGGCGCTTCGCGGTAGGCGAGCGGCAGCCAGCCGTGGAACGGCAGCAGCGGCGCCTTGATCGCGAACGCGAGCAGGAACGCGACGAGCACCCAGTTGGACAGGTGCAGCGCGCCGTCGGCGGCGAGCGCCGACAGGACCGGCAGCGAGAACGTGGATGAGCCGGCGAGGTCCGCGCCGCCCGCGGAGATCGCATCGTTGGCAGCGATACCGACGGCGATCACGCCGACGAGCATCGGCAGGCTGCCGAGCAGCGTGTAGATGAACATCGTCATCGTGGCGCGGATGCGCTGTGCACCGCCCCACACGCCGACGAGCAGCAGCATCGGTACGAGCATGAGCTCGAAGAACACGTAGAAGAGCACGAGGTCGCGCGCGACGAACAGCCCGGTCAGGCAGGCGGCGGTGATCCACATGAGGCCCTGCATCGCGGCGGGGCGCTCGCGATCGGCCCACCACGAGAACGCGGACGCGCCGGCGGTGACGAGCGTGGTGAGCGCAACGAGTCCGAGCGCGCCGTAGCCGAGTGACACGTGGTACTGGATGCCCCACTGCGGGAACCAGTCGCTGCACTGCGCGAGCACCACGTTCGCGCCTTCGCGCGCGGCGGAGTCCCCGCAGGACGGCACGACGTTCGAGCCGGCGCGATCGGCGAAGCGGTCGAGCTGCACGACGCCGACGACGAGCAGCGCGAGCTGCACGAGGAACGTGAGCAGCGACGTGATCGCCGCGGCGCGACGCGTGAGCATGGACATCGCCACGAGTCCGCCCGCGGCGGGCGCGATGACCAGGAGCGTGGGAAGCGAGAAGGCGGAGTCACCCATGGGTCAGGCCTCGATCCAGAGGAAGGCGACGATGATCGCGAGCATGCCGATCGCGGTCGCGAATGCGTACGTGCGGACGAGTCCGGTCTGCATGCGCCCGAAGCCGCGACCGCTGTCGCGCGTGGCGATCTCGATCTCCTCGAGCATCGGCAGCGTGACGACCTCGTCGGTGCTGCGCACGCCTTCGGCGATTGCCTGCGCGGGTCGCACGAACACCGTGTCATAGGCGGCGTCGAAGCCGAACGCGCGCTGGAACACGCGCTCGAAGCGCGGGAAGCGCGAGCGCATGCCCGACCAGGCGCCGGAGCCCCAGATCATCCAGGCGAGGCCGATGCCGACCACGGCGCAGCCCAGGCCGACGGTGAGCGCGAGCAGCCACTGTTCGGCCGGCACGAACTCGGCGGCTTCGAGTGCCTCGCGGGTGGGCGCGGCTTCGGCGCCGTGCAGGAAGTCGTGCGGCACGGCGAAGAGCCCGGGGATCGCGATCCAGCCGCCCACGACGGTGAGCAGTCCGAGGATCGCGACGGGCCAGAACATCGTCCTCGGTGCTTCGCCGTGCTCGTTGGTCGCGTGGCCGTGGTGCATGACCTCGCCACGTCCGTACTGCTGCACGAGCTCGCTCTCGTCCCCGTGGAAGACCAGGAACAGCAGGCGGAAGCTGTAGATGCCGGTGAGGATCGCGCCGAGCACGGCCATCGCGTAGGTGGCGTAGGCCCAGGCGCCGTACACCTCGCCGCCCGCGAGTGCGAAGTTGAGGATCTCGTCCTTGGAGAAGAAGCCCGCGAAGGGGATCACGCCGGACAGGGCGAGCGTGGCGACGAGGAACAGGCCGTACGTCTTCGGCATGTGCTTTCGCAGGCCGCCCATCGTGCGGATGTCCTGCTCGTCGGCGAGCGCGTGGATGACGATGCCCGCGCCGAGGAACAGCAGCGCCTTGAAGAAGGCGTGCGTCGCGAGGTGGAACATCGCGGCTCCGTAGGCGCCCATGCCGGCGGCGATGAACATGTAGCCGATCTGGCTCATCGTGGAGTAGGCGATCACGCGCTTGATGTCGGTCTGCGCGAGCGCCGTGAAGCCGGCGACCAGCAGCGTGACGCCGCCGGTCATGAAGATGAGGATCTGGGCCTGGTGTGACAGGTCGAACACCGGGTGCAGGCGCGCGACCGCGTAGACGCCGGCCGTGACCATCGTCGCGGCGTGGATGAGCGCGGAGACCGGGGTGGGGCCTTCCATCGCGTCGGGCAGCCACGTGTGCAGCGGCAGCTGTGCGCTCTTGGCGAACGCGCCGCCGAGCAGCAGCAGGCAGATGAGGAACGCCTTGCCGCCGTCGGTGCTGACCGCGCCGGGCAGCTGCTCGAACACGGGGCCGAAGCTGAGCACGCCGGTCTCGCGGAAGATGAGGAAGATCGCGAGCATGATCGTGACGTCGCCGATGGCGTTGACGATGAACGCCTTCTTGGCGGCGATCACCGCACTGGGGCGGTCGTGCCAGAACCCGATGAGCAGGTAGCTGGCCATGCCGACGAGCCCCCAGCCGACGAGCAGCAGCACGAAGTTGCCGGCGAGCACGAGCGTGAGCATCGAGAACACGAACAGGTTCAGGTACGCCATGAAGCGGTTGAACTGGGGATCGCCCGCCATGTAGCCGACCGAGTACACGTGGATGAGGAAGCCGACGCCCGTCACGACGAGCAGCATCCAGATCGAGAGCGGGTCGACGAGCAGCTCGAACGGCACGCGGAACGTGCCGGCACTCAGCCACGTCCATGCAGTGGTGACGACGCCGTGACCCTCGTCGTCCATCGACTCCCACTTGAGGAGCGCGCCGATCGACGCGACGAACGCGACGAAGATCGCGAGGCACGAGACGATGCCGGCGGTGCGTGCACCCAGGCGGGTGCCGCCGAGCGCGATGGCGAGCACGCCGACGAGCGGCGCGAGGTAGGCGATCCAGGCGAGCGTGGAGAGTTCCATCAGCCGTGCAGCTCCGCGAGCTCGTCGGTGTCCAGTTCGCGACGCATGTGGCTGAGCGCGACCACGATGCCGAGGCCGACGACGACCTCGCTCGCTGCGATCGCCATCACGACGATCGCGAAGACCTGTCCGTCGTGCTGCGCGTGCGTGCGCGAGAACGCGACGAGCGCGAGGTTGCCGGCGTTGAGCATGATCTCGATGCTCAGCAGCACGACGAGGGCGTTGCGTCGCAGCAGCACGCCCGCGGCGCCGATCGAGAACAGGACTGCACTCAGCCCCACGTACCAGTCAACGGCGACACTCATGTGGTGCCAACTCCTCGTTCGGACTTGAGCTTGCGCTCCTCCGATTCGTGCAGCCGCTTCTGCTGGTCGGCGCTGCGGGTCTGCATGAGCTTGCGCAGTCGATCGTGGCGCGCACGACCGGTGAGGCCGAGCACGATGCCGCCGATCGCGGCCACGAGCAGGACGAGGCTCGTCACCTCGAACGCGAGCACGTAGGTGCCCAGGAACGTCTCGCCGATGGCCTGCGGCGAGCCGAAGCCGAAGCCTGCGGCGGTGTCGTGCAGCTCCGCGAGCTTCGGGAAGTCGGCGGTGATCACCACGGCGACGAGGGTCACCATGAGCGCGAGCACGCCGAGCAGCGCGAACGGTCGCAGCGCTCGCGCACGGACGGCGTCGGCGGCCAGCTCGCGGCGGTCGCCGAGGTAGGCGATCACGAACAGGAACAGTACGACGACCGCGCCGGCATAGACGAGGATCTGGCTGATCGCGACGAATGCCTGGCCGAGCATGAGGTACAGCGCACCGAGTGACACGAAGTTGAAGAGCAGGCTGAGCGCTGACACGAACGGGTCGGAGGCGGTCACGACGCGCAGCGCACCGAAGATCGCGAGTGCAGCGAACAGTGCGAACAGCAGCACTTCGACGGGCGCGCCGGGGACGTCGAAGTTCCAGGAGGAAGCGGCGAAGGTGGTCATGCGCGGCGGCTCCGGTCGGACCTGCGGCGCTGCGCACCTTCGCGGGCGACGGTCTCCTCGAGCCAGACGGGCGTCGCAGAGTCGAGGCCCTCGCCCTGGCGGGTGGGGGCGCGTCGGTCCATGCCGTACTCGTCGTTGGTCGGCGGATCGGCGAGGAGCATGTCCTTGGTGTAGATCATCTGGTCGCGGTTGAGGTCCGCGAGCTCCCAGTCGTTGCCGAGCGTGATCGCGTCGAACGGGCACGCCATCTCGCAGTAGCCGCAGAAGATGCAGCGGCTCATGTTGATCTCGTACACCTGCGCGTAGCGCTCGCCGGCTGACACCCGGTTGTCGGGCGTGTTCTCGTCGGCGACCACGCGGATGCAGTCAGCCGGGCAGGCGGCGGCGCACAGCGAACAGCCGACGCACTTCTCCAGGCCGTTGGCGTGCAGGTGCAGCTTGTGCCGGCCGCGGAATCGCGGCATCACCGGGTGCTTGTACTCGGGGTACTGCTCGGTGATGTTCTTGCCCAGGAACGCGCGCAGCGTCGTCGCGAGGCCGACGCCGGTGTTCTTGGTGCCTCGGAATACTCCGCCGATTCCTGACATCAGGACTGACCCCACCCCTGGCTGACGATGAGCGCTGTGACGAGCATCTGGAGCGTGGCGAGCGGCAGCAGCGCCTTCCACCCGAACCGCATGAGGCGGTCGTAGCGAAGGCGCGGCACGGTCGCGCGGATCCAGATGAACAGGAACAGGAAGATGGCCATCTTGACCAGGAACGAGAGCAAATCCCAGCCGGCGTTGGCATCGGTCATCCCCGGGATGGAGGTGCCGCCCAGGAAGAACACCACGCCGATCGCGCTGATCGCGAGCATGTGCAGGTACTCCGCGTTCGCGAACGCCGCGTAGCGCAGGCCGCCGAACTCGGTGTGGAAGCCACCGACGAGTTCCTGCTCTGCCTCGGCGTGGTCGAACGGTGCGCGGTTGGCTTCCGCCAGCGCGCTGATGACGAAGATGATGAACCCGAGCGGCGCCCAGACGATGAACCAGGGGTGCCAGCCGCCGATGTCCCAGCCGATGTGGCCGGTCGCGATGTCAGCCATCGAGAGCGTCTGCGTCATCATGATCACGGGCAGGATCGCGAGCGTCATCGCGACCTCGTAGCTGATGAGCTGTGCGCAGGCGCGCAGCGCACCGAGCAGCGCGTACTTGGAGTTGGACGCCC
>JAOPYQ010000008.1 GCA_025964555.1 Thermoleophilia bacterium | reverse complement strand
GCGTCCTGCGCGGGCGGTGCGGGCGGTGCGGGCGGAGCGGCCGACGCGAGCGGTGCGCGCAGGTGGGGGCGACGTCGCGGTGCGCGAGCGCCACGAGGGCCTGTTCGGCTGGATCGTGCGCAACGTGGTGTCGCTGCCGAGCACGATCGGGTCGCTGCCGACGCTGGTGGTCGCCGCGCTGCGCTCGTTCGCGCTCGAGGTGGCCGCCGTCATCGGCGGGATCGGGCGAGTGCTGCTGTCGGTGCTGCCGGGATCGAACCGTGTGGCGGGGGCGGGGCGCACGGTGGTCGGCCGGGCGCGGACGACCCGCAGGTCGCGCAGCTCCGAGACGGTCGCGGCGCCGCACCACGTGGATGCGCTCGAGATGGATGCGCCGATCCTCGGACGGCGCGAACGGGTGCTGCGCACGCCGGCGCAGCAGCGAGCCGCGCAGGAGCGACGTGCACGGCTCAAGGCGCGGGTGCGGCTCGTGCTCGTCGTCGGGCTGCTGGTCGGGGTCGTGGCCGCCTGGGTGGTCGTGCCTGCGAGCGACGTGTTCCGGATCCGGCACCTGGAGGTGACCGGCGCGAGCGCGGTGGGCGACCTCGAGGTGCGCGCGCGCATCGACTCGCTGCTCACGGGCGAAACCGTCTACACCGTCGACGAGGACAAGGTCGCGTCGCGGATCGAGGAGCTGCCGTTCGTGCGCAGCGTGCGCGTGGAGCGCCACCTGCCGGGCGGGCTGCAGCTGCACGTGATCGAGTACCGGCCGCTCGCGCTCGGGTTCGGTGACGGGCAGTTCTGGCTCGTGGCGCGCAACGGTCGCGTGCTGGCGAAGGCGAGCAACAAGGAGTGGTCGGGGCGTATCCCCACGGTGACGCTGCGCGACGGCGACATCGAGGCGGGCGACCACGTGGAGGACGAGCCCGCGCTGCGCCTGCTCTCGAGCCGTCCGTCGAGCTCGACGCTCGAGTTCGCGACGATCAAGGCCGACGAGTACGCGATCACGGCCCAGCTCGTGGACGGCACCGAGGTGCGCTTCGGTCGCCCGACCGCGTTGCGCCAGAAGCTGCTCGTGGCCGAGAAGATGCTGCACGAGGCGGCGCGCAAGGACCTCGAGCCGCTGTACGTCGACGTCACCGTGCCGGGCAAGCCCGCGTTCTGTGCCAAGAGCGTGGTGGCGTGCGGCATGCGCCGTGGGCCGGCCACGACCGACACGAGGACCAAGCCCGGCGCGACCGCGGGCTCGGATGCCGCGAACGACGCGACGCCGGAAGAAACGAGCGCGGAACCGATCACCAACGGGGCCGACGAACTCGCCGCAGACGATGCGTGATGCAGGTGGAATCCGCCGCACGTTGTAGATTGCGGCGAACGATCCAGAGACGGAACGGGTGACGGCAGCATGCCTATGCAGGACAGCTCCAAGAACTACCTCGCGGTGATCAAGGTCGTCGGCGTCGGTGGTGGCGGCACGAACGCCGTCAACCGCATGGTCGACGCCGGACTGCGCGGGGTCGAGTTCATCGCGGTGAACACCGATGCGCAGGCGCTGCTGATGTGCGACGCGCAGGTGAAGATCCACATCGGTTCGAAGCTCACGCGCGGCCTCGGCGCCGGCGCGGAGCCGAGCATCGGCCAGGAAGCGGCGATGGAGAGCCGTGACGAGCTCAAGGAAGCGCTCAAGGGCGCGGACATGGTGTTCGTCACCGCCGGCGAAGGTGGCGGCACCGGTACCGGCGCAGCGCCGGTCGTGGCGGAGATCGCCCGCGAGCTCGGCGCGCTCACCGTCGGCGTGGTGACCAAGCCGTTCATGTTCGAGGGCAACAAGCGCATGCAGAGCGCCGAGGCCGGCACCAAGGTGCTCAAGGACAAGGTCGACACGCTCATCGTCATTCCCAACGACAAGCTGCTGCAGGTCGTCGGCAAGGACACCTCGATCGTCGACGCGTTCCGCGTGGCCGACGACGTGCTGCGCCAGGGCGTGCAGGGCATCACCGACCTCATCACGGTGCCGGGCCTCATCAACCTCGACTTCGCCGACGTGCGCACCATCATGCGCGACGCCGGATCGGCGCTCATGGGCATCGGCACCGCCAGCGCGGAGAACCGCGCCGCGGAGGCCGCCAAGAGCGCGATCTCGAGCCCGCTGCTCGAGGCGAGCGTCGAAGGCGCGACCGGCATCCTGCTCAACATCACGGGCGGACCCGACCTGGGCCTGTTCGAGGTGAACGAGGCCGCCGAGATCGTCTCGAGCGCAGCTGACAGCTCCGCGAACATCATCTTCGGCGCGGTCATCGACGAAGCGATGGGTGACGAGGTGCGTGTCACCGTCGTCGCGACCGGGTTCGATCGCAAGGGCGCCTCGCGCCCCGCTGCGGCGATGGCCGGACGTCCGCTCGACGAGCCCCGCTGGGGACGCGGATCATCGAAGCCCGCCAGCGGCGGACAGCAGTCCGGCGGCGACGAGGACTTCGACATCCCCGCGTTCCTGCGTGACGAATAGGCGGAGCGAGCGACATGGAAAGCGTGCTTTCCGATGTCCGAGCGAGCGGATTCGCGCCCGATATGAAATATCGGGCGACGAGTAGGGGTAATCACGACTCATGGCCACGATGACCAGCGCGACTCCCACAGCCACCCAGCGACGAGCCGACTGCGAGCGCATCGCGCGCGAGGCGGCGCGCCTGCTCAAGAGCCGCTTCGGCGATCCCGGCGAGGTGAGCGACAAGGGTGACCCGTCCGTCTACTACGACGTGGTCACCGAGGTCGACTTCCTGAGCGAGCAGCTCGTGCTCGGCCTCATCCACGAATGTGCGCCCGAGGCGTTCGTGCTGGCGGAGGAAGGCGGCATGACCGGCGTCGGCGGCGTCGTCGAGGAGGTCGCCGACCCGCGCGAGGTCGAGGAGCTGTGGATCGTCGACCCGCTCGACGGCACCATCAACTTCGCGCACGGCATCCCGCATTTCGCGGTGTCGGTCGCGTGCTGGCGCCGCGGTGAGCCGTTCGCCGGCGCGATCGCAGATCCGATGGTCGGCGAGGTCTTCTCCTTCGAGCGCACGAGCGCCGACGACCAGAGCGCGTGGCACGATGGTCGCCGCGTGGAGCTCGCCGACCCCGGTGGCGCCGCGAACACGCTCGTCTACGTCGGCAACAGCGCGGCGCGCGTGCCGGAGCTCGTCGCCAGGTTCCGCGGCGTTCGCCAGCTCGCCTCGGCGGCGCTCGCCCTGGCCTGGGTGGGCGTGGGGCGCTGCGGCGCGTACGTCCAGCTCGGCTCGCTCAACTCGTGGGACTGGGCTGCGGGCGTGCCGTTCATCCATGCGGCGGGTGGCGTGGTGAGCGACCAGACCGGTCACGGCTGGCCCGCTCCCTTGATCGGCCCGACCGGGATCGTGGCCGCGGCGCCGAGCGTGCACGCGGACGTCGTCTCCCTGCTCGATACCTCAGCTTCCTGATCCTGAGCATTTGCGCCGCGTCCAGCGTGCGCGTACGGTTCAATGCATCGCCCGTCCGCGCCGATGCTCGAGGTGGCATGCCACGCCTGATCGCACCCCTGCTCGTCCCCGTCGCCATCGCACTCGCGCTGGTGGCCCCGACGCATGCGGTGGCTGCGCCCGCCAAGCCGCCGACGGCCGGTGAGATCGACGCCTATCTGACCTCGAAGGGGTCGCCCATGACCGGGCAGGGCGCGGCGTTCGTCGCGAGCGGCGGACAGTGGCAGGTCGACCCGCGACTGGTGGTCGCGATCGCCGGCGCGGAATCGAACTTCGGGCAGATCACGTGTGCGCCGTTCAACGGCTGGGGCTGGGGCTGTCCGAACGGCCCGTACGAGTTCCAGTCGTGGGCCGACGGCATCGACACGGTCATGAAGGGCCTGCGCACCAACTACCTGGCGGAGGGGCGCACGAGCGTGGCGCTCATCCACCAGAAGTACGCACCCGTCGGCGCGGAGAACGACCCGACCGGGCTCAACAACAACTGGACCGTCAACGTGTCGCGATTCATGATCGAGATGGGCGGCGATCCCAACGACGTCGACCTCGACGGCATCGCCGGCACCATGCCGCTCGGCCCGCTCGGCGGCGCGTCGCTCGACAGCTTCGGATTCACCGAGGAAGCAGCCGCCGACGCCTCCGCCGATCCCGATGCGCCCGCGCTGGAGGTCGCTGCCGGCACGCCCCGGCCGCTCGTCGTGCGCATCCGCAACACCGGCTACGTCGCATGGCGCACCACGGACGTGCGCCTGCGTCGCGTCGACGGCGAGCCGCGCGTGGTCGGCGCCGAGTTCGGCGCGCTCGCCAATGCCGCCGCGGTCGAACCCAACGAGGTCGCGGACTTCGTGGTGCAGCTCGCCGCTGCCGGCTCGAGCGACGGGCGCGCGACGACCGTGTGGCGCCTGGAAGGCCCGTCGGGCCCGTTCGGCGCCGAGATCGTGCGCGAGGTCGGCTTCTCCGTGCCGGCCTTCGTCGCGACCGACCCGGCCGTGGACGTGCAGCCGACCAACGGCGGCATCAACCCCGATGCGGATCCCGCGTGGAACGTCATCGTCAAGGTGCGCAACGCCGGCTCCGAGGACTGGGTCCGCGACGGTGACGAGGGTGTGCTGCTCGGCCTCGCCGACGCAGTGGGACGCCCGCACGGCGCCGAAGGATGGATCAACGACCGCGCCGCGACGCGGATGCTCGAGCGGCGTGCCGCACCGGGCGAGGTCGCGACGTTCGCGTTCCGCGTGCGTGGCGAGGGCACCGCGCTGGCGCTGCGACCGTTCCGCGTGGACGGCTGGGCCTCGGGCGACGTGGCGTACGTCGAGCTCGGGAACGTCCCGCCTGCCCTCCTGGACGCCCTGCACGGGCGCGTGGAGCCCGCGAACGAGGCTGGCACGGCACCTGCCGACGCCTGATCCGCAGGCCACTCGGTCGGTTGCGGTTTGCGGCCGGGTCCGCCGTCCGGTACCATTCCACCTTCGTGCCCCCGCTCGTGCAGCCGCATGGGAACCCGGGAGCACTCGCACGCGGCGCCGCCCCAAGCCCGATGGCTGCCGCGAAGGTTCCAAGGAGCAGATCGTGTACGCAGTCATCAAGGTCGCCGGCAAGCAGCACCGCGTCGAAAAGGGACGCTGGTTCCTCGTCGACCAGCCCGAAGGGCAGGAGCTCACCGCCGAGGTGCTGCTCGTCGCCGACGGCAAGAAGGTCACGCTGGGCAAGGACGCCGCCAAGGCGACCGTCAAGCTGTCCAAGACCGGCACCGTCCGCATCCGCGGCGAGCGCTCCATGAAGTTCAAGCCGAAGGAAGCTCGCTCGAGCAAGCGCATCCTCGGCTACCGCCGCACGCTGGTGAAGGTCACCTGCGACTCGATCAGCCTCTGAGCTGCAACCAACGGAATTAGGGAGACACTCAGATGGCACATAAGAAGGGTCAGGGTTCCAGCCGAAACGGTCGCGACTCGAACGCGCAGCGCCTCGGCGTGAAGCGATTCGACGGCCAGCTGGTCCAGTCGGGCACCATCCTCGTTCGTCAGCGCGGAACCAAGTTCCAGCCCGGTGACGGCGCGATGATCGGCAAGGACGACACGGTCTTCGCATGCGTCGACGGCCTGGTGAAGTTCCGCCGTGGTCGCCGAGGCCGCCACATCGACGTGATCGAGCAGGCCGGCTGACACCCGGGCATCGCCTGGGAAGGCAGCTGACCTTCCGTGTTCTTCGACAAAGTCACCATCGTCCTGCGCGCCGGTCGCGGCGGTGACGGATCCGCGTCCATGCGACGCGAAGCACACGTCCCCCGGGGCGGCGTGGATGGCGGGGATGGTGGCGACGGCGGGTCGATCATCCTGCGCGTCGACCCGTCGCGACGCGACCTCGCGCACCTGCGCCGCCGGCTCGTCTACGCAGCCGAGGACGGCGGCTCCGGCACCCGCAAGAAGCAGCACGGCAAGCGTGGCCTCGACCGCGTGATCCCCGTGCCCGCCGGCACGCAGGCGTTCGGCGAGGATGGTCGCAAGCTGTGCGACCTCGTGTATCCCGGCCAGGAAGCCGTGGTCGCCAAGGGCGGCAAGGGCGGCTGGGGCAACACCCACTTCACGAGCAGCGTGCGACGCGCGCCGACCTTCGCCGAGATCGGCCTGCCCGGCGACGAGTTCCGCGCCGAGATGCGCCTCAAGCTCATGGCCGACGCCGCGCTCGCGGGCTGGCCGAACGCCGGCAAGAGTTCGCTGCTGCGCCGCATCAGCAACGCCAAGCCGAAGGTCGGCGACTACCCCTTCACGACCCTTGCGCCGGTGCTCGGCACGATCGAACGCCCCGATGGGTCGCAGGTCGTCGTCGTGGACGTGCCGGGCCTGCTCGAGGGTGCGAGCGAGGGCATCGGGATGGGGCACGAGTTCCTGTCGCACTTCGAGCGCGCGCGGATCATGGTGCACCTCATCAGCCTCGAGCACGCGCTCGAGGATCCCGCGAAGGTCGGCGACGCCGCGCGCGTGATCCAGACCGAGCTCTGGCGCTTCGACCCGCGCATCGCGCAGCTGCCGCAGATCGTCGTGCTCAGCAAGCGTGACCTCGTCGACGACGAGACCGCCGCTGCGGCGCGAGCGGTGCTCATCCGCACCATGGAGGAGCTCGCCGGGGAACGTGGTCCGCTCGTCGCGGTGCACGAGGTCTCCGCGATCACCAGCCAGGGCATCTCGGCGTTCCTGACGGACCTGTTCAAGGCGACCGACGAGTACGGCGAGCACGTCACGACCGAACCGCGACGCTCCGACGTCGAGCTCGAGGAGTTCCGCGTCTACCGACCGAGGCCGCGTCGGCGGCGCTGGCGCATCTTCCGCGAACGCGAGACGTTCAGGATCGTCGGCGACCCATCGATGCGCGCGCTCGCCGAGCGCGCCGAGGAGGACGTCCAGGCTCGCGAACGGCTCTCGGACTTCCTCGAGGAGACGGGTGCGCTGCGCGCGCTCAAGGCAGCTGGCGCACGCAACGGCACGACGGTCGAGGCGTTCGGCATTCCCCTGGAGCTGTGGTGGGGTGCCGACTCCGGCGCGAGCGCCGAGGAGCTCGCCGAGGAAGCCGACCACGAGGACTGGGCCGAGCGCGACTGATGGGCGCGGCGAACTGAGCTCGTGGGCGGTCGCAGGTTCGAGGATCGCCCGGCGCGGTACGCTGGGGGCATGTCCACGATCTCCGATCTCGCCCACGTCGACGTCGTCCGCGACGCTGCACGGTCCCTGGCCACCGCATCGCGCGAGACCCGCGATGCCGTGCTGCGGACATTCGCCGCGACACTGCGTCGCGATGCGGCCGAGCTGCTGTCGTTCAACCACGAGGACGTCGATCGCACGCGCGAGGACGGCGTGTCCGAGGCGCTGCTCGACCGGCTGACGCTGACCGAGGAACGTGTGGAGGACATGGCCGCCGCGGTCGAGGCGGTCGCTGGCCTCGACGACCCGGTCGGCGAGATCGTGTCCGAACGCACGCTCGAGAACGGGCTGCGGCTCAAGCAGGTGCGTGTGCCGTTCGGGCTCGTGTGCGTGGTGTACGAGGCGCGGCCCAACGTCACCGCCGATGCCGCGGCGATCGCCATCAAGACGGGCAACGGGATCGTGCTGCGGGGGTCGCGCCAGGCGCTGCTGACGAACCGGCACATCCACGAGTACCTCGGTCGGGCGATGGAGGAGCACGGGCTCGACCAGCGCGCGGTCTGGAATTTCCCGCCCGAGGATCGCGACGCGTTCCGCGAGCTGATCGCGACCGAGGGCAGCGTCGACCTGGTGATCCCGCGCGGCGGCGAGGGCCTCAAGAAGTTCCTGTACGAGCATGCACGCGTGCCGATCCTCGCGGCGGCGGGTGGCAACTGCCACGTGTTCATCGACGAGTCGGCCGAGCGCGACATGGCGCGCGACATCATCCTCAACGCCAAGACGCAGCGCCCGGGCGTCTGCAACTCCGCCGAGACCCTGCTCGTGCACGAGAACCGCGCGCACGACCTGCTCCCGTACCTGGTCGCGCACCTCGAGAACGCCGGCGTCACAGTGCGGACCGACGAGGAGGCGTTCGACACCGAGTTCCTCGACATGGTCATCGCGGTCGGCACCGTCAAGGACGTCGACGAAGCGATCGAGCACATCAACCGCCACGGCACCAAGCACTCCGAGGCGATCGTCACCGACGACGAGACCAACGCCGAGAAGTTCATCGCGGGCGTCGACGCCGCGGCCGTCTACGTCAATGCCTCGACGCGCTTCACCGACGGCGGCGTGTTCGGGCTGGGAGCCGAGGTCGGGATCTCCACGAACAAGCTCCACGCGCGTGGACCGATCGGCCTCACCGAGCTGACGACCACGAAGTACGTCGTGCACGGCGACGGGCACGTGCGCTGAGCGACGAGCCCGACACCGCCTCGGCGCCAGCCGACCTGCCACGGCGCCGCGGCACGTATCGCCTCGGCGTGTTCGGCAGCATGATGGACCCGCCGCACCTGGGACACGTCGCGATCGTCGACGCGGTCCACGACGCGTGCGGGCTCGATCGAGTCGTCGTCGTGCCGAGCGGCGTGCCGCCCCATCGCGAAGCATCGAAGGTATCGGCTCGCGCGCGACTGACGATGGCCGTGCGCGCATTCGCCGACCTCGACCACGTGGTCGTGTCCGACACCGAGGTCGATCGCGCGGAGCACGGCGAGACGGGCTACATGGTCGACACGCTGGAGGAGCTGCGCGACCTCCCGTCCCTGCTCGGCTACGACGACCTGGAGGTCGTCACGACGCTCGTCGTGGGCGCAGACCAGGCAGTGACGCTGCCGACGTGGCATCGCTTCGACCGGATCACCGAGCTCGCGGAGGTCGCGATCGTGCGTCGCCCCGACCAGCTCGACGACGCGGACCTCGATGCGGCACTCGCGGACCTGCGCGAGGCGTGGGGGATCGCGCCGACGATCGTCGACATGTCCGCCGTGCCGATCTCGTCCACGCTGGTGCGCGCAGTCGCTGGTGGCGGAGATCGTGCTGCGGTGGCAGCGCTGGTACCGGGCGCGATCGTCGACGACGTGCTGCGCCTGTACGGACCGGGCGACGTCGCGTCGAGCGTGCGGTCCTAGAGGTTGTGGCCACAACCTCTCGTGCTGTCATCCCCAGCGCGAGGCGAAGAGGATGCGGGTGGCATCCTGGAGGACGTCGTACACCGGATCGACGGTCCCGACCGGCAATTGACCGTTCTCGGGATCGAGCGTCTTCGCGATCTGGAGGGCGCTGTCGAGGCGGCTGCGCAGTCCCTCGATCGACTGCAGCGCGGCGCAGGCGGTCGGTTCAGCGGGGCAGAGCGTGCCGAGCGCATCGACTGCTGCCTGCACGTGGTCAGACGACGATCGCAGCGCTTCGGCGACCGGACCCGCGCCGTGGAGGTAGCTCGCGTCGACGGCCTGCGCTTCGGCGGCGTGGAGGTCCGACTGGACCGAGGCGAGGGTAGGGGAAATGCGCATGGGTGTACTCCGACCGGATTGCAACGACGGTCGAACGATCCTATCTTCGCCGCCGCAGTGGAGGTGCACCCCGCGCCGCCGCGCGGCCTCGCAGCGCCCCGCCCGCAGCCGGATGCGGCCGTGATCGGTGCGAAGCCGCTACTTGCGTGAGGACTTCGATGTGGAGCTGGTCCTCGACGTGCCCTTCGAGGCCGTCTTCTTCGTGGTCTGCGAGGACGACTTCGCCGCGGTCTTCGGTGTCGACTTCGCCGCGGTCTTCGGTGTCGACTTCGCCTTTCGCGTCGTTGCCGATGCCTGTGGCTTCGATGCTCCAGCGCGTGATCGTGCCTCGGCCTTGGTCGGGGTCTCCGACGACGTCGGAGCAGGTGCCGGCTGGTCGGACTGTTCCGAGGCGCGTCGCGTCGCCTCGCGGCCCGGACGCAGTGCTGCGGCGGTCGGCATGCTGTCGCCTCGTGCGGTCGACGTCTTCCGGCTTCCGGCCGAGCGGCTGGTGGCAGTCGACACGGTCGAGCGTGATCGCTTCGGGCCCTTGCGACGCGGGACGGGCGTGACGTCGCCGATCGGCTCGTCGGGCAGGCCGGCCTTCTTGCGGAGCTGGTCCGCTATCTCCCGGATCTCCTCGGTCGAGTAGCCCGGCGCGAAGACGTCGTTCTGCGACGGGAGGTCCACCGGCAGCGGTCGCACGGTCGGATCCTCGTCGACCACCTCGAGCTGCTCGCCGGTCTCGGGGTGGGTGCCGTTGAAGACCGCCGACAGCTCACGGTAGTCGTCCGGCGAGAAGCGGTACAGGCGTCGGTAGTCGCCGTTGTCGATGTACGGCCGGCATTCCTTGATCTGCATCATCGGGACGCGCGGTCCGGGGAACAGCTTCGTCAGGTCGGTGCCGGTGAGGTTCTCGACCGCCCGTGCATATGCCACCTGATGCACGCCGCCGCGCGTGAGCAGGTATCCGGTCAGCGCGCGCGCAGCTGGGTGATCGACGGCCTCGTACACGCGCAGCTTGCCGGACCTGGCCCCGGTCTCGAGGAAGTAGTTGTGGGTCAGGTCGAAGAGCAGGTCGCCCGTCGACACCACGTTATCACCCGTCCAAGGCAGGCCGCGCGAATCCTGGGGGAGTGCACCGCGTCCACCGTTGACGAAGTGGTGCGGATTCATGGCCATGCCGGCAAGCGCCAGCAGTGGTGAGTTCGCCGGGTCGACCTTGTCGCTCACGCTCGCATCGTCGGTGAGCATCGAGTTGATGGCGGCCGCGACCAGCTCGATGTGGCCGAACTCCTCGGCAGCGATGTTCGAGATGAGGTCGAAGAACGGACGTGCCTTCTGCCGGTCGCGGAAATTGAACGACTGGAAGGTGTAGTTGAGGAAGGTCGACATCTCGCCGAACTTGCCGCCCATCAGCTCCTGGACGATGCTGGCGCCTTCCGGATCCGGGTCGCTGGGCGGGGGGAGCTCGGTGAGCCATCGGTCGATGCGCAGGATCATGGTGCCTCCGGAAGGGTGCGGCGCCATGTGTGGCGCAGTGCAGGATGTCCCGGCTCGTTTCCGGCAGCCGATCGAGGAAACGGGTCTACATCCCGAATCCCTAGAAAGCTCGGTGAGCTAGCGATTGTTCGCACGTTTCGCCAAAACCAGGTTCGCGGCTGTGTCGTGCCGGGAAGAACCTGCTCGTACCGTCGGATCGTCCTGACGCTTCCGGCCGCATCCACCCGTATGATGGGGGCATATGCAGACCTCGGACACCGCCGCGCTGGCGCGGAACCTCGCGAAGACAGCCATCGAGAAGCTCGCTACGGACGTGCGCCTCGTCGACCTGCGCGAGATCGTGAGCTACACCGACTTCTTCGTCGTCTGCACCGGATCCAACTCCCGACAGACGAAGGCGATCTCCGATCACGTGATCGATCGCATGCGCGAACTCGGGTACCACAAGCCCCGCCGCCGCGAGTCCGACGTGGACGGCAACTGGCTGCTGCTCGACTACGTCGACGTGGTGCTGCACGTGTTCACGCCAGACGCACGCGAGTTCTACCGCCTCGAGTCGCTGTGGGGCCAGGTCCCGCAGGAGACGATCGTCGACGACGGCAGTGCCGCCGAAGCGCCGGCCAGCAACGGTTCGTCCAACGGCGCTGGCGACAAGGCTGCCGACACCACGCGCGCCGCGCAGGCCTGAGGACGCATCGCGGTCCTGGTCGCGTGATCGGGAGCGGTGGCACGCGCTCGGCGCGTGCGCTACACTTCCCTCGATTCCCGGGGCTATAGCTCAGCTGGGAGAGCGCCTCGCTGGCAGCGAGGAGGTCGTCGGTTCGATCCCGTCTAGCTCCACTCATCGGAACCCCCGCTCGCGGGGGTTTCGTCGTACATGGGGGAGCCTGGGTCGCACGCGCGCGGATTCGCCGATGTCACCAGCGGTGCGCTGGGAGCTACGCCTGTGACACGGGCGGTGTGCGTTGGGCCCAGGCGCGTGCAGCGGCGCGCGATTGCACGGTAGCAAGCGTGGACCGAGCAGGTCGAACAAACTGCTCAAGTCCTAACAACGTGCAACCGATGCACGGCGCACGATGCCCACCCTGCGCCGAGCCCACACGGCGGCAGGTGTCCTGCTGGCACTCGTCGTCGTCGCGCTCTGCGTGCCTGCGATGGTGCTCGCAGCCGCCCAGCCGCGACTGATCGTCGGATTCGCCCCCGAGGCGACCGATGCGTCCCGCACCGACACGCTCGGCCGCGCCGGCCTGCACGGCACCAAGTCCACGAGCATCCGCCCGCTGCGCGCGGTGATCGTCCCCGTCGCCCCTGGCCAGCTTCGCGCCACCCGTGCCCGCCTGCTCGCCCGCCCTGGCGTGGCATATGTCGAAGTCGACCACGTCGCCCACGCCTACGACCTCGCCGATGCCGCCGCGTCGGGAGTCGCTGCGCAGTGGCACCCCAACGACACCTTCCTGAGCCAGCAGTGGGCACTGGCCACACTGCGCGCCGAGGAAGCATGGGAGCTGTCACGCGGCACCGGCGTCACGATCGCGGTCGTCGACACCGGCGTCGACTACATCCATCCCGACCTCGCGGGTCACGTCGACCTCGGTCGCGACTTCGTCGACGGCGACGACGACCCCATGGACGTGCAGGGCCACGGCACGCACGTCGCCGGCATCGCTGCCGGCGCGGCGGACGACGGCTTCGGCATCGCAGGCATCGCCCCGGGCTCGCGCATCCTCGCGGTGCGAGTGCTCGATGCGAAGGGCGCTGGCAACTACTCGCAGGTCGCGAGCGGCATCGTCTACGCCGCACAGAAGGGCGCGAAGGTCATCAACCTCTCGCTCGGCGGACCCGAGCAGTCCGAGCTGCTGCGCTCGGCGATCGACTACGCGGCGTCACGCGGTGCGATCGTCACGTGCGCGTCCGGCAACGAGAGCGCCACCTCGATCGGCTACCCCGCGCGCTACGAGTCCTGCACCGCCGTCGGCGCGACCGATGCCGCCGACGCACGCGCACCGTTCTCCAACCAGGGTGCAGGGCTCGACCTCGTCGCGCCGGGCGCACAGATCATGTCCTCGACCATGGGCGGTCTCCACGAATCGTGGGACGGCACGTCGATGGCATCGCCCTACGTCGCGGGCACCGCCGCGCTGCTCGTCTCGCAGGGCCTCGGCCGCCACGCCGTCGTCGACGCGCTCACCACGACCGCGAAGGACGTCGGCGCGCCAGGCTACGACACCGCGACCGGCGCAGGACGCATCGACGCCGCCGCGGCGGTCCAGGCAGGGTCGCGCGCGCCGCGTGCCGCCAGCGACACCGTCGCCCCGACGGTCGCCTCGATCGCGATCGGTGCCCCCGCCCGAGGCGCGACGAGCAAGGTCACGACGCGCTGGAAGGTCGTCAAGCGCACCGGGTTCGTGCGCGTCGGCACCTCCGACTTCCTCGGCTCGCACTCCTACAACCGCACGCGCACGCGCGGCACCACCCGCGTGGTGGAGACGTTCCGCTTCCGCGGTGGCGTCGTCTACCGCAGCACGGTGACCCAGAAGCTCGTGCGTGAGACCACGCGCTCGAAGACGGCGACCCTGCCGATCGCAGTCACCGCGAGCGACGATGGCGGCGTCGACCGCGTGGCCGTGCAGGTCGACGGTCGCGTGCAGGGCGTCGACTGGTCCGCCGGCGAGGGCTGGACGATCCAGGTGCCGTGCGTCGCTGGAGCCCACACGATCACCGCATTCGCCTACGACGCCTCCGACAACGAGGGCTCGACGGCGATCACGCAGCGCGTCAGCTGCTGATCAGCGCGGGAGCTGCGCGCGCTGGCGCTCGATCCGCCGGTGATCGGGGGGAGGGTCGGGTAGGCTCGGGCGCATGGACGAAGATGATGTCGTACGCCCGTTCCCACGCCGCCGACCCGAGCGTCCGCGCGCAGGTTCGGGTGGTCTCTGGCGCACGCTGCGAACGCGCGTGTTCTGGATCGTCGTCCCGCTCATCCTGCTCGTCGGCAGCGTGCTGCGCTTCTGGGTCGACCTGCTCTGGTTCAAGGAAGTCGGCCAGCGCGACGTGCTCGTCACGCGCCTGCAGTGGGGACTGGCGATGGGGATCGGCTTCGGCCTGCTCACCTTCGCGATGCTCTACCTGAACTTCCGCGTGGCGCGCAAGGTCGCCCGCGAGGACCTGTACGTGCCGTTCCTGGCCGTCGGCGCAGATCCCGAAGCACCGGAACAGCCGGTCATCCCGCACTTCGTGCTGCGCCCGATCCTGCTCGGCGTCGCCGCCCTCGGCGGCGTGATCGCGGGCCTCACCATGAGCTCGAGGTGGGAGGTCGTGCTGCGCTTCCTGGGCCGCACCGACTTCGGCGTGAAGGACCCGCACTTCGGCAAGGACGCGTCGTTCTACGTCTTCACCATGCCGCTGCTCGAGCTGGTCGCGCGTTCGCTGCAGGTGCTCATCGTGGTCACCGCGATCGCCGTCGTGCTCGCCTACGTCGCGACGGGCGTCATTCGCTACACCCCGATGCCGCGCGTGGCACGCACCGCGATCGTGCACCTGTCGTGGCTCGTCGCCGCGTTCCTGCTGGTGTCCGCGTTCCAGTACCGCCTCTCGATCTGGAGCATGGCGACCTCCACGCGCGGCTACGTCGCGGGCGCAGGCTGGACCGACACGCATGCGCGCATCCCCGGGTACTGGCTCATGATCCTGGCGAGCATCGTGCTCGCGGTCCTCGTCGTCATGTACGCCCGCAAGGAGAAGTGGCGCGTCGTGGGTGGCGCGGTCGTCGGCTGGTTCGCGGCCAGCATCGTCGTCACCGGTCTGCTCCCCACCGTCGTGCAGCAGGTGCTCGTCGAGCCCAACCAGCTCGAGCGCGAGACCAAGCTCATCGAAGGCAACATCGCG
The DNA here is from genome assembly GCA_025964555.1 of Thermoleophilia bacterium. GTDB lineage: Bacteria > Actinomycetota > Thermoleophilia > Gaiellales > SKUG01 > JAGQUL01. Next base: position 90,141 of record JAOPYQ010000008.1, on the reverse strand, counting down.
AACACGCGCGCGGGCTTCAACCTCGACGAGATCGAGACGACGTCGTTCGTCGACAAGCAGCAGCTGACGGAGACGCAGCTGACCTCCGACAACCGCGGCACGACCGACAACCTGCGCCTGTGGAGTCCGTTCGTCCTCAACGACGTGATCAACCAGGACCAGGTGATCAAGCGCTACTACGCGTTCCACGATCCGGACGTCGACCGCTACACGATCGGTGGCGACTACCGCCAGGTGATGGTCGCGGTGCGCGAGCTCGACCCGGGCGCGAACGACCTGGCGCCGGGCTGGACGAACGAACGTCTCGCCTACACGCACGGCTATGGCGCGGTCGCGACGCTGCCGAACGAAGTCACTCGCGAAGGCAAGCCGGAGTACCTGCTGCGCAACCTGTCGCTGCAGACGACCGACGAGGCGGATGCCTTCAAGCTCACGCGCCCGGAGGTCTACTTCGGCGAGGCCGGTTCCGACTTCGTGATCGTCGGCACCAAGCAGCGCGAGGTGTCGGGCTCCTCGGGCGAGGACGGGGCCGAGGGCGACGAGCCGCGTTCGACGAAGGGCTACGAGGGCGACGGCGGCATCCCGGTGAAGGGGTTCATGCGTCGCGTCGCGTTCGCATCGACGTTCCGCGATCCGCGGATCCTGTTCAGCGGCCAGTTCACGAACTCGAGCAAGGTGATGCTGCGACGGCGCATCACCGAGCGCGTGCGTGAGCTCGCGCCGTTCCTCGAGCTGGATCGCGATCCGTACGCGGTGATCGACGAGGGTCGCATCAAGTGGATCATCGACGCGTACACGACGAGCGACCGGTTCCCCTACAGCGAGGCGATCGAGCTGGGCGGCGTCGAGACCGCGGCCGGGCCAGGCGCGCGCAGGAGCATCAACTACGTGCGCAACTCCGTGAAGGTCGTCGTCGACGCGTACGACGGTGATGTCACGCTCTACGCCACGGACGGGGAAGATCCGATCCTCCAGGCGTGGACGGACATCTTCCCGGACCTGTTCGAGCCGCTCGAGAAGATGCCGAAGGCGCTGCGGGCGCACGTGCGGTATCCCGAGGACCTCTTCGCAATGCAGACGGAGCGGTGGAAGCGTTACCACATGGCCGACGTGAACGACTTCTACGCTCGCGAGGACGAGTGGGACGTGCCGTCGATCGACAACCAGCCGATGCAGGCCTACTACGTGCTCGCGAAGCTGCCGGGCGCGAAGGAGGAAGAGCTGCTGCTCATCCGTCCGATGACGCCCCGCGATCGCAAGAACATGGTGTCGTACATGGTCGCGCGAAGCGACGGCGAGCGCTACGGCGAGGTCCAGACGCTGCGACTTTCCACGCAGGAGGCCACGCAGGGCCCGTCCCAGATCCAGGCACGCATCAAGCAGGACTCGGACGTCGCCCGACAGGTGCGCGAGTGGACGACGGGCAACAACACGGTCGTCTTCGGCGACCTGCTCGTGCTGCCGGTCGAGGACAGCCTGCTGTACGCACAGCCGGTATATCTGGTCAACGACGAGGCGAAGATCCCGGAGTTCCGGCGCATCGTGCTCGCACTCGGGCAGACGATCGCCTGGGGCGACGACTTCCCGCAGGCCGCCGAGCGGCTGCTCGCCGAGCAGGCAGCGGACGTGCAGGACGCAGGCAGTGACTCGGGCGAGTCGACGGACTCCGACGCCAGTGACGGCGCCGAGGGCGGAGACGCTCCCGCGACCGACAACGAGGGCGACACGCCCGACGTGCCGGCGCCTGCACCGGGCGACTTCAAGGGAATGAGCCAGGCCGAGCTCGCGACGTTGCTCGGCAAGGTCTCCGCGGCCTACGACCGGGCCGAGGCATGCCAGGTCAAGGGCGACACGGTCTGCTATGCCGAGCAGCTCGAGCAGGTCGAACAGCTGCTGGCCGAAGCGCGCCCCGCTGCCGATTCGTAACGCCTGAGGCTCCGCGCTCGATAGTCCGACAGGGATGCGCACGCACTGTGCGCGCTCGCTGGACGCTGGGGACCGCGGACGCATGGGCATGGAGATCTCATATCGGTTGAACGTGTCGGGGCAGGCCCCGTCGCGCGAGACGCTCCTGCCCGAGCTGCCCGGCGCGACGTCGTACGAGCCGGGCTTCATCGACCGCATGGGCGAGCAGGTCCAGTCATCGGCCCCGCTCATCGCGGCCGGCTCCATCGGTGGCGGCATCATCGGCACGAAGCTGCTGCGGATGGGCGGTGGCGGCATCTTCCGAGGCATCGTCGGCGGCATCGCCGGCGTGCTCGCCGGAGCTGCGATCACCACCTCGGGCCTGGCGCTCGGGCGGGGCATCGGCGACCATCGCGCGCCCGCCGCGCCCAAGGATGCGCACGTGGCGAGCACCAACGTCGCCGCACGCGAGAAGGTCAAGGTCATGACCTACAACCTCCACGGCGGCATGGGTGGCACGGGCGAGTTCGGGTCCAACGACACCGAACTCGACGAGCTCGCCGAAGCGATCCGCCGCGAGCAGCCGGACGTGCTGCTGCTGCAGGAGGTCGACAAGTTCGCGACGCGTTCCAGCCACAAGGACGTGCTCGCCGAACTCGACAAGCGGCTCGACGCCGACTCCGCCGTGACCGCGACCGCCATGACCCAGGTCACGGGCCGCAACCAGGACGTCGGCGTGATGACGTTCCACGGGTTCCGGATCGCGGATGCGCGCAACATCGTGCACCCGGACGAGCGCGGGGGCGGGTTCGACATGCGGGCACGCTCGTTCTACCGCGACGCGAAGACGGCTGTCGGGCACGTGCTGGGCAAGGACTGGTCCCAAGGCACGCAGCTCGCGATCCGCAACACGGTCGACACGATCGTCACCACCCCGGGCGGCACCGACGTGCGCGTGCTCACCGGGCACTACGAGTGGCCGAGCGCGGAAGCGGACCACCAGGCGCGCCAGGTCGGAGCGGTCGCCGGCGCACTCGACGCCTGGAAGGGCCCGACGATCTGGAGCGGCGACTTCAACGTCCGCAGCGGCTCGCCCTGGGGCGCGAGCGAGCGGCGGATCATGGCTGCCGCAGGTCTCAAGGACACCTTCGGTGACACCCCGCAGGCCGAGCAGGTCAGCATGACGTGGCTCACCAACAACCCGAACGAGCGCGAGATGGCGGGCGGCGGCATCGATCGCATCTACGCCTCCGAGCACGCGAAGGTGCTCGGTGCGCACGTCGTTCGCGAAGCGGGCGATGCGAGCGACCACCTGCCGGTCGTCGCCGAGCTCGAACTGCAGCCGTAGTTGGGAGGGCGTGACGTGCAAGCGACGAACATCGCGCCGATGAGCGCACCCGCGCCCTCGTGGCAGCCACAGCCGTGGCAGCCTCCGGTCGTGCGCGACGTCGATGTGCTCACCATCAACGTGAAGGCGTTCCAGCTCTCGGACGGTGGCGTCGCGGACGAGCGCGCGTTCGATGCCCTCGAGCGCTACATCACGCGGGTCGATCCCGACGTCGTGCTGCTCCAGGAGCTCGACGACAACACCGCACGCTCGGGGCGCGCGGACCAGCTCGCCGAGATCGCGCGCCGCACCGGCGCCTCGGACGCGCAGTTCGGCGCCGCGATGGCCTACGACGGGGGTCGCTACGGGATCGGCATGATCACGCGCAACGGCTACACCATCCGCGACGCGGCACCCGGCATGAACGACACCCACGTCGTCCCGCTGCCGAGGGGCCAGGGCGACAAGGCCGACCCGGAGCAGCGCGTGGCGCTCGTCGCACCGATCGTGGCTCCCGACGGCCAGGAGGTGTTCACCGCGATCACGACGCACCTCGCGAACCGGTCGCCCGGCCGCGACGCACAGCTGCGCCGCCTGGACGAGGTCGTGGGTGACGTTCGTGACGGCGCCGCGCAGTCGCGGGCCGCGGTTCCGAGCGACTATCCACGCGCGGTCGTGCTCGGCGGCGACTTCAACACGATGCGGTTCATCGCCGATCGCCGCCTCGGCGACCGCCTGACCCACGTCGGCGCACTCGACTCGCACCTGGGCTGGACGAAGATCGACCACCTCTACGTGAGCGACGAGCTGCACGCGCGCGACGCGCACGACGACCGCGCCGAATCGGTCGTCGAACACTGGCTGCCGTTCGGGATCGGCGACGTGCGCTCCACCGACCACAAGTCGCTCCGCGCCACCATCGGGGTCGGGTAGGCCTTTTCGAATCGCCGATTCCGTCGTACCGTGGTCCCGGGACACGTGGAAGTACGAGCTCTTTCGGGGGGACGAATGGACGCCACCGCATTGCGTGCAAGCACGCAGGCGGCAACAGGAGCCACCGCAGCCAGCACGACGAACGGACCATCGTCGCGCACGGCTACCACTGGTGGTGGACCGATTGCCGCACCAACGCAACCTGTACTGCTGGGCGAGCGCCTGCTCCCCGCACCCGTCGGCGAGCCGCAGACCATCCATCTCAACGATGGATCGCTCCTCGTCCCCGTTGCCCGCATCGACGCGACCGGCGTTCGACGCGCGCTGACCGGAGGACCCGGCTCGGCGCCGCTCGCCACCTCGGCCGCTGTTCCCGCTGCGGCCCCGGCCGCCGCTCCCGCTGCCGCCGGCACCGTGCCGGCTGCCGGCGCTGGTGCAGCTGCCGCCTTCGAACCGCTCGGCTTCCTGTTCCGCGGCGACTACTACAAGAAGTTCAAGGACTCCACCAAGATCGACATCTCGAATGCCGAGCAGGTCCAGGACAAGGTCACCCGCGGCACGCTCGACCACGTCAAGAACGACGAGCCCGAGCTGAACGGCTTCGGCGTCACGAAGATCTCGTCCCGCGCCGTCGACCAGGTCGCCGATCGCGACCTGCTCAACGTTGACCCGAACGCGGCCATCTACGTCGAGGTCACGGGCGTGACCGGCACTGGCGAGACCAAGATGATCCCGAGCGTCGTCGAGCACGACGGCGACGTGTTCGTCGATCCCCGAATCTCGAGGGACTGACCGCCGTGACCGATCGCCAGCACCTGACACGGGACGCAGCCACGTTCCTCTCGACGCGCGGGGTTCGCCCCCGCGCCGTCGTCGTGACGGGCACCTCCGGAATCGGCAAGACCACGTTCCTCGACCAGCTCCAGGTCGAGGTCCTTGCCGCCGGACGGACCGATCACCTCGTCGTCGTCGACGATGCGCACCTGCTCGACGCGGCCGCGGTGACCGCGCTGCGCAACCGCATCGAATCCGACACGCGCACCTGCGTGCTCATCGCCCACGACGGCAGCGCGAACGCCGTGCTGCAGGTCATCGACCGCACGTGCGAGCGTCGCGTCATCGAGATTCCGCGACTGACCGAGGACGCAGCACGAAGCCTGCTCACCGAGCTCGGACTGCAGCCGTGGACGTTCCAGGCCCAGTCGATCCTCGCCTCGGCCGCCGGCAATCCCCGCGAACTCGTCGACCGCTCCTTCTCGAACCTCGACGTCGACTCCATCGGCGAGCGCGACACGAGCTTCGACGGCAGCGCGTGGAGCGGTCTCGCCGCCGAGCGCATTCGCCTGACGACCTCCGGTGATTCCGATGGCCTCGACGCGTTCGTCGCGGCCCTCGAATCGATGGCGACCAGCGATGGCGACGCGAACGACGTCGCGGACGCGCTGTCCACGCTCGCCGAGCTCGCACTCATCGACGGCGACCTCGAGACGGCGATCCAGCACGGCGAGCGATGCAGCGCCACCGACGGGGCCGATGACCGCATCCGGATCCTCGGAGCGTCGCACGCGAGTTCCGCACGGGCCCTGCGCGGCGAGCCCACAGCGATGCTGTCGCTGCACGCGCTCGCGGGCCGCGCCTCGCGTGGCGGACTGCCGCTCGTCGAGGCATACGTCTGGTACGGCATCTCGTTCGCAGCCGGCGTGCTCGGCGACGTCGCGACCTCCGAGCGAGCAGCCATCCGCTGCATCCAGATCTACGACCGCGAACAGGCGCTCACCCTCGCCATGCGTGCGCGCCTCGTGCTCGCCGACCTGCACGTGGCTGCCGGGCGTCCCGGTTCCGCGCAGGCCTACTTCTCGGAGCTGCGCGAGCTGTCGACCCGGCTCGGGCTGCACCGATTCCGCATCAACGTGACGATCAACGAGGCACGCGCCTCGATCCTGCTCGGCGACACCGAACGCGCGTGCACCCTCGCGGACGAGACGCTCGAGCTGGTGATGCGCTCTGTCGTCTCGCGGATGGACGTCGTCAACGCTGCCGTGATCGCAGCACGCGCGTATTCCGCCGGTGGCTCGATCGATCTCGCGCTCGCGCCGATCGAGGCGCTCGCCTCGGACCTCGGTGATTCGCACACGCCCGACTTCTGGCTCGTGCTCGAAGCCGTTCGCGTGCTCGGCGCGTCCGGCAGCGATCCCGTCGCGTTCCAGCGATGGCTCGCGTGCATGGCGGAGTTCGACTCCGACGGCCACGGCGGGGCGCTGCGCGCTGCACACGCCGAGGTCGACGCCTGGCGCGTCGCGATCGACGGACGGCGCGCCGAGGCGGCTCGCCTGGCCGAACGCGCCCGCCAGCTGTGGGTCACGGCCGAGTGCCACGACGAGCTGCCGCTCACCGACGTGCTCATCCAGCAGGCGCCGATGGAGCTCGGCCCGCGCATCTCGCTCGTCGGCTCGACGACGCCCGGCGCGACCGAGCCCGCAGCCGACCCCGACGCCTTCGAGGTGCTCACCAAGCGTGAGCGCGAGATCGCCCGCTACGTCGCCGGCGGCCTCACGAACCCGGAGATCGCGAGCGAGCTGCACCTGAGCCCGCGCACCGTGGAGCACCACGTCGCGAGCATCCTGCGCAAGCTCGAGCTGCCCAGCCGTCGCGCACTCGTGCGCGGCCGCGTCTAGACGACCGCCGCGACGGGTAGTCCCGCTTCGTGCGCATCGTCGTCAAGATCGGATCCTCGTCGCTCGTCGACCACGCCGGCCAGCGCCAGGTCGGACTGCTCGGCCAGCTCGTCGACGACATCGCTTCGGTGATCGCGGCAGGACACGACGTCGTGCTCGTCTCGTCCGGCGCCATCGCGACGGGCCTCGGGATCCTCGGTCGCGATCGACGCCCCACCGAGCTGCCAGCGCTGCAGGCCGCGAGCGCGGTGGGACAGGGTGAGCTGTTCGCCACCTGGTCGAGCCTCTTCCAGCTGCGCGGCGTGCGCGCAGGGCAGGTGCTGCTCACGATGCACGACGCCGCGCATCGCACCTCCTGGCTCAACGCGCGAGGCACGCTCGAGCAGCTGCTCGCGTGGCGGGTGGTGCCGATCGTGAACGAGAACGACACGACCGCGACCGACGAGATCACCTTCGGCGACAACGACGCGCTCGCCGCGCAGGTCGCGGTGTCGCTCGACGCCGACGTGCTGCTGCTGCTCACCGACACCGACGGGCTCTACACCGAGCACCCCGACACCCCAGGCGCCGAGCTCATCCACCAGGTCGACGACCACTCGCTCCTGCGCCGCATCGACACCGCCACGAGCGGGTCGCACTGGGGCTCGGGCGGCATGCGCAGCAAGGTGATCGCTGCCGAGATGGCGGGCAGCGGCGGCGTCGTCACCCACATCGCGCGCGCGACCACACCCGGGATCGTCGCGCGGATCATCGCCGGCGAGCACGTCGGTACGCGCATCGCCTCCGACGAGCGCCGCGGATCGTCCTTCAAGCTCTGGCTGCGCTACGCCAAGCGCACCGCCGGTACGGTCGTGGTCGACTCCGGCGCCCGGTCCGCGATCGTCGAACGCGGCGCGAGCCTGCTGCCAGTGGGCGTCAGGAGCGTCGACGGCGGCTTCCATCCGGGTGACGCCGTCGACATCGTCGACGAGTCCGGCAGCGCGTTCGCGAAGGGGATCGTCGAGTACGCCGCCGCCGAGCTCGCACGCCTCGCCGACGACACAGACACCGCGCGCGGCGCTCGCGAGGCAGTGCACCGTGACCAGCTCGTGCTCCTCGATGCCGTCGAGTCGGACGTCGCAGCTGTCTCACCGCTGCCCTGAGCGGGTACCTCGAGCGCATGTCCGACGACGCTCCTGCCACCCCCGTGATCGACCTCGCCCTGCGCCGACGCCTCGTCAAGCTGGGGATCGCGTTCGTCATCATCCAGTCGATCGTCGCCGCGATCGTCGTGATCCGCGCGCGCTTCAACGAACGCAGGCTCGAGAGCAACCGTCCCGCGACCTATCCGAGCCGCTCGTTCGAGCCGGTCCTGGTCGAACAGAGCGACGACGAAGTGCGCCTGTACATGCGCGGCGACGACCTGCTCCACGACATCGTCGACGCGATCGACGCCGCCGAGCACGAGGTGCTCTTCGAGACCTACATCTGGATCGACGATGCCGCCGGACGCGCCGTTCGCGACGCGCTCGGACGAGCCGTCGAACGCGGGGTCCGCACGCTCGTGCTGTGGGACTGGCTGCAGTCTGACCGCAGCATCGACGAATCGTTCTTCCCGCGCGGCGTCGAGGTGCACGCCTTCAAGCGCGTGAAGGCCGGCCCGGGCGTGCTGCGACCGTCCAACATGCTGCGCGACCACCGCAAGGTGCTCGTCGTGGACCAGCGCATCGCCTTCGTGGGTGGCTACAACATCGGCATGATGTTCCTGCAGTGGCGCGACACGCACCTGCGCCTCGAAGGCCGCGCGGCTCGCGAGGTGGCGAACGCGTTCGGCGACTTCTGGAACCACCACACGCCGCCCACCGCGACGATGCTCCCGAACGTCACCGACCGACCCTGGGATCCGCACGTCGTCGTGCACCGAAACGATCCCTCGCTGGCGATCTTCCCGATCCGCGGGATGTACCTCGAAGCGATCGACCGCGCCGAGCAGCGCGTGTGGATCACCACCGCCTACTTCGTGCCCGACCGCGCGTTTCGCACCGCGCTCGCCGAAGCCGCCCGCCGCGGCGTGGACGTGCGCGTGCTGCTGCCCGCCCGATCGAACCACCCGCTCACCGACCAGCTCGCGCACGGGATGTTCGAGGAGCTGCTCGCATCGGGCGCTCGCGTGTTCCTGTACCGCGACTTCATGCTCCACGCCAAGACCGCGGTCATCGATTCCGGCTGGTCGACCGTCGGCACCGCGAACCTCGACCGGTGGAGCATGCTCGGCAACCACGAGATCAACCTCGAGGTGCGCAGCCCCCGGGTCGCCGACCAGCTCGCCACGATGTTCGAGCTCGACCTCACCAACTGCGACGAGATCCACCTCGATGGGTGGCGACGACGACCGCTGCACTGGCGTGCCTCGGAGCGCGTGCTGCGGAGCCTCGCGCCACTGATGTGATCGCGGGCCCGCGTCGCCGCGCCTCGACGCGGCTGCGGATCGTCAGACCTGTTCGCCGCCCGGTCCGGTGATCCCGGGTTCGCCGTCGTTGTCGACGTCAGGCGCCGGCGGCGCGTCTGAAGGTGCGAGCGATGGCATCGTCATGTCGGCGCTGCCCTGGTCGTGGATGAGCTGGCGCATGAAGATCTGGATCACGCCCGCGATCGGGACCGCGAACAGCGCACCGAGCACGCCGAGCAGCTGCGAGCCGATGAGCACCGACAGGAACACCATGAGCGGCGACAGCGACGCGGCCTTGCCCTGTACCCGCGGCTGGATGATGATGTTCTCCACCTGCTGGTAGGCGACCACGATGCCGAGCATCAGGAAACCCTGCCAGACACCTCCCGACACGAACGCCACGATGATCACGGGGATCGCGCCGATCGTCGCACCGATCATCGGGATGATCTCGAGCAGCATCATCCACAGCCCGAGCGGCAACGCGTACGGCAGCCCCAGGATGAGCGCGCTGATCGTCACCACCGTGCCGCCGATGAGCGCGATCACGATCGCACCGCCCACGTACGCAGCGATGCCCGTGTAGGCGCCCTGGACGATCGCCCACCAGCGGCGCTCGGCGAGCTTGGGGAACACGCGCACGGTCCCCTCGACGACCTGGCCGCCGCCGAGCAGCAGGAACACGGTCAGGAACAGGATCGTGATCGTCCCGAACACGCCCGCGAGGACGACCGCGAGCACGGTGCCGATCTGGTCGCTCACGGCGCCCGGGAGCTTCTCTGCCTGGTCGCTCACCGTCTCCACCACGCCGAACTGCGTGTCGAGCTTCTCGTACCAGCCACTGGTACGCACGTCGTCGACGATCCCGGGTGCCGCGTCGACGAGGTTCGCGCCCTGCTCGACGAGCGGCGGCACGAACACGCTGATGGCGAGCGTGAGCAGGACCACCGCGCTCAGCATGACGATGGCGACGGCCCTGCCTCGTCCGATGCCTCGGCGCTGCATGCGACGGATCACGGGGTCGGCCGCGACCGCGAGGAAGGCAGCGATCGCGAGCTGGATGATGAGCCCGGTCAGCTCCGACAGCGCGTTGATCGCGAACAGCGAGATCGCCGCGACGAGCATCACCTTGAACACCACGCGGGACGGGATGTCGAGCACGACGCGCTGCTGCGAGTCGTGCAGCACATCGGCCGGCGGGTGGTACGCGGGGGAAGTGGAGGTGATTTCGGTCACGTGGCGATGCTACGCGACCGGTGGGACGCCCCGGCCACCCGCGTGGCCGGACGAGGCGATACCCGGCGACTCGCCATGGACGGGGCGATGCGGCTCCTCGACGAGCCGGATGACATGAGCATCAACAGCCTCACACCCGTCTTCGCCATGCCGACCGGAATCGACCGGCTCGGCTTCCCGAGCTACCGGCCGCTGCCCGGTGGGGTTCCGAACCCCCCCAACGCGTGGCAGGAGGCCAACGAGCTGCAGACGGTCCGCGTGCTCAACGCCCGCGCCAACCAGAGCCCGGACGCGGTGCGCTTCACCGAGTACCTGGCCGACAAGGGCGGCTTCGAGATCTGGATGGACTTCGCGAAGCAGTACCGCAAGACCGCCGGCTTCGTACGCGGCTGGATGGGCACCGGGCTCATGCTCGCCGCGCTCGGCACCACGACGCTCAAGACCCAGATGGCCAAGCGCGGCTACGACCGCCTGCGCCCCTACCAGGTCGACGGCTCGATCAAGACGATCGGCAAGCTCCCCAAGGACGCGGGCTACCCGTCCGGTCACACGAGCTCGGCGTACGCCGCAGCGACCGTGCTGAGCCACCTGTGGCCGGCGCGAGCGCAGGAGTTCGGCTGGTGGGCGAACCAGGCAGGCCTGAGCCGCATCCACGCCGGCGTGCACTTTCCGAGCGACGTCCAGATGGGCGCGCAGGTCGGCATCAACGCCGGGCTCGCCGCGTCGCGCATCCTGTTCTAGGGGTCATCGCGCCGCGGAGCCTCGCGAGCGCGCGCCGTGCGAGCCCCCGCATGCGCGGGTAGTGTTCGGCCATGACCGCCGGCATTCCGAACTCCAGCACGTCCACCGCACCCGACGACGAGGACGCGGGTCGCCTGCCTGCCTACGTCCCGGCTGACATCGAGCCCCGGTGGCGCGCAGCCTGGGAGACGGCGAACGTCTCCGGGAGCGAACTCGCCGACGGCGAGGAGGGCACGTACGTGCTCGAGATGCTGCCGTACCCGTCCGGCACCCTCCACATGGGGCACGTCAAGAACTACACGATGGGTGACGTCATCACCCACTTCCGCCGCCGCAACGGTGCGACCGTGCTGCACCCGATGGGCTACGACTCCTTCGGCCTGCCCGCCGAGAACGCGGCCATCAAGACCGGCGGCGACCCGCTCGAGGTCACCGAGGGCAACATCAAGGGCATCGAGCAGGAGTTCGACCACATGGGCTGGTCGATCGACTGGACCCGCACGCTCGCCACGCACCGCCCCGACTACTACCGCTGGACGCAGTGGCTGTTCCTGCGCTTCTTCGAGAAGGGCCTCGCCTACCGCAAGGACGCGCCGGTCAACTGGTGCCCCAAGGACCAGACCGTGCTCGCGAACGAGCAGGTCGTCGACGGCGCCTGCGAGCGCTGCGGCACCATCGTCGAGAAGCGCTCGCTCAACCAGTGGTACTTCAGGATCACCGACTACGCGCAGCAGCTGCTCGACGACATGGACCTGCTCGAGCAGTGGCCCGAGCGCGTGCTGACCATGCAGCGCAACTGGATCGGTCGCTCCGAAGGCGCGCACGTGTCGTTCCACCAGCGCGACCTGGACCAGGCGATCGAGGTGTTCACGACCCGACCCGACACGCTCCACGGCGCGACCTTCTTCGTGCTCGCGCCCGAGCACCCGCTCGTCGGAGCGCTCACGCGCGGCACGGGCAACGAGCAGGTCGTCTCCGACTACGTCGAGGCCGCCGCCAAGCTCTCGAACATCGATCGCTCGAACGCCGAGCGCGACAAGACCGGCGTCGATACCGGCCGCACGATCACCAACCCCGCCACGGGCGAGGAGATCCCGGTCTGGGTCGCGGACTACGTGCTGCCCGACTACGGCGCTGGTGCGCTCATGGCGGTCCCGGCCCACGACGAGCGCGATTTTGCGTTCGCGAAGACGTTCGGGCTGCCGATCACGCGCGTCGTCGCGAGTGCGCCCGGGGCGGAGGACGAGCTGCCGTACACGTCCAAGGAGGGCGTGCTCGTGGATTCCGGCGACGCGACGGGCCAGTCGACCACGGACGGTGCCCGCGCGATCGTCGACCGTTTCGAGGACGCCGAGTTCACGGTCAACTATCGCCTGCGCGACTGGCTGCTCTCGCGCCAGCGCTACTGGGGCACGCCGATCCCGATCATCCACTGCGACGAGTGCGGCGTGGTGCCGGTGCCCGACGATGCGCTGCCGGTGCTGCTGCCGCAGGTGGACGACTACCAGCCCAAGGGCCAGTCGCCACTCGCCGCGGCCGAGGACTGGGTCAAGGTCCGCTGCCCCAGCTGCTCGTCGTGGGCGAAGCGCGAGACCGACACGATGGACACGTTCGTCGACTCGTCGTGGTACTTCCTCCGTTACGCCGACTCCCAGAACGGACACGCGCCGTTCGATCGCGAGGTCGTCGATCGCTGGCTGCCCGTCGACCAGTACATCGGCGGGGTCGAGCACGCGGTCCTGCACCTGCTGTACGCACGCTTCTTCACCAAGGTGCTCTACGACCTGGAGATGGTCGGATTCCGCGAGCCGTTCGCGAGCCTGTTCACGCAGGGGATGATCTACAAGGACGGCGCGAAGATGTCCAAGTCGAAGGGCAACGTCGTGCCGCCGCTGCCCACGGTGGAGCAGTACGGCGCGGACGCGCTGCGCCTGTACGTGCTGTTCCTCGGACCGCCCGACCAGGACGCCGAGTGGCAGGACAACGGCATCGGCGGCACGCGCCGGTTCCTGGATCGCCTGTGGCGCTACGTGCACGGCGTCGCGCGCCTGGAGGCCGCAGGCGACTCGATCGTCGGGTCGCCGAGCCTCGACGAGCTGCGCGCGGACGCGACCGCCCATGAGCTTGCCGCTGCTGCGCACGAGGCGACCAAGAAGGTGACGGCCGACATCGGTCCGCGCATGCACTTCAACACGGCGATCGCCGCACTCATGGAGGCGACCAACACCGGCACGAAGCTGCTCGGCTCACGCGCCGACGATGCGCCGGCGATCGTGGACGTCAGCCACCGCTACCTCGCGCAGACGATCGTCGGGCTGGTCCAGCCGTTCGCGCCGCACATCGCGTCCGAGCTGTGGAGCGTGCTCGGCGGCGACGCCGTGTGGGCGCAGCCGTGGCCGACGTTCCACGAGGCATACGTCCAGCGGGCGACGATCACGCTCGCGGTGCAGGTCAATGGCAAGCTGCGCGGCCAGGTGGAGGTCGCGGCCGACATCGACGAGGCCGGCGCGCTCGAGGCTGCGCGCGCCAACGAGCACGTCGCGGCGCTGCTCGAGGGTACGCAGTCGGTCAAGGACATCTACGTGCCGGGCCGACTCGTGAACCTCGTGGTGCGCCCCGCCTGACTCAGCGACAGGGGAAGCGACAACGCATGAAGCCCGGCCGCGCGACGTGCGCTCGACCGGGCCCCGAAGTGTGCGTCGTCGTCGCGCCGACGCGGCGCGTTACGGCGAGGAGACGCCGGGCGGAGGTGGCGCAGTCGCCGCCATCGCCGTGGCACCCATCGCGCTCGATCCGCCGCCGCCGGTCGCTGCCGGAGCTGCGGGCTGTGCGCCTGCCGCCGGAGCACCCGCTGCTGCCGCGGCCACCGGTGCGGCGGCCGCTCCCGGAACGGGCGGAGCCGTGGGCGGAAGCGTCGGCGGCGTCGTGCCACCGGGCGGCGGCGTCGTCGGCGTGCCGGGCACGGGCGGCGGGGTGCCGGGGACCGGAGGCGTCGTGCCGCCACCGCCCGACGCCTGCTTGCCCAGGAGCGCAACCAGCTGGTTGAGCACCTCCACGAGCGACTGCAGCACCTTCGCCAGCCGTGCCTGCTGATCGGCGGTCAGCGGCGCTGCGCCACCACCGCCGGTGATGTTCGATGCGCCCGCCGACGCGCCGGCAACGGAGCCTGGCGCCGTCGTCGCGCTCGGAGCTGCCGCAGGAGCCGGTGTGGTCGGCGCCGCACCCGGTACGGGTGGCGCCGTCGTTGGTGCCGCTGCGCCGCCGCCTGCCGCGCCGGCAACGGAGCCGGGCGGAGTGGTCGCTGGAGGCGCAGTGGTGGGCGACGCCGCGATCGGCGGTGCCGCGGGCGGTCCTGCCGCCGGTGGTGCTGCAGATGGTGCACCGGTCGGTCCGCCACCCTGCAGGACTGGCGGCGCGATGCCGCAGTCGATTCCTGCTCCCATACGTGTTCCCCCTCTGTCCGCGCGGCCCGGTGCTGGAGTCCGGTCCCCGGGCGACCCGTTCCCCAACGGTCGCCTCATCCAGCGAACCACTGTCTGCCGGGTGCGGCAAGGGGGATCCGTCGCACATGCGCCTGCAGGCCTCGACGTGCGCCCGAACCCGCGCACGTGCAGGTAGTATTCGCCGGCTGTGGATCGCGCGCAGGGAGCGCGGACCGGGGGTGAGGAGGACGACGTGGCAGGCGACTCTCGGATCGTGGTCGAAGACTGCGCCATCGCGACGATGGACGCGGCAGGAAGCGAGCACCTCGACGGTCACGTGGTGTTCGAAGGCTCGCGCATCGTGGCGGTCGGTCCCGGCCCCGCGCCCGAGGCGCTGCGCCGCGACGCGACGGTCCTCAGCCGACCTGGGTTCCTGGCGACGCCCGGCCTCGTGAACTGCCACCACCACATGTGTCAGGCGCTCACGCGCGGGCTCGCGCAGGACTCGATCCTGTTCGAGTGGCTGACGACCCTGTATCCGACGTGGGCGCACTTCGACGAGGCCGGCGAGGACGCCGCTTCGCGCGCCGCGATCGCCGGCCTGCTGCGCTCCGGCTGCTCGCTCACGACCGACCACCACTACCTGCACCCGGCCGGCGCGGGCGACCTGCTCGGCGTGGAGGTCGCGGCGGCACGCGACCTGGGCATGCGCTTCCATCCGGGCCGCGGATCGATGGACCTGGGCGCCTCCGACGGCGGACTACCGCCCGACCACGTCGTGGAGGACACGGACGCCATCCTCGCCGCGACCGAGGACGCGCTCACGCGCTTCCATGACGCATCGTTCGACTCGATGGTGCGCATCGCGGTCGCGCCCTGCTCGCCCTTCACCGTGACCGAGCGCCTCATGAGCGAATCGGCGGCGCTCGCGCGTCGACACGGCGTGCGCCTGCACACGCACCTCGCCGAGACCGTGGAGGAGGACGACTACTGCCTCGAACACCACGGCTGCCGACCGGTCGAGTACCTCGAGCGCCTCGGCTGGATCGGCGACGACGTGTGGCTCGCTCACTGCGTGCACCTCAACGACGCGGAGGTCGCGCAGTTCGGTCGCGAGGGCGTCGGCGTGGCGCACTGCCCGAGCTCCAACGCGCGCCTCGGCGCAGGCATTGCACGCACCGCCGACCTGCTCGCGGCCGGCGCTCCGGTCGGCCTCGGCGTCGACGGGTCGGCATCCAACGAGTCCCTGGGCCTCAACGTCGAGGTGCGCGAGGCCATGCTCTTCGCGCGGCTGCGCGGTGGCCCGACCGCCATGAGCGCTCGCGACGCGCTGCGCATGGGCACGATCCACGGTGCACGCTGCCTCGGTCGACAGGACGAGGTCGGCTCGCTCGAGGTCGGCAAGCTCGCCGACGTGGCGCTCTGGGACCTCACCGGGCTCGAGCACGCCGGCATCGCGGACCCGGTCGCCGCGCTCGTGTTCACCGCCCCGCGCCAGGTCCACACGCTGTACGTGCAGGGCCGCGCCGTCGTCGAAGGCGCTGAGCTGCGCACGGGGGACGAGGCGACGATCACTGCCGACCTCGTCCGCGAGGCGCAGCGCATCGCCGAACGAGCGGAGCGCGCCGGCATCACCGCCTAGTCACGCAGTGACGGCGTCACTCGTGACGACCTCGACGAGCTCGAAGCGGTCGACGTCCACGTAGCCGCGGTCCGTGAGCTTGAGCGACGGAATGACGCTCAGCGCGAGGAACGAGAGCACCATGAACGGCGCATCGACGGTGACGCCCTGCTCGCGCAGGAGCGAGTGGAGGCGGTCCATCGTCGCGGCGACCTCGTGCGGCGGCGCGTCCGTCATGATGCCCGCCACCGGCAGCGGCAGCTCCCCGACGATCTGACCCTCGCGCGCCACGACGATGCCCCCGCCGATCTCCGCGAGTCGCTCCACGCTCGCGCGCATGGACGCATCGTCGGCGCCGACGACCACGCAGTTGTGCGCATCGTGGGCGACCGTCGACGCGAACGCCCCGGAACGCAGTCCGAAGCCGTGCACGAAGCCGGTGCCGATGCGACCGCTCGCGCGGTGGCGTTCCACGACCGCGAGCTTCGCGATGTCCTGGTCCACGTCGCACAGCACGGCGCCGCTGCCGTCCACCGGGAGCTCGTCGACGCGATGGTCGGTCAGGAGCTGTCCGTCGCGCGCGCCGACCACACGAACGCTGACGGTGTCGGTCGTGATGTCAGTCGCGTCGACGCGGAACGATGCATCGTCGAGCGGTGCGACGTGCACCGTGTCCATGACGGACGCTGGCGACGGCGTGCGTGCCTCGACGAGCAGCTTTCCGTCCTTCGCGACGAGGCGACCCGCGCTCCAGACGAGGTCGGGCAGGAAGGTCTCGAGGTCGGGCAGCACGAGCACGTCCGCACGCGCGCCGGGGACGAGCGCGCCGTGGTCGCGCAGGCCGTGCGCGAGCGCGGGGTGCAGCGTGGCGAGCAGCAGCGCGTCGATCGGATCGACACCGCCTGCGATGCAGACGCGGAGGAGGTGGTCGAAGTGGCCCTCGCCGACCAGGTGGTCGGGCTCACGATCGTCAGTGCACAGCGCCGTGAAGGACGGGCCGTGCTCGCGAACGAGCGGGAGCAGGTCGGCGAGGTTGCGCGCATTGGAGGCCTCGCGCATGAGCACCCAGATGCCGCGTCGACGCTTGTCGAGCGCCTCCGCCAGCTCCGTGCTCTCGTGGTCGGAGTTGATGCGCGCGGCGGCGTAGGCATCGAGGTGTCGACCTCGAACGCCCGGTGCGTGTCCGTCCGCGTGCGACGCACCGATCGCGCGACGCTTGTCCATCTCGCCGGGGTCGGCGCCCACGATGGCAGGGAAGTTCATGAGTTCGCCGATGCCGAGCGCGCGCGGATGCTCGAGGAGCTGCTCCATGCCCGCGACGTCGATGTGCGCGCCGGCCGACTCGAACTGGCTCGCGGGGACGCAGCTGGGCACCATGAACCAGCAGTCGAGCGGCGAGCCCTCCGCGCTGTCCATGAACCAGCGCGTGCCTTCCACGCCGAGCACGTTGCCGACCTCGTGCGGTTCGGCGACGACGGTGGTGGTCCCGCGGGGCACGATCGCCTCGGCGAATCCACCGACGGTGAGTTTCGAGGACTCGATGTGCACGTGCGCATCGATGTATCCGGGGACCACGTAGCGCCCGGTCGCATCCACGACCTCGGAAGCATCGACCGGCGTGCCGGAGGACGGCGTGCCCGCCGCGCGTTCGACGACGGCAGCGACGCGGCCCTCGGCCACGAGCAGGTCGGCATCGAGCCACTCTCGCGTGTGCACGGACAGCACGCGCCCACCGACGATCGCCAGGTCGGCGGGCTCGTCGCCACGCGCGACCGCCGCGAGCCTCGTCTCGTTCCAGGTGGGCGTGTACGGCATCTGGCGGTCCTCCCTCGCGCGCGTGCGGAATTCGCGACATCCTAGTGCGCCCGTCGCTGCGCGGCATGCCTCACGGCCAGCGCACAGGGAATACGGTGGAGCACCCCTTCACGAATGCGGGATCGCGTCGTACGCTGGAGGAGAGCGGCCGACGGATGGCCGCCCGTCACCCTGCCATCGGAAGGCATCGCACATGCGCCCCGCACGCACGTCCATCCTGTTCGCACTCGTCGCACTGCTGCTCGCGCTGCCCGCGACCGCGATGGCGCAGGGCGCGGGGGAGCCGGAGATGATGGTCGATCCGATCGAGGCGATGGAACCCGAGGTCGACGTCGCCGATCCTGTCGCGCCCGCAGGCGATGACGTCGTCGTGCAGGACGCCGTGCCGCAGGCCGAGGGCATCGCCGACGGAGCCGCCGCCGAACCCGATCGCGACGCCGCGTCCGCGAACGCCGCCGCCAACGAGCCCGGCCCTGCATCCGCGCCTGCATATGCGGTCGCTTCCGGGAGCGGACAACTTCCCTTTACCGGTGTCGGTTCGGGTCAGCTCATGCTGCTGTTCCTGGTCGGTTCGGTGCTGCTCGCCGGGGGCGTCGTGTCGCTCGCCTGGGCCGGTGCACGCACCGAAATGGCCTGACATCCCGATAGCGTTCGTCAATCGAACTACCGGATGCGCGTGCCATACGGCCCACGTGCGTGCTGCAACGTGTCCAGCACGCACCAGCGTTCCTCAAGAACGCCTGCTCTCGACTCCGATGACTCCCGCACGGGCCGGTACGCACGAGGGAGCGCCGGCGGGACGGAGGATCGACCCGAGCGATGTTGCGCCATGCGCACGCCACTCGACCACTGACGATCATCGCTGCCATGCTGGCGGCGCTCGTCGTCGTGCTTGCTTCGGCCGGCCCTGCCGCAGCCGCGGACGCGACCGCGCCGGTCGTCACCTTCGGCTCGTGGACCGAGTCGTCGCCCTATGCCCACTACGACGGCACCGCTGACAGCGATCGACTCTGGTTCAACCCGCTCTTCTCCGGCAGCGCCAGCGCCACCATCGTCGCGAAGGATCCCGAGACCGGCGTCGCCTTCCTCAACTGGCCGACGCCGCCGACCGGATGGTCACCCGCCGGCAGCAGCGACACGAGCGCATCCGACGCCCCCGGCCTGGTCGCCACCTACTGGGACAACGCCCAGACGAACAACTACCCGGGCAACAACTTCACCGGCGCCAGCGTGTCGCGGATCGATCCGGACATCAACTTCTCGTGGGGCTCCGGCTCGCCACACGCAGCCATCGGACCGAACACCTTCAGTGCGCGGTGGAGCGGCAAGATCAACCTGCCCGAGAACGGCGTCTACTACTTCCAGGCGTCCTCCAACGATGGCGTGAAGGTCAAGGTCAACGGCACCGAGGTGCTCAGCTACTGGACCGACACCACGGGCGTGCAGACCACGACCCAGTGTGCCGGTGGCATCAACCTGACGGCGGGCAAGAAGGACGTCGTCGTCGAGTACTACGAGAACAACACCAACAGCGCGACGGTCCAGCTGCGCTGGCGACTGCCGAGCCAGTCCGCCGCGTACCAGACGCCGACCGGGTGCGACACCACCGCCTCGGGAGCGACCTCGACGGTGCGCGAGAACTACGCCACCGGCATGACCGGCGGCGGCGCGGCCCAGTACCCGCTCGTGCCTGCCAGCGCCTTCACGGTCGGCGGCGGCGCCTACACCCGCACCTTCAGCTGGACCGCGGCGGCCCTCGGCGGCGTGCCGAATGCCACGGCCAACAACAACGACGCGCCGCAGGACACGAGCACGAACACGCCGATCGAGTTCGTCGCCGACGACCAGCCTCCGGTCGCCGGCGGCACGGGCAGCCTCGACATCCAGACGCCCGGCTGGGGCGGGAACGGCAACAACACGCTCGTTTTCCCGCGCGCCGACACCAACCTCACCGACGCCGGGGCATCCGCCTCCAACTACGCGAGCATGACCCGCATGCTCCAGCGCCGCGACGGCGTGGCGCTCAACGGCGGCTGCGACACGAGCGCGGGATCCTGGACCGACATCGGCACCCCCGGAGCGACCGCGACGACCGTCGTCGACACCTTCGCCATGGTGCCGGGAGCGGGTGTCTGCTCCGAATTCCGCTACCGCATCACCGATGCCGTCGGCAACACCCTCGACCTCTACGCCTCGGGCTTCAAGGGATGGGACAACACGCCTCCGACCGTCACCGTCACCAACATCGCCGAGGGCACCAACCCCCAGTACCAGTACGTCGCCTCGCCGACCGCCGTCTTCTACAACGGCAACCAGTCCGGCACGTTCGACGTGACGGCGAACCCCACCGACGCCCTCTCCGGACCGTTCCAGGTCCGCTTTCGCGGCCAGGCCGCCAACAACTGGATCCAGCCCTCCGCCAACGTCGACGTGTACGACCCCGGACCGTGGACCGGGACGTACCAGTGGGACGCCACGTCCGCGAACCTCGGCAACGAGCGCATGGACGTGTGGGACTACGCAGGCAACACCGCGGCACCGATCACGCACTCCATCACCCGCGACGTCACCGGGCCCACCGGCGGCGCATTCACGCCACCGAACCTCACCACGTGGCGCAGCACGCCGTCGGTCGCGTTCAACATGACTGCAGCGATGGGCGACGGCACCGGATCCGGCGTCGCCTCCTACCAGCTCCAGCGCGAGGAAGTCACCTCGGCCTCCGGCGCCTGCCCCGCCTTCACCGGCGTGTACACCAACGTCGGCGCCCCCGTGTTCGGCAACCCGCCGCCGCCGATCACCGCCGTGACCGACACGACCGGCATCGCCGACGGGAAGTGTTACCGCTACCGCGTCGAAGCGACCGACAATGTCGCGAACATCTCGTACCTCACCAACACCAACTCGGTGCAGGTCGACGACACCGATCCCGCCGTCACGCTCAACACCGTGCCCGCGGCCGGCAGCGGCAACATCACGCTCGGCGGCACCGCAACCGACAACTGGAGCGGCGTCGCGAGCGTCGCCGTGCGCCTCGAGGACCTGGCCAACCCGGGCCCGACCGTCGCGCTCTACACCGACAACTCGGTCGCGCCCGCCTGGGGCAACTACACGTGGGTGACGACCGCGCTCAATGGCAACTACCGCCTGCACGTCGACGTGACGGACGTCGCCGGCAACGTCGTCCTCAACGCGATCACGCACGACATCCTCATCGATAACACGGTCCCGACGATGGTGCACACCGGCTTCACCGAAGGCACCAACCCCGAGTACCAGTTCATCGACCCGGTCGCCGCCAACCACCGTGCGTGGGTGAGGACGACCGGCATCGGCGCCGCCATCCCGTCGATCTCCGCGAACTTCCTTCCCGACGACCCCGAATCCGGGATCGACTTCATCACCACGCCGGGTGCGCCCGCTGGCGGCACGCCGTGGACGCCGACCACCAACTCCACCGTCCAGGATCCCGGCCCCTACACCCAGCTGTACTCGTGGAGCGCGGGCGTGACCAACTTCGGCACGCGCAACGCCACGGCCACCAGCAACTCCAACAGGACGTCAGCGAACGCGGCGTTCACGATCACCGCCGACAACGCGGTCCCCGTCAGCGGCGCGATCACGCCCCAGACGACCCCGGGGCCGTCGTGGCACACCTCGTCGAGCATCGTCCTCAACATCACCAGCTACACCGACGCAGGCGCCGGCATCGACGTGCAGCGCATCGAGCGCGACGAGATCCCACGCAACGCGTACGGCTCCTGCTCGGGCGCCACCTGGCCACTGACATGGTCGACGGTCATCGGCACCCCCGCGGCCGTCCTGCCCGCCACCGTCACCGACACGACCCTCGTGCACGGCATGTGCTACCGCTACCGGATCGTCGCCACCGACAACGTCGGCAACACGACGTCCACGAGCGCCACGCCCCAGGCCGTCATCGCAGACCTGTACGACCCGACCGCGACGTTCAACGCGGCCCCGTCCTCGCCGTACATGGGCACCGAGGCGCTCGCGGGCACGTCGACCGACGGCATCACGGACGGCTCCAACTCCGGAGTCGCCAGCGTCACGCTGCGCTGGCTCAACCTCGACGACCTGACGAGCGGCACGATCGGTACCGACACGAGTGCGGAGCCGGCCTGGGCGATCAACTGGAACACGACGCTCGGCACAACGCCCGACGGCAACTACCGCGTGTTCGTGGACGTCACCGACCTGGCCACGCGCACGGTCACCGCGATCGTCACGCGCGATGTGATCATCGACAACAGCCCACCGCTCATCACGCTCGATTCGTTCGTCAAGGGCACGCTCGTCGACTGCCAGTACTGGAGCGGCCTGCCGAGCGCGACCTTCTGGTTCTCGACCGCGGGCGTGGGCTGCGGCGCGAGCGACTTCACCATCCGCGCGAACGCCACCGACGCTCCGGGCGGCCTGGCGTACGTCCGCTTCCCCGACACCGCCACGACGGGGGCCAACATCGTCCCCGACGCCGGCGCGCCGGCCGACGACACGACCGGCCCCAGCCCGTACGAGATGCACTACACGTACACCACGGCCGCCGGTAGCCCCGGCGCCGAATTCGTGCGCGCGCGCGGCAACTCGAACGCCTTTACCGACCTGCCGATCAACCTCAACCGCGACACGGTCGGACCCACGGGTCACACCATCACCGGCCCGGGCGGCACCGCATCGCCCGCCTGGTGGAGCAACGCCGTCGCGCCGAGCGTCGTGTTCGACGCGAGCACCGCCACCGACACCGGCGGCTCGGGCGTTCGCACCGGCGCACACGTCCTCGAACGCCGCTCGGCGCCCGGCCCCGCATGTACCGCCTGGACGGCGTACGTCCCCGTCGGCTCGCCCGGACTCCTCGCACCCCACGGCGACGGCACCACCGCCGACAACACGTGCTACCAGTACCACCTCGCAGCGTTCGACAACGTCAACAACCGCACCTTCGCGACGAGCGCCAACGAGGTGCACGTCGACCGCACGCTGCCCGGCGGCACGATCAACCCGGTCCCCACCTACGTGCGCGGCACCTCGGTCGCACTGTCCGGCACGAGCAGCGACAACTGGTCCGGCGTCGCGAGCATCAGCGTGCGCCTCGGCTCCGGTCCCGCGACCGCCTGCACGCCTGCGGTCGCAGCCAGCTGGTCCTGCGCGTGGGACACGACCGCAGCGCCGAACGGAGCGACGACGCTCGTGCTCGTCGTCACCGATCGCGCAGGCAACGTGCTCAGCTCGCAGACCCAGCCGACCTACGTCGACAACGAGCTGCCGTCCGTCGGCATCACGCTCGCCAAGGGCACCAACCCCGGCGCGCAGCACATCGTCCCGAGCGTCACGCCGCGCATCTACATCAACACGAAGGCGGGCTCCAGCGGCGACTTCGTCGCGACCGCAACGCCCAGCGACGGCTTCAGCGGCGTCGCGAACGTCGCGTACCCCGCGCTGGGCACCAACTGGACCCGATCCCCGGCGGGCGGCATCGTCCCGAACCCGGGCCCCTACACGCTCACGTACGCGTGGACCGGAGGCGGCACGACCGCAGACCCCGGACCCGGCCGCACCGTCCAGGTCGCCGACAACGCCGCCAACTTCAGCACCGCGGCGTTCGACGTCGTCGCCGACATCACCGACCCGACCGGCGTCACGCTCGACTACGCCGACGGCCCCACCTCGACACCCACCGTCACCTTCACCACTGGCGTCGACACCGGTGGCTCCGGCATCGCCACGTGGCGCATCGAGCGGCAGGAGACCGGGGTCACCGGGCCCAACACGTGCGACACGACCTGGAGCGCCTGGACCACCGAATCCACCGATCCCGTCGCGTCGCCGTGGACCGACGGGACCGCCGCCCTCAACCGCTGCTACCGGTACCGGATCGTCACGACCGACAACGTCGGCAACGAGACGACGGTCGCCGACACCACCAACGACACCGTCTCGATCGAACCGGCCGGCATCATCGTGGTCGAGAACGGCGCCGGGCCGTCGACCGACGTCACCGAGGGTGGCGTCACCGACACCTACACGGTCCGGCTCCGGACCCGCCCGACGGCGAACGTCGTCCTCACGCTCGGCGCGAACGCCCAGGTCACCACGAGCGCGCCGACGCTCACGTTCACCACGGCGAACTGGAACGCCCCGCAGACCGTCACCGTGGCCGCAGTCAACGACGACGTCGATGAAGTCCCCGATCCCCACGCCGGCACCATCACCCACGTCGCGGCGAGCAGCGACGCCGCCTACAGCGCCCTCAGCGGCGCCAACGTCGTGGCGAACGTCACCGACGACGACGTCTCCGCGTTCGTGGTCTCGCCGAGCCAGACGAGCGTCGCCGTGCTCGAGGCCGGCGCCACCAGCGACACCTACGCCGTGCGACTGCAGACCAAGCCGTCCGCGAACGTGGTCGTCACCCTCGGCAATTCCGACGGGCAGGTCAGCTACGCGCCCGCGGCCCTCACCTTCACCGCCTCCAACTGGAGCATCGACCAGACCGTCACCATCACCGCGGTCAACGACGCCTACGACGAAGTGCCCGACGCGCACACCGGCGTCGTGACGCACGCCGTCACCAGTACCGACCCGCTCTACGCCCCGCTCACCATCGGCGCGACCACGGCTGCCGTCACCGACGACGACACGGCCGGCGTGAACGTCACCCCGACGAGCGGGCTCACCGTGGAGGAGGGCAACCCCGCAACCGTCCAGTACGGCGTCAAGCTCACGAGCAGGCCCGTCGGCGCGGTGACCGTCACCATCGTCGACGACGCGGACGTCGACGTGTCCACCACCACGCTCACGTTCGACGGCACCGACTGGAACATCGCCAAGAACGTCACGGTCTCCGCTTTCCAGGATCCGATCGTCGAGGGCCCGCACACCGGCACCGTCTCGCACACCGTCGGCGCACCGAACCCCGCTGACGCCGCGTACAACTCCGTCGCCGCCGCTCCCGTCGTGGTGAACGTGCTCGACGACGACGTGCCCGGCATCGAGGTCACGCCCACGAGCGGCCTGACCGCCACCGAGGGCGGCACTGGATCGTCCTACCAGCTGCGCCTCGCATCCGAGCCCACCAGCAACGTCACCATCAGCTTCGCGACCGGCCCCCAGCTGCAGCCGATCACCACGCTCGTGTTCACGCCGAGCAACTGGAACACGTACCAGACCGCCAGCATCGTCGCGGTCCAGGACGACATCGACGAAGTGCCGGACCCGCACACGGGATCCATCGTGCACACCGTCACCAGCCCGGACACGACCTACGCCGGCTGGTCGCTCGCCAACCAGTCGGTCGCGATCACCGACGACGACGTCGCAGCCATCACGGTGGACGAGCTCGGCGGCGTCGACGTCGACGAGGCGAACCTGCCCGCGACCGACACCTTCACGGTCGTGCTCGAATCGGAGCCCGTCGGCACCGTCACGATCACCCCCGACCCGGACGCGCAGATCACCACGAGCGGCCCGGTGACGTTCTCGAACACGAACTGGTCGACCCCGAAGGTGATCACCATCACCGCGGTCAACGACGCCGTCGACGAGGCCGCCATCCACCCCGGCTCGATCGCACTCGACGTGACCGGCGACCCGCGCTACGACGCACTCGCCCCGAGCCCCGTCGTCGCCGACGTCGCCGACGACGACGCCGCATCGCTCGTCGTCTCCGCCGGCACCCTCGCGCTCGACGAGGACCTGCCGGCCAGCGACACGCTCACCGTGCACCTCGGCTCGCAGCCGTCCGCGCCCGTCACCGTCGCCATCACCACCGACGCGCAGGCAACCGCCAGCGCCCCGACGCTCACCTTCACCACTGCCAACTGGAACGTCGACCAGACCGTCACCATCACCGCGGTGGACGACCCCACGGTCGAGGACGACCCGCATCCCACCACGGTCGGCATCGACGCCACGGCGGGCGATCCCGGCTACCTCGCGCTCAGCGCGACCACCAGGACCGGCTCGGTCGCCGACAACGACGTACCCGGCGTCACCATCAACGAGGCCGGCGGCGTGGACGTCACGGAAGGCACCGGCACCGACCAGTACACCGTCGTGCTGGACCGCCAGCCCCAGGCCGACGTCGTCGTGACCATCGCCACCGACCCGCAGGTCACCGCACTGCCGTCGACCCTCACGTTCACCACCGCCAACTGGAACGTCGCGCAGCCCGTCGCCGTGACCGCGGTCGACGACGCGATCGACGAAGGCGTCGGCACCCACCCCGGCGGAATCACCCACTCCGTCGCGAGCTCCGATCCGCGCTGGGCGACCGTGACGAGCGCAGCTCCCGTCGCCGTCGACGTCACCGACAACGACGCCGCGGGAGTCACCGTCGCCGCAGCGAGCCCGTACGCGCTCGACGAGGACAACCCCGCTCCCGGCACCACGGTCACCTACACCGTCAGGCTCAACTCCGAGCCGACCGCGAACGTCGACGTCGCGCTCACCGTGCCCGTCGACCTCGCGGCGTCGCCCGGCTCGCTCACCTTCACCGCCGCCAACTGGAACACCGCGCAGACCGTCACCGTCGGCGCGATCGACGACCTCGTCACCGAGGCACCCGTCCACACCCGCACGATCACGCACGCGATCACCACCGGCGACACCTACTACGGTGCAGCGACCGCCGCGCCCGTCGCCTTCGACGTCACCGACAACGACATCCCGGGCATCATCGTCTCCGAGACCGCCCTCAACGCCACCGAAGGCGGCGCCGACGACACGTTCTCGGTCGTGCTCGAGACGCAGCCCGCCGCCAACGTCGTCGTCGACCTCACCCCGACGCAGGTCGCAGTCGACGTCGATCCGCTCACGTTCACCTCCGCCAACTGGAACCTGCCCCAGACCGTGACCGTCGACGCGATCGACGACCAGGTCGACGAGCACCCCGACACCCACGCCGGCCGCGTCGAGCTCGACGTCACCGGCGACCCCGTCTACGCGGGCTGGGTCCTCGCCGACATCCCCGTCGCCATCACCGACAACGACGACGCAGGCGTGACCGTCGCGCCCGGCACCGCAGCGATCACCGTCGCCGAGGCAGGCACCACGAGCGCCACCTACACGGTCGTGCTCGACACGATTCCGACCGCGCCCGTCACCGTCACCCCGACCGTGGGCGACGGCCAGACCACGTTCGCCCCGGCCTCGCGCGTGTTCACCAGCGCCAACTGGAACACGCCGCAGGCCTTCACGGTCACCGCGGTCGACGATCCGGACGACGAGCCAGCCACCCACTCGGGCTTCGTGCTGCACACGGCGAGCAGCCTCGATACGCACTACGACGCGGGCCTCGTCATCGGCCAGCAGCAGGTCGACATCGCCGACAACGACACGAGCAGCGTCACCGTCACGCCCACGAGCGGCCTGACGCTCGACGAAGCGGCCGTCGGCACCACCGCCAGCTTCAGCGTGGCGCTCACCTCGCGACCACTGGACGACGTCGATGTCACGTTCGACACCTCGGACGGGCAGACGACCGTCGCGCCCGATCCGATCACCTTCACCCCGGCCAACTGGAACGTGGCGCGCACCGTGACCGTCACGGTCGTCAACGACGCGCTCGACGAGGCGGCAACCCATTCGGGCGTCATCGTCATCGACGCGGAATCCGGCCTCGATGCCGCATACGACGCGTTCGACCCGGCCGACGTCACGGTCACGATCTCCGACGACGACTCCACCGGCGTCATCGTCACCGAGAGCGGATCATCGACCGACGTCGACGAAGGCAGCACCAGCGACACCTACCAGGTGCGCCTGCAGTCGGCGCCCACCGCGAACGTCACGATCGACATCACCGGCGGCCCCGACGCGTCCACCACGCCCGTGCAGCTGACCTTCACGCCCGCCAACTGGAACACGCCCCAGACCGTCACCGTCAACGGCACGCCCGACTTCGTGGTCGAGGGACCGCACGACCAGACGATCACGCACGTCATCACCGCAGGCGACGCGACCTACGTGCCGGCGCTGGCAATCGCCGACGTCGTCGCACACGTGACCGACGACGACGCGGCCGGCGCCACGATCAGCCCGACCCTGGTCGCCGTCGCCGAGGGCACGCCGGGCCTCACCGACACCTACGACGTCGTGCTCGACGCCGAGCCAGCTGCCGATGTGACGATCACCCTCACGCCCGACGCCGAGGTGCTGGTTTCCACCCCGGCGCTCGTGTTCACGCCCCTGAACTGGAACTCGGCGCAGACCGTGACCGTGAGCGCCAACGACGACCTCGTCGTTGAAGCGACCACGCATCCCGGCGTCATCCAGCACGCCATGTCGAGCTCCGATCCCGACTTCAACGTCGCGGTCGCCGACGTCACCGCGGACATCACCGACAATGACGTGCCCGGCGTCACCGTCGCTCCCACCAGCCTGACCGTCACCGAGGGCGCCGCAGGGGCCACGTTCGACGTCGTGCTCGAGAGCAAGCCCACCGCGAACGTCGACGTGAACTTCACGGACGGCAGCGGCGAGCTCGCCGCGATGGCGCCCGTGACCTTCACCCCGGCAACCTGGAACGCACCGCGGACGATCACCGTGAACGCGGTCAACGACTTCGTCGACGAGCCCTCACCGGAGAGCGTCGCGATCACCGTCGACACGGCGAGCACCGACAGCTACTACGGCGCCGGCACGCTCGCCATCGACGACGTGGACGTCGACATCGTCGACGACGACACCTCGGGCGTGCTCGTCGCACCCAACGCCGGCCTCGCCGGCTCCGAGGGTGGCACGCCGCTCTCCTACGCCGTCTCGCTCACGAGCCAGCCGCTCGGCGCGGTCACGGTCACGCTCGGCGGCGACGCGGACGGCACCCCCACGCCCGGCACGCTCACCTTCACGCCCGGCAACTGGGCAACGGTGCAGAACGTGAGCGTCGCCATCGTGCAGGACGCCATCGCCGAGGGCGCGCACACCACCACGATCACCCACGACGTGTCGAGCGCGCTCGATCCGACCTACGACACGGCCGTCACTGTCGCGTCGCAGTCGATCGCGATCACCGACGACGACACGGCGAACGTCGTGTTCTCGCCCGCGCTGCCCGGCCCGCTCGCGATCTCCGAGAGCGGCACGACCGCCACCTACACCGTGCAGCTCACGAGCGAGCCGACCGGCGCGGTGACCATCGACGTCGCCTCGCTCGCCGGCCAGGCGACCCCGACGCCCGCGACGCTCACGTTCACCTCCGTGAACTGGATGACCCCGCAGACGGTGACCGTCGCAGCGATCGACGACCATGTCGCCGAGGGTCCCCACGCCGATTCGCTCACCCACACGGCAGGCGGCGCCGACCCCACGTACGCCGCGCTCTCGCTCGCCGACATGGACCTGGGGATCGCCGACAACGACACCCCGGGCGTGTTCATCGACGCGACGCTGCCCGACACGAGCGTCGCCGAGGGCGGCCTCGGCGACACCGTCCGAGTGCGCCTCGCCACCAAGCCGACCGCCAACGTCACGGTGACGCTCAGCTCCACCCAGCTCGTGCTCGGCGGCTCCCCGACGCTCACCTTCACGCCCACCGACTGGAACACTCCGCAGACCATCACCGTCGACGCGATCCAGGACGACGTGTTCGAAGGACCGCACACCGGTACCGTGGATGCGCTCACCGGCAGCGTCGGCGATCCGTTCTACGCCGGCGTCGCTGCCACCCAGCACTCCGTCGCGATCGCCGACGACGACACCGCCGGCGTGATCGTCACGCCGGCAGCGCCCGACACGCTCGCCGAATCCACGCCGCTCGCCGGACGCACCTACGCCGTGCGCCTCGAGAGCGAGCCGACCCAGCCGGTCGACGTCACGATCACCCCCGACGCACAGGTCGCAAGCGCCACGACGACGCTCACCTTCACGCCGGGCGACTGGGACACCGACCAGCCGGTGACGGTCACGCCGGTCGACGACGCGATCGCCGAAGCCTCGCCGCACACCGGCAGCGTGGTGCACGACACGCTCAGCGTCGACCCGGCCTATGGAACCGGCGCGCTCACCATCGATCCCGCCGACTTCTCGATCACCGACAACGACACGCCCGGCGTGACGATCACCCCGACCGCGCCCCACGCCGTCACCGAAGGCGGCGCGACGTCGAGCTACACGATCGTGCTCGACAGCCAGCCGACCGCGGACGTCACCATCGCCCCGGTCTCGACCCAGCTCGAGTGGACCGTCGCGAACGTCGTCTTCACCACTACGGACTGGAACGTGCCGCAGGCCGTCACCCTCCGCGCGATCGACGACAGCGTCGACGAGGCGAGCCCGCACACCGGCACGGTGGTGCACTCGGTCACCACGACCGACACCGGCTACCAGCCCGTGCTGCCCACGGGCGTGAGCGCCGCCATCACCGACAACGACACGTCCGACCTCGTCGCCACGCCGGTCCCTGCGGGCACGCTGTCGGTCGACGAGGCCGGCGCGCTCCCCGCAGCCCAGTACCGCCTGACGCTCACGAGCCAGCCCGCCAGCGACGTCACCGTGAACCTCGCCACGCCCGCTCCCGCGCAGGTCACGTTCCTGCCGACGAGCGTCACGCTCTCGAGCGCGACCTGGAACACCGGCGTGCTCGTCGACGTGCTCGCAGTACAGGACGCGGTCGACGAGGCGAGCCCGAGCGCGGCGACGATCTCCCACGTGATGGCGAGCGGCGACGCGAACTTCGACGGCGAGACCGGTCCATCGCAGTCCATCGACGTGGTCGACGACGACACGGCCGGCGTCACGATCACCCCGAGCGGCGCATCCACGGACGTTGCCGAGGACGGCAGCGCGACCGACGACTACGACGTCGTGCTCACGTCCAGGCCGATCGCGAACGTGACGATCACGATGGCGACGCCCGGCAACCAGGTGCTCGCCACGCCCGCAACGCTCACGTTCACGCCCTCCGACTGGAACACCGCGCAGAACGTCGCGGTCACCGCCGTGCAGGACGCGGTGTTCGAGGGCGCGCACACCGGCACGATCACGCACGTCGCATCCTCCACGGGCGACCCGAACTACGACCCGACCGCGACCGCGATCGATCCGGTCGTCGCGAACGTGCTCGACGACGACGTGCCCGGCGTGATCGTCACGCCCGCAGGCGGCACGTTCGAGATCGCGGAAGGTGGCGCGCCCGACCAGCTCGTCGTCACGCTCGCGACGAACCCGACGTCGCCCGTGACGATCGACCTCGCCACCGCGGACGGGGAGTCCGCCGCCAGCCCGACGCAGGTCGTGCTCGACTCGACGAACTGGAACACGGGCGTGACGGTCGCCGTGACCGCGGTCGACGACGGCTTCATCGAGGGCACGCACACCGCGAGCGTGTCGTTCACGATCGACGCCTCCGCGAGCGACGACCCGTACGACCCCGTGGCGATCCCCGACGCGACCGCGCAGGTGTCCGACAACGACGCGGCATCCGCGATCCTCGACCTCATGGGTGGACTCACGCTCGACGAGGCGGCCGTGGGCACCACCGACACCTTCAGCATCAAGCTCGGCGCGTCGCCCGCCGTGGGCCAGAGCGTGGACATCGCCCTCAACGAGCTCGCGCCCGGTGGACAGCTCACGTTCGCGCCGGCGACGATCTCCTTCGACGACACGGACTGGAGCACGCCGAAGGTCGTCACGCTCACCGTGATCGACGACGACGTCGACGAGGCGGATCCGCACACCGGCACCATCGAGTTCTCGGTCATGAGCGGCGGCGACCCCGACTTCGGTTCGGTGACGATCCCCGACACCGACGCATCGATCGCCGACGACGACACAGCCGCGCTCGTCGTGACGCCCGCGACGATCGCGGTGGCGGAGGCCGGCACCACGAGCCAGACGGTCGACGTCAAGCTCGCGAGCCAGCCGATCGGCGACGTCACCGTGACCGTGGCGGGCGACGCGCAGGTGGCCGCGACCGGCACCCTCACCTTCACGCCGCTCGACTGGAACACGACGAAGCAGGTGACCGTCACCGCCCTGCAGGACCAGGACGACGAAGCGGATCCGCACCCCGGACACGTCACGTTCGACATCGCATCGAACGGCGCGCCCGCCGATCCGACCTACGACGCGCTCGCGTCCGTGGACCGCATCGTGGATATCGCCGACGACGATGCGAGCGTCGTGCAGCTCGCCGTGACCGGCGGCACGCAGGTGAACGAGGCGACCCCGGCGACCACCGTCGACTACGACGTCGTGCTCGCGACACGCCCGAGCGGCAACGTCACCGTCACGCTGGTGCCCGACGCGCAGGTCGAACTGGTCGGCGCCGCCACGCTCACGTTCACGCCGACCGACTGGGCGACCGCGCAGCCGGTACAGGTGCGCGCGAAGCAGGACGCGGTGGTGGAGGGCTCGCCGCACCCCGGCCTGCTCGCGATCGACGTGGGCGGCGCGGATGCGCGCTACGACGCGCTCACGCCGGCACCCGAGACGATCGACGTGCTCGACGACGACGTCGCGGGCGTGACCGTGACGCAGGGCATCGTGCCCGCGCCCCTGGAGGAGGACGGGTCCGTCCCGAACGCGACGTACGACGTGGTGCTCACCTCGCAGCCGATCGCGGATGTCGACGTGACGCTCACGCCCGACGCCGACGTGGCGATCGTCGGCGGCGACACGGTGCTGACGTTCGACGCCACCACCTGGAACGCGCCGCAGACCGTGACCGTCGAGGCCGTCGACGACCTCATCACCGAGCTCGACCCGCATGCGGCGCTCGTGACGCACGCCTCCGGTTCGACCGGGGACCCGAACTACGCGACCGCCGCGAACCTGGCGATCACTGACGCGCAGTTCGCGGTGGGCGACGACGACCAGCCCGGCTTCACGCTGACCCCGGTACCGGCGGCGCTCACGGTGCTCGAGGCGGGGGCGACCTCGCAGACCTACGCGGTCGCGATCAACAGCATCCCGGCCTCCGACGTGACGGTCGACTTCGCGAAGACGAGCCCCGACGTCGCGGTGTCGCCCGCATCGCACACCTTCGACGCCGCCAATGCAGCGACGCCCGCGACGATCACCGTGACGGCCGTCGACGACTCCCTCGTCGACCCGGGCGAGCAGGCGCTCGTCACGAGCACGGTCAACGCATCGAGCGACGCCGCGTATCTCGTGGCGCCTCCGATCGCCGACGTGACCGTCGACATCACCGACGACGACACGGCCGGGATCGTCGTCGACGACCTGGGTGGGATCGCGGTCGCCGAGGCCGGCGCCACGACCGACACGTTCGCCGTGCGCCTGACCGCCGAGCCGACGCAGGACGTGCTCGTCGACTTCGGGGTCGACACGGCGCAGCTCGAGGACCTGACCGGCGCGACGCTCACGTTCACCTCCGTGAACTGGATGACGCCGCAGACGGTGACCGTGCAGGCCAAGGACGACCTGCTCACCGAGGCCGATCCGCACACGACGACGTTCAGCACCGTGACCACGAGCGCCGACGCCGCGTTCAGCGGCCTCACGCCAGCCGACACCACCGTCTCGATCGACGACGACGACGTGCCGCTCGTGGTCGTCACCGACCCGGCCGACATGACGATGGCCGAGGACGACGTCACCGGCTCGGCGCGCACGGTCAACGTGCGTCTCGCCACGATCCCGTCCTCGCCGGTGACGATCACCGCGAGCAACGACGGCCAGGTCAGCTTCCTCACGCCGCCCGTGCTCGTGCTCAACGCCACCAACTACGCGACCGGAGTCGACCTGCAGGTGCAGCCGGTCGCCGACGGCATCGACGAAGCCGACCCGCATCCCGGCGTCGTGTCGTTCACGATCGCCCCGACCTCCGACCCCGGCTACGCACCGCTGACGGTGGCGCCGCGCACGTTCTCGATCACCGATGCCGCCGCGGACGTCGCGACCGTGTCGTGTCAGGACGGC
This sequence comes from Thermoleophilia bacterium, assembly GCA_025964555.1. GTDB lineage: Bacteria > Actinomycetota > Thermoleophilia > Gaiellales > SKUG01 > JAGQUL01. The sequence continues at coordinate 56,141 of JAOPYQ010000008.1, read as the reverse complement.
CCGGACTGGGACGACACGAGCGGGCGCGCGCAGATGGCCGAGGATCCGGCGAGCGCCACCAGCGACATCGGCTGCTACGTCACGATCGGATCGACGCCGCCGCCCGGCAAGGACGTCACGATCGCGGTCGCGGCCACCCCGACGAGCCAGCTGACGGTCGACCAGGCAACCGTGACGTTCACGAGCGCTGACGGCGCCGGCTCCAACCGGCTCGTCACGTTCACCGCCACCGACGACGCGATCGCCGAAGGTGCCCACTCCGCGAAGGTCACGTTCGACGTGACGTCCACCGACGCGACCTACGACGCGACGACCATCGGCGACGTCGACATCGACATCACCGACAACGACGCCGTCGGCACGGTCGTCACGCCGGCTGGGCCGGTCGCCGTCACCGAGGGTGGCGCCACCAGGACGATCTCGCTCGCGCTCGCGAGCCAGCCCATCGCCCCGGTGACGATCGCGATCGACGGCGGCGCGCAGGTGGACACCACGCCTGCGACGATCACCTTCCAGCCCACGTCCTGGAACGTCCCCCAGGACATCTCCGTCGCCGCGAAGGACGACCCGGTCGACGAGCCCGACCCGCATCCCGGAGCGGTCACGTTCAAGGTCACGGCGGGCGATGCCGGCTACCTGGCGTACACGCCGGCACCGGTCGACGTGTCGATCACGGACAACGACACGCCCGGCGTGGTCGTCGTGCCCACGGATTCGGGCAACGCCGTCGCGGAGGCGGGCACCACCGACACGCTCAACGTGCGGCTCGGTACCCGCCCCACTGACGACGTGATCGTGACGCTCGACCCCGGCACGCAGCTCACCGCGACCCCGGCGACCCTGACGTTCACGCCCGCGAACTGGAACTCGCAGCAGCTGCTCACGATCGGTGCCAGGCAGGACACGGTCGTGGAGGGCGAGCACACCGGTACGCTCAAGATGGTGCTCGCGAGCGACGACGCGACGTACGGTCCGGGAACGGCGGCCACCCCCGCGAGCCAGGCCGTCACGATCACCGATGACGACCTCGCGGGCGTGAAGGTCGTCGAGACCGAAGGCAAGACGATCGTCGCGGAAGCGGGCACCACCGACACGTACACGATCGCACTGCTGGGCGAGCCGACCGCGGACGTGACGATCGCCACGAACGGCGGCGCGCAGGTCACGGCAGCGCCGGCGACCGTCACCTTCACTGCAGCGAACTGGAGCACGCCGCAGACCGTCACCGTGAGCGCGGTGCAGGACAGCATCGACGAGCCCGACCCGCACGCGGGCGAGGTCGCGCACGCGGCGACGACGACGGCGGCCGGCTGGACCGGCGCGAGCCTGGCGGGTGTCGCCGTGAGCATCGCGGACGACGACGCCGCGAACATCATCGCGTCGCAGAGCTCCAATTCCACGCGCGTGACCGAGGGCAAGGCGGCGGGCGACACGATCCGCTTCACGCTGTCGAGCCAGCCGACCGCCGAGGTGTCGATCGTCGCGAAGGGCGACGCGCAGGTGTCGGTGAGCGACAAGCCGGTCGTCTTCACGCCTGCGAAGTGGAAGGACGGCATCGAGCTGAAGGTCACGGCGGTCGACGACGAGGAGGTCGAGGGCGACCACGAGGGCACGCTCACCTTCGCGGTGACAAGCGACGATCCGAGCTACAAGAAGGCGTCGACACCGGCGATCAAGGTGGCGGTGACCGACAACGACGTCGACAAGGCGCTCCCCAACACCACCGGTGAAGGGGACGAGGACGACGGAAGCTCGACGCGCAAGCCGCGTGCGAGCGTGCCTCCGGCGACGATCAAGCAGCCCGAGACGACCAAGGACGCCGGCGACGAGCGCCGCACGACCGACGGCGCCACGCGCACCGATGCGGGCAGCACGCGCACGCCCGACGGCATCGAGGGCGTGACGACGGGTGGCACGAGCAACCCCGAGGGTGTGCGCACGGGTCGACGCCTCGGCGGCGAGGTCGTCGCGGCGACGGAGGAGCTGGCGTCGTCCAAGCGACGGAGCCCGGTGGCGAAGCTCGCCGACTGGTTCCGGGACAACTGGCTGCTCGCGGCGCTCATCGTGGGTGGCGGCACGGTCGTGGCGGGCACTGGCGCATGGCTCATGCGCGGCGACCCGATCAAGGCGGCACAGCGGGCCGCGGGATCCAAGGGCGCGGCCGAGGCGGCCCGCCGCGCGGCGAACAGCAGGCACCATCCACATCCGCGCATGCGTCGTCGCAAGAAGAAGGACGACGACGACGAGGACGAGGATGGCGCCTCGCCCGGCGCGAAGAGGAAGCGCTGATCCGATGCGTGGTCGAGTGGCACGCGATATGAGGACGCGATCGCGGATCCGCTGTCGCGTCACGGGATCGTAGCCATTTCGCCAACGATATCGTGACGTGGTTGCGTTCCCGGGTTCGGGCGCCGTCGGTGGTGGCGTCGCCGAACCAATCTCGTGACGATGTCGTGACGCTCATGTCACACGGCGCGTGCCTTTCGTGACGATCGACGTTCGATGCTTGGCGCATGTCTCGCTCACGCAAGCCGATCCTCCGCGTCAGTGCCGTCATCCTCGTCGCCGCGTTCGTGTTCGCGGGATGCGGCGGCGACCAGTCGAGCGATGCGGAGGTCGTCGCACGTGCAGCCCCTGATCCGAACGCGCCGGCTGACACCGCCTCGGGGACGGGGAGCGATGCCGATGCGCCAGCGCCGGATGCGACGATCGCCGCAGTGACCACCCCGAATCCAGATGCGTCGGGTCCGGCCTCGAGCGGGGCGGGCATCGTGGTCGACGTGGCCGGAGCGGTTCGCCACCCGGGCGTGTATCGGATGCCGCCCGGCGCGCGAGTGCACGAGGCGATCCAGGCGGCAGGTGGTGCGCGACGCGGCGCGGCGCTGGGATCGCTCAACCGCGCCGCGGTGCTCCTCGACGGGCAGCAGGTGCTGGTCGGGGACGCCGATGCGAGCGTCGGGGCCGGCGTGGGAGCGGGTACGACTGCAGGCGGTGCAGGAGCCGGCGCCGGCGCCGCGGCGGGCGGTGCCAAGGTCAACCTCAACTCAGCGGATGCTGCCGCCCTCGACGCGCTGCCGGGGATCGGGCAGGTCACGGCCGAGCACATCATCACCAGTCGCCAGGAGGCAGGCCCCTTCGCAACGATCGACGACCTCGACCGCGTGCCCGGGATCGGACCGACGACCATCGAATCGCTCCGAGCGGTGGCAACGACCTGAGCGCGGAGCCGGGCATGTTCGTTACTTCCGTGGTGTCGACGGCGCTTCACCATCCGAGATACACCACTATGGAGGCTCCATGCCGCTCGCTTCACCCGTTTCCGTCCGTGCACCCCGATTCCTCACGGGCGTGGTGATCGCCGCGGCGTTCGTCCTTGCCGTCGTCAGCTCCGCCTACGGCGCAGCGGGAGGCAACCCGGGTGGACCGAACAAGCCGGCCGCGGACCTCGCCGTGACCGCGAACGCCGCGACCGTGGCGGTGCCCGTGTTCAGGAGCGCTCGTACCTCGCTCGCCGTGCGCAACAGCGGACCTGACGCCTCGTCGTCGGTGACCGTCTCCGGCGCGCTGCCGACCGGACTCACGGTGACTGCCGCGACGTTCTCCGTCGCGGGCTGCGCCGTCGACGCATCGACGTGCTCGGTGCCCGCGCGAACGGGAACGTGCTCGACGGGTGCGTCGCTCACCTGCAAGCTCGGAACCCTCGGTGCAGGCGTGAACGCCTCGATCGCGCTGACGTTCGCTGCAACGATCGCTGGCCCCAAGTCCGTCGCGTTCACGGTCGCCGGATCGGGCACCGACCAGGTGGCCGCGAACGACGTCGCGCGCATCACGGTCAAGGTCGATTCCTGCTCGGTTCGTGGCACTGCGGGCACCGACACGCTGCGCGGCACCGGTGGCCGTGACGCCCTGTGCGGCCTGGGTGGCAACGACACGCTGATCGGCAACGGCGGCAACGACGTGCTCGTCGGCGGCCTGGGCAACGACGTGCTTCGGGGCGGGTTCGGCAACGACCTGCTCCGTGGCGAGGCCGGCATCGACAACCTGCAGGGCGGTCCGGGCGCGGACATCCTGCGCGGCGGCATCGGATTCGACCTGCTGCGTGGCGAGAACGGCGCCGATTCGCTGTTCGGCGACACCGGCAACGACCGGCTCGTCGGTGGTCTGGGAGCCGATCGCCTGGTCGGCGGGTTCGGCAACGACACGTTCACCTCGCGGGACGGCGTCCGGGACACGCTCGCGGGCGGGTTCGGCATCGATCGCGCTCGCCTGGACCGCGGGATCGACGCGGTCGCCAGCATCGAGCGCACCTTCTAGCGCGACCGTCACGCCATCTCATGCCAGGCTTGACGAAGTCGGCACGAAGCGCGCACATCTCGTGACATGCGGCGCCCGAGTCTGTGGCGATGCGCATGCATCTCCACAGACTCGAGCGCGTGTGGCGTGCGGCAGTTCGGCGCGCGGGCTGGCGTCCTCCGACCCTCGTGGCCGTCGTCGCACTCGTGGTCGCGATCCTGGTCGTGGAACTCGGCTGGCGAGATCCGGGCCCGGGCATGCTCGTCGCAGTGCCGACGCCCGGGGTGTTGCGTGAGCCGATCGAGCGGCTCCGATCGGTGCCGCTCGTGCGGATCGGCGACCCGCGCGCAGCGGCGGTTGCAAGCGGCGTGGTGTTCGGGCGCACCGACCACGTGTCGCCGGTGGACGAACAGGCGTTCCTGGACTCGGGCCTGTGGCACCTACTGGCAGCCTCCGGCCAGAACATCGCGCTCGTCGCCGCGTGCTGCGTGCTGCTCGCGCGTGCTGTGGGCGCCGGCCGTACGACGGGCGCGGTACTGGCGCTCGCGGCCATCCCGCTGTACGTCCTCGTCGTCGGCGGCGGCGCCTCGATCGTGCGCGCCGGATTCATGGGCGAACTCATGCTCGTGGCGTGGCTCGCAGGTCGCATGGCCGACGTTCGCCACATGCTCGTCGTCGCCGCGGCGACCATCTGCTGGATCTGGCCCGGCGCACACCGTGGGCTCGGGATGCAACTGTCCTTCGCGTGTGTCGCCGTCCTCATCGCGTGGGCATCGCCCGCGACCGCGGCTCTGCGCGATCGCGGCGTGCCGACATGGCTCGCCGGCGGACTGTCAGCGACGCTGCTGTGCAGCCTCGCCACCGCGCCACTGCTCGTGCTCAGCACCGGTGGCGCTCCACTGACGGGCATCGTCGCGAACATCGTCGCCGTCCCGATCGCCGCATGCCTGCTCGTGCTCGGGCTCGCAGGCGCGTTCATCGCACTCGGCGCAACGGCGCTCGGTTGGGGCACGGTGGCGGACCTCGCGATGTGGCCCGCGTCACTGCTGTCGAGCACGCTCGTGCGCATCGCGGAACGAGCCGCGAACCTGCCTGCTGCCCAGACCACGTCCATCACCCTCGCGCTCTCCATGCCGGCAATCGCACTCGCCGTCGTGGCACTTCGTGGGCCGCTGTCGCATCGGCGCAGACTCCGGCGACGCCTGGTGGCAGTGGGACTGGTCGTGGCCTGCCTGCTGTCCGCGATGTCACTCGGGGCGCACCGGCCGGGTGCCGGTGCCGCGGCAGCGCCATCGAGTGACGTGCTTCGGATCGCCGTGCTCGACATCGGCCAGGGAGACGCGACACTGCTTGCAAGCGACGGGCACGCGATCCTCGTGGACACCGGACCGCCCGATGGCAACGTGGTGCGACGCGTGCGCGAAGCGGGAGTCGAGCACCTCGACGGGATCGTGCTGACACACGACAGCCTCGACCACCGCGGTGGGTTCGAGCACGCACTCGCCGCGCTGGACCCCGCCTGGGTCGCGATGCCGCGCAGCGCGCCCGGACCATGGCGACGCGTGCGCGAGGCCGCGCCGCGACTGGTGGAACTGTGCGCCGGCGGCGCGTTCACGGTGGGACGAGCGCACGTCGACGTGCTGCATCCGCAGTGCAGCGGCGTGATCGTGCCCCGCACCGGCGACCTGCACAACGACGGGGCGATGGTGCTCCTCGTCTCACACGGCGACGTCCGCGCGCTGCTGCCCGCGGATGCCGAGGCGCCCGTGCTCGTCGGGCTCGGCCTGCCGCGGCTCGACCTGCTGCGGGTGTCGCACCACGGCAGCGAGGATCCCGCGCTGCCGGCGCTGCTCGCGCGAACGCAGCCACAAGTCGCGGCGATCAGCGCGGGGGAGGGGAACGACTACGGGCATCCACGCCGACAGGTGCTCGACGCGCTCGCCTCGGCAGGCGTACGCACCTTCAGGACCGATCAGGACGGATCGGTCGTGCTCGACAGTGACGGTCGGCGGCTCATGCGCGTCGGGTGACGCTCGGTGCGCGCGATAGGATCACGTCGTGGCTGCCCTCGAACCCGTCTACCTCGTCCTCGGCACCGACATCGCGAAGGTCGCGACCGTCCTGCAGCGGCTCAAGGCGCACTTTCCCGACCACGCGGTGGAGAACCATCCCGCAGCGAAGGACAGCGCCCGCCCGCTCGTCGAGGGCTTCCAGACGCTCGGGCTGCTCGCCGAACAGCGGCTCGTAGTCGTCTCCGGGTGTCAGGACTGGCCGGCTGACGATGTCTCCCGGGTGCTCGGCTACCTCGAGGATCCGTCACCGGACGTCGTGCTGCTGCTCGTCGCCGACAAGCTCGCGAGCAACAGCCGCCTGCGCAAGGCGTTCCAGAAACCGCGCCTCATCGAGTGCCCCGGACCCGACACCCCCGCCACGCTGCGCGCGTGGGCCGAAGGGGTGTTCGCCGCAACGGGCGCCACGGGAGACCGCGTGGCCGTCAAGCGGCTCATCGAACTGTGCTGCGGCGTCGACCCCAACGACGCGCGCGCAGTGAAGGAGCTCGACGGCGGCGACCTGGCTCGCCTGCGGACCGACATCGAGCGCATCGCGACCTATGCCGCCGAGGACGCCGTCACCGTCGCGATGGTGGAGGAGCTCGCCACGCGCGTCACCGACGAGAAGGTCTGGGGCATCGGCGAGGCCTGGGCACGCGGCGACAAGGCAGCATTCCTGGACCTGGTCGAGCAGCTGCTCGCGCAGCGTGAGCACCCGGTCCGCCTGTGCGGCGCGCTCGGCCGGCACCTGCGCCAGGTCAACGACGCGCACCACCTGCTCCAGACGATGGGTCCCGATCGCGCGTTGTCGGAGCTCGTGTCCAGCGGCGTGAACCAGTGGGCCGCGAAGAAGGTCGTCCAGCAGGCCCAGCGCGTGAAGACCGCCAAGGTCGACGCCGCGCTCAGCCGCATCGCCCAGCTCGACGCGGAACTCAAGGGCGGCTCCGCCCTCTTCGGTCGCGTCGGCGAGGACACCGGCGCAGGCGACCGCATCATCCTCGAGCGCGGCCTGCTCGAACTCGTCTGAGACCACGCCCGCTCGGGTAGCACCGCGCCATGGGCATCCTCGCGATCTTCTCGCTCCTCCTGGCCATCGCGGTACCGACGTTCTCGGCGCAGAAATCGAATGCGCAGGCAACGCAGGTGAAGGCGAACGTCAAGCAGGTGGTGTACGCCGTCGAGTCCTGCGCGGCCGTGCGTGTCGACGGCACCTACACCGGCTCGGATTCGAGCATCGGACCCGACTGTCTCGACCCCGCGGTGCTCCTCGACAACGAGCCCGCGCTCGGGCCGCTGCATCTCGGCACCGCGCCCGCGGCGGACGGGGGATACCAGGTCGCGCCGGTCGGCTCCGACGGCACCGGCTACATGATCCAGGCCGCGAGCGAGGCGTCACCCACGATCTGGTTCGCGGAGCTGCACCTGACCGACGGCCAGATCCTCAAGCTCTGCGACACCAGGCCGCTCAGTGCGACGGATCGATCCGGCGGCACCATCGACGGGCAGGGCTGCTCCGCCGGCACGTGGTGACAGTCCGCACGCGCCACCGCTGAAGACACGTGGGGCGCGACCTGTCGGTCACGCCCCACGGGAACTCACTGGATGTCGAAGCGGATCAGGCCTCGTCGTCCTTCGCCTCGGCGTCCTCGGCGGGTGCGGCCTCGGCCGGAGCCTCGTCGGCAGCAGCTTCCTCGGCGGGCGCATCAGCAGCCTCGGCCTCGGGAGCAGCGGTCTCGTCGGCAGCTGCCTCGGGAGCAGCGGTCTCCTCGGCGGCGGGCGCCTCGGTGGCCTCGGCCTCGGGTGCCTCGACCTCGGCAGGTGCCTCCTCGGCAACCGGCGCTTCGGCCTTGGCAGGCGCCTTCTTGGCAGCCGGCTTCTTGGCAGCTTCCGCCTTCGGCTTGCGCACGGGCGTCGTCTTCTTCTTCGCCTTGCGGAGCGTCGTCGCGTCCTGCTTGGCCTCCTGCAGCAGCATGCGCGAGGCACGGGCCTTCTTGCGCGCGGCCGTATTGCGATGCAGCGCGCCACGCGTGATCGCGCGGTCGAGCAGCGACACGAGCTCCTTGTGCGTCTTCGCGCCAGCTTCCTTGTCGCCGGTGTCGACGTTCAGCTGGAGCTTGTTGAAGAGAGTCTTGATCGTGGAGCGGTAGCGCAGGTTCTCCATGCGCTGGCGCTGGGCGGTCCCGATGCGCTTCTTCTGCTGCTTGATGTTGGCCATGTTCGGCTGGGGCCTCTCGTGGGGGTTACATAAAAGGGTGCGCCGGCGCGCACACAGGCACGCTCGCGGGGGCGAACCGGCAGATCGTAGCAGAGATCCGCATCCACACGTCACGGTCACCGGCCGTCGTGGTCGATCCGGCGACCCTGCCTGAGATACTGGCGTCCCCGTGGAGCAGGACGCGACACCAGAACCAGACGATGCCGCCGGCGAGCGCCGCCGCATCCATGCCGCGACCCTCGTGTTCGCCGCCGCGACCGCCCTCTCGCGCGTCGCCGGGCTGCTGCGCGAGATCGTGACCGCCGCGATCTTCGGCGCATCGACGACGTACTCGGCGTTCGTCGTCGCCAACCAGATTCCCAACCTGCTGCGCTCGCTCGTCGCCGACTCCGCTCTGAGCGCAGCGTTCGTACCGGTGTTCACCGAGCTCGACGAGCACGGCGAGCGCGACCGCGCATGGCGCGTCGCGAGCTCCGTCTGCGGCGTGATCGTCGCGGTGCTGGGACCGATCACCGTGCTGGCAATGGTCGCGGCGCCATGGATCGTCGGGCCGTTCCTGGACAACACCTTCAGCGCCCAGGACGTCGAGCTCACCGTGAGCCTCGCCCGGCTGCTCATGCCGATCGTGCTCATCCTCGCGCTGTCGGGCGTGGTCGTCGGCATCCTCAACACCTACGGCCGCTTCGGCGCCGCCGCGCTCGCACCCGTCGCATGGAACGCCGTGATCCTCATCTCGCTCGCGATCGCCGCGTTCGCGTTCGACAGCGACGACACCCGCATCTGGATCTACGCCGCCGGCACACTGGTCGGCACCGTCGTGCAGGCCGTCATGCCCGTGCCGTGGCTGCGCGGCCTCGGCGGCCGCCTGCGCCTGAGCTTCGCGTGGCGCGACCCAAAGGTGCGCGAGGTGTTCGTGCTCATGCTGCCCGTCACCCTCGGGCTCGGCCTCATCAACGTGCAGCTGCTCATCTCCGCGCTGCTCGCCGCCAGCGTCGACGCCAACACCGGCGCGTGGTTCTCCGGCCTCGACGCGGGCGCCGGCCCCGCGATCCTCGACAAGGCCTTCCGCGTGTACATGCTCCCGCAGGGCATCTTCTCGGTCGCGGTCAGCACGGTCATCTTCCCCACGCTCGCGCGCATGGCCACGCGCGGCGATCGTCGCGGGTTCGCCGACGCCGTCGACCTGGGACTGCGCCAGATCCTCATGCTGCTCGTGCCATCGAGCATCTTCCTCGGCGTGTTCTGCGTGCCCGTCACGCGCCTGCTGTACGAGCGCGGCGAGTTCGACGCCGCCCAGACCGACGCGGTCGCCATCGCACTCGCCGCGTTCGCGATCGGCCTCACGTTCAACGGCCTCACGCTCCTGCTCATCCGCTCGCTCTTCTCGCTGCGCCTGACGTGGCTGCCGACGATCGTCAGCATCGCCACCCTCGCGGTGAACCTCGTCGTGGGCCTCACCACGTACCGCCACTTCGGCGTCGTCGGCATCGCCCTGGCGACGAGCATCGCCAACGTCGTCGGCGTGCTGCTGCTGTACCTGCTGCTGTCGCGCCGCACCGACCAGCTCGGCACCGGCCGCACGATCACCGTCGCCGCCGGCACGATCGTCGCCGCCCTCGTCGCGGTCGGCATCGCGGCCGCTGGCTACTTCCTCGCCTGGGAGCCGCTCGTCGGCACCGGCACCATCGTCGACCTTGTCGGCGTCGCTGCCGCACTGGCCGTCGCCGCTCCGATATACCTTGCACTCGGCGTGCGCATGCGCGTCGTGCGCCCCGGCCTGCTGCGCGAGCTGCGCCGGCGCGGAGGAACCTGAGACATGCCCCACACGCTCGAAGAACACCTGTTGGACGACGACTCGCTCGACGACGACCTGCTGGTCGACGCCGCTCCGCTCGACCTGCGTGAGCTGCTGCGACTGCATCCGCGGCTGCTGCTCGCCGCCGGCCTCGTCGCGCTGTTCATGCTGCCCGTCGGCGGATTCCTCGCCGCGCTCGGCGTCAAGGTCCTCGACCTGTCAGGCGGCGCCGCACAGGACACGAGCATCGTCGTCGGCATGGCGGGCGTGCTCGTCACCGAGTTCTGGGGCGGCGGTCTCGTCGCCACGCTCACCAAGGTGCGCGCCGTGCAGGTCGCCGTCGCCTGGGGCGTCGTGCGCCTGGTGCTCCTCATCCTCGTCGCGCTCGTGGCGCCCGGGCTGTGGCCGGTCGTACCGATCCAGCTCGTGCTCGCGGTGCCCGCCGCCTACGCCGGCGCTCGCGTCGCGCGCAAGCAGGCCGCGCTGCGCCGACAGATCGAGCACGAGCGCGGGGCCTGACCCATGGGCCCGAACGTCTCCCTGCTCGGCGTCGACACGGCGCTGATGTCGTTCGCGGCCGTCCCGCTCGTCGGGATCGTGGCCGCCGGCCTGCTCTACGCGCGGGCCGTCTCCATCCTCGCCACTCGCAACCGCCACGTCCCCGGCACCCAGCGCGCGAGCTACTACGCCGGCCTGTCGCTCATCCTCATCGCGACGCAGACCTTCATCGACCCCGTCGGCGAGCACTCGCTGCTGAGCCTGCACATGCTCCAGCACCTGCTTATCGCGGACCTGCCCGCGCCGCTGCTGCTCTACGGCATCCGCGCACCGGTGCTCTACTTCTTCTGGCCGCGCCCCGTGCTCGTGACCGTCGCCCGCATGCGCCCGCTGCGCGCGCTGTGGGCATGGCTGCGCCGCCCGCACGTCGCGCTCGCCACGTGGCTGCTCACGCTCTACGCGTGGCACCTGCCGCCGCTGTACGAAGCCGCGCTCCAGCACCGCCTCGTCCACGACCTCGAACACATCTCGTTCGCACTGACCGGGGTGCTCGCCTGGTGGCCGCTGCTCGATCCGACCCACCAGCGCGTGGAGGGCCGCGTGTGGAAGGCGGCGTACGTCGTCGCGGCACGGATGGTCGGTGGGGTGCTCGGGATCATCCTCATCGCCTGGCCCGACCAGCTCTACGCGACCTACGGCGACGCGGCGCGCGCCTACGGCATGTCGATCCGCACCGACCAGCAGATCGCGGGCGGGATGATGATGCTCGTGGACTCGGCGATCATCATCCTCGCCACGACGTACTTCCTCATGACCATCGACCGCGGCTCGGAGTACGACAACGACCTCGACAACCCGGTGGTGCGCGAGGCGATCGAGCGTGCGGCAGCCGAGCGCGAGGCTGCCGGCGCGTCAGGCTAGGGGCGCGGGCGCGTGCGTCCCGTCGAGCGGCGGCAGGTCGAGCAGCGCGAGGCGCAGCTGCACGTACGCTTCCAGGCTCTGGTGATTGATCATGAAGTGGTGCGGTCCACGCCCGTCGCGATCACGACGGAGGACGACGTTCGTCGCGCCCTCGAGCCACGCGGACTGCGGGATGACCATGCCGTCGAACGTCGCGGCGAAGATCGACGTGAAGCGAACGCCGTCCGGGGTCGGGTCGCCCGCGTTGAGCCGGTCCCAGAACGCGCGCCCCATGAGCAGCTCGTCGAGACCGTGGGAGATGAGCGGGTTGAGCAGCTGCGAGCCGAGCATCGCGTCGATCGGCCCGTTGAACCATGCCTTGAGCCCGTGGTGCGGTGAGGCGAGTGACACGACGCGCCCGACGGACGCGGCGTCGTTGCCGAACTTCACGAAGGCGCGGGCGATCACGCCGCCCTGGCTGTGGCCGACCAGGTCGACCTTCGTCGCGCCGGTCTCACGCTTGACCTGGCTGACGAGCTCGTGCAGGGAGGCGACCGCCGCGTCGATGCCCGCGAGGCCCATCTGCGGGGTCTCGAACACGTACACGGTCCAGCCGTCCCGGCGCAGCGAGCGCGCCATGTCCTGGCTGCCGTAGGGCTGGTCGCCGTAGCCGTGCAGCAGGATGATCGGGTGGCGTCGGCGCTTGAGCTCGTCCCGGATCGGGGGCAGCCCGTCGCCGATGAGCGAGGCAGGGAAGAGCATCCGCTCGATGGAGCCCACGAGCAGTCGATGACCGACCGCGTAGATGCTCCTGACGAACGAATCCCACATATGCGCTGGATGCTACCCACCGCTCCGGGAACGACGCCTCCGCGCCTCGTCAGTGCGCCGCGGCCCGGTACGTCGCGACGGCCTGCTGCATGAGCCGGTCGGTGTGCTGGGCGATGAGCTCGCGCGCCTCCGCGATCTGCTCGGCGGTGGGCGTGGGGGTGTGGCGGAACACGAGCGGGTCGCCATAGATGATGTGCCGGCCCGCACCCTCGAGGTCCCAGCGCGCGAACTTCGGCTGCAGCCCCGCGGATGCGGAGGGAACGATCGGCGTGCCGGTCGTCAGCCCGAAGATCGCAGCGCCGCTCTTGGGCTCGGGAATGGTGGCGCGCAGCCGCACGACGCCCCCGTCGGGATAGATGTGCACGAGCTTGCCGTCCGCGAGCAGCTGGTTGGTGACCTGCTTCGCCTCCGCCGCTGCCGCGCCGCCCGCTCGATCGACCGGATAGGCGCCGTAGTGCTCGCCCGTCTGGCCGAGCATCCTGAACACCTGCTTGTCCATCATCACGTGTGTCTCGCGCGGGATGCCGGCTCCGACGAGCACCGGGTCGGCGTAGCTGCCGTGCGTGCCGAGCACGATCGCGCTGCCGGTCGCAGGGATCTTCTCCGAGCCGGTCCAGGACGTGTGGTGCAGCCAGCTCGTCGCGTCAAGGCGGCGCCGGAACGTGGCCTGGCGATCACCGATGCCCTGGGCGTCGACGAAACGGGCGATCGAGCCGCTCAGCGGACCGTCGGGTCGCACCGGCACCCGCGCCGCGGCTGCAGCAAGCGCAGCCTCACGCTCCGCGCCGTGCAGCAGCACGCTGGCGTTGGCGTCGCTGATGAGGTGCACGCCGGAGGTGGAGGCGAGCTCGGCCTGGGCCGAGCGAAGCGATGCAGCAGTCGCGCGGAACTCGTCGACCGCAGCCTTCGCGTCCCAGTTGCGCGACAGGAACGGGCCGATCACGCCCAGCTTGCTCGGCTCGGGCTCGGTGGCCGTCACGACCGACATCGCGTCGTGCAGGTGGGTGGTCGCCGACCGCAGGTGCTCCACGCCGACTGCCGCGGGCTGGTGCTGCGCAAGTGATTCGACGACCCGCCCGAGTGCATGGTCGGCGCGCTCGGCAGCGCCGAGCACCGAGCTGCCGTGTGCTTCCTTGAGCAGCCCGTGGCCGACGATGTCGGCGAGTTCTTCCATTCCGCGCGCGACTCGACCAAGGTCGATGATGCCGACGGAACGCCCTGATGCGGCGATCGTCATTCGGTGTCCCGTGTCCCGTTGTCCGTCCCAGACGACCGTCCCGAGTCGTCGCGCCCGTGTATCGAGGCGAGGGGGGCGCTCGTTGCGGCCCCCACCCGGTAGGATCAACGGACTCCCATGGCCGCCGATCCCTCCCGCATTCGCAATTTCTCGATCATTGCCCACATCGACCATGGCAAGTCGACCCTGGCAGACCGCATCCTGCAGATGACCAGCACGGTCGCGGAGCGCGAGATGAAGGAGCAGCTGCTCGACTCGATGGACATCGAGCGCGAGCGCGGCATCACGATCAAGAGCGCCCCGGTGCGCGTGCTGTACACGGCCCGCGACGGGCACGAGTACCAGCTCAACCTCATCGACACGCCCGGCCACGTCGACTTCACCTACGAGGTCTCGCGCTCGCTCGCCGCGTGCGAAGGCGCGCTGCTCGTCGTCGACGCCGCCCAGGGCATCGAGGCGCAGACGCTCGCCAACGCGTACCTCGCGCTCGACAACAACGTCGAGATCGTGCCGATCATCAACAAGATCGACCTGCCAGCCGCCGATCCCGACCGCGTCGCCAAGGAGGTCTCCGACCTCACGGGCGACGACCCCGACGGAATCCTGCGCATCAGCGCGAAGACCGGGCTGGGCATGGAGGAGGTCCTCGAGGCGATCGTCACGAAGATGCCCCCGCCGCCGGACCCCGACCCCGAACTCGACGTGCCGCTGCGCGACCGTCCGCCGCGCGCGCTCATCTTCGACTCGAAGTTCGACCAGTACCGCGGCGTCATCACCTTCATCCGGATGATCGACGGCACCCTGCGCAAGCGCGAGCGCGCGCTCGTCATGCAGGCCGGCATCAACTGCGAGATCGACGAGATCGGCTGCTTCTCCCCGGAGATGGTGCCGACCGCCGAGCTCGGCCCGGGCGAGGTCGGCTACATCATCACCGGCCTCAAGGACCTCGCCGACCTGTCAGTCGGTGACACGGTCACCGCGCGCGATCGCAGGGCAGCCGAACCGCTCGAAGGCTACGAGCAGATCAAGCCGATGGTCTTCTGCGGCCTCTTCCCGATCGAGGCGGCGCAATACCCCGAGCTGCGCGACGCGCTCTCCAAGCTCAAGCTCAATGACGCCGCGCTCGCCTACGAGCCCGAGACCTCCAACGCGCTCGGCTTCGGCTACCGCGTCGGCTTCCTCGGCCTGCTGCACATGGAGATCGTGCGCGAGCGCCTCGAGCGCGAGTACGACCTCGACCTGCTCGCCACGCCGCCCAACGTGCAGTACATGATCCGTGCCAAGCACGAGACCGAGTACACCATCGTGCGCAACCCGGTCGACATGCCCGACAGCGGCGCCTACGAAGAGATCCTCGAGCCGGTCGTCAAGGCGACCGTGATCGTACCCAAGGAGTACGTGGGCCAGGTCATGGAGCTGACGCAGGACAAGCGCGGCACCTTCATCGACATGCAGTACCTGTCCGAGAAGCGCGTACAGCTCAAGTACTACCTGCCGCTCGCGGAGATCGTGCTCAACTTCTTCGACCAGCTCAAGAGCCGCACCAAGGGCTACGCCTCGTTCGACTACGACGTCGATGAGCACCAGCCCGGCGACCTCGTGCGCCTGGACATCCTCCTCAACCACGAGAAGATCGACGCGCTCAGCCTCATCTGCCACAAGGACAAGGCCTACTACCAGGGCAAGGCGCTCGTCGAGGCGCTGCGCAAGAAGATCACCCGTCAGTTCTTCGACGTGCCGATCCAGGCCGCGATCGGCTCCAAGATCATCGCCCGCGAGACGGTCAAGGCCAAGCGCAAGGACGTCCTCGCCAAGTGCTACGGCGGTGACATCTCGCGCAAGCGCAAGCTGCTCGAGAAGCAGAAGAAGGGCAAGAAGCGGATGAAGATGATCGGCAGCGTCGAGATCCCTGCCGAGGCATTCCTCTCCGTGCTCGACATCGACTCGGCCGACGACAGCAAGTAGCCGCGGCAGGATCCGGCTGGGCGACTACGCGTCGGGCGCGATGACTTCGAGCACGAGCGGCGCCGAGTAGTCCTTGGGGGACTGGGCGAGCGCGGTCTTGATACCGAAGCGGATCGTCGCGCTTGCAGTCGTGAGGCCGACCGTGGGAGACCCGAGCACCTTCGCCGTCGGCGACGCCGACGTGTCGGCGATGGGGTTCCATGGATCTCCGACGACAGCCGTGCAGCCACCGCCACCACCGTCGAGCGTCCAGCCTCCTGCGACTCCCGCACCGGACCGCGCCTCGAGGCATGCGCCGAACGCGGCCTGCGTGTTGGCAGAGCCGAACACTGCTCCGCCGCCGTAGTCGGGGACGGTTCCACCGTTCGCCATGACATGGAACGCCATGCCCTGGGTCGGATCGGTGCCGGTGCCGATCAGGACGATCTCGCCTTCGCGCCCCCAGAACGCCTGGACGGCGAAGTCCCCGCCGCCGTTCTGGTCGATGAGCAGCTTGCCGTCGACGCTGAACCCCGTGTCGAGACCGGCCGTTCCGCCGTTGGTGAACGCCGTGGCGTGCATGTCATTGGTGCCGGTCGATCCTCCGACCACGAGCACGTCGTCACCGCCGAGCGCCAGTGTCGCGTATCCGTAGTCGTTGGACGCGCCCGTATATCCGGCGGTGGCCAGGCCCGTGCTGTTCCACGACGTGTCCAGGCCGCCGGAGGCGGTGATCTTGGCGATGCCGATGTCGGTGCCCGCCCCGCCGTTGGCGAGGTGTCCGGACAGCCACACGCCGCCGTCGGGCGTCGCGAGCGAGATGCGTCCGTTGCCCTGCGAGTTGCCGAGCCACTGCACGTCGCGGAATCCAAGCACCCCGTACGTCGTGTCGACGCTGCCGTCCGAGTTGATGCGAGCGGTGAACGCGGCGGATCCCGCGCCATTGTCACGAGTACCACCCACGATGAACCTGCCGGAGGGAAGTGGCAGGATCGACTGGATCATGGCGCCGTTGGAGGCCCACGTCGCCGTGTCGATCTTGCCGCTCGTGCCGAAGCTGACGTCGGGTGTCCCGTCGGCGTTGAAGCGGGCGAGCAGGATCTGCGAGGGGCCGAATTGGCAGCTGCATCCCGCGGCGAGGTACTTGCCGCCTTCGACTGGTGCGACCATCCAGAACTGGTCCCAGCCGGCCGAGTCCATGAGCGTCACGCCGCCGGTGCCGAACGACGGATCCGGCTGGCCGTTCGCGAGGAACCGGTAGATGATCGCGTCATCGAGGCGCGCATCGTTCCAGCTGGTCCAGCCGACGCCCAGGATCTTGCCGCCGGGTTCGAGGTAGGCGTAGGCGCCGGTCTCGTCCTCGTAGTTGTCGGCGCCTGCATCGACATAGAAGTTCTGGACCTTGCGCCCGGAGGCTGCGTCGCCGAACCCCGGGTCCGGCGTGCCGTTCGCATCCACCCGTGCCAGGGCGATCGCGTTGTCGCCACCCGCCCCGCCGGTGTTGACGTGACCGCCGATCAGGTACTTGCCGTCGGGCTGGAGTGCGCCCCACTTCGCGTCGGCGGCACCCTCGGGGAAGATGACGACGTGCTTGGAGTTGGCGCTGAACGTGTTGTCCGGCGATCCGTCGGAGCGGGCGAACATGGCGTCGCCGAACTGGTCCTGCTGGTAGAGCTTGAGCATCGACGAGTTGTTGGACGAGCCGAACGAAATGGTGCAGGCGCCGCTCGCCACGACCGAGCTGTCAGGCAGCACCGTGCCGAAGCCGCGTGCCGATGCCGGGCAGCCGGCGGGATCCATCGTGGTGGAGCTGAGCACGTCCAGGGTGACGGTCACGCTCGAACTCGCGGCCTGCGATCCGCCGACCGACGCGGCGACGGCCGCTGCGATCACGGCGCCGCACGCAAGCACGCGTCGCACGCGTGAGAGCGTGCGCGTGCGTGCAGGTGAGGGCGTGGTCCGACGGGCCATGCTGTTTCATCGAACGTCCTGCCACCGAACTTGAGTCAGTGCGGGCTTTTCGGACCGATCGGCGCTACGATGGACCGCATGCCCGCGCCCCGCAGCCTCTACGTCCACGTGCCGTTCTGCGCGCACCGCTGCGGCTACTGCGACTTCGTGACCACGAGCCGGAGCCCCGAGATCCACGAGCGTTACGTCGCCGCGCTGCGACGCGAGCTCGAGCTGCACGGTGCGGGCCCGGAGGGTGGCTACGACACGGTGTTCGTCGGGGGCGGAACGCCGACCCTGCTCGAGGCGCCAGCCATGGAGGCGATGCTCGGCTGGATCGGCGAGCTCGCCGCTCCGGACGCCGAAGTCACGATCGAGTGCAATCCCGAGACGGTCGATGTCGCACTCGCGCGTCGGCTCGTGGACGGTTCGGTGTCGCGCGTCTCGCTCGGTGCCCAGTCGTTCAGCCCGCACGTGCTCGCGACCCTCGAGCGTCGCGCGAGCCCCGACACGGTCCGCGGCGCCGTCGCGACGCTGCGTGACGCCGGCATCGAACGCATGTCGCTCGACCTCATCTGGGGCGTCCCCGGACAGGACCTCGCCGACGTCGCCCGCGACCTCGATGCCGCCCTCGAACTCGAGCCCGACCACCTCTCCGCCTACGAGCTCGAACTCAAGCCCGGCACACGCCTCGCGCACCGCTTCGGCACCGACCCGGCCATAGCGGTCGGGGAAGGCGCCGACGACCTCTACGACCTCGTCATCGACCGCGTCCAGGACGCCGGCTGGTGGTGGTACGAGACAGCCAACTTCGCGCGCGACGAGCACGAGCGCTGCCGACACAACCTCGCCTACTGGACCGCCGCCGGCTGGCGGGCCGTCGGTGTCGGCGCGGTCGGCATGTCAGTCGATCCTGAGGACGACCAGGCGCTCGTGCGCCGCGCGAACCTGCCGAACGTGCCGCGCTGGCTCGACGCGATCGAGCGCGACGAGCTCCCACCCGCACGCATCGAGCAGATCGCCTCGCACGCGGCGCGCAGCGAACGCGTGATGCTCGCGATGCGCCTGGACGGCCCCGTGCGCATCTCCGCGGCTGACATCCTCGACGGGATCGTCGACGCCAGCGGACTCGAGCGCGTCGTCGACCTGGGCCTCGGCGACGCCCGACCGGTCGCGGATGCTGACGGCATCATGCGCGGCGACGTCGAACTTCGCCTCGGTCGCCGCGGCCGCATGCTCCAGGGCTCCGTGGGGACGTTGCTGCTCGATCCCGAAGGCTGAGCGCGCCGCGACCTAGGAGCGCAGGCCAGCAGCGGCGCGCAGCACGTGCAGCGCGTCGTACACGTCGCGCGAGCCGTACAGGTTCGCGATCGCTCCGTCCACGCCGTCGCGGATCGACTGCCACACGCGCGCATCGGGGCTCGACCGCATCTCGGCGATGGTCTCGCGCACATTGCCTTCCTCGTCGTCGAGCAGGTTGCGCACCGCGCTCTGAATCGCGAACGCCTGCTCGCCGACGACGCGGACTCGATCGTCGCGCGAGTTCCTGGCCCAGTCGTGGATCGGCTCGAGCCTGGCGTGGCTCAGGTGCGTGTCGTCGAGCGTGCCGATCGCGTAGTCGCGAGCTCGCGTGAGCAGCTCGACCGCGCGCACGGTGTCCTGGCCGAACGCCGTGGCCTTGAGGTCGCGATCGAGCAGCTGGCGCACCGCGAAGCTGCGGTCGATGAGGCGGTTGACGATGGTCACGCCGACCTGCAGCCCGTCGATCACCGGACGCGCGAGGTTCGGGTCGAGGTCAGGGAAGCCCCACGGGTTGGTGGGCTTGGTGGGCGGAGGCGTGGCGAGGGCGGTGGTGGTGGCGGCGAGCTGCATGGGAATCCGTTCCAGTGGGGGAGCTGACGACGTGGAGCGTACCGGTCACGAGCGATCATCAAAAATCACGAGACGGCGCTTGTCGATCACAAAACTGATGGCGACTAGGTCGGCCTGTCACAATTCACGCAGATGCAGCTGACACAGCGACAGGCACAGATCCTCAAGGCCGTGGTGGAACTCCACCACGCGACGGGTCGTCCCGTGGGCTCGAAGCTGCTCGTGGACGAGGGATTCGTCGACGCATCGTCGTCCACCGTGCGCTACGAACTTGGCCGCCTCGAGGACCTCGGCATGCTCGAGCACCCGCACACCAGCGCGGGTCGCGTGCCCACCGACGTGGGCTATCGCATCTACGTCGATACGCTCATGGACGTCGCCCCGGCCCCGCGCGCGGCGAAGCTCGTCGTCGACGACGCCGGCGCTCGAATCGACGAGGCACTGCGTGAGACGACCCGGCGCCTCGCCGACGCGACCGGTCTGCTGGCCGTGATCACCGCCCCACGCGCGAGCGGCGCCGTCATCCGCCACGTGGAAGTGCTGCAGCTGCAGCCCAACAGCCTCGTGGTGGTCGTTATCACCGCGGCGGGTGACGTCGCTCGCCACGTCGTCTCCACCCGCGTGCCCGTCGATCCGGGCCTCGTGGACTGGGCCGGCGAGTACCTCAACGAGCGGGTCGCCGGCCTGTCGATCGGCGAGCACCGCCTCCGCGCACGGCTCGCGCATCCGGAGCTGAGCCCCGCGGAGCTCGGGATGCTGTCGCTGCTGTCGCCCGCCTTCGACGAGCTCGACGATTCGCGGCAGGAGCTGCACGTGGGCGGGGCATCGATGGAGCAGCTCGCGCGCCACGGCGGCGACGTGCAGCGCGTGCTCCAGCTCGTCGCGATGCTCGATGAACGTCGTCGCCTCCTCGAAGCGCTGCGCCCGATGGTCGATCGCGGAGCTCCGAGCGTGCATCCCAGCCGCGTGCGTGGGGTGTCAATCAGGATCGGCTGCGAGAACCAGATGCCCGAGCTGCAGCGCCTGAGCGTCGTCGGCGCCGCGTATGGCGTGGATGCGCGCCCCCTCGGCATGGTCGGGCTCATCGGCCCACGATCGATGGATTACGTGCTCGCATCGCGCGTGGTGAACCTCGCCGCCGACGGGTTGAGCGACCTCGCCGGCGAGCTCTACGGCGCGCGGTAGCGACGCTGGCGCCAGCCCGCTCGGACCTGCCGCGACGCGTTCAAGGAGACCGTTCGAGATGCCGATGACTCCGCGATGCGAGTCCTCCCTCACCTGCCGCGCGCCACTGCCCTCCTGGTGGCCGTCGCCGCGCTCGCGATCCCGGCGACCGCCGCGGCACATTCCGCCGGCCTGGGCATCGGTGACAGCCCGGTCGACGAGGCCGCTGCGGCCAGCCAGACGGGCGAGCTGAGCGAGGCGCTCGCGAGCCTGCCGCGCGAGACCGCGCAGGGTGCGTGCCTGTCGACCGAGCACGTCGAGGGCCTCGGCGACGCATGTCGCACCGACGAGGGCGAGTTCCGCATCGCGCTCGCCAACGGCTTGACCGTCACCACGCACGGCACCGACGCGCCGCGTGCGACCGACTCACGCGCCGCCGCCGCACCGCACCTGCCCGATTCGCAGACAGCGCTCAACGGCGCGACGGTCGCCGACGTCGAGTGCACGAGCGCGCCGGGCGATCGCCGGGTGGAACTCATCTACGCGCGCCCGTCCGACAAGCCCGACCGCAGCGCGGCGCTTGCGCCCTCGATGCGCGATGCCCTGTACAAGGCGAGTGCGTTCGTGGACGCCGAGGCGCAGGCCATCGACGACACCCAGGGTCGGCGAGTGCGCGTGGCGTGCAGCGGGGGCGTGCCGCTCATCCACACCGCGGTCGTGCGCGCGAGCGGCACGGCAGGTGGCGACTACAGCGACATCGTCGATGACCTCGTCGCGCAGGGGTTCCCCGCGCCGGCATGGAACTCGACCTCCACGCGCCGCTTCATGGTCTTCTATGACGACGATTCCGCCAACGGCGCCGCCGGCATCGGCGGCATGTGGCTCGACGACGTGCCCGGCCCCGACAACCTCAACAACCTCGGCGGGCGCTACGCGGTGGAGTTCGACTGGGCCGCCTCGCACCTGCCGCACTGGGACGTGTTCCTGCACGAGATGTCACACAACATGGGCGCGGTCGCCGACGGCGCGCCCGACTCCTCGCAGGCCGGACACTGCATCGATGGCCTCGACGTCATGTGCTACGCCGATGGCGGCAGCGGCGGTGCGTACACCACCTCGAGCTGTGCGGTCGAGCGCTACGACTGCGGCAGCGACTCGTACTTCAACCCGACCCCGGCGCCCGGCTCGTGGCTCGCCACGCACTGGAACCTCGCCTCGGCGAGCAACCAGTGGCTCGTGCCGCGCGACCTCGGATGGGACGACGGCGGCACGCCCGACGCGACCCCGCCGACGCTGCCGGGCACGCCGACGCCCTCCGCGATCACGACGAGCGCGATCACCGTGTCGTGGGCCGCGAGCACCGACCTGCGCAGCAGCGTGCGCTACCGCGTACTCGTCGACCGCTTCGTGAGCGGCGCCTGGCAGCTCGACTCGACGTGGACGCCCATCACCCAGCCGACGCTCACCGTCACCTCACTCACCTCGGCCGCGACCTACCGCTTCCGCGTGTCGGCCTACGACCAGGCCGGCAACTTCACCACCGAGGTCGCGGCACAGGCCACCACCGTCGCCGGACCTCCGATCGCGCCGGCGAGCATCGGGCTGACGATCGTCGACGAGGATTCGCTGTCGGTCGCATGGCCCGCGGCGAGCGCGCCCGCCGGGGTGCGCGGCTACGAGGTCGAGCGCCAGCGCGGCGCAGATGCGTGGGTCCGCATCGGGGAGTTCACCACCGTCGCGACGCAGGTCGATGGCCTCGACTCCGGGGCCAACTACCGGGCGCGCGTGCGGACCGTCTCCAACGACGGGGTCGCGAGCGGGTGGCGCACGAGCCTGTACACGACGATGCCCGGGCAGCTCGCCGGCGGCGGCGAGGACGGCACGCCCCTCGACACCCCCGAAGTGACCGTGACCGCCGCCAGCCCCACCCGCGCAGTCGCGTCGTGGACTGCCTCGCCGGGCGCCGGCTCCTGGAGCGTCGCGCTCACCGATGCCCGGTCCAACACGCGTTCGAGCACGGTCACGACCACCAGCCTGACGCTCACGGGTCTCGTGCCCGGTGCCACGTACTCGCTCGCGGTCGTCGCCAGCACCGAGGACGCGGCCACGCTCTCCGAGGCAGGCATTGCGTCGTTCCGGATGCCGCGCGACATCACCGCGCCCGGGACGAGCCGCTTCGCGGCGCCACGCTTCTCGGGCACCACGATGAAGGTCGCCTGGAAGGCTGCCACCGACAACGCCGGCGTCGCGAAGTACCAGCTGCAGCGACGAATCGGCATCCGCTGGGTCGCCGTCCCGGTGCGCGCCGGAGCCACGAGCGCGAGCGTCGCGGGCGTGCGCCGCGGCTCGATCACCGTGCTGCGCGTGCGAGCGATCGACATCGGTGGCAATGCCGGCCGCTGGAGCACGACGGCGTTCCGCCGACGCTGACTCGCGCGACTGCGATACCATCCCGTGACCTGAGAAGGTGATTCGAGACCACGGACCGGGACGGCATGGAAACGCGGATGGCGCAGGACTTCTACGAGCTGCTTGGTGTCGCGCGCGACGCGGACGCTGGCGACATCAAGAAGGCGTATCGACGCAAGGCGCGCGAACTGCACCCCGACGTCAGCGACGAGCCTGATGCCGAGGAGCGCTTTCGACGCGTGACCGAGGCCTACGAGGTGCTCAGCGACGACGAGCGCCGCGCGACCTACGACCGCTACGGCGAGGCCGGCCTCAAGCAGGGCGGCTGGGAGCCGCAGTTCGCGAACTTCGGTTCGATCTCGGACATCTTCAGTGCCTTCTTCGGCGAGGACATGTTCGGCGGGCGTGGTGGCACCGCCGGTGCTGGCGGGCGGGGAGACGACGTCCAGGTCGCCGTGGCGCTCGACTTCCGCGAGGCGGTCCTGGGCGCAGAGCGCGAGCTGACCTTCACCGCGACCGGCACGTGCGACACGTGCGACGGCTCGGGTGCGGCGAACCCCGACGCGGTGTCGACCTGTCAGACGTGCGGCGGCGCGGGCGCGGTGCGCCAGGTGTCGCGCTCGATCTTCGGGCAGGTCGTGCAGGAGCGCATCTGTCCCGGCTGCGCGGGACGCGGCCAGGTCGTGAGCGATCCGTGCCTGTCGTGCTCGGGCACCGGCGAGCAGCCGGAAGAGCGCTCGGTCTCGGTCGCGATCCCGGCCGGCATCGCCGACGGGCAGCGCATCCGGCTGACGGGGCGCGGCGGGGTCGGCCAGCACGGCGGACCTGCCGGCAACCTCTATGTCGACGTGCACGTGGCGGCCGACGATCGCTTCATCCGTGAGGGCG
Organism: Thermoleophilia bacterium; assembly: GCA_025964555.1. Lineage (GTDB taxonomy): Bacteria > Actinomycetota > Thermoleophilia > Gaiellales > SKUG01 > JAGQUL01. Next base: position 32,094 of record JAOPYQ010000008.1, on the reverse strand, counting down.
ACGACCTCATCACCGTGATCGACTTGACCATCGCGGAGGCGACGCTCGGCACACTCGCCGACGTTCCGACCGTCGACGGCGATCCTCGCGAGGTCGAGATCCCGGCGGGCACGCAGCCCGGCACCCGGATGGTGCTGCGCGGGCTCGGCTCCGGTCGCCTGCGCGGCAGCGCATCGCGCGACGGCAGCCTCGATCGCGGCGACCTCGTCATCTACTGCAACGTGCGCGTGCCGCGCGACCTTGCACCCGAGCAGCGCGATGTGCTCGCGCGATTCCAGGCACTCGAGGACGACCGGATCTATCGCGACAAGGAAGGCATCTTCGATCGCCTCCGTCGCATGGTGAAGCCCTGATGGCGCATGCGCCGCTCGTGGAGGTCGCGGTGCACGTCGCGCACGAGCACGTCGACATGGCCGAGCTCGCGGTCGGCGAGTTCAGCCCGGGTGGCTTCCAGCAGGAGACCCTCCCGCAGGATGCCGAGGGTGAGGACGGTCCGGAGCGCTTCGCGGTGTTCGTGCCCGCCGGCGACGAAGGCACGTTCACCTCGTGGCTCGCTGGCGCCGGCATCGAGATCATCGGCGAGCCGGTCGTCACGCCGGTTCCGCGCGACTGGGACGAGCGGTGGAAGGAGTTCCACCAGCCGGTCATCATCGGCAACCTGTGGGTCGGCCCTCCGTGGCAGGAGGACCAGGCTCCCGAGGGGATGAAGCGCATCGTCATCGAGCCTGCGCAGGGCTTCGGAACCGGCGCGCATCCAACGACGCGTCTGGTGCTGGCGCTGCTGCAGGACCAGCCGCGCGCGAGCGTGCTCGACCTGGGCTGCGGCTCGGGCGTGCTCGCGATCGCCGCGGCGAAACTGGGCTTCGGGCCGGTGACCGCGATCGACAACGATCCCGTCGCAGTTGAGTCGACGTTCGACAACCTCAGGCGCAACGACGTCGACGGGCTCGTGCAGGCCTTCGTGCGCGACGTGCTCCAGGACGACATCCCCAAGGCCGACGTCGTGCTCGCCAACGTGCTGCTCGAACCGCTCGTACGCATCGCGCCGCGCATGACCGCACCGCGGCTCGTGCTGAGCGGGCTGCTGCACTCGCAGGTCGACGACTGCGCCGCGGCCTACGAGCAGGCCGGCTACGTGCTGCGCGAGCGTCGCGACCGTGATGGCTGGTCGGCGATCGTGCTCGACAACGCGAACGAGCACGCCGACGTCATGCGCCACCGCGCCGTCTGGTGAGCGCGCGTGGCTGACCACCGCGACGAGCGACACGTGTTCCGGTTCTTCGTCGACGCGGTCGGCGCGCCGGGCGCCACGGTCGAGCTCGACGAGTTCGACGCACGCCACGCCCGCGTGCTGCACGGCGCGCACGCGGACAGGCCAGTCGAGGTGGTCGGCAGCGACGGGGCGATCTGGCACGGCACCTTCGACGGGCCCAGCGGGCGACTGACACTCGGCGACGCGCCCGTCGCATGTGTGGAGGAGCCGACGATCGTCGTGCTGGCATTCGTGACCGTCGGCGGTCGCACGGACGAGCTCGTGGACGCGGCGGTGCAGGCAGGCGCCACGCGAATCGTGCCCGTCGTGCGCAGCGGCAAGGATCGCGCCAAGGTCGACGCGCGCCGCGAGCGACTGACACGCATCGCCACGACCGCCGCCAAGCAGGCCAAGCGCGGATCGGTGCCCACGATCGCGGCGGCGCTCGACCCGAGCGAGCTCGCGAACGAGCCGGCGGGGGTCATCGTCGAGCCCACGGCGTCGCAGCTGCTGGACGACGTCATCCGTTCCCTCGCGCCCGACTCGCCGATCCGCCTGCTGCTTGGCTCGTCCGACGGTTTCGCGCCGGGCCTCGTCGACGAGCTCGTCGCGGCCGGGTGGCAGCGCGGGCGCCTTGGCCCGACGATCCTGCGCGCCGAACTCGCGGCCGGCGTCGCGGTCGCGATCGCGTCGATGCACGCGCCGCGCTGACCGACGCGTCGCTCGGGGGGGCATGTGCGTCGACTTTGCCTCGCCTGGCGGGGACAACTCGACACACATGCCCGACGAAGCCGCGCATGGCGCGCACTCGGGCAAGTGCGCACGCGGGCATGTGCGTCATGTTCGTCACGATGGGTGTGACGAGGGCGACGCACATGGTGTGGTGGCGGGTGCGGCCAACGCCGTGACCGCCTTGTGACGGCATGCCCCGATGCCCCGGTCCACGCTCGAGTTGCGGGCGATGAGCCGGTACATGCAGCTTTCTGGACCCACATCCGTACCCAGGACAACGCCCCTGCCCGCGCGGCTCGAGGTGCCTGTCGACGTCCCGATCGACGCACGCGCACCGAGCGATGCGCGCGTCCCGATCGACGCACGCGCACCGAGCGCCCCGGGCGCCGCGACCGCCGCGGCTGCCGACGGGCCGTTCACGCCGCTTGCCGATGATGCGCCGTTCCCGGCGGTCGCCGCGGAGATCGTGCCGAAGCTGCCCGGCCTGCCCGGCAAGGACTCGCCCGGGTGGTCGCTCGGCGACCTGCTCGGACCGCCGAAGGCCGGCTCGCTCGCTGCCAGGGCGGACATGGCGACGGTCAAGGGCGCGCAGCTGCTGCGCACGCCCGAGCGTGACGAGTGGGCGAATCGCATGGCCGACGACGGCGCGATGAAGGTCTGGTTCCAGTTCGCCAAGCAGCACCGCGGCGAGGTCGGCAAGGTCCGGGGGTGGCTCGACACCGCGCTGCTCGCTGCCACGATGGCCTCCAACTCCGCGCTCACGCAGGTCGCGAAGCAGAAGTTCGATCGCCAGCGCCCGTACCAGGTGGATCCGTCGATCAAGCCGCCGGTCCACCTGCCCCGCGACAGCTCGTATCCGTCCGGGCACACCAGCTCCGCCTTCGCTGCCGCGCGAGTGATCTCGACGCTGGAGCCAACGCTCGCCGCGGAGGCCTACGACATCGCGTCGCAGGTCGCCGCCTCGCGGGTGTACGCCGGCGTGCACTTCCCGACGGACGTCGTCGCCGGAGCTCTCCTTGGCACGGGCGTCGCCGACGCGGCCCTGCGCGCCGCGCACAAGAAGGGCAGCGCTCCGCTCGACCCGGCCGACGTGATCGCCGCGATGGACACCAACGCGCCTGCAGCGGCCGCAGCCGACCTCGAGGCCGCCGCGGCATGAACCTCGCCGTCGCCCCGCAGCGCGAACTGGCACGGCCGTCGATTGCCCCTGTCCCCATGCCGAAGCTCGACGTGCCCGCGATCGAGTATCCCGACATGACGCACAAGGGCTCGACGCTCCCGCAGCTGGGCGAACCACCGACGAACGACAGCGACCGCGCTGCGCGCGACATGCGCATCACGAAGCAGGTCATCGCCCAGCGCACCCACGAAGGCAACCAGTGGGCGCGCGACATGGACCTGCACGGAACCACTGCGATCTGGAAGGAGCTCGCGACCCAGGTCGAGGGTGACCCGGCCGTCACACAGGCAGTGCTCGGTGCGGCGCTGTCCGCCGCGAGCGTGCAGGGCGGCGTCGGCAAGAAGCAGTGGATGCGCCAGCGCCCGTTCCAGGTCGATCCCACGATCGACGTGATCGGCCGCACGCCCAAGCTCACGGACTCCTCGTACCCGTCGATCCACAGCGCCCGTGCGTTCGCCGCCGCTCGGGTGCTGTCGGTGCTCGATCCATCCGTCACCGATGCCGCCTACTCGATGGCGCGCGAGGTCGCGCTCTCGCGCATCTACGCCGGCGTGCACTTCGCCAGCGACACCGTGGCCGGCGCGCGCCTCGGCACGTACCTCGCCGAGACCACGCTCGATCGCTGGCGTGCCGGCGAGCTGCCGATCGCACCGGACTCCACGGTGATGGTCGAGCCGCCGGTCGCTGCGTAAGATGCCCCCGTGAGCACGGGCTACGACGTCGACTTCCTCGGCTGCAAGATCAGCCACACCGACGCGCAGGCGATCTCCGACGCGCTCGCCGCGGCCGGACACCGGCAGCTACCGGGCACCACGCCCGAGCAGGCCTCGAACCCGGACGTACGCGTCATCAACACGTGCTGCATCACCGGCGAGGCGGAGAAGAAGTCGCGCCAGCGCGTGCGCCGAGCGGTGAACGCCACAGGCGTCGACGGGCGTGTGTTCGTGACCGGCTGCGGCGCCTCCAACGGCGCCGAGCGCTATGAGCAGATCGACGATCGCGTGACCGTGCTGCCCGGCGCCGCGAGCCGTGCGGCGAGCGCGATCGTCGAGGCCGCCGACCACCTCGCCGGACTCGCCTGTCGCGGACCGGCGCCGGGCGTCGCGCCCGGTCACGACACGCGCGACGGTCGCGCCACGAAACGCACGCGTGCGTTCGTGAAGGTCCAGGACGGCTGCGACTTCGACTGCTCGTACTGCATCGTCCCGATCGTGCGCGGCGCCCCACGCTCACGCAGCGTCGATGCCGTGCTCGCCGAGGTCGCGAAGCGCGTTGAGCAGGGTCGGCGCGAGATCGTGCTGACCGGGGTCAACATCGGCCTGTACCGCGACCCGGAGTCGCGAGCCGGCCTCGACCGGCTGCTGCTCGCCGTGGCTGACACGCCCGGCGTTGCGCGGGTGCGGATCTCGTCGATCGAGTCCAACCACGTCAACCGTCGCCTCGTCGCCACGATGGCCGCGCATCCGAAGGTGTGCCACCACCTGCACGTGCCACTCCAGTCAGGTGACGACGATGTCCTGGCTGACATGGGCCGCCACTACGATGCGCGCCGCTACATGCGCGCGATCGCGACCGCACGCGCCGCGATGCCGGACCTCAATGTCACCACCGACGTGATCGTCGGGTACCCGTCCGAGACCGATGCGTCCTTCGAACGCACGCTCGCGCTCGTCACCGAGCTCGGCTTCACGAAGGTGCACGCCTTCCCCTTCAGCGAACGTCCCGGCACAGACGCGGCACAGCACCGCGACCCGATCGCCAGGGACGTCAAGTCCGAGCGCAGCCGCCGCCTGCGCGAGCAGGCCGAACACGCCGCGATCGAACATCGCACGCGCATGGTCGGCCGCCGCGACGAGGTCGTCGTGGAGTCTCGCGGTGGCGGTGCACTGCTCACCAGCGATCCGGATACGGACCGGACCGTCGCATCGGAGCTCGGCCACCGGACCGGCTACACCCGCGACTATTCACCCGTCCGGCTGCTCGGCCTGCCGCCCGACACGACGAGCGGATCGATCGTCGACGTGCTCCTGGAACGCGTCCATCCCGAGACCGGAGTGCTGGATGCGCGATACGCCGGCCCCGGCGGCGGGTAGCAGCCCCGCATGACGACCGACGCCTGCGTGTTCTGCCAGATCGCCACCGAGCAGCTGCCCTCGGACGTGGTCGCGAGCGACGACGAGTTCCTCGCCTTCCGCGACGTGCAGCCGCGCGCGGCGACGCACGTGCTCGTCGTGCCACGCACGCACCACGACCATCTCGACGCATGGGTCGAGGCAGGCGGCTCGAGCGATCGCATGCTCGCGTTCGTGCGAGGTGTGGCATCGAAGCTGGACGTCGCCGGCAAGTACCGCCTCGTGACGAACGTGGGGGAGGGTGCCGGCCAGGTCGTCGGTCACCTGCACTGGCACGTCATGAGCGGCCCGCGCCTGCCGGGGTTCTGACGCGGGTCAACTGACGCGGGTCAACGCGCGAGCGTGAGCCCGAGCGCTTCTGCCGCCTTGGCCTGGCGATCGTCGTAGGTCAGGAACTCGAGGTCTGGATCCGGGAACCGTTTCGCGCTCGCGATGTGGATGGCGTCGAGGGTCTTGATGCCCGTCTCGAGCGCGATCGCTCGCGCGAGCGCAACGACACCGCGATCCATCTCGATCTCGATCGACTCGGACAGGTCGAGGTCGAACGCGGAGATGGAGGACAGCGCGCGCTCCGGCGTGGACATGCGCCTGATTGCTCGCGGCGCCTCGATCGCCGTGAGCTTGGACGTCATCCAGTCGTCGTGGCTGGACATCCGGCGGATGCAGTCCTCGTAGTCGACCTCGCTCGGCGCGTAGCGCTTCACGAACGCACTCGAGTCGACGTAGAGCGTCATCGATCGTCCTCTCGATCCTCCATGAAGGCCTCCCAGACGACGCGACTCTCTTCCGGGGTCATCGCGAACGTCGGGCGACGGTCCTTGCGCGGCTTGCCGAAGTTCGGGCCCGGGTGCAGCCACCCCTCGCGGATGCCGCGCTCGATGCCGGTCTCGACCTTCGCCACGACGGGCTGGATCGTGGCGCGCGGCGTGCCGTGGTGCGTGATCGTCACGACGGCGCCCTTGTCGACCGCATCCATGATCGCGGCCAGGTTGTTTCGGAGCTCTCGGATGCCGACTTCCACGATGTACACATGGTAGCGCGAGTTGTGGACACATGGAAGTCGCCGGTAGCATGGCACCCATGACGACCCTCCTCGAACGACTCCAGGCCGACACCAAGGACGCGATGAAGGCGCGCGACAGTGAGCGCGTGCAGACGCTGCGACTGTTCGTGAACGCCGTCCAGAACGAGGCGAAGACCAAGCAGCGCGACCTCGAGGACGCGGAGACCGTCACCGTGCTGCAGCGCGAGAAGAAGAAGCGCGTCGAGGCCGCCGAGGCGTTCGAGGCCGCCGGCCACGCCGACCGCGCGGGCGCCGAGCGCGACCAGGCGAAGCTGCTCGACGAGTACCTGCCGGCGCAGCTGTCGGACGTCGAGCTCGATGCGCTCGTTGCCGAGGCCGTCGCCGAGACCGGCGCCGAGGGCGCGTCTGCGATGGGCGCGGTGATGAAGGCCGTCATGCCGAAGATCGCTGGTCGCGCGGACGGCAAGCTCGTCAGCGCGGCGGTCAACCGGGCTCTGCGCGGCTGACGATCGTGCGGCGCGCCCGGGTCGTCCTCACGTTCGTAGGAGTGCTGGGCGCCATGTCGGCGATCCTGCCGGTCGGCGCTGCCGCCGCGACGAGCGATCCTGCCTCGACCGCGTCAGCCGGCGTGACCGCGTACGGCACCTCACACGGCGGACGACTCCTGCGTGTGGCGAGCCGATGTTCGCCCGACGCGACCGTCGACGTCCTCGTGATCGGTGCGATCCACGGCAACGAGGCTGCCGGCCGCGCGGTCGTGCGTGCGCTTGGCCAGGCAGCGCCGCCCCCCGGGACGTGTTGGCACCTGCTGTCGTCGCTCAATCCCGATGGCGAGGCGCGCCGCACGCGCCAGAACGCGCGAGGGGTCGACCTCAACCGCAACTTCCCGTTCGGCTGGAGCGGGGGCGGGCGCGCGTTCGACGTGTTCTATCCCGGGCGCCGGGGTGTCGGAGCGCGAGACGCGCGCCGCGCTCGCGATGATCCGCGCGATCCGGCCCGACGTGACGATCTGGTACCACCAGCACCGCGCGATGACGGTGCGCCCGCCGCTGCCGTGGCGCGAGGCGCTCGCCGGCGTGTATGCGCGAGTGTCGGGCCTGCCGATGCGCTTCTATCCGGGGCCGGAGCTGCACGGCACGGCATCGTCGTGGCAGCACGCGGAGCTGCCGGCGTCGCTCGCGCTCGTCGTCGAACTGCCTGCGGGTGCCCTGGATGCGGCCGGCGTGCATCGCCACGTCGCGGCGGTGCGAACGGTTGCCACGCTCGCGCGCTTCGACGGCGCGGACGTGCGGTGACGCGGACCCGCAAAGGTAGGCTGCCTATATGACCAAGACTGAGACGATCCAGCTCGAGGACGAAGTGGCCGTGGAGCTCGCCGGCCACCATGACGCGGTGCTCGACGCGCTGCGCGAGCGCGCCGGCTGCACGATCAGCATGCGCGGCAACGAGATCACGCTGAGCGGCGATCCGTACGCGGTCGACCGCGGCCGCGCGATGGTCGAGCAGCTCGTCGAGATCTACGAGGAAGGTACCTCGCTCACGCCCGACATGGTCGGCGTGGTCGAGAGCGACCAGACGAGCGACGCGGCCGCGTCGGGAGCCAGCGTCGCCGCCGCGACCGGCAAGGGCGCCTCGGGTGGCAAGCCGAACCTCGGTGGCGTTCCCAAGGGCAGCGTGCCGAAGCAGACGCGCGTGGAGCCCGACTACGACTCGACCGGTCGACCGCGCGCGAAGGAAGTCTTCACCGACGTCGTGCTCACGCACCGCGGCAAGCCGATCGGTCCGCGTTCGACGGGCCAGAAGCGCTACGTCGACGCGATCCGCGAGAACGCGATCACGTTCGGGGTCGGCCCTGCGGGCACCGGCAAGACGTACCTGGCGATGGCGCTGGCCGTCGACGCCCTCATCGAGCGACGCGTCGCTCGCATCGTGCTGTGTCGACCGGCCGTGGAGGCCGGCGAGAAGCTCGGCTTCCTGCCGGGCGGGATGCTCGACAAGGTCGACCCGTACCTGCGCCCGCTCTATGACGCGCTCTACGACATGATGGATCCCGACCGCCTGACGACCTGCATGGAGCAGGGCATCATCGAGGTCGCGCCGCTCGCCTACATGCGCGGACGAACGCTCAACGACGCGTTCGTGGTGCTCGACGAGGCGCAGAACACTTCGCCGGAGCAGATGCAGATGTTCCTGACCCGCCTGGGCTTCGGCTCGAAGATGGTCATCACGGGCGACCCGACGCAGATCGACCTGCCGCGCGGACAGAAATCCGGGCTCGTGCACACCACCGAGGTGTTGCGCGGCATCGACGACATCTCCTTCGTGAACTTCGACCAGGCAGACGTGCAGCGTCACCGCCTCGTCCAGCGCATCGTGGCGGCGTACCACACCGCCAAAGAACGCGAGGGCGACGAAGAAGCCGCCCACAACCGCCGCTGACACGATGGATCGTCCCGACTTCAAGCTCGGTTGCGATGTGTCGTTCGACGTCGCGGTCGCGGGCCTCGACGAGCGCGGCGTGCAGGTGCTCGTCGCGGCGAGCCTGTTCGAGGCGGGTGCCGAGCCCGGCGACACGATCGAGGTGTCGGTGGCGTTCGTCGACGAGGCGCGCATCGCCGAGGCGAACGTCGAACACCGCGAGGTCGACGGCCCCACGGACGTGCTGTCGTTCCCGATCGACGATCTCCACGAGCAGCTGGGACCGGGGGAGCCGCGCGTGCTCGGCGACCTGCTCGTGTGCCCGGCATACGTCGAGCGCCAGGTGGCCGAGGGCCTCACGATGCAGGGTGATCCCGACCTGCGCTCGGCCCTCGAGCGCTGCGTCGTGCACGGCACGCTGCACCTCGCCGGGTTCGACCACGAGCGCAGCGACCAGGACGCCACGGAGATGTTCTCGCTCGAGCAGCTCGTGCTCGACCGTGTGCGAGGCGCCGCCGGCATGTAGCTGGTCGGGTTCGGTCCTCGAACGGCCACGGCAGCAGGCCATGGGGGACGCGCCCTCGACGATCCCACGCGCTCGGCAGTTACGGGTGCGAAAGTTACCCGATGGCAGGTACGACCCCACCCGCAGCGCGACCCACCGTCGCCCAGTACGTTCAGCGCGCGCTCGCCGCGATCGACTGGAGCAAGGACTCCGCGCTGCTGTACCTGCGCGGGATCGGTGACGAGACCGACTGGGCGACCAAGATGGGCCCGGAGATGGCGAAGCGCCTGAACCGCACCGACGTGTCGCTGTCGGAGGTGCCGTACGCCAACGTCAACACGCCGGGCGCTGGCTCCGCCTCGGGCGAGGCCGTGCTCACCGAGGTCCTGGCCGAACTGCGTCGGCGCAAGCCGCAGATGCGCGTGTTCCTCGCGGGCCTGTCGCTGGGCGCCTGGTCGATCGGCGACACGCTCGCCGACAACCCCGGCCTGCGCCAAGGCATCGCCGGCGCCGCGCTCATCGCACACACGAACATGGCCAAGGCGCACTACCGCATGGACGCGGGGCTCATCCGCGAGTTCAACCTCCCGGGCGACAACTTCTCGCGCCCCATCAACGGTCCCCGCGAAAAGGTGCTCGCTGCCGTGGACGCGCTCTACGACGGCATCAAGCCGCTCACGCTCCTCAAGCACCTGCCGACGATGCTGCGCAACCCGCAGGTGTTCTGGCAGTTCTACAAGTTCTCGATCCACAAGCCGACGGCGCACGACAACAACGGCCCGTACCAGGACGCCGCGTTCGGCTGGCTCAACACGCTCATCGGTCCGCCCAGGCCCTGAGCGCAACGGTTGCGCCGCCTGGTTCGACAATCGGACAGCGCACCGCGGGGGTTGCGCTGGGTCGGGGGATCCACGAGATGAGCGCTCGAGCAGGACGTCTGGGGGCCGTGCAGTCGCTGCAGGCCTACGCCACCGCGGTGGAGACCGTGATGGAACACGTGACCACCGCCGAGCAGATGAAGATCCGGTGGATCTTCGCCGACGGCCAACGCCTCGAACGCCGCGCGAAGCTCCACGAGGCGACCCAGTCGCTCAACGACGTCTACGACGCGGCCTCGCACCTGCGCGACATCACCGGCATCACGTTCGCGCTCGACGGCAAGATGGCGATGGTCGACGCCAAGCTCGCCTACCGGTCGCTCGCCGACGTGCCCGCGCTCACGACCTTCAAGGAGTCCGCCGCCGCCGAGATCGCGCGCGCCACCTCGCGAGCATCGATCGTCGCCGCCATGGCACCCACCTCCAGCGCGGCCGAGCGAGCACCGCTGCGTGCACTCATCGGTCGCGCGATCGCGGGGGACGATCTCGCGCGCACCGAGCTGCGCGACTCGATCCTCGCCGGCGTGACGTCCGACCGCGTGGTCCGCGCGCCCGGCGCCGAGGCCGATCGCGCAGTCGACTGGGACGCGGACGCCGCGATCGCCGACGAGCTCGTCACGCGCGTGCTCGGAGCAGGCGATGCCGCGGCAGCCGACGAGCTGCTGCACAGGGCCACCACCGGCTGGAGCAGCGGCGTCGCCGCCTCGATGCTCGACCAGACCGTCACCAACCCCAACGACGCCCGCGCGCTCATCGGCGCCGCCCGGCGCGAGCTCGACGGCTTCGACGATTCCAGTCCCGCGGTGCGCACGCTCATCGCCTCGACCCGCGACCTGGTCGACGTCAACGCACAGCGACTGCGCTCGAACGCCGGCATGAACCTCGGCACCGGCTACCTCGACCATCCCGACTACGCCGAACTCGGACGCGTCCAGGCGAGCATCCGCCTGCTTCGTTCGTTCGAGGCGCTGCGCCACGCGCCGCCGGCCGCGTCGACGCCGCCAGTTCCGGTGGCCGCCGCGTCCCAGGTCGAGACGCTCACCTGGTGAGCCGCGTGGGGCGGGGCCCGACCCTCTAGGATCGACCCATGTTCCGCTGGGTCCGAGATCGTGCACGCCTGTCACGCCGCTACGTCGGCCTGCACGAGTCGCGCCCGCTCGTCCAGAGCTTCAACTTCGCGTTCGAGGGCGTCATCCACACGCTCGCGACGCAGCGCAACATGCGCATCCACTTCCTCGCCGCCGCCGTCGCGATGTTCGCGTGCCTGCTGCTCGGAGTCACGCGCGTCGAGCTCATCCTCGTCATCTTCGCGGCGACGTTCGTGATCGCGGCAGAGATGCTCAACACGGCAGTGGAGGCGGCGATCGACGTCGCGACCACGAGCTTCAACCCGCTGGCGAAGGTCGCAAAGGACGTCGCCGCCGGCGCGGTGCTCATCTCCACGTTCAACGCGATCGCGGTCGGCTACCTCGTGTTCGCGCCGCAGCTCGGGGATCCGTCGCGCGAGGTGCTGCTCGCCGTGCGCGAGACACCCGTGCACATCACCTTCATCGCGCTCGTGCTCACGCTGCTCGGCGTGATCGCCCTCAAGGTCGTGTCGGGGCGTTCCGGCACGCCGCTGCGCGGTGGCTGGCCGAGCGGGCACGCCGCGATCGCGTTTGCCGCGTGGATGGCGATCGCGTTCGTGACGGCCGGCACCACATACGGAACGCTGGTTGCGGCGCTGACCTTCGTGCTCGCGCTGCTGGTCTGCCACACGCGTGTGGAGGCCGGCGTGCACACGACCGGCGAGGTCGTCGCCGGCGCGATCGTCGGGTCCAGCATCACGCTGCTCGTGTTCCAGCTCTTCGAGCTGCTGCGCTGAGCCCCGCGTGGCGTCGCGAACGGCGTCGGGATGCGGCATCAAGGCGCGTCGCGCCGATGCCGATGGGGCCGTGATGGTCACCTCGACGCTCGTCGACACCCTGCGGCGTGCCCGCGCCTCGTGGCGCGGCCAGCTCACCGTGCTCGCGGCCGGCGCGGTGCTGCTCGGGCTCACGCTGTTCCGAGGTGGTGACGCGGGCGACCTGCGCCTGCGCATCCTCGTCGGCTCCGTCGAGCTGCTGCTGCTCATCGCGGTGTCGATCCGGGTGGCGCTCGCGACCGAGGCGGGTTACGACGACGACCTGCAGGACGCCGCGTACGAGGTCTTCACGGACCTGCCACGCCTCATGACGCAGGTCGGCAGTGTGGCGGTGGTCCCGATCGCCGCGACGTGGCTCGCACTGCGTTCGGCGTCGATGGTGCCCGTGCTCGGACTGCTGACCGTGCCTCTTGCGTTCGCGGTGTTCGTCTTCACGATCGGACCGGTGCTGCTCGCAACCTGCGCCGTCGTACACCACGACCGTGGCTGGCTTCCGCGCAGCGCCCTGCGCGCACTGCGTGGCCATCACCTTCGCGTCGTCGCGATCATGTTGGGCGGGGGCGTTGCAGCGTCGTTCGCGGTATTGCCGCTCGCGCTCGTCGGCCTCGTCCTCAACGCGATCGGCGGCATGTTCGGCTTCGCGGGGGTCGGGCTGGTCGCCGCGAGCATGATCCCCTTGCTGGGCTGCGGCGCGCTGGCCACCTGGCGCGCGCTCGGTGCGCAGGTCGACCAGGGGCGACAGCATGCCGAGGGCGCTGGCATGCACGGCGATCCGAGCGGTGGAGTGGACATGGCGACGGCGTTCGGCGTTGCACCCGCCGTCGCAGCCGGGGTGCCTGCGCCGGTCACGACGTGGCTCGACGGTCCCACCTGGGACGTCGCGGTGGAGCCCGGCGCCGTGTGGGGCACCTGGATCCGCATCGATGCACCGAGCGTGCTCGGGTTCCGCGTCGCATGGCACGGGGGGGCGGCGCCGGATGTGGCATTCGCGTCCGAGGCCGGCGTGTGGACGCAGGCCGGAGCGATCGGGCGCAGCGGCGACGTGCTACAGGCCGCGCTGCCTGCGGGCAGCACGTACGTGCAGGTCACGTCGCGCGCGAGCGTCGCGCAGGCGCTCACGCTCGCACTGCTCGTGCCGCCGGCCGTCGCGGCCTAGAGGTTGTAGCCACAACTCTGTGCGGCGCGACTGACATCGTCACGCGATCGTGTGACTCTCGGCACGAAGTTGGCACGAATCGGGTGACACCTGCGGCCCGGTACGCGCGACGATCCAGACATGGAACCCCTCGTGCCACAGGACCTGCAGCCATCCACGTCGAGTGACCCGCGCGAGCGGATCGAGGACGTGCTGCTCGGACGCGTCGACCGCTCCGACATCGACGTGCGCACCTTCCTGCTCGACCCGCCACCCACCGACGCCGAGCTCGCGCGCACGGAGCGACGACGCATGTTCGTGCGACGCGGGTCCGTCTCCGTCGCGGCGATCGTCGCCATCCTGCTCGTCGCGCCGTGGCCCGGCGGCGGCGCCGATCGCGCGTCCGCGCCCGGCGCCGACGCGGGCATCGCTGAAGCGGGGATGGAGCCGCGAGCCGATCCAGCTCCGCAGGCCGTGCGCCTCGACGCCGAGCCCGCCCCGACCACCCGATCACGCTCCCGCACGAGGCGGATCAGCGCGGGCACGCCCGCGCACCCGACCCGACACGTGCCGCGACACGCGCACCACCACGCGGTGCCCACGCCGCGCGTGCCCGTCCACCAGGTCACACCTGCTGCTGCGCGCGCACCCACTCCAGCGCCACGTGTCGCTTCCGCTCCGGTTGCCAGCCCGACGTCGAATCCCGCCCCGGCACCCGCTGGAGGTGCGATTCTGGCGCCGGTGCTGTGAGCTCGCGACTAGGATGCAGGCATGGCCCCGAACTTCACACCCGCGAGTCCCGAATCGATCGAGCTGCGCGCAGCCGCGCGCGCCGCGTCGCAGCACGCCTACGTGCCCTACTCGGACTTCCGCGTCGGCGCCGCCCTGCAGTTTCCTGACGGCACCGTCGTGACCGGCTGCAACGTCGAGAACGCATCGTTCGGCCTCACCATCTGCGGGGAGCGCACCGCACTCGTTCGAGCGGTCGCCGAAGGCCGCGACCCGCGATCGATCGAGCGCATCGCCGTGCACGTCGACGGACCCGATGGCCAGCCGTGCGGGATGTGCCGCCAGTTCATCGCCGAGCTCGCGCCCGACGCGACCGTCGCGTTCGTCTCCGCAGGCGAGTACATCGAAGGCCCCGTCGCGGCCCTGCTGCCGGCCGCCTTCGTTCCCGACGCCCTCGAAGCGTGAGCGACACCCCCGACACTCCCGAAGCGCCCGGCTCGACCGAGGCGCCCAACGCGATCGACGCGTTCTTCGGTGCATCAGCCGGGACCGAGGTGCGTCGCAGCGGCTTCATCGCCGTCGCCGGCCGCCCGAACGCCGGCAAGTCGACGCTCGTGAACCGTATCGTCGGCCATCACGTCGCCATCGTGTCGCCGATCGCGCAGACCACGCGCCGCATCGTCCGGGCCGTCGCGCGCCGCGAGGACGCCCAGCTCGTGTTCGTCGACCTGCCCGGCAGCCAGAAGCCGATGGACCGCATGACCGAGCGCATGCAGCAGTCCGTGGAGGGCAGCTTCCGCGACGTCGACATCGTGCTGTGGGTCATCGACGTCATCGACGAGCCCGGCGCGGGGGAGCGACGCGTCGCCGACATGGTGCTCGCGACGAACAAGCCGGTCGTGCTCGCGCTCAACAAGGTCGACCGGATCAAGCCGGACGTCATCATGCAGCGCATCAACGCGATGACCGACCTGCTCAAGGGACGCGACTTCGCGGCGCTCGTACCGATCAGTGCGCTCGACGGCGACGGGGTCGACGGCCTGCTCGACGAACTCACGGCGCTGCTGCCCGAGGGACCCGCGTGGTTCGGTGACGAGGATGTCGTCGACATGCGCGACGAGGAACGCATCGCCGAGTACGTGCGCGAGGCGACGCTCGCCCACCTGCGCGAGGAGCTCCCGCACGCGAGCGCGGTGACCGTCGACGACCTGTTCGAGGATGGTGACGGTCTCCTGCAGGCAGAGTGCACCATCTGGGTCGAGCGCCAGAGCCAGGTCGGGATCGTGGTCGGCGCCAAGGGCGAGCAGATCCGCGACATCGGAATCGCCGCGCGCAGGATGATCGAGGAGCAGCTCGACACCCGCCTGCACCTGTCGCTGCGAGTGAAGGTTCGCAAGCATTGGCGTGATGATGCGACGTGGCTCGCCCGAGCCGGGCTATAGCATTCCGACGATGGACGACGACCCTCCGAGTCCCGACAGCTCCGACGCAGCCACGCCCGATCCGCGCGTGGTGGAGCCTGAGCGCGTCGACGCGAAGGCGAAGGCCGAGAACCTCGTTGAGCACGCGGCCGCCGCCACCGACGCGACCTGGGCCGACAAGGAAGTCGGCCGACACGTGGTCCCCGGCATCGTGAGCGGCGACCTGGGACCCAAGGGGCGCGTCGCCGCGCAGCTGCGCGACCTCTCGCGACGGGAGAAGTCCTCCTACGGCGAGGTGCCGCGCGGCACCACACACGGTCAGGGCGGCTTCCGGTACCTGCTGCTGCCGATGCTCGGCCTGGCGGTCGTGCTCGTGCTCATCGCCGTCGCCATCGGGTGGCTCGCGAGTTGAGCGGGATCTCGATCGCCAAGAGCCTGGAACTGCACCTGCTGCAGCCGCTCGTCACCCGTGACGAGGTCCGGGTCGGATGCCTGCGAGCGCGCGAGGCGCACCTGGCGACGGTGTGCGTGTGGCCTGCTCACGTGGCACTTGCCGCGGCCGCCCTTGCAGGATCCAGCACGCGCGTGCGTGCCGCGGTCGGCTTCCCCTTCGGCCAGGACACACCCAACACAAAGCTCGCCGCGTGCGACAGCGCCCTCGCTGACGGGGCCAACGAACTCGCGATCATGCTCGACCACTCCGCGCTCGGGGCCGGCGGCGATCCGGACGTGGCGCGCGCGGAGCTCGATCGCGTGCTCGGCCATGCGTGGTGGTCGGCGCTCAACAGCGCGCGGGGTCGTGCCGATCTGACGATCGTGCTCGAGACGACGATGCTCGACCTCGACCACGTCCGTCCCGTGCTCGAGCGCCTGCACGACACGTCCGCAGGATTTCTTCAGACCGGATCCGGGCACCAGCCGCGTGCCGTCACCGAGCAGCACGTTCGCAGCCTGCGCGAGCACCTGCCGGCGGACATCGCGATCGTCGCCGTGGGCGGCGTCGCGACGCTCGACGACGCGGAGGCGCTCGTGGCCGCGGGCGCGGTACGCGTCGGGAGCGGCAACGCAGTCACGATCATCGGCCAGGAACGACACGCACGCGAGGTACGAGACACACCGTCATGAGTGACATCTCCGACGCCATCGACCATGCACGACGCACCTGGACCAGCGACGAGCTCGCCGACCTCGGGTCGCTGCGAGCCGCCGCTGCCGAGGCGCCGCCTGCGCGGTCGCTCAGCGAGGTGCTGAGCGAGGACGTGCTCGGGCTCATCGTCGAGCCCAAGCGTGCGACGCTCCGTCGCGGCACGATCAACCCGTCGCTCGACGTGGGAGCGGTCGCGCTCGAGTGCGAACGGGCCGGCGCGAGCGCGGTGAGCGTCGTCACCGAACCGAAGCTGAGCGGTGGGTCGCACGACGACCTGCGAGCCGCTCGCGCGGGCAGCACCTTGCCGGTGATCGCGCGTGACTATGTGGTCGACGTTCGCCAGGTCTATGCGCTGCGCGCAGCCGGCGCCGACGCGCTGCTGACGCCAGCGACCGTCTATGTCGGTCGCGAGCCGGATGCCGACGAGCTCGCGCAGCTCGACGCGCCGCCCTCGGATTCGCTCGTGGCGATCGTCCGCGCGGCGCACGAGCTGGGCATGGAGATCGTGCTGTCGGTGCAGTCCGACGACGAGCTGGAGTTCGCGCTCGAGACCGACGTCGACGTGATCAACATCGACAACCGCGATGCGTCGGGCACCGTCGACGTGGACCGCACCTTCGAGCTGCTCGCCGACGTTCCGGTGGGCTGGCCCGTGATCAGCGAGTCGATCGAGGCGCTCGACCAGGTCGCGCGCCTGCACCGGGCGGGCGTGGATGCGTTGCTGCTCGACGAGGGGCACCTCGACACCGGGCTGTCGAGTGCGCTGGCGGTCTACGCCGACCTCGCGCTCGAGCACTGACACTCGTCTATGGACGCGGCTTGAGCGCGATGAGCTGCGCCACCCAGTCGCTGCCGCTCGAGAGCGTCGCGGTCCGATTGCCGGATGCGCCGGAGTTGATGAGCTTCCAGCGTCCGAACGCGCCGACGTTGCCGCCGCCACCCGCGAGCTGCCAGAGCGCGTTCATCGCGTTGTTGTCGGTGTAGGTCAGGGTGTCGCGGCTGCCGTACATCGCGACGAGCGTGGAGTTGTTGTCGGGAACCGCGATGCCGGTGGCGGTGGCGAGCGCGCTCGAGCCCGTGTTGCCGGAGGAGATCGATACAGGTGTGGTGGGATCGACGGCGCTGAACGCCTCCACGCCGATCGTCGCCCGGTCGCTCACGTTCCAGATCCACGTGTACCCGGCGGGCTCGGCGGCCGTCAGGATCTTCCGGTAGGTGGCCATGGCGACGCGGTTGCTCTCGTCCGTGCGCCGGATGAGCACCCATCCGGCCGGGACGGTCGTGAAGGCGACATCGGTGCCGTCGCGCACCACTACCTGCGCGACCAGCACGTCGCCTTCGAATGCATTTGGCGGCCTGGTGACCGTGAGGGTGGTGGCGTTCGAGATGGTCGTCGCGTTGGTGCCCCCCTCGTCGCCGACGGCATCGATGATGACGGCCGACTGCGTGCTGGTCGCGGACGCCGAGCCATAGACGTTCGACACGTCGATGCGCAGGCGAAGGGTCCGACCACCATCCGCGCCGGAAACGACGTAGCTTGCGCCGGTCTGGCCGGCGATGTCGACGCAGGTGCCGCCGCCGGTACCGCAGCGCACCCACTGGTAGGCGTAGGAGCCGGCGGGGCTGCCCATGTTCCAGCCGGACGGGTTGGCGGTGAGTGTCTGGCCCAGGGCGGCGGTGCCGGCGATGTTGACCGCGCCGGCGGTGGGGGCGCCGCCCGGTCCAGGATCGGGTGCGACGACCTCGAACGTGATGCCCGCCGAGTACGCCTGCGCCGCCTGCAGGGTGGGCGTTCGGAGTCCGAAGCGCAGGCCGACCGAACCGGTGCTGTCGCTCGACGCGACGCGTGCGCCGAGGCTGACCGTGCTGTTGGGGACGTCGTTCCAGTGGCCGCCGTCGACCGCGGCGCAGCTGCCGTCGAGCGTCCAGGCGGCGGTGGTGGTGGCGCCCTTGGCGTGAAGGCACGCACCGAAGTGACCATTGCCGAGCAGCCAGTCGTTGGTGCCCTGGTCGTAGTCGGGGACCGAGGGGCCGGCGGAGGTCATCGCGACCCCGGCGAGGTCCGACTGGTAGATGCGCAGCATGGCCGTCGCTGCGTTCGTGCCCCACGTGACGGTGCAGTCGCTCGAGGCGACCACGCTCGTGCCTGCGGCGATCGTCCCGAACGACGTGGTTCCTGCGACACCGGGCAGGCAGCCACCGGCTCCCAGCGTGGAGGCGACGAGCACGTCTGCGCCGACCGTCGTGTTCGCAGTGGCGCCGGTGGCACGGTCGCTCATGGCGACGAGCATCGCAAGCGCCACCAACGAGGCAGTGAGCAGCGGGAATGATCCGATTATCGGCATCAGAGGATGGATCGGATGACCGGCCCCGATCACCGACACGAATCTGCCGCTCGATCCGCGGAACCTACTGAAAGCTCACCGGCCGTTCGACTTCACCGACCATCAGCTTTCCCCGCAGGTCTAGAGCGCCTCGTCGGCCCAGCGACGTGCGTCGATGCCTGCGAGCTCCGGCACGTCGGCGCGATGCCCGCGGCCGAGCGAGGGGCGCGTCGTGCCCGGTCCTTCGTAGATGAAGATCGGGGTTCCGACGGGCGAGCGGCGATAGAGCGTTGCGGCGATCCACATCGGCACGCGCACGCAGCCGTGGCTCGCGGGGCTCGTCGGCACGCTCGGATAGCCGTGGATGGCGTAGGCGCCCGTGATCGCCATGGACTTGTAGAGCAGGCTGCCGTACAGCGAGGGCACCCAGTCGCCCTTCCACTGCACCTTCCAGCGACCAGCCGGAGTGTTCCCGGTCGCGCCCGACGAGACGTGGACCACCATGACGGGCTTGCCGTTGCGCACCTGCATGAGGATCTGGCGGCCCTTGTCGATCTCGATGTGCAGGCCGGCGCTGCGATCGCGGACCGCGATCGCGCTGCGGGTGAGCCGCTTCCAGTCGCTCGCCTCGAACGTCGTGGTTCGCGCTCGACCGTATGCCTTGTGGAACGCGATCACGGATTCACCCATGCGCGAGTCGAAGCTCGATCCGCCGGGCACGTGCACGCCGCGGAACCTGAGCGCGGCGCGCAGCGAGGTGTTCCAGGCCCGGCTCGATCCCGATCCCACGCGAGCGCCCCGTACGACGAACGAGAGCGGCGTTGCTGCGCTGGTCTCGGCGAACCCGCCTCGCGCCGGCAGGTTGAGCTTGGCGTTGAAGCGACCGACGCCCTTGGTGGGGATCGTCGCCGTGACGATGCCGTGCCTGATGGTCGCCTGGACCGTGCCGGCGGCGCGGCGATCGATCGACAGGTCGATCGTGACGCGTCCGTCCGGGTACGTCGCTGGCGCAACTCGCCACGTGGCGCGGGCGTTCAGGAACGGGTAGATCGTGCCGCGAGCGAGCTTGGCGGACAACACCTTGGGCGCGACCTGCACGGCGAGCTCGGCGCTCGAGCCGCCGGTCGTCGACAGCTGCGTCGCCCGCACCTGGCCGCCGACCTGCGGATTGAAGGTCACGCGCCATGCGCCGCCTGCGTCGGTGGAGGCGAGCTGGCCGACCTTCGTCCACGCGCCGTCGAGCTGCTGCTCGAGCTGCACGAGCTCGCCGGCCGCGACGGGGGCGACGGTGCCGGTTGCGACGACGGAGCTGCCCGCCTGCACGGTGGCAGGGGTCAGCTCGGTGATCGTCGGCACGGCGAACGCGCTGGACGGCACGAGGAGCACCGCGGCCCCGGCGACGGCGGTCGGCAGCAGGACGCGGAGGCGGTGAAGCAGGGAGGGGAGGCGCATGATCTTCCTTCGGTGTTTCCTGGTGCTCAACCCATGAACGATCGAACGAACTCGAAGACGTCCTCGGGAATCACCCGAGCGTCGCCCTCCGTCTGTTCGAGTGGAACCGGCAGGACGTCTCGCCCGACCTGGGCGACGAGCTGCCCGAAGTTGCCCTCGTGGACGAGGTCGGCCGCGAGGAACCCGAAGCGCGACGCGAGCGCGCGATCGCGCGCAGTGGGCGGCCCGCCGCGCTGCACATGTCCGAGGATGGTGACGCGGGTCTCGAAGCCCGTGAGCTGCTCGACGGCGTGTGCGACGTGGTTGGAGATGCCGCCCAGGCGGGGAAATCCGTACGCGTCGAGTTCGTGTTCGACGTTCACGTCGTCGAAGAGCCCCGTCGTCGAGCGCAGGTTGTAGCCCTCGCCCACGACGATGAGGGAGCTGTCGCGGCCCTGCCCGTGACGGCGGGTCACGATCTCGGACGCTTCCTCGACGGACATGTCCATCTCAGGCAGCAGGATGACGTCGGCGCCGCCGGCGATGCCGGCGTACATGGCGAGCCAGCCGGCCGTTCGGCCCATGACTTCGCAGACCATGACGCGGTCGTGGCTCTCCGCGGTGGTCGCGAGGCGATCGAGCGCCTCGGTCGCGATCGCGAGCGCGCTGTCGAAGCCGACCGTGAGCTCGGTCCCGGGCAGGTCGTTGTCGATCGTCTTGGGCACGCCCACGACGGCGAGGCCGTGGTCGCGATGCATGGTGAGCGCGCCCTTCATGGTGCCCTCGCCGCCGATCACGATGAGCGCATCGACCTGGTGCTTCTTGAGGGTGGCGAGCGCGCGCTCGGGGCGATCGCCACCGTGCGCCGGGTTGTCGCCGCTCGAACGCAGGATCGTCCCGCCCTCGCGCATGATGCCTCGCACGACGTCGCGGGTGAGCGGAATCGAGTCGTCTTCGATCACGCCTCGCCAGCCGTACTTGAAACCGATGAGCTCGTGCCCGTGGTCCCAGCTGCGGCGGGCGACGGAGGAGATGACGGCGTTGAGGCCGGGGCAGTCGCCGCCGCCCGTGAGAATTCCAATCTTCATATCCATGCATCCTATGCGTGTACGCGGTCGCGCATGCGGAGAGGCCGCGCGAGGTGCCGGCGTCGGGTGAACGTGCGAGGATGCCGTGGTGCGGACAGACGCAGACCATCCGGACGACGACGATGATTCCTCCGGCGAGTGGCCGGAGGCCGACGCCGATCCTTCCAGTGACGATGCCGGCGACGAGGACTCCTCCTCCGAAGCGGGTGAATTCAGCCTGCCCACGCACGTCTTCTTCGAGAACGAGTCGCTCATTCGGGCGCTCAACGACCCGCGCCGCGGCGAGAACGATCCCGAACTGGCGAAGCGGCTGTTCTCGGCGCTGCTCTCCGCCACGCTCATCGCCCTGGTCCCGGAGGACCAGCAGCTGGGCGACTCCGAGGGCTCCGGCGAGGTCACGCTCGACGGCGAGCTCGAGCTGAGCTTCGTGCTCGTGCGCCATCCCGACGTCGAAGGGGACATCGTGCCGATGTTCACCGACGAGGGCTCGCTCGGTTCATTCATGCCGGATGGTGGGCGCTACGTGGCGCTCGCGGTGCGCGACCTGTTCCCGCTGCTCGGATCCGGGCACGACGGCCCGCCGAACATCGTCATCAACCCCGGTGGGGACGAGGCGCTGCTGCTGACGCCTCGCATGGTGCAGGACCTCATCGATTCCGCGCGCGGCTACGGCACGGAGGTGATCGACGAGGGCGTGGAGGTCATCGTCGGACCCGCGGACCAGGAGCTTCCCCAGGACGCGCAGACGGCGGTCGCGACGCTGCTCGCCGAGCACGAGGCCGTCACGCAGTGCACGCAGCTGCAGTGGTTCATGCCGGATCGCCACGACGAGCCGTCGCTGGTGCTGGCCGTGGAGCTCGATCCCGACCTCGAGGGCGACACGAGGCGCTTCGCGCTCGCATCGCTGTGGCGCGACCTGTCACCGGTGCTGCGAACGCTCGATCGGCAGGTCGAGATGGTCGACCTTGCGGGTCAGCGCGACCGGCTCGAGCCGACGGTGCGTTCGCTGGTGCCGTTCTACGTGCGTCCGCTCGACGAGGATGACTCGGACGAGTAGGTCGGGGCGGCTGCGGCTAGGATCTGCCCGTACGGCCACGTAGCCCAATTGGTAGAGGCAACGGACTCAAAACCCGTCCAGTGTCGGTTCGAGCCCGACCGTGGCTATCTCAGGCGTCGTGCACCACGACGGTGTTGGTGAGCTTGTCGTGGAGTGCCTGCCGCTTCGCCGTGAAGGCGATCATCAGGTAACCGATGCAGAGCAGGAACGCCGACAGATAGGTGAGCAGGTCGCGACCGGCCGCCCGGAGGAAGCTCACCGGAGCCTGGTCGTCGTCACGCACGAGGCGCAGGTCGAGAACCTGCATCCCCAAGGTCGCCTGCTTGGCCGAGGACTGCATCGCTGCGGCGTACACGAGGAAGGCGAGCATCTCGAGGTACTCCCACGGCTTCGTCGCCACGAAGAACGTGCTCGTGTCTTCGGTCCAGCGGAAGTACTCGCCCGGTCCGAGGAACAGCAGGAAGGGGATGCCGACCAGGACGCCGTCGATACCCGCGGCCAACATGCGGCGCCAGATCGATCCGTAGGTGCTTGAAGCAACCACTGGCGCAGCGGTCGTGGACGGGATCGGCGCGGGCGCGTGCATGGTCGGCGACCATCGGTCGACGGGCGGTAGTGCGAGCGCGGCCGCGGGTGCGCTGGCGACGGCGGCGGCCGTCACCGGGGCTGCCTGCATCGTGGGCGCAACGACCGGCCTCGAGAAGCCAACCGCGCAGTGCGGGCAGGCAGGCGAGCCGAGCGCAATGCCGGTAGTGCCGCAGACGGGACAGCTCAGGGTTCCATGCATGCCACGATTGTCGCTGCCTCACGTGAGCGCGTGGGGCGTGCGATGGGGTGGTGGCCGTCATCGGACACGCCGATGGCACTGCTCGGATCAGGCGTCGTCGTCAGCGGCAGCCTGTGCGCGCTGCGAGAAGCTGAACAGGCCGCGGCGCGTGCGCGCGGTGCGCACCGGAGCGGCTGCGGCGAGGCGATCCTCGGCCGGCATCGCCTCGAACGGGTCGAGCACGCCGACCGAGCCGCGGCGCTCGCGGGCCTCGGACAGGCGCGACAGGGCACTGCCCAGTGACGCGCTTCGTTCCTGCTGGTGCTCATCGTCCATTACCTCGACGATGCCCTCGATCGGTGAAAAGCGCAAGTCCATGTTCGGCTTGTTCCCGTCGATGCAGGAATCATGCGCGCCGATGCGGCCAGCTCAGCCGACGACGACGCGCACGGGGCGTTCGGTGACCTCGGCGATGACGCTGCGATCGTCGACCTCGAGCAGTTCCCCGTCGACGACCATGCGCGGGGCGCGGTGCAGCGTCAGCTCGATGCGGCGACCCCGATCGTGGTGCACGCCGTCGCGAGCGGCAAGTTCGCCTCGCTTGAGGGCAGCGGCGTCGAAGGCGAGCTCGCGTGTGCCGCGACCGGCGGGAACGATGATCAGGTCGAGCTGTCGATCCCCCAGGCGGGTGGAGCCGGTGTCGGCCCAGCCCCCGAACGCGCCGGTACTGGCGATCATCGCCTGCCACGCCTTGCCGGACCAGACGAGGTGTCCGTCCACGCGTGCGACGACCGTGACCGGCCGCGAGCGCACCGCTGCGATCGCGGCGCCCACCGGGTAGGCGAGTGCACCGATGCCGCGCTTGAGCGGCTTGGCATGCGTCGCGGCGAACGGCGCGATGCCGATCGACGCCACGTTGACGAAGTGGGCGTCGAGCCCTTGGATGCGCGCGAGATCGACGTCGCGCACGGCGTCGCCGGTGGCGGCGAGCACGCACGCACGCTCGATGTCGTCGGGCAGCTCCATCGCCCGCGCGAAGTCGTTGGCGGTGCCGGCGGGCACGACGCCCATCGGCACGTCCGCGAGCGTCGCCAGCGCGGCCGCGACGCCGAGCGATCCGTCCCCGCCGGCGACGACGACCCGATCGATGCCGGACAGGCGACGCGATTCGCGATCGCGCACCCAGCGAGCCGCGTCGGCGATGTCCACGTCGGTGATCGTGCAGCCACGATCCACGAGCACGCCGCCGGGGTCGACCTGTCCGGCCGAGCCGCTGGCACTGTTTCTCACGAGCAAGACATGCACGAGTGGACCTTGCCCACTCGCGCAGCGCTCATCACGCGGACTGGCGCGCACCGGCGCTCGCCTGCTCGGGGGCGGCGGCGGGAGCCGTCGCCATTGCCCTGGCCGTCGGCGCGCGCGAAGCCTCGGCCCGTGATCCCGAACAGGCCCGGCGGCGGCTGGCGCTCGCCGGACTGGCGGACACGTCGACTTTGCCATCGCCGTCCGGATCGTCGTTCGCGACGAGCTCGCGTGCCTGGTCGTAGAGCCCGTCGTGTGGCACGAACAGGTTCTCGAACGCATTGCGAATACCGCTCATCAGGCTCATGGCGCACCACCTCGTCATGGATTGCCGCGACGCTGGGGATCGCCCACGGCCTGTCACCTGCCTGGATGTCGGCCCCGCATGCAGGGACGTTGCACCATTCGGGCCATCCGGCGTCCGCCACCGGCCACGACCTGCCGCCCGGTGCAACGCTGCACGCCCGCAGGCTGGCCGGTTTCGAGCGCACTCGCGAGGGCGCCCGCCGACGATAGCTCGGCATGAGGAGCAGGAACCACCACCACGTCATGTCCATCGTCGCCGTGCTGGCAGCCGCGGCGTTCGTCGCCGGCTGCGGCGGCAGCACCGGCGCGGCCAGCGGCGCCAGCGGTGGAGGCGACCCGCTCAAGGAAGTGATCATCGCCTCCGACCTGCCGCTCACCGGCAGCGCCCGAGCTCAGACCGAGAGCATGGTCCAGGCCATCGAGATGGCGATCGCCGAGACCAACGGCGAGGCCGGCGGGATCAAGGTGACCTACAAGTCGCTCGACGACGCCACCGCCCAGGCCGGCAAGTGGGACGAGGCCAAGTGCGCCGACAACATGAACACGCTGGCGCAGGATCCGAAGGTCGTCGTCGTGATCGGCCCGATGAACTCCGGCTGCGCACAGGTGCAGATCAAGACGGCCAACACCGCGGGCCTCGCGATCGTCAGCCCTGCGGCGACCGCCGTCGGCCTCACCAAGGCGGGCGGTGACCCGGGCGAGCCCGACAAGTACTACCCCAACGGCACACGCAACTTCCTGCGCGTGGTGCTCGCCGACGACATGCAGGCGAAGGCCGCCGCGACATGGGCGAAGGAGCTCGGCGCCAAGAAGGTCTTCGTGCTCAACGACAAGGAGACCTACGGCAAGGGCCTGGGCGACCAGTTCGAGGGCGCGGCGGAGGAGCTCGGGCTCGACGTCGTCGGCAACGAAGGCATCGACCCGCTCGCATCCAACTATCGACCGCTCATCCCGAAGATCACGAGCAAGGGTGCCGAGCTGGTGTTCTTCGGCGGCATCACGCAGAACAACGCGGGCCAGATCCTCAAGGACCTGCGCGCAGCCGACAAGGACATCTTCTTCATGGGCCCCGACGGCATCTTCGAGGACGCCTTCGTGGAAGCAGCCGGCGAGGCGGGCGAGGGCGCGCTCGCGACCTTCGGCGGCGTCCCGCCCGAGAAGCTCGAGGGCAAGGGCAAGGAGTTCGTCGCCTCGTTCACGAAGCAGCACGGTGCCCCACAGGCCTACACCGCGTACGCCTACGACGCGACCGGAATCTCGATCGCGGCGATCGCGCGCTGCGCGGAGGGCGACGGCGTCACGCGCGCATGCGTGCTCAAGGAGCTGTTCGCCACCAAGGACCACGAAGGTGCGCTCGGGTCGTTCTCGATGACCGAGACGGGCGATTCGACGCTGTCGGTGCTGAGCGGCGTGAAGGTCACCAAGG
The DNA here is from genome assembly GCA_025964555.1 of Thermoleophilia bacterium. Taxonomy (GTDB): domain Bacteria; phylum Actinomycetota; class Thermoleophilia; order Gaiellales; family SKUG01; genus JAGQUL01. Next base: position 5,938 of record JAOPYQ010000008.1, on the reverse strand, counting down.
GCGCGTGGGCGTTCGACCGCACCATCGACGTCGGCAAGGGCAAGTAACGTGAATCTCAGCGCGGCACAGAAGCAGATCTACATCGACCGAAGCGGTCAGGCCACGGCAGGCATCCTGCTCATGTGGCTGCTGCTCATGGCGGCGAAGAACCCCGCGGCATTCGCGGCGCAGACGACCATCGGCCTGACCTACGGCGCGACGATCGCGCTCATCGCGCTCGGCTACACGATGGTCTACGGCATCATCGAGCTCATCAACTTCGCGCACGCGGACGTGTTCATGTTCGGGTCGATGATCAGCATGCAGATCATCGTCACGACCGGCATCACCGCCGACAGCGGCGTGCTCGCCAAGGCCGCGATCATCGTGGTGGCCCTCGTCGTGTGCATGGTGAGCTGCGCGACGATCAACGTCGTCATCGAGAAGATCGCGTACAAGCCGCTGCGCAATGCGCCGCCGCTCGCACCACTCATCACCGCGATCGGCATGAGCTTCATCCTCGCGAACCTCGCGCAGAAGATCTGGGGCCCCAGCCAGGTGAGCGTGCCGGACCTGCTCGGCAACGCGACGCTGTTCGGCAACGTCCGTCTCAAGGACATGTTCGTGATCCTGCTCACGGTGCCGCTGCTGTACGGCCTCAACTGGTTCGTGTCGAGCACCAAGCAGGGCAAGGCGATGCGCGCGACCGCGCAGGACCAGGGCGCCGCGGCGATCATGGGCATCGACGTCAACCGCACGATCTCGCTCACGTTCCTGCTCGGCGGCCTGCTCGCGGGCGCGGGCGGGGTCATGTACGCGCTGGTGAACACGACGACGGTCTGGAACTCGGGCTTCAAGAACGGACTGTTCGCGTTCACCGCAGCCGTGCTCGGCGGCATCGGCAACCTGACCGGCGCGGTGGTCGGCGCGATCATGCTCGGTCTGATCGCCTCGTACTCGTCGCTCTACATCGGCGACCGCTGGGTGGATGTCGTCATCTTCTCGATCCTCGTCATCGTCCTCGTGTTCCGGCCGACCGGCCTGCTCGGGGAGAACTCGGTGGCACGCGCCTAGGCGATTCGCCGGGTAGGTTCGCGGCATGGACGCCGCCGAGCAGTTGACCGCAGACCTCGCCGAGGACCTCGGCGCCGACGTGCGCGCCGGGAAGATGTTCGGGCGCGACGCCGTCATGTATCGCGGCAAGGCGATCGCCTGCTTCATTCCCGACGGGTGCACGATCCCGCTCGACGATCCCGAGCACGCAGACGCGCTGGCACTGTCCGGCGCGAAGCTGTTCGACCCCTCCGGCAAGGGTCGTCCCATGAAGGCGTGGGTGGTGCTCGGACCCGAGCACGCGGGTCGCGTGACCGAGTTCGCTCGCGCCGCCGCGCGCCGCATCGACGGCCTGCTCGACGCCTGACACGCGGTCGAGGTTCACGGCAGGTACGCCATCGGATCACGAGGCACGCCGTCGACGTGCACCTCGAAGTGCAGGTGCGCGCCGGTGGAGCTGCCCGTGTTGCCGCTCAGGCCGATCACCTGGCCGCGACCCACTCGCTGCCCGACGTGCACGAGCAGCCGCGACTGGTGCGCGTAGCGCGTCTCGTACGGTCCGTGGTCGATGACGATCGAGTTGCCATAGCCGCCGTCGAACGAAGCGCTCACGACGCGCCCGGGACCGGCGGCGTGCACCGGCGTGCCGACGGGCGTGGGCATGTCGATGCCCGCGTGCAGGCGGCCCCAGCGCGACCCGAATCCGGAGGTCACGGCCGCGTGCATCGGCCAGCTGAGCTGCTCCGATGCGGGTGGCAGCACTGACAGCGCGAGCGTCCGCACCGACCGGTTGCCAGCGTCGTCGCGAATCGCGAGGCGCATCGACACGCGTGCCTCGCCACCGGCATCGAACGCGCGTGACAGGGCCGTTCTCCCGCGCACGGGGAGGGTGACGATCGAGCGCCCTGCGTCGCGTTCGGTCGAGCGTCGCGACGTCCCGATCGTGCCGTGGGCCGAGATACGCAGCGTCGCGGATTCAGAAGCGATGATCGGCACGGCGATGCCGTGCACGCCACGTGACGCGACGCGAAGGCGCGTGGAGGACAGTCGCACGCGCGGCGAGCGCCGGTCGACGCGGACGACATCCGACACGACCACCGCGTCGCTCGTCGAGTCCGGTGCGACATCCATCGCGACCGCTGCATCGGGAAGCGCCGGCGCCACCACGATGCGGTACGAGCCGTCGGGTACCTGTCGACCCGCTTCGTCGACGCCGGTCCAGGCGACCGAGGCACGCTCGTCGCTCTGCGCGAACTGGCCGAGCACGCGCACCGTGTCGCCGCGTTCGTCCACGACGCGGGCGGACGCCGCAGCGCTCGCCGCAGGCAGCATGAACGACACGACGAGCCGGTCGCCCGACCCGTCGCCGTTGGGGGAGATCGCGTGTCGACTGACATTGAGCTGTCGAACGTCGGGCGCGGGGGCGCCGTCGTCGATCGCAGCACGGGCAGGGGTGGTGACGAGGGCAGCCGCGCACAGCGCAGCAGCCGAGATCGTCACTCCGGGGAGGTGAGTGAGTAATCGCATACCCCGGCATGCTCGATCAGGTGTCAACGATTTCGATTGCGAATCCGAACGGTCGACGAGGGGAACCAGCCGTTGGTTCCCGGCATCGACGTCAGCGCGTCGATGTGGCGGCAGCCATCAGAAATCGAATCGCAGAAGTCCTTCGATTCGGAGGCCGCGGGGCGGCGTCGGCCGCTCGCGAGACCAGTGCTGCGACGAAACCGGCTGGCCGCTGCAACCATCGGGGCATTCGGGCCCGATAGACCGGTAGGACGGTTTCCGGGACGGATGGGGAGGACGAGTGGCTGCAGCGGCGAGTACATCGCCCTACGTGCCTGCGCTTGCGGGCCCCGCGTCTGCCTCCGCGCCGAAGGCCGTGCCCAGCGTGCGCGACCTGCTCGGTCGCTGGGCACCGCTCATGGTGCTCCTCGTCGCGCTCGCGTTCCCGATGATCGAGCAGTCGCTCGGCCTCGGGATGATGAACCCGATGCTGCGCATCCTCACGAGCGTGATGCTCGCGCTCGGCCTCAACATCGTCGTCGGTTTCGCCGGGCTGCTCGACCTGGGCTACGTCGCGTTCTGGGCGATCGGCGCGTACTGCGTGGCGTGGCTGGCGTCCGGTCACTTCACCGAGGTCACGATCCACGTCGGCTCGGGGATCATGAACACGATCCCGGGCATCCACCTGTCGATCTGGCTCATCTTCCCGATCGCGGCGGTCGTCACGGCTCTGTTCGGCGTGCTGCTCGGAGCGCCGACGCTGCGCCTGCGCGGGGACTACCTCGCGATCGTGACGCTCGGCTTCGGCGAGATCATCCCGAACATCTTCCGGAACGGCGACGACATCGCTGGCCACAACTGGACCAACGGCACCGCTGGCATCAGCGGCCTCGACGCCCCGAACCTCGGCGGCGCGCCCACCGACCAGATGCTCGGCATGGGCTGGGGCACGTGGGGCCCGCTCAACCTGTGGCCGTGGTACTACCTCGCGCTGGGGCTGTGCCTGGTCTGCTACTACGTGTCGGTCACCATGCAGTGGTCGAAGCTCGGTCGCGCATGGATGGCGATCCGCGAGGACGAGACGGCCGCGTCGGCGATGGGCATCCACTGCGTGAACGCCAAGCTCTGGGCGTATGGGATCGGCGCCGCACTCGGCGGCATGGCCGGAGTCTTCCACGGCGCGCGCATCGGCTCGGTGTTCCCGAGCTCGTTCATGTTCTACATCTCGATCAGCGTCCTGTGCATGGTCATCATCGGCGGCATGGGCAACGTGTGGGGCGCGATCGCCGGCGCGTTCGTGATCGAGGGCCTCAACTTCTGGCTGCTGCCGAGCCTCACCGCCTGGGGTCAGGCGCTCGGGCTCGACATCGACTTCTCCAGCTGGAACATGCTCATCTTCGGCGTGCTGCTCGTCGTGATGATGCTCTACCGCCCCCAGGGCTTCATCCCCTCCAAGTCGCGCAAGCTGACGTTCGCCGACGGAGATGACGGGGGAGGCGGGTCGCCGCCGCCCGACGCGTATCCCGCCGGCATGCAGGGCCCGGACGGCGACGCCGCGCACGGCATGCACGCGCCACTCGAGGTCGGCCATGAGGCACATGCCACGGCGGCGCAGGCGGGGCTTGCTCCCGCGCACGAGCCGACGACGCTCGGGGCGCCCGTGCATCCCGGTCCGGCGATCGCCGCGCATCAGGTCCACCACGAGGCGCCGCGCGCCGCTCCGGCCCAGCCGCAGCCACAACCGCAGCCGGAGCCGCAGCCGCATGCGCATGCGCAGCCGACCGCGCCGGCGCAGCCCACGCGGCGCTTCACCTCGCGCTTCGCGCAGGGCTCGAATCCGTTCGACCGACCGCTGCCGCAGCGGCGCGACATCGATCCCGAGGGAGCGCCCGCATGACGCAGATGTCGATGTCGGACTTCGGCCACGATCGCCTGCCACGCGACCACGAGCTGCTGCGCGCCTCGGCGCTGACGATGCGCTTCGGTGGACTGACGGCCGTCGACGCGGTCGACTTCACGATCCCCGCGGGTCGGGTGGTCTCGCTCATCGGGCCCAACGGCGCGGGCAAGACGACGTTCTTCAACATGCTCACCGGGCTCTACCACCCGACCGAGGGCGAGCTCACGTTCATGGGCAAGGACACCTTCGGGCGTCCGCCGCACAAGATCGCGCAGCTCGGCATGAGCCGCACCTTCCAGAACATCCGCCTGTTCAAGGAGATGACGTGCGTCGACAACGTGCTCGTCGGCATGCACACGAAGCTCCAGGGCGGGATGCTCTCGACGCTGCTGCGGCTCCCGTCGCAGCGCCGCGAGGAGCGCGAGGGCATCGAACTCGCGCGTGAACTCATGCGCTTCGTCGGCATCCACTCGCGGCACGCGGAGCTGGCGGGCAACCTGCCCTACGGCGACCAGCGCCGCCTCGAGATCGCGCGCGCGCTCGCCTCGCGCCCGAGCGTGGTGCTGCTCGACGAACCTGCCGCCGGCATGAACCCCATGGAAACGGCCGCCCTCGAAGGGCTCATGCATCGCATCCGCGACGAGCTCGGCTGCACCGTGCTGCTCATCGAGCACGAGATGAAGCTCGTCATGTCCGTGAGCGAGCGCGTGACCGTGCTCAACTTCGGCAAGAAGATCGCGGAGGGCACCCCCGACGAGGTGCGCAACGACCCGGCGGTCGTCGAGGCCTACCTCGGTTCGAGCGACGGCGCGGTCGTCGCCGACAAGTACGGCGACGAGGTCGCCACCGCCTGACGCACCGATGCGAACGATCGAGACCGTCACTGTCACGTGCGTCCCGAAAACCGGGACGGTCGTGACAATGACGCGACGTGCGTCCCGAAAACCGGGACGGTCGTGACAATGACGCGGATCGCGCGCGGCGTCCCGCCGTGCAGGTAGTTTGGGGGCGATGGCCGCCGACACCTCCACCGCTGGAACCCCACCGATGCTCCGCCTCGACGGGATCGAGGCGTGGTACGGATCGATCCAGGCGCTCAAGGGCATCTCGCTCGAGGTGTACGAGGGCGAGATCGTGTCGCTCATCGGCTCCAACGGCGCCGGCAAGACCACGACCATGAAGACGATCCACGGGCTCATGAAGCCCAAGGCCGGCTCGATGGAGTTCCTCGGCCGCGACGCCACCAAGCTGCGCACCGAGGAGCTGGTCAAGCTCGGCATGGCGCAGTCGCCCGAGGGCCGCCGGGTGTTCCCGCGCATGACCGTGCTCGAGAATCTCCTCGTGGCGATGCACAAGCCGCTCATGAAGGCCTCGGGCTTCAGCGTTCTCGGCATCCTCGGCTTTCCCAGCTACGCCCGTGCCGAACGGGCGGGCATCGACAAGGCCCGCGCCTGGCTGGAGCGAATCGACCTGATCGCCCGCGCCGACGACGAGGCCGGC
>JAOPYQ010000024.1 GCA_025964555.1 Thermoleophilia bacterium | reverse complement strand
GCAGGTGTAAAGGAAGCAATGACCTTAGCCGAGCAGTACTAATCATCCGTTCGAGCTTGTTTATGATGACCAATTTGTTGGTCGGAAAAAGTTGAAGAACCATTATGCGGTTTTGAGGGTTCGACCTCGAGGCTCCGGCCTCGGTCGCCCAGCGTCAGCTGGGTACCCTTGATAGTTTCCGGTGGTCGTAGCGCACGGGTCATACCTCTTCCCATTCCGAACAGAGAAGTCAAGCCGTGTAGCGCCGATGGTACTTGGTGGGCAACTGCCTGGGAGAGTAGGTCGCCGCCGGATCTTCATTAGAGAAGGAGCCTGTCGCACAGAAATGTGCGGCAGGCTTTTTCTTCTTCTCGGGCCTGTGCGAGCGAAGCTGATCCTCGTTCGGGCATCGCGCCGCGACGGGCCTCGGCATCCTGCCTTCGCCCTGCTTCGCTCAGCCGTCCAGGCATGGCGAACCGCCGAAGGCTCCCGCTCCCCACGCCCACCGGTCGGACCGACCCCAGGCCTCGTGCGCGCGTGGGCGTGTTCCCATGAAGCGATCCGGGCTGGGGAGGTGGGAAGGTTCGGCGCCTCATTGGCCCGAGGTTGCTTCAACTTGTGAAGTGGCTGCAACAACCATGGACGTCGAAGGCGATACGCAGGTGACGGATGGGGACTCCGGGCACTTCCTGCGCACCAGTCGCGGATCACGGGGAGCTCACGAGAACCGGTTCGTCATCAGGGACACAGCACCACCTGTTGGGGAGAACCACCGTGAAGCGAACCATTGCCATCGCCGCCGCGCTTGTCGGCCTCGTCGTCCTCGTGCCGACGGCCGCCGCCAGCGATACGAGCGATACCACCACCGCCGCGTCGAGCGACACGAGCACGTCGACCACGACGCCGCCCGTGACGACCACGACTACCACCGAGGTCCCGGTCACCACGACCTCCACGCCGACGACGTCGACACCCGTCACCACGACGAGCGTGCCGACGACGACCACGAGCGTGCCGACCACGACGACCACGACGTCGATTCCGAAGACGGCTGACGAGGGCCCCTGCATGCAGGGCTGCATTCCGACGGCAGAGCCGTGTGACGGACCCGAGTGCATCCCGACCGCCGGTGGGGCGTACCCGACCGCGGTCGCCGGTGCCGGCTCGCTGCCGTTCACGGGCATCGAGGACATGATCGCGCCGATCCTGCTCGCGCTGACCGTCGTCCTGGGTGGCGTCGTTGCCTGGCGATGGGCTCGCCTGCGCGAATCGGTTGCTGAGGCGGCGCAGCGCGCTCGTCCGCTGGCAGCTCGTGAGATCCGCTCGGGCTACGCTACTGCGGCTCGCAACTTCGGCATCGAGCAGCGAGCACGGCAGATGTTCACGCCGCGCGTGGCCTGAACCAGCTCACAAGCACTCGACGCAGGGTCGTGTCCTTCGGGACGCGACCCTCGTCTTCTTCCGGGGCCAGCAGCCGATCAACCGGAGTCGCGCAGGAGCTCGAGCTCTTCCTCGACGAGCGCGGTCGCCTCGTCCAGCCGCGCGTCGAGTTCGGCCGCGACGTTGGTCACGTCCGCATCGCGACGCATCGCGTTCGGCAGGTCGAGCACCACACCCCGCTCGAGCTCCGCGAGCAGCGAGGGGGAGACCGAAGCGATGCCCGCCGCTGCAGGCAGCAACACGGTGCGATCGGCGTCGCGCAGCTGGCGAAGCGCAACATCGGTGGCGCCGCGCTCATGCGCCTCCACCGCAGCCCCGACCAGGCGCTTGAGCGACCGCAGCCGATCAGGGGTCGCCGCATCGGGCTCGGGCCAGGTCGGATCGATTCGCGCGGCGACCGCGACCTCGTCGGCGAGCGCGCTCAGGTCGCCGAGCACCACCTCCGGATCCTGCGGATTGGTGGGCGGGGTCGGTGCACTGGTCGCACGTCGAGAGATGCGATCGAGCGACGCGCGAATACGAGGTCGCGCGTCTTCCGGCACCGATTCGAGCTGTCGCGTTCGCGCATCGATGAGTAGCCCGTATGCGATGCGATACTCGGAATCGAGCGTAATTGCGTCGTTCGTGCCCTCGAAGGAGGCCTCGTAGCTGGTCGCCGCCGCAAGCAGGGTCTCGTACAGCACCGATGCGCGAAAGCCAGCGTCCTGGCGTGCGGTGATCGGCACCGCGGCGTTGTTCACCTGCACGAGCACGACATCCGACAGGCGACGCACCTCACGGCTGTAGCCGGCGACATCTGCCGGGGGAGCGTCACGCAGCCGCTCCAGTCCCGCCCGCAGCGCGGTGCTTGCCGGCGGATCCGACGCCGCGGCCCGCGCTTCGAGCAGGGGAACGTCCTCCTCGATCGTTCGCCGCAGCACCTCGGAAGCAGCTTCGGGATCGGTGACGGCGATCGTGCGCGCCACCGCGAGTGCCGAACGGACGCGTATCGACGCTTCGGCTCGCTCGGCGGCAGCAACTCCATGGCGTCGAACCGGCTCGCCGCCATCGCCCGCCTGCACGCCCGCATCGGGTCCGTTCGGATCGACGTACGTCACCGACGACGGCTCGCCACACCCGGCGAGCAGCAACGCCGCCAGCGCCACGGTCGCGGCCCTCGATGTCGAACGTCCGATCACGTCGGTGAGCCTACCGGCAGCGTGGGAGACGGAGCGGGTACGATCCGCGGGTGACCGCCACCTTCCAGCTCGTCGCCGTCGCGTTCCTGCGCAGCACCGGGGGGCGCGTGCGCGTGCTCCTGGCCATCGACCGCGACGGTGAGCAGCTGTTCGACGGCGAACCGGCCCTGCTGCTCGAGCACCGGCCCGGCGCCCCGGCGGGCACGATCGAGCTCGAGACCGCCGATCGCATCCGCGCATCCGCCATCGACGTCGTGCACGCCGCCGTTGCGGCGGAGCTCGCGCAGCTGGTCGAGGACGCGCACGACGAGTTCGGCCAGCTCGACGGCGAACGGCTGCTCGGACGCTCCGCCGAGTTCTCCGCGCGTGCGGACACATTCGACATGTGACACCGGCCGGCGATCTGGGTATCGAGTGGCGAACCGTGCCGTCGACCTGGGGTCCTCACATGCGAGCTCGATCGTTCCTTCGCGCCATTCCGATGCTGCTCCTGGCGACCGTCGTCGCCGCTGGATGTGGCAGCGACGATTCCGACGACGGAGGCTCGAAGGACAGTGGCTCGACCTCGAAGGTGTCGACGCCCGCCCCGCTCGAGGCCGGCGGTGAATTCGTGGTCTGCACCGACGTCCCGTACCCGCCGGCGGAGTACCTCGAGGGCTCCAAGTACGTCGGGTACGAGATCGACCTCATGAACGAAGTCGCGAAGCGCATCGACACCACGACGGTGTACGAGAAGACGCTCTTCGACGCGATCATCCCTGCGCTGCAGTCCAAGAAGTGCGACGCGATCATCTCCAGCATGAACGTCACGCCCGAGCGCGAGAAGGAAGTCGCGTTCGTTCCGTACATGGCCGTCGGGCAGTCGCTCATGGTCACCAAGGGCGAAGGCGAAGGCATCGAGAACCTCGACGACCTGGCCGGCAAGGCCGTGGCCGTCCAGGTCGGTACCACGCTCAAGGATGCGCTCGAGAAGAAGTCCGACGAGCTCAAGGGCGATGGCAAGGACCCGATCGACGTCCAGACGTTCCCCGACGCGGGCGCTGCTGCTGCGGCGCTCAAGACCGACAAGGTCGACGTGTTCTTCGGTGACAGTCCGGTCGTCGCCGACTACGTCGTCAAGGACGAGGAGTCGTTCGAGTTCGCCGGCGAGCCGATCGACCCGATCGAGGTGGGCATAGCGATGCGCACCGACGACACGAAGCTGCAGGATGCCGTCCAGGACGCGGTCGACGCGATGTACGAGGACGGCACGATGGTCGACATCCTCGCCCGCTGGAACGTCGAGGACTTCGCGCTCGACTCCGAGGCCTGACCCGTGGGGACGCTCCTGGCAGCGTTCGACACCAGCTACTTCCTCGAGCGACTGTCGCCGGACCAGCTGCTGTGGGACGCACTCTGGACCACGGTGTACATCAGCGTCGTGGCGATGGTCGTCGGCACGCTCATCGGCGTGCTGGTAGCCACCGGCGGCATGAGCAGGCACGCGCCCTTCCGGCTCCTCGCGGGGCTGTACACATGGGTGTTCCGCGGCACGCCGGTATTGCTGCAGATCACGTTCTGGTACTACGGGTCGAACCTGCTGTTCGGCTTCGAGCTGATCCCACGTACCGTGGACCTCGGCTTCGCGACCGTGCACGGCGCGATCGTGGCAGGGACGATCGCGCTCGCGCTCAACGAGGGCGCGTACATGGGCGAGATCGTTCGCGCCGGCATCCTCGCCGTCGACGACGGACAGACCGAGGCCGCGCTCGTGGTGGGGCTCACCGAGGACCAGGCGCTGCGCAGCATCGTGTTGCCGCAGGCTGCGCGCCTGATCGTTCCCGGGCTCGGCAACGAGTTCAACAACATGCTCAAGACCTCGTCGCTCGTGAGCGTGATCGGCGTGACCGAGCTCTTCGCGGACGCGCAGCGCGCCTACAGCTCGACGTTCCAGTACGTCGAGGTGTTCGCCGCTGTGGCCGTCTGGTACCTGGCGCTCACCACGATCTGGATGCTGGTGCAGGTCCAGCTCGAGCGTCGGCTCGGTCGCCACGAGCGTCGAGAGGACGAGTCCATGGCCGCCCGCATCTTCGGCGCCGGCCAACGACGAAAGACGTACTCGTGATCGATGCAGCCGAGACGACGACCACGGACGCCGCGGCTGCAGTCGTGGACGCGCGCGACGTCTACAAGCGCTACGGCACGGTCGACGTGCTCAAGGGCGTGTCGCTCAGCGTCGCACCGCGCGAGACGGTGTGCGTCATCGGGCCGTCCGGATCGGGCAAGACGACGCTGCTGCGATGCCTCAATCGGCTCGAGACGATCGACGCCGGCACCATTCACATCGCGGGCGAGCAGCTCGCCACGGATCGAACCGGCGGGCTGCTGCACCGGCGCGCACGCCAGCACCTCGCGGCGCAGCGATCGCAGATCGGGTTCGTGTTCCAGCGCTTCAACCTCTGGCCCAACCGCACCGTGCTCGACAACGTCACGTTCGGACCTCGCCGCGTTCGTGGCACGTCGCGCGAGGAAGCAGCGCGCGTCGCGCTCGAGCTGCTGGAGCGCGTCGGGCTCGAGGACAAGGCTGCGGCATACCCGATGCAGCTGAGCGGTGGTCAGCAGCAACGCGTCGCCATCGCTCGTGCGCTCGCGATGCGGCCGAGCCTCATGCTCTTCGACGAGCCGACGAGCGCGCTCGACCCCGAGACGGTCGGCGAGGTGCTCGACGTCATGCGCGGGCTCGCCGCCGACGGGATGACGATGATCGTCGTCACGCACGAGATGGGTTTTGCGCGTCAGGTCGCCGACCGCGTGGTGGTGATGGACGACGGTGCGATCGTGGAGGAGGGCACGCCCGACCAGGTGTTCACCACGCCCACCTCGGATCGCGCGAAGGAGTTCCTCGCACGCGTGCTCGCATACGGCGTGTCGCGCGAGGCGTGAGGCAGCGCAGCGGTCCCGCGGGTCAGAAGAGCCGCTCGAGCCCCGCGTAGCGACCCGGATCTCGTACGGCCTCGCCCCGAACGCCGCCCCACGTCGCGACGTACGCCTTCGAGTCGAACTTGCGACCCGTGGACGCGAGCGACATGTACCGAATCATCCCGAAGATCGGACGCTCGGTCCACGCCCGGTCATGCACGCCGGCGATCGCCCAGGCCACCCCGACGATCCCGTTCGGATCGCGCCCGTCAAGCGAATAGCGGTCGTTGAGGCGCAGCGTGACCTCGAACGCGTCGGCTGGATCGGCGCGCCACTCGAGGATCTTCTTGGCCCAGTACATGCGCACGTAGCCGTGCATGTGCCCGCGCTCCACCAGCTGTCGCTGCGCGGCGTTCCAGAGTGGATCGTGGGTGTCACCCGCCTCGAGCGCGTCGTCGTCCCACAGCCACTCGCGCTGGTCGCTCGCATGCGCGGCGAGCGTTCGTTGCGCCCAGTCCGGTGCGCCTGTCAGCCGGTCGGCGAGCGGATTCCAGCGCACGAAGTTGTAGGCGAGCTCACGGCGAACGACGAACTCCTCGATGAACGTGTCGACGTCCACCTGCGGCGCTCCGGAATCGCGCACCGCGCGCACGGCCTCGTGCGCGGCGAGCTGTCCGAACCGGACGAAGTGCGAGAGCCGGCTCGTGGCGTCGAGCTCCGGACGGTTCCGCGCGGACGCATAGCCGTGCAGGTGCGTCTCGACGAACGTCGCGAGCTGCCGACGCGCGGCAGCCGTCCCGCTCGACGCCGAGCTCGCCCCGCCGCGGGCACCGGTTCGATCGACGATCCCCGGCCACATCGCGGCAACGTCGGGGACGTTCCCCTCCGGCGCGCGAGACCCGTGACCATCTGCGCCCAACTCGTCGATGTAGCGATCGAGCACGCGGTGGAGCTTCGGACGGATGGTGCGCGCGGCGTACTCCTGCTTCGGAAAGCACGCACCCGGGACGACGACGTCCGCGTCGACCGACACGAGCGGGACGGTGAGCGCTGCGGCCACGCGCTCGCGACCACGGCGGGCGCGCGGCATCACGTCGTCGTCGACGACCACGAGCGCCGGGCGGAGGCCGTCGACCGACAGCAGCGATTCGAGCGACGGGCCGTCCCGCTCGACGAGCAGCACGGTGGCGCCGCGTGCGGCGCAGTCGGCGAACGCGTCGTCGAGCCCATCGAGCATGAACGCGACGTGGGCGTCGGTCGCGTGGTCGGGTCCGCGGAAGCGACGGAACACGACGACGAGCGGCACGCCCAATCCGCACGCCGCATCCACGGCACAGTCGAGCGCGAGGTTGTGCACGCCACGCTGGGCTCGCGCCATCCAGTAGACGACGCACGCGCCGAGCGGGTCGTGCGCTTCCACCTCGTTCCACGCGAGCACGCGCTCGGGCGCGCACACCAGCGCGCCCAGGGCATCGAGCACCCGTTCGGCGCGCGCCTGTCGCGTTGGGGTCCACGGTGTCGCCACGACGTCCATCGACAGATAGGTTCGCATGAATGGGTGACTCGGATTCACGTGAAGATCAGGACATGGGCATCGCGCCAGGGGCGATCACGCAGCTCGCGCGGCTGCTCGACGGCGCAGACGGGGCCTGGGTGCTCACCGGCGCCGGCATGTCCACCGAGAGCGGACTGCCCGACTACCGCGGACCGTCGGGCGTGTGGAAGAACCGCAGCTTCGCGGAACTGGCGTCGATCGAGGCGATGCGCAGGGAGCCGCGCGAGTTCTGGGACTTCTATCGGATGCGCCTCGACCACCTCGGTGACGCCCGGCCGAACGCCGCGCACGAGGCGCTCGCCCGCATGGAGCGCGCGGGGATCGTCGAACGTGTCGTGACGCAGAACGTGGACGGGCTGCACCAGCTCGCCGGCAGCGAGGGCGTGCTCGAGCTGCACGGGTCGTTGCGGGTCGCGCGATGTCGCAGCTGCGGGGTGGAGCTGCCGATCGAGGAGGCGCGCGAGCGCTGGTCGACGGCCGTCGACGCGGTGCCCAGGTGCGACTGCGGCGAGGTCCTCGGACCAGGCGTGGTGTTGTTCGGGGAGGCGCTGCCGCTCGCGATCGAGACGGCGTTCGAGCTCGCCGGCCGCACGACGGTCGCGCTCGCGCTAGGCACGAGCCTGGAGGTGTTCCCCGCGGCGCACCTGCCGCTCGTGACGGTCGAGCGTGGTGGACTGCTCGGCATCGTGACGCAGGGATCGACGCAGTTCGACGACCTCGCAGCCGTGCGCATCGACGCGCGGCTCGGCCGCGTGCTGCCGGCGGTCGCGGACGAGCTGCTCGGCTCGGCGTCGGCGTAGGATCGGCGGCATGCAGCAGCTTCCGACGTCGACGTCCGCAGACCACGCCGCGCTCATGGGTGCGACGGCCGACCACGTGCGTTCGGCCATGGTCGGCGATGGCAGTCACGACTGGTGGCACGTGCACCGCGTGTGGCAGAACGCGCGGATGATCGCCGCCGGCGAACGAGACGCGGGCAAGGAGGTCGACATGCTCGTGGTCGAGCTCGCGGCGCTGCTGCACGACATCGCGGACTGGAAATTCCATGGCGGCGACGACGAGGCGGGGCCGAAGGCGGCCCGCAACTGGCTCGATGGTCGCGGCGTGGAGCCGCGCATCACCAACGCGGTGGCGGACATCGTCGGACGAGTGTCGTTCAAGGGCGCCGGCGTGCCGGACTCGATGCCGACCCTCGAGGGGCGCATCGTGCAGGACGCGGATCGTCTCGACGCACTCGGCGCGGTGGGCATTGCTCGGACGTTCGCCTACGGTGGCCACGCTGGACGAGCCATTCACGACCCCGACGAGACGGCCGAACTGCACGACGATCCGGAGACCTACAAGTCGCGGTCGGGGGGAGCGTCGACGACGCACTTCCACGAGAAGCTGTTCCACCTGCACGCGCGGATGCACACCCCCACCGCCCGCACGATCGCGGAGGCGCGACACCAGTACATGGAGGAGTTCCTGGACCGGTTCCAGCGCGAGTGGGACGGCCACGCCTGACGCGCTGACGCCGTTTCGGGGCGCCCCGGTCGGTCGATTCGGCGCCCGTCCGGGCGTGGCCGCATTCGGCAGGGTCGCGGCCCTCGGCGGCCAATGCGGCTCGAGAACCGACGCTCGGCGGGAAGCCCGCCACGAAGCACGGATGAAGCATCGTGACCGCGATGCACAGCCAGACCTCGGGAGGGTCAGGGAACATGTCCGTTGCCACCGTCAGCACCATTCAGCAGCGCGTCTCGCAGACGAGCTCGCCATCGCGATTTGCCACTGTCGCCAAGCACGCCGTCATCGGCGGCGCGATCGGCGCGGCGGCAGGAGCCGCACTGTCGTTCACCGCGCTTCCGTTCATCGGTGCGCTGTCGGCTCCGCTTGCCGCGGCGATCGGCGGAGTTGCCGGCCTCGTGCTCGGCGGCATCGTCGGCATCTTCAGGAGCCGCGCTTCGAGCGACCAGGCCCGCGCTGGCGTCGGCCAGATGGCGCCGCCCGCGCCGGGAACCGGCAGCGGACCGAACCCGCAGCTGCCACCGCCGCTGCCGCACTGACCACAGCCGCGTCACGCGGCACCCGATTCGACCACCTGCTCAGTGAGCAACACGGGGTGGACGTCGCAGCTGCGGCGTCTGCCTCGTGGTCGTCGCGGGGCAGCCGCTTGTCGGTGGTCGATCAGATCGCGTTGCGAGCAGAGACGAAGTCGGATCCCCGCGCCGGCTCCTCGAGCAGGCGATGGAGCAGGTCGGAGACGACCACACGCACGCGGGCGAGGCCGTCTCGCTGCGACAGCAGCTCCCACTCGGTCGGCCGGAGCAGGATGCCGCGGCGGTAGAGCATCGCGGTCGCGGCGATGCGCACAGCGCTGACGTGGACGCAGATGCCGATGCCCAGCAGCAGCACGCCGAGGATCGCGGCGATCCACGTCTCGAGGCCGGTCATCGGCAGCTCGCCAGCAGGCGCGCCGCCACCGGTGCGAGTGCGCGGTGCCGTCGCGGCCGCTGATGCGGTGCCGGGCGCGAACGTGCGAGCCGCGACCGCGCCACGTCGTGCGGTTCGACCAGTTCGTCCGGTGCGAGCGGTGCGGCCCGCGCGTGCGCCGGTGGCACGGGCAGTGGTGCCGCCGCCGCCACCGCGGACGGTGCCCGTACCCGAACGAGCAGCGGAGCCCGCCGCCGGGGTGACTGCCGGAGCCGCGGATGTCGCCGGAGTCTTCGTGGCGTCGTGGCCGAAGGAGGTGTCGCTCGCGCCACCGGACGAATCGACGCCGGTCGCGTCGTCGCCGATGCCTGCATCGTCGGCGCCGACGGAGCGGCTGATGTCGACGTCGCTACCGCCCCCGCCGCTCACGGTCCTGTCGCGAGCTGCAGTGGACGGGGAATCGTTGGTGACGCTCCAGATGCCGAAGGCGATCAGTGCGATGCCAGCGAACAGCGGCAGGACGCGGCCCCAGCGCACGCGAGTGACGGTCGACGGCGCGGCGCCGCCACCGGTCACGGGCAGTGGCTGCGCAGCGTGCGGGGGAGTCGCCGCGGTGAGCGTCGGAAAGCTCCAGCCATCCGGGATGTGCTGGGCGTGGGCTGGTGTGTGGGGCATGGTCTGCATGTCACGCGTCCCTGGGCTGGGGCGGCGATGAGGCTGGGCTGCCTCACGTCGCGTGGAGTTGCATTCGATCTATACTGGTCCGGATTTTGCAGATCGTCAATATGATTGTCGCGCGGGGCGCGGCCAAGGTCGTGGCCTTCCAGTCGAACGTGTGTTCGATATCTCTGCGGAGCGGGTATCGAACATATGTTCTGGTGGTTCGGACATCGCTGCGGCGAGCGTGGGAGGAAAGACATGGAACTGGTTCTCAAGGTGATCCTGGTGGGTTACGTGCTGTACGCGGTGCTCGGCGCGCCGATGGTCGCGGCTGCGCCGCACCGGCGCGCATAGGTCGAAGGAATCCGGGTCACGCAGGCGCGCATCGCGGCCGCGTGTGTTCGGGGTGGGCACGGCAGAGCGGGGGCGGCGACAGCGCGGGGCGTGTCGCCGCCCCCTGACGTTCCCCGCAGGGAAGGCGTCGCACAGCGGGTGGTGGCCGCTTCTGGGGACGACAAATAACTAGTGTATGCAGGGATGTTGTGTATGGGGGCCACGGACTGGCCGATTTCGTGAAACAAGCGCGGGCTCCGACCGCGATACATAGGTACATAGCGCGCGGCACTCGCCGCCGGCAACGTCCCCCCGTTGCTGCGAACCCCCGTCCCCCCTTGTGGTTCGCAGCTCAGCCGGCGCCGAACACGTCCCCTCGTTCGTCGCGCGCACACGATCGGAACGCACTCGCGTCCCCCCGTCCCCCCTTGTGGGACGTGAGTACCGGTCGACGAATGGCCCTGGCTCCCCAGCCGGGGCCGTTTCGTCTTCTCGGCACCATCTGACGGTCCGCGACGTCGGCGGCGTCGGCGGTCGGCGTCCATCGGCGAGGATGAGTTCGGCGGTGCTGGGTGGGGTGCCGCGATCGGTCGAGCTGCAGGCACGGCCCGGGCCGTGGCCGCTTCTCGTCCCGTCCAGGCGACGCGCTGAGCAGGCAATTTCTGCAATCGGGCCGGTCCGTGGCCCTTTTCGTGAAACAGCCGAGGGGGCGATCGCGATAGGTAGGTACATAGTGAGTTGGCCTTGCCGGCCGGAACGTGCGTCCCCTCGTCCAGCTTGATCGCGTTGTCCCCCGTCGATCTTGCTTGCGTTCCGGCTTCGGCTTCAACTCACGCGCTGCGTCATGCGTGTTCGATACACCGTCCCCCTCGTCCCGTTTCGAGCACGACAGCAGCCTCTGGAAGCGCCCCGGTCGTCCCCCCGGGGCGCTTCCGTCTTCTCGTGCGTCGTCCGGTGGGCCACGGGGGCGCCACGTTCCGAGGCCGATCGGGGCCATCGCGTCGACCAGCCGTTGAGCCGCGACGGGTCGAGTGGATAGCGTGGGGCGTCAATCACGCCCGTCATGGACGCACGGGAGTGGAGGACAGGGAAGGGACTCCCACCAATGACCATTGCGATCGCGCAACCCGCACGTACCGGCAATCCCGGAATCGTGCCGCCGTGGCTCCAGGGCCCGCGCCCGATCACCCCGAACCCGACGACCGGTGAGCCGACGCCCCCCGCGCCGCAGCCGGAGGTCCCGACCGCCGCGACGCGAGACGCGCTCGTCGCCGTGCCGCTGTCGAACGGCCAGATCGTCATCGTGGACGTGCCCGCCGGGATGTTCCCGGGCGGAACCCACGAGGCTCCGACCTCGCGCCGCGGCTTCGGCGCCGTCGAAGGTGCACGGGGCGGCGTCAACGTGCAGCGCGAGCAGCAGCGGATCGACGACACCGTCGCGAGCATCCAGGCCGCATACACGAAGCTCGGCATCACGCAGCGCGAGGGCAATGACCCGGTCAAGGCGTACTTCCGCCCCGACTTCCCCAATGCCGCGTACGCTCCCGAGGGCTTCAGCGACTACGACCTGCCCGCCGACTCGATCGGCGTCGGCATCGATCCTCGCTCGGGCCACTCCTTCGCCGAGGCGCCCGACGTCGTGGCGCACGAGCTCGCGCACCGCATCATCGATCACATGACGCCGAGCAAGCTCTCGATGAGCCCGCTCAGCGAGGACGTCGCCGTCCACGAGTCGCTGGCCGACACCTTCGCCGCGATGGTCGACACCGATGACTGGACGATGGGCGAGCAGCTCGTCGAGCCGGTCCGCATCATGGATCACCCGGAGCGTCTCGGGCACCCGGGGCACGTCAACGACCTCAAGACGATCCTGGTCCCCGGCGGCGAGCACATGGTGCAGGTCGGCACCGACCGCCGCACGGGCGAGATCGTCGAAGCTCCCGACTGGCACATCGTCGCAGGCATCCCGAACAAGGCCGCCGCGATCATCGGCACCGAGCTCGGACGCGCCAAGATGGGCGAGATCTACCTCAAGGCCGTGCGCGAGAACGTGCGCCCGGGCCAGGAGGTCGAGGGCCTCGCCGTCGCCGTGCTGCAGTCCGCGAAGGACCTGTACGGCGCCGGCAGCCACGAGTTCCAGGTCACCAAGGACGCCTGGGACGCCGTGGGCGTACTCGACCTGCTCAAGGACCAGGCCGCAGCAGCGCCACGCCGCTGACAGGTCGCGCGTCAGGCGCACCCGTCAGTATCAGCGCCATGGATGACGTGGCACGCGTGACATCACGCGAGGACTCCGACCTTGCGTCGATCGTCCTCGGCACGACCTCGGCAGGAACTCGCCGGCGCCTCGATGCGCCCGAACGAGTTCCCGCATGGATCGACGACATGCCCACGCGTGGCTATGACGCGCGCAGCGTCGCCGTGCTCGCCCTCGTGGTGGCGGTGCTCGCTGCGACGGTCGGCTGGGCCACGACGTTCGGCGATGCCTCGACGCCCGAGGTGGCTGCGCCGTCCCCCACCGCTCCCGCGGCATCCCCGGATGACGCGTTCGGCGACGCGTTCGGTTCGGCGAAGTCCGTCGTCGAACGCGGTGCATCGAAGGCGACGTCCACGTCCACCTCGGCCGCGCCGGCCGTTGCAGGCGCCAACCTCGCAGCAGGACGCCTCGTCGCATCGCAATCGGGTTCCGGCACCGGCCTCGTGACGCTCGCCGTCCGCAACACCGGCGATGAAACCACCGCAGCCGACGGCACCGATGTCCTCGTGATCGCCAATGGCGACGTGCTTGGAACGGGTCGCCTTGTCGCGATCGCGCCCGGCGCTTCGGCGCGGGTGGAGGTGCCACTCGACTGGTGTCCGTCCGGCAGCGTGTCGGTAGTGGCGGTCGTCGATCCGAGTTCCGCCGTGCGCGAGGCGAACGAGTTCGACAACTCCGTCAGCCGCAGTGTCAGCTTCGGC
Organism: Thermoleophilia bacterium; assembly: GCA_025964555.1. Lineage (GTDB taxonomy): Bacteria > Actinomycetota > Thermoleophilia > Gaiellales > SKUG01 > JAGQUL01. Next base: position 65,094 of record JAOPYQ010000024.1, on the reverse strand, counting down.
TGCTGACGCTCGTCACGCGAGGGTTGCCCACTGCTCCGGCGGCAAGGCCCGAATCGCGAACAGCTGTGACAGTGCGCCCTGGTCGATGACCGATCCCGCGTCCTGGTCGTAGTGCCCGATGCCGCCCTGGTCGAAGAGCCCCGTCTCGGCATTGCGGCCCTCGGTCCAAACGCGATCGAGGTATGCGTCGACCGCGGCGACGTACTTCGGGTTCGGAGCTGCCGCGTGCAGCGCGAGCAGGTTGCGCAGGAACACCGCGTTGAACACCGGTGGTTGCTTCCAGAGCCGATCCTCGCTGCCGTAGTAGGTGAGCGCGGCATCTGCCGTCTGCTGCGCCCGCTCGAGGTAGCGGCGGTCGCCCGTCGCGTGGAACAGCTGTACGTCCAGGCCGAGCGGCGTGCCCTGGTTGTAGGAGTACACCGTCGGGTCGACGTTGCCGCTGGCATCGTTCTTGTTGTCGCCGTAGAGCCCGCTCTCGAGCCTGAGGTTCTCGTTGAGCCACGTCGCCTGGTCGACGCCGAACCGAAGGTACTTCGGCTCGTGCGTCGCGGAGTACAGCTGCATCGCGAGCTGCGCCGCGGGCGCGACGCTGCACGTGTGGCGCCCGCTGCGATCCTGCTCGAGCCAGTAGAGCCCGCCGTCGTCGTGCTGGCCCGTGCGCACCATGCGGAAGGTTCGTTCGGCGTGGTGCAGGTACTTGTCGTCGCCTGTCGCGGTGTATGCCTGCATCGCGGCGAGCCCGATCCAGGCGTTGTCGTCGTAGTAGCGCTTGTGGTCGCCGATGCCTCCCACGAACCCGTCACCCACCCGATACGACTCGAGCTCGGTGAAGATCGCGTCGACGCGCTCCCAGTCGCCGTCCTGCATCGCGATCGCGATCCGGCCGTGCAGCACCTGCCCGAGCGGCCATGCCTCCGTGCGCCAGACCTGGGCGCCGTGGCTGTGGAAGCGGTCCTCGCTCCCGAAGAAGGCATGCTCGTCGATGAGCGCGCGCTGCGCTTCCTTCGCGCGATCGAGGGGCGCCGTGATCTCGGCGCCGTCGGGCGTGTCGCCCTCCTCGGGCACGAGCAGGTCGACACCCTTGCGAACGCCCCCGCTGACGGCTGCCCATCCGAATCGCAGGATCGGCGGCAGCAGGGTATCGAGCGGACGTCCGAACTCGTTGGACGAGGGCAGCTGGATCGACTCGGGGTGCTCGAAGTCGGGCAGGGGCCACTCGCGCTGCGGCTGCGCGCTCGGCATCGGAACTGCTCCAGTCACGAGCATCGTCGGTGGATCCCCCTGTCCAGCTGCGCCTTTCCCCCTTCGGAGGCGCCGTCACCTGGGTGTCGTACGCGAGGAGCGCGACGTTCCACGACCCGTCGGATGAAACGAAAAGCGTCGAACACCTCGACGACCTGATGGGACGACGGCGCCGTGCGACCCGGGACGGTCTGCGCGGCGCCGCAATGGACGACTGGCTAAGGGACGAGCATGACTTCCATCAATGGCGCGCTGCCGAACGCACGGGTTATCGAGGCACGCAAGGCGGCCGAGCCGGAGGCCCCCGTCACCGGTGGCACCGAGGCAACTGACAAGGGCATCCTCGTCAGCAATCCTTCCTTCGGACGCAACTTCCTGCGCTGGGGCGGCGTCGCAGCAGCCGTCGGCGGAGCAGCTGCACTCGCGATCAAGGCCGGCTCCGGAGGCGGTATCGCCGCGGTGCGCGGCACCCCGCTCCTGCCACTCGCAATCGGCGGCGCCGCGCTCGGCGCGCTCGGCCTAGGGCTCTCGTTCCTCGGCGGCCTGCAACCGAAGTACAAGCCGCTCGTGGAGAGCGGTCTCGGCAACCTCGAGGACGCGCAGGCGAAGGCCGCCGCGATCGGCGACGACGTCGCGATCGTGAAGCAGTCGGGTGGGCAGTTCGGCATCGTCGACTTCTCCGAGAAGGACTTCGACAACGCCAACCTCGACGACCTGAAGATCGACACGCAGGACGTCGCGTGGGCAGGTCTCGTCTCCAAGGACGGCGACTTCATCCGCCCGGTCGGCGAAGGCCGCTGGGACGTCATCGGACGAGCGCACCCCGATCCGGTCGACATCGGCTCGCTCGGCGTGGACCAGGCCGGTTCCCTCACCGGCGAGCGCATCGGCACCGCCGACTCGCACGCCGCCGCAGCGCTCGGTCGCGTGATCGGCAACCCCGCCGGCTACGCCACGATCACCGAAGCGGCGAAGGCGGCACACGACGCGAAGGGCGCGACGGCGATCGCCAGGCTCGGCGACAAGTTCGTGCTGTACGAGACCGCGATGCCCAACGGCATCGACCCGCGCAACCTCCAGGCGCGCGGCTCGGGCCTGAACCCGGTGTCGGCGCTGACCATCGAGGACCAGCTCAAGCTGTTCCGGGCCGGCGAGCCCGGCGCCGCGTTCGGATTCGTCGGTCGCTCGACGCCGTTCACCGCCAACGAGCCGATCGGCAGCTCCATCAACGGCCGACGCATCGAGAAGCACACGGCATCGTCGCCCGATCGCCAAGCGCTCTTCAACGCGCTGCGCAACGACCAGGCGCTCATCGACTCGACGTTCTTCGGTCGTGCAGGCGGCGGCGCACTGCTGCGCTCGCAGGACCCGGACGGGACCGTGAAGTTCCACACCTACAACCTGTCGCCCGCCGGTGGCGGCGGGGCATGGGACTCGGAACTCGCGAACGTGGAGGCCACGCTCGGTCGCCGCGTTGAGACGCAGTCCGAGGACAGCTTCCACGCGCCGTACGGCGCCGACAGCGAATGGGCGATCAGCCAGGCGTACGTCAAGGAGACGCACACCGAGCGCACGACCGTCTCCATCACGGGCGACGCTCGACCGCTGCGTGACAGCGGACGCGTGATCACCGGAACGTCGATCGACCACTGGGCCACGCAGAACTACCAGCAGCGCCTGCGGGACGACCTGTACGCGCGAACGCATCCGGGCACCGGCGGCGGCACGAGCCCCGGCGACGACTCGGGTACGGGTGGCACGAGCCCGGGCGACGACTCGGGCACGGGCGGCACGACCAGCCCGGGCGATGACGGCGGCGCCACGCGTCCCGGCACTGGCGGCACGAGCGGTGGAGACGATGGCGGCACGACGCCGACCACCCCGACCCGCCCCGGCAACGGTGGCTCCAACAGCGGCGGCACGGCCGGTGGTGACGACGACGGCGGCGGTACGGCGCCGACCACTCCGACGCGACCCGCTCCCACGACGCCCTCCGCGCCGACCTCGCCTGGCAATTCGACTGACAACGGGAATCCGGACGAGGGCGATTTCTAGGACGCAGCACGAACGATCGTTTCGGTGGCCGGCAACGGCCGCGGCGCTGGGCGCTCGCGGCTGGTGCCGGCCATCGGCGCATTCCGGGGCGTGATCTCGAGGCGAAGTGGAGGCGATGACACGCCTCGGACCCATTGCCGCAGTCACCCCGCCGATCGCCGACGTCGCCGGCCCGAAGTCGCCGAGCATGGTGTCGGACGTGCACGCGCCGCATGACGTGCGTGCGCCACGCGACGTCACCAAGGTGCCGGAGAACCCGGTGCTGCCGGACACGCCCGGCATTGACCCCGAGGCGCCGACCGCCAACGTGCTCATCGCGCGCATGGGCGTGCAGGCCGACCTCACCGACGAGGCGAAGCTGCCGCGTGGCCCCGAGCGCAAGGCCGCGGTGTACGCGGACCTCGTCGAGACCGCGAAGACGAGCCAGGTCGAGGCGCTCGCCAAGCTCGAGGAGCTCAAGACCGCAGGCGACGTCACGGCCGTCGAGTCGCTGTTCCTGCCGAACGCGATCCTCGTCACCACCAAGCCCGGACGCCACCAGGCAGTCACCGATGCGCTGGCGGGCCTCGCGAACGTGAAGGGCGTCACCGAGAACAAGACGTGGAGCGTGCAGGGCGTCACCGACGAAGTGTCGGTCGGAACGGCTGGCGCAGCGGCCGGTGCGGCGCTCCTCACCTATGCGAAGGGCTTCGTCGACGGTCCCGCGTTCATGGATCCGTCGGCCGGCTGGCGCGCGGTGAACGCCGGCGCGACCGGGACCACCATCGAGCCGGAGCAGCCTGCTGCCGAGTGGGGCGTCGCGAAGATCAACGCGCCCGCCGCATGGGCGAAGGGTGTCGACGGTGCGGGCGTCACGGTCGGCATCGTCGACACGGGCCTCGACGCCGCGCACCCCGCGATCAAGGCGCACTACCGCGGCACGCAGGCCGACGGTTCGATGTCGCACGACTACAACTGGTACGACCCGTTCACGCACGCGGCCACGCCGTTCGACGACGGCGAGCACGGCACGCACGTCGCCGGCACCACGGCAGGCGGCACGGATGCGAAGGCGATCGGCGTCGCGCCCGGTGCGAAGATCATCGCCGCGAAGGCGATCAACGGCGCGGGCTACAACACCACCTCCGCGACGCTGCAGGCGCTCCAGTTCATGCTCGCCCCGACGAAGACCGACGGCACCGCAGCCGATCCCACCAAGGGCGCCGACGTCATCAACAACTCGTGGGGCAACGCCAACCAGGCCGACGACACCTTCATCGAGACGTTCGCCGCGCTCAAGGCAGCTGGTATCGAGGTCGTGTCGGCTGCAGGAAACGACGGGCCCCGCGAAGGCACGGTCAGCCCGCCCGGCTCCTACCCCGGTTACCTGTCCGTGGCAGCGACGACGACCTCCGACAAGGTCGCGAGCTTCTCGTCGCGCGGACCGTCGAAGTTCGCGTCGCCGGAGGAGATGACTCCGAACGTCGCGGCGCCGGGTGCAGGCGTCACGTCCGCCGTGCCGGGCGGGCGCTACCAGAGCATGAGCGGCACGTCGATGGCGTCCCCGCACGTCACGGGCGCAGTCGCGCTCATCCTCTCGAAGTTCCCGCAGGCGACCCACGACCAGATCGTCCAGGCGCTGACCAAGACGGCAGTCGACATCGACAGGCCGGGCCCCGACAACGCCGCCGGGTTCGGTCGCATCGACGTCGACAAGGCGCTCGAGTACGTCGCCGCGACGCAGGCCGCCGACGGCAAGCTCGAGACCGAGGCGCCCGTCCAGGCACCCGCCGAGGTTCCGGCCGGGGCGGAAGCGGCATCCTGACGCCAAGGGGTTGCGCGACTGGAACTGCCGCGCTACCCTGAACGAAGTATCGGTGTGACACCTGCACTCGGCGGGCATCACACCCTTCAGCTCACCATGGCTCACCGACTCGACACCACGACGTATACGCAGGGCGACGCAACCGTCGCCCGTCACGTCGTGCCCGCAGTCGGCGGTACCTGGCTCTGGCAGTGGACCTGGTCCACGGCCGGTGCCACGCGTACCTGGTGACCCTGACCGCCGAGCGACTCGGCAGCCCGGACCCAGCGGACGACGGCATCGGCCCATCGTCCGCTTCGTTTCTTCCGGCTGCATTGTCTCGCGTTCCGTCGCGGCAGCCGGCTCTCCACTCATCAGGAAGGCCCACCGCCATGACCCGCTCCACAGACGATCTCAACGCCGAGCTCCTGGCTCGCCACCCGTACCGCAACGCCGTGCGCGCCGGAAGGCCCGACACCATCGTGCTCGTCGGCGAGCACCGCGTGCCGATCGGCGGCACCCACGTCGCGATGATCGCCGGCCCCTGCGCCGTCGAAGGTCGCGAGACGCTGCTCGAGACCGCCCACGCGCTGAGTGGCATGGGCGTGCAGATGCTTCGCGGCGGTGCGTTCAAGCCGCGCACCTCGCCGCACTCGTTCCAGGGGCTGGGCGAGGAGGGCCTCCAGCTGCTCGCCGAAGCACGCGAGGCGACCGGCATGGCGATCGTCACCGAGGTGCTCACGCCCGAGGACGTCCCGCTCGTCGCCCGCTACGCGGACGTGCTCCAGGTGGGCACGCGCAACATGGCGAACTACCGCCTTCTGGAAGCGCTCGGCGCACAGGACAAGCCCGTGCTGCTCAAGCGCGGCATGGCCGCCACGATCGAGGAGCTGCTCTGCGCAGCCGAGTACGTCCTCGCGGGCGGCAACCCGAACGTCATCCTCTGCGAGCGCGGCATCCGCTCCTTCGAGCCGATGGTCCGCAACGCGTTCGACCTCAACGTGATTCCCCTGCTCGACCAGCTGACGCACCTTCCGGTCATCGTCGATCCGTCGCATGCCGCGGGTCGCGCCGACCTGGTGCACGCGGTCACGATGGGTGCCGTCGCGGCCGGCGCGCACGGCTTCATCATCGAGGCGCACGAGAACCCGCTGGCCGCGATCGTCGACGGCTCGCAGACGCTCGACATGGAGGCCATGCAGCGACTCATCACCGGCGTCGACGCGATCGCCGCCGCCACCGGTCGCCAGCTCGATCGCACGATCCGCACGGTCGCCGCCTGATGAAGACGAATCCCGACTATCCCGCCTATACCGCCCACGTGCGACCCGGCGTCGTCGTGCCGGTCGTGCGTGAGCTCCAGATCGAGGGCCTCGATCCACTGGCCGCGTTCGCGCTGCTCGCCGAGGGCGAGTCGCACGCCGCGCTGCTCGAGACGAGCGAGGCGGCATCCGGCGACGCCAATTTCAGCGTGATCGCACCGCGTGCGACCGCGATCGTGACGGGCGCCGATGCCCTCGACCAGGTCCGTGCCGCGAGCGCCGAGCACGTCGCCGACATCGGACTGGACCTGCCGCGATTCGTCGGCGGGGCGATCGGCATGCTCGCCCACGAACACGTGCGGACGATCGAGTCGCGCGTCGGCGAGGCGGCTGGCGCGCATCCGAGCGGTGCACCCGAAGCGGCGTTCCTGCTCGTCGACACCGTGATCGCGTTCGAGCATCGTCGCGGCCGCGTGCTTGCGATCCACGCCGTGCACGTGCCCGAGGACATGGCCGACTTCGACATGCGGCACGCCTACGACGCCGCGGTCGCAGAGCTCGACCGCATCGAGCGGCGATTGACGATCGATGCACCAGCCGTTGCCACGATGCCGCTGGTGGCGGCCGACACGCGCGACGCGTTCGACGGCGTCACGTCCAACCTGGCGCCGGGCGCGTACGAGGCGATGGTCGAGCAGGCCCGCGAGAACGTCCTCTCCGGCGAGTGCGTGCAGGTCGTCGTGTCGCAGCGATTCGATCGCGCCTTCGATGCCGACCCGCTGCTCGCCTACCGCGCGATGCGCGCCGTCAGTCCCGCGCCGTACCACGTGCTCCTGCGCCTCGACGGCATCCACGTCGTCGGCGCCAGCCCGGAGCAGCTCGTCGGCGTGCTCGACGAACGCGTCGTCACGCACCCTATTGCGGGCACCCGCCCGCGCGGCGGCGACGAGACCACCGACCTCGCGCTCGAACGTGACCTGCTCGCCGATCCCAAGGAACGCGCCGAGCACCTGATGCTCGTCGACCTGGGCCGCAACGATGTCGGCCGGGTGTCGGTGCCGGGCAGTGTCACCGTCGCACGCCTGTGCGAGGTCGAGCGCTTCAGCCACGTCATGCACCTCGTCAGCCGGGTCGAGGGTGACCTGCGTCCAGGCCTGCACCCGATCGACGCGCTGCGCGCCGCGTTCCCGGCGGGCACGCTCACGGGTGCGCCCAAGGTTCGCGCGATGGAGCTCATCGCGCAGCTCGAGCCCGACCGCCGCGGGCCGTACGGTGGCGTGGTCGGCTACGTCGGTCACGGCCGCACGCTCGACATGGCGATCACGATCCGCACCGCGATCATCGCCGACGGCGTCGCGTCCGTGCAGGCAGGCGCCGGCATCGTGGCCGCGAGCGTCGCCCACATGGAGGAGGCCGAGACGCGCCACAAGGCCCGCTCGGTGCTCACCGCGCTGGCGCTCGCCGACCAGGTCGCCGAGCATGCAGGCAGCGAACGGACATCAGCGACGCAGATCGGCGGGGTTGCCTGATGCGCGTGATCCTCATCGACAATTACGACAGCTTCACCTACAACGTCGCTGACGTGCTCGCACGCCTCGGCGCCGAGGTCGACGTGATCCGCAACGACCAGACGACCGTCGCCGCCGTCCTCGAGGGTGGCTACGACGCGATCGTGCTGTCACCCGGACCCGGCGGGCCGGCCGACGCCGGCATCTGCCTCGACCTGATCCCGGCAGCCGCGGCGCGTGACATCCCGCTGCTCGGCATCTGTCTGGGCATGCAGTGCATCGGCGCCGCATACGGCGGCACGATCGCGCGCCTCGGTGGCGTGGTGCATGGCTCGGCGACGCCGGTCGTGCACGACGATGCCGGCCTCTTCGCCGGGCTGCCGCAGCACTTCGACGCAGGGCGCTACCACTCGCTCGTCGTCGACGAGGCGACGCTGCCGACGGAGCTGGTCGCCACCGCGCACACCGACGACGGAGTGCTCATGGGGCTTCGACATCGCGAGCAGCGCGTCTCTGGCGTGCAGTTCCACCCGGAGAGCATCCTCACCCCCGAGGGGCCGCGGCTGCTCCAGAACTTCCTGGCGGAGGTGGCCTGATGGACGCGTTCCACGACGCACTGCAGCGACTCGGTCGCAGCGAGACGCTCACGCGTGAGCAAGCTCGCGACGTGATGGACTGCGTCATGCGCGGCGAGGTCGCGGACGTGCGTTTCGGCGCGCTGTTCGTGACCCTGCACCAACGCGGCGAGACGATCGAGGAGCTCGCCGGGTTCGCCGAATCGATGCGATCCCACGTGCTCGTCGCGGGAGCGCCGGCGGGCGCGATCGACACCTGCGGCACGGGCGGCGACGGCGCGGACACGTTCAACGTGTCGACCTGCGCGGCGTTCGTCGCGGCCGGGGCTGGTGCAACCGTCGCCAAGCACGGCAACCGGGCAGTGAGCTCCAAGTGTGGCAGCGCCGACGTGCTCGAGGCGCTCGGCGGACAGCTCGAGACGACCCCGGACGGTGTCGCACGCACGCTCGACGCGGCTCGCTTCGCGTTCCTGTTCGCGCCGTCGTTCCACCCGTCGATGCGTCACGCCGCCGGTCCGCGCCGCGCGCTCGGCATGCGTACCGCATTCAATTTCCTCGGGCCGATCACGAACCCGGCGAGCGTGCAGCGACAGGTCGTCGGCGTGAGCGATGCCGCGATGGCGCGTCGCGTCGCGGAGGTGCTGCGCGAGCTCGGCTGCGAGCGCGCGCTCGTCGTCCACGGAAACGACGGGCTCGACGAGCTGACGATCGCCGATGGGAGCGTCGTGCACGACGTCACCGCTGGCGGCATCGAGACGTACGAGGTCACGCCCGAGCAGCTCGGCCTGGAGCGCGCCCCGATCTCGACGCTCGTCGGTGGCGACGCCGCCCACAACGCGGAGATCCTGCGCTCGGTGCTCCGTGGCGAGCGCGGTCCACGTCGCGACGTGGTGGTGCTCAACGCGGCTGCCGGCATCCTCGTCGCCGACCTCGCATCGGACCTCCCGAGCGCGGCGGAGCTGGCGCGCCAGGCGATCGACGACGGGTCGGCGCTCGACCAGCTCGAGCGATGGATCGCGAGCGCCTCGGAGGTCGCCGCATGAGCTCGATCGACGACACGTACCTCGCGCGGATCGTGGCTGACTGCCGAGCGCGGCTCGAGGAGGAACTCATCGGCGACGTGTTCGCCGCGACGCGACGCACGACCTCGCTCGTGCGGTCGATCCGCTCGCGACGCGCCGAGGGAGAGCTCGCGGTGATCGGCGAGGTCAAGCGCCGCTCCCCGTCGGTCGGCTCGATCGCGCCCGACGTCGATCCGGCAACGCATGCGGCAGCGTACGCGGCAGCCGGCGCCGCCGGCATCAGCGTGCTCACGGAACGCGACCACTTCGGCGGCAGCCTGGACGACCTCGACGCCGTGCGCGACGTCGTCGACGTTCCCGTACTGCGCAAGGACTTCCTCATCGACGCACGCCAGTTCGATGTCGCGCGCTCGCGCGGCGCCGACGTCGTGCTGCTCATCGCCGCGATCCACGAGGACGCCGCGCTGGCGGACCTCATCGCGCACGCCCACGAGCTCGACCTCGAGGTGCTGCTCGAAGTCCACGACGAGGTGGAGATGGCGCGCGCGATCGAGACCGAGGCGGACGCGATCGGGATCAACAATCGCAACCTGCGGACCTTCGTGGTCGACCTGGCGACGACCGAACGCCTCGCGCCACTGGTGACCGACGGTCGTCCGGTCGTTGCCGAGAGCGGCGTGAAGACGCCCGAAGATGCCGCGCGGATGCGTGCGGTCGGTGTCGATGCGCTGCTCGTGGGGGAAGCACTCATGCGAGCGGCACGGCCCGGGGGGACGCTGCGTTCGCTCGCCACTGCCACTGCCACGGAAGCTGGAGCGCGCGCGTGAATCGACGGACACCTCCCACGGTCAAGCTCTGCGGCCTTCGCGGCACCGATGATGCGCGTGCCGCAGTGCTCGCCGGAGCAGACCTCGTCGGCATCGTGCTGGTGCCCGGCACGCGCCGCTACGTGCCGCCACCCACGGCCGCCGCGATGGTACGGATCGTGCGCGAAGCGGCGGCGGAGGCGGGGCGCTTCACGCCGGAAATCGTGGGCGTCGTCGGACAGATGTCACTCGCGGTCGCGACGCAGCTCGTGGCGACGATCGGCATCGACACCATCCAGCTGGTCGGCGAGGACGACGAGTGCGAGCGCATCGCCGACGCGCTCGCGGGCACGCCGATCATCCGCAGCATCGCCGTCGACGAGGATGCCACCACCGAGGACCTGCGCGCCCGCACCGTCGCCTGGGAGCAGCGCGGCGCCCGGATCGTCTACGACGCCGCGATCGCCGGCGAGCTCGGCGGGACGGGCCACCGCATCGCCGCCGGCGCCGTGCGCCCGCTGCTCGAAGCCGGGCGCTATGGCCTCGCCGGTGGGCTCGACCCCGACAACGTGGCAACCATCATCCGCGACCTCGAGCCCGCGATGGTCGACGTGTCGAGCGGCATCGAATCGCACGCCGGCCACAAGGACCTGGAGCTGATGCGCGCGTTCGTCGCCGCGGCCCGCGCCGCCTACGTCGACGACCTCGCGACCGCGTTCTTCGCGGACGAGGCGACGATGACCCAGCCAACACCGACCGAGACCGAAGCCACGTCATGACCCGTCAGGCCCATGCCCCCGCCCAGCCCGCTGACGCCCTCGACGGCTTCCGCCTCGACGCGCACCCGATGCAGGAACACTTCGGACCCTACGGCGGCAGCTGGATCCCCGAGGTGCTCGTTCCTGCCGCGACCCGCATCGCGCACGCCTGGGCCGACGCACGTCAGGATCCGGACTTCCTCGCGGAGTATGCGCACCTGTGCCGCACGTTCATCGGTCGGCCGACGCCGCTGCAGGACGCCCCGCGACTGACATCGCACGCGGGCGGCGCCCGGATCCTGCTCAAGCGGGAGGATCTCGCGCACACCGGCGCGCACAAGATCAACAACGCGATCGGACAGGCACTGCTCGCGAAGCGCCTCGGCGTGACGAGCGTCATCGCCGAGACCGGCGCTGGACAGCACGGCGTCGCCACCGCGACCGCGTGCGCGCTGCTCGGCATCGAGTGCGTGGTGCACATGGGCTCGCACGACATCGAGCGCCAGCACCCCAACGTGGTGCGCATGGAACTGCTCGGCGCGACCGTGCATCCCGTGGACGAGGGAACCCGCACGCTCACCGATGCCGTCTCCAGCGCCGTGCGCGCCTGGATCTCCGATCCCGAAGGCACCTACTACCTCATCGGCAGCGCGGTCGGGATGCACCCGTTCCCGACGATGGTGCGCGACCTGCAGTGCGTGATCGGCCACGAGGCCCGCGTGCAGTCGCTCGCCCTCGTCGACCAGCTCCCCAACGCCGTCGTCGCGTGCGTCGGAGGCGGTTCCAACTCGATCGGCACCTTCGTTCCCTTTGTCGCCGACGAGGGCGTCGAGCTGCACGGCGCTGAGGCCGCAGGTGACGGCATCGACACGCCGCGGCATGCGTCGTCGATCGCAGGCGGGCGCGATGGCGTGCTGCACGGCGCGCACACGAAGCTCCTGCAGGACGACGATGGCCAGGTCCTGCCCACGCACTCCATCAGCGCCGGCCTCGACTATCCCGGCGTGGGCCCCGAGCACGCGCAGCTGGCAGCGACCGGACGCGCGACCTATCACCCGGTCACCGACGCCCAGGCGATGGATGCCCTCGAGGTGCTGTGTCGCACGGAAGGCATCATCCCGGCGATCGAGAGCGCGCACGCGATCCACCTAGCCGTCGAGCTCGCATCGACGCGCTCGAGCGACGAGGTCGTGCTGGTGACCGTGTCCGGGCGCGGCGACAAGGACCTGTCCTCGATCATTGCCTGGCGCGAGGGGCGACTGGGGGACGCGCGATGACGGCGGCAACGTCCACCACGCCCGCCACCGGCGCCGTACGCATCCGCGCGGCGTTCGACGCAGCGCGCGCAGCGAAGCGAACCGCACTGGTGCCCTACGTGGTTGCCGGTCGACCAGGCATCGATGCGTGCGTCGACCTCGTCGAGCAGCTCGTCGCCGCAGGTGCGGACGTCATCGAGCTCGGCGTGCCGTTCAGCGATCCGCTCGCCGACGGCACCGTGATCCGCAACGCGACCCGACGGGCGCTCGACGACGGCATGACCGTCGCTGGCGTGCTCGACATCGTTCGCGCCGTTCGTGCGTGCGACGTCGAGGTGCCGATCATCCTCATGGGCTACGTCAATCCACTGCTCGCATACGGGCTCGAAGCGTTCTGCGCGGATGCGGCCTCTGCGGGGGTCGACGGGCTGATCGTGCCCGACGCGCAACAGCTCGTCGCGCTCCGCAGCGCAGCGTCGGCGAATGGCCTGGGCATCACGATGCTCGTCACGCCGCTCTCGAGCGAGGCGCGCATCCGCGAGCTCGCGACGCAGTCCACCGGCTTCCTGTACGCCGTTGCGACAACGGGGGCGACGGGAGCGCGCACCGACGTCGCAGACGCGACGCTCGACCTGCTCGTGCGCGCCCGAGCCGCCGCAGCTGGTGTCCCGGTCGCCGTTGGATTCGGCATCTCCACGCCCGAGCACGTCGCGCGCCTCGCTCCACATGCGGACGGCGTGATCGTCGGCAGTGCGCTCGTCGAGCTCGTGGAACAGGATGCCGCCGCCGCGATCGCCCGCGTGGGCGAGCTCGCGGCCGCGACCCGCACCGCCTGAGCCCGGTAGGATCTCGGTCCGACGTTGGTCGAACTGGGAGGAATCGATCGTGCGCCTGTCCCTGGTATCCGTACCCGCAGCCGTGCTGCAGGTGCCGGCGTGGCTGCAGTCCTCGTTCGACGATGCCGTCGCCGCCGGCACGGCTGAAGCGGCGTCGTGGTCGGCCTCGCGCCCCGCGGGCACCGCCCAGCAGTTCGATCGCGACACGCTCGCGTCGGTGACCGCGCCGCCCGCCGGGGCGGCGCAGCAGGCAGAGCTCGCACAGCTGCACGCGCTGGAAGCGCGCCGAACGACGGCAGGCACGGAGCGAGCCGTTGCGCTCGCGCGATGGGCTGGCACCGATACGTGGCGCGACGCCGTCCGCGAGATCGGTGCGACCCAGGGCGCCGACCAGGCTCGTCGCGCGGAGCGGTTGCTCCGACGTGCAGGCGAGCGCGTAGGGAAGGTGACCAACGACGCCAAGGATGCCTTCAGTCGCCTGCGCCCGTACGAGCTCGACCCGACCCTGACGACGGTCGTGTCGCGCCCGCCCGGCAACGCGTCGCATCCTTCTGGCCACAGCTCAGGCTCCTACGCGGCAGCGCTCGTGCTCGCAGCGTTCCTGCCGGCACGCGCCGCCGAGCTCGTCGCGCTCGCGGACGAGGTCGCATTCTCGCGCCTGTACGGCGGCGTGCACTTCACCTCCGACGTCGTGGTCGGAGCCCGCATCGCCGCGCGCATCGCCGCCGACGTGTTGCGCCGCGACGCTGCCATGAACGCGCTCGCCGCCGCATGAGCGCCTCCCACCCGACGCTCGTCGAGTTCGACCGGCTCGTGGGCGCGTGGACGACCGAAGCCACGCATCCCGCTACCGGGGACCTCGTCATCCACGGCTCGGCAACCTTCGAGTGGCTCGAGGGTGGCTGGTTCCTCGTGCACCGCGCGACGAACGAACACCCGGACTTCCCGGATTCCCTGTGGGTGATCGGTCGTTCCTCGGACAGCGACGCCCACGGCGACGACGACCAGCGCGCCGACGAGGACGTCGCGGTGCAGTACTTCGACTCGCGCGGCGTGCGTCGCGTCTATCGCGGCAGCATGCATGACGGCACGTGGAGCAGCGTTCGCTTCGAGGAGGGGTTCGACCAGCGCATCGTGGTCCGTGTCGGGGAGGATCCCGACACGCTCCATCTCGAGTCGCAGCTGCGCAGGGATGGCGTGACGTGGGTCGACGACCTCGCGATGACGTACCGTCGCGTCAGCGCGCGAACATGATGGCGCCGACGCCGGCGACGAGCCCGGCGTTCACCGCGATGTCGGCCACGTTGTAGTAGCCGAACATGTCGGTCGTGTGGAGCATGTCGGTGACATGGCCCTGATGCGCGCGATCGATCACGTTGCCGAGCCCGCCTCCGATGACCAGTCCCGCCCCGATACCTGCAGCCATCGTCGTGAACGCGCCCCGGCTGCCGGCTCCGTGTCGCGCGCCCACGGCGAGCAGCGCGCCGCCGATCACGGCGGTGCCGACTGCGGGCACCCACGTCGGCATGTTCGGCACCAGCCCGTAGGCGGATCCGAAGTTCTGGATGTGACCGATGCCGACCTGGCCGCCGAGCGCCAGGTCGCGGGTCTCATTCGGCTCCATGGCGGTTCGGGTCATCGCCTTGGTCACCTGGTCGAGCGCAAGCGTCGCCCCAGCGGCAATGCCCGCGGCTACCAGCATGCGTCCCGTCCCAGGTCCCATGCCTGTATGTCGGGTTCCGCGCCCTGATCGGTCCCAGCTACGTCAGCTGTCGCCGGGTGTGCTGCTTGCCTCGACGATGACGGCGGCGTCGTCAAGGAAGGACTGCACCGATGCCAGCGTGCCTTTTCCCGCAGCAACCACTGCCGACGCAACCTCGACGTGCACGGATTCGAGTTCGAGCTGTGAACGGAACCCGCGTTTGGTCAAGGTCAGCAGCACCCGCCGCCGATCCGTCTCATGTGGCTCGCGACGAACCAGCCCCTCGGCCTCGAGGCGATCGAACATGTTGGTGATCCCAGCGGTGGTCATGCCGATCAGGCGGCTGATCTCCGACGGCGCCGTCACGCCGCGGCCGATGAGCAGCAGCGCGGATTCCTCGTTGGGGTTGAGGCCCAGGGACTGGCGCCGCGACACGCCGAGGCGGTCGTAGGCGTCGAGCAGGCGGCGGAGCGCGTCGACGATGTCCGACTGGCTGCTCACGCGCGTTCTCGCGCGACGTCCGCGCCAGTGCCGATCTTGGACACCACCAGGAACGTGTCGTGATCTTCGACGACGACCTCCGCCTCCGGGATCTGGTGGCCCGGCGTGACGATGAAGCGGGTCGCGCTCGCGCGCGTCTGCTCGTAGATGGACGGTGGCACGTCGAGCATGTCCTCGCACGCTTCGAGCGAGCACTCGCACATGACGTCGAGCGGCGCTGCTCCGTTCGCGCGGAATTCCTGCGTCCGTTCGACGATGCGCTCGTTCATCGAGCGAAGCCGGGCCTCGTTTGCGGCTATCTGGCGTTGGGTTCGAGCGTCCACAGGTGCCCTTGGGTCGAGGAGGCGCAGCTGCATCGGGGCAGCTGGCCACCCATCAAGTATGCCCTGCTCGCGGCAACTATCACCCCGGAATCACCCTGCAGCGATTCTCCACCGTTCTGCGGAAAGCTGGTATTCCTAGTGAATATGCCGCTAGCCCTGCTAGCGGCGCGGGGTATGGTCGAGCAGCCGGCGGCACTCCTGGGGAGTGGTGCCGTGTCGGTCGAGCAGCGCTCGAAGCCGAGGTCGCTTCCGGGGCGTCGGGGAACACGCCCACCGGACGACCTCGGCTCGAGCCGCGCTGCATCTCGAGAGCTACGCCCCAAATACGATGTCGTCGGGCCGGATCGGCACGCGCGTGATGGCAACGCCTGTCGCGTCGCGCACCGCAGCGGCGATCGCCGGGGTGGACGAGATCGACGGCGGTTCGCCGACGCCACGCACCCCGTAGGGCGCCTCGGGGTCACCCAGCTCCATGATCGTCATCTGCACCGTCGGCATGTCGAGCACCGTGGGGATCAGGTAGTCGGTGAACGACGGGTTGCGGACCTTGCCGCCGACGACCTGGATCTCCTCCATGAGTGCCAGGCCCACGCCGTGCGAAGTGCCGCCCTCGATCTGTCCCTCGAGCTGCTGCGGGTTCATCGCCTTGCCGACGTCCTGGGCCGTCGCCATGTCGAGCACGCGCACGATGCCCAGGCCCGCATCCACGTCCACCACCGCGCGGTGCGCCGCGAACGCGAACTGCACGTCGGCGTCGCCCTGCCCGCGCTCGGGATCCATCGGGAACGTCTCGCGATGGCGAAACTCGCGCTCGATCTCGATCGGTGTCGAAAGCAGCTCGGTGACGTCGTCGAGGAGGATCCCGTCGGCGGCGTTGCGGATCGTCCCGTCGTCGGCCAGGCGCAGCCCCGCGCGTGCCACGCCGACATGCCCCGCCGCCCGATCGAGCAGCTCGCTGCGCACGAGCTCACAGCTCTGCTTCACAGCGCCACCGGTCATGTACGTCTGGCGCGACGCCGACGACGATCCCGCCGAGCCCACCTGCGTGTCGGCCGGCAGCACGATCGCGGGTCCGACCGGAAGCTCGGTGCGCGCGATCTGCATGCAGATCGTCACGAGCCCCTGGCCAACCTCCGATGCTGCGTGGTGGACGGACACGATCGGTCCCTCGGCGCCGCGCGACAGTGTCACTCGCGCCGTCGAGTAGTCGTCGAAGCCCTCGGCGAAGCCGACGTTCTTGAAGCCGACCCCGTAGCCGACCCCGCGCCTGACATCCTCGCCATGCGTGGAGTTCGCCGCGCCACCAGGCAACTGGCGGATGTCGATGACATCTCGCTCACCCACCACCGGCAGCTCGCGATGCGGCGCATCGCGCACGGCCTCGAGCAGCTCCCGCACCGGCGCCGGGTTGTGCACGACCTGCCCGGTCGGCATCACCGAGCCCTGGCTCATCGCGTTGCGGATGCGCAGGTCGACCGGGTCCATCCCGAGCTTCGCCGCGAGCTTGTCCATCTGCGCCTCGTGCCCGAGCGCCACCTGCACCGCGCCGAAGCCGCGCATCGCGCCGCACGGGGGATTGTTGGTGTACGCCACGATCGAGTCGATCGTCGCGTTCGGGCACTCGTACGGACCGATCGAGAATCGCCCCGCGTTGCCCGCGACGGCCGTCGACGACGACGTGTACGCGCCGCCGTCGAGCAGCACGCGCACCTTCACGTAGACGAGGTCGCCCTCCTCGGTCGCACCGTGTTCGTACTCCATCCACGCAGGGTGGCGGTGCACGTGCCCGAAGAACGATTCCTCGCGCGAGTAGACCATCCGCACGGGGCGGTTGGTGTGCAGCGCGAGCATGGAGGCGTGCACCTGCATCGACAGGTCCTCGCGCGCGCCGAACGCCCCGCCAACTCCGGCGAGCGTGATGCGCACCTGATCCTCGGGCAGGCCGAGGCACTTCGCGACCTGGCCGCGGTCCACGTGCATCCACTGCGTGGCGACGAAGATGTCGACGCCGCCGTCCACGCCGGGCAGCACCATGCCGCTCTCCGGCCCCAGGAACGCCTGGTCCTGCATCCCCATCTCGTAGCGCCCGGTGACGACCACCGGCGCGCTCACGTCCTGCTCGCCGTGGCGGATCTTCACGTGTCGCGTGATGTTGCCGGTGCCCTCGTGCAGCTCCGGCGCGTCACCGGAGATCGCGAACTCCGGATCCACGATCGGGTCGAGCTCCTGGTACGAGACGACGACGGCGTCCGCCGCGCGGCGCGCGGTTTCGGGATCCTCGGCCGCGACGATCGCCACCGACTCGCCGTGATAGCGCACGACGTCCCACGCCAGCACCGGCTGGTCGTCGTGCTCCATGCCGTACACCTTCGCGCCAGGAACGTCGTCGGCGACGAGCACCGCGCGCACGCCGTCCATCGACTTCGCGACCGACGTGTCGATCGACACGATCCGCGCGTAGGGGTGCGGACTTCGCACCGTCGCGCCGTGCAGCATCCCCTCGGCCCACAGGTCGGAGGAGTAGGCGAACTCGCCCTTCACCTTGGGGATGCCGTCGGGACGGCGCGCGCTCGTGCCCACGCCACCCGGAACGCCGCGGTGCGGCTGGGCCGGGTGCGCCGGCGCGAACGGCTGGTTGGGTGACGGGATCGTCGTCCATGGCGTGGTCGTCGCATCGGTGCTCGTGACGTCGGTCATCGCTGCGCGCCCCCGGTGGTCGCGACCGCTGACCCGTCTGCTCGTCGCTCGGCTGCGAGTCGTACGGCGTCCAGGATCTTCTCGTAGCCGGTGCAGCGGCAGAGGTTGCCGCTCAGCGCCTCGCGGGTCGTCTCGTCACTGGGCGCCGGCTCGTGCGAGAGCAGGTGGTCGACCGCCATGATGAAGCCGGGAGTGCAGAACCCGCACTGCACGCCGCCCGCGTCGAGGAACGCCTGCTGGACGTCGCCGACGTCGCCGTCGCCCTCGCCCGAAAGTCCCTCGACCGTGCGGATGTCGCGACCCTCGGCCTGTCCGGCCTGCACGAGGCAGGCGCAGACGAGTTCGCCGTCCATGAGCACGCTGCACGAGCCACACTCGCCCTGCTCGCACGCGTTCTTGGAACCGGGCAGCTCGAGGTCGTCGCGCAGCATGGTCAGCAGGCTCGCGCCGGGCCACACGCCCTCGGCCTCCACCGTCTGTCCGTTCACTCGAAGGGTGACCTTCATGCTCTCGTTCCCTTCGTGGTCTCGCGATGTTCGTTCCACGCCCACTTGAGCGATCGGGCAGCGAGCACCGACAGCGCGTGTCGGCGGTAGCGAGCCGTGCCGCGCACGTCGTCGATCGGACTTGCCGCCTGCCCGACGAGCTCACCGAAGCGCTTGGCCACGCCGTCCGGCAGGGGCGCCGCCGAATCCCAGAGCCCCTCCGTGGAGAACACCTCCGCGACGTGTGCGTTCGCCTCCGGCGCATCGAGGATCACCGGGCCGGCCGAGCCGATGCCCGTGCCCACCGCTCGCTGGTCCAGGTCGAATGCGAGACCGAACGACGCGATCGAGATCACCATCGCATTGCGCTGGCCGACCTTGCCGAACTGCTGCGGACCGCGCGCCTTGGGCACCCGAACGCGAACGATGAGCTCGTCGGACTCGAGCGCGGAGTGTCGCGGACGGATGATGAAGTTGCGGACCGGGATCTCGCGCCTGCCGCGCTCGGACGACGCCACCTCGGCCGTCGCGCCGATCGCCACGAGCAGCGGCAATGTGTCGCCCGCGGGCGACGCGGTGCCCAGGTTGCCACCGAGCGTGCCCCGCGCGCGGATCTGCGGGGACCCGACCGTGCGCGCGGCCATGCACAGGCCGGGGGCGTCGGACTGCAGCTCGCGCATGATGCGCAGGTACGGCACCCCTGCGCCCACCCACACGTCGCTGCCGACGTGTTCGATGTCCATGAGCTCGGGCACGCGATTGAGGTCGATCGTCGCGCTCGGGCGCGCGCGATCGAAGTTGATGTCGACCATCAGGTCGGTGCCGCCCTGGATGGGTGTCGCGTCGGGTCGCTCGGCCTTCATGGCCAGCGCCTCCGACAGGCTCGTCGGCTGCAGGAAATCCACGTGGTCCTCCGTCGTCACGCACCGGCTCACACGCCCGCACGCACTCGCGCGAGCCTACACGCGCATGCCGCGCGCACGCGGGAGAGTTCTCCGGGACGGGGTCGGGCGGAGCGCGGGCTGCGTCTGGGAGCGCAGGCGGGTACCTCAGCGCCGCGCAGTCACCGTGACGTCGGTGCCACCAGCTGTGTCCACGCGCCAGGTGCGCGCGACGGCGTCGATCCAGTGGAGCGTGCCTCGCGCCGGGGGGTCGAGGACGACCTTCGCGTCGATCGTGCCGGTCGCGGATGTCATGTCGGCGCCGGCCCGCACGAAGCGACCTGCGATTCGGCGCAGGATCGTCACGCGAATGCCGCGGACGCCCTCGCCGTTCGCATCGACGAGCCGGCCGCTGAAGGAGGCGCGCCAACACCAACCGCGTACGGCGCGCGGACCGCGGCAGCGGAAGCGCTCGATCGACACGTGCATGCCGCGCAAGCGACGCGGCTCGGCATCTGTCTCCCCCGTGGGATCGGGGGTCGGGGTCGTCGGGGGGGCCGGGGGAGCCGGGTCGGGCGTCGGGCCGGTCGTCGGGGTGGTGACGGGCGCCGGCGGCGCTGGATCGGGCGCCGGATCAGGCGTCGGCGTCGGATCCGGAGTTGGCACGGGGTCCGGTGTCGGCGTCGGGTCCGGAGACGGATCGGGCGTTGGGGTGGGCGACGGGTCAGGGCCGGGAATCGGGTTCGGGTCCGGCGGAGGGGACGGCGCGGCCGCGACGACGACCGTCATCCGAACCGTCGGGGAGGTCGCACCCGCGACAGTGCGCGCGTGGTACGTCACGTATGCCGTGATGCCGCCGATGCCGGATACCGCCGACACGCGCAGGCACCCGGCCTCATTGGTGCTCGCCACGATCCAGCCCTCGGTTCGGTCGAGCACGAACGACACGCCGGACTCGGTCGGGCAGACCGTCTGCGTCCGGCCCTGGTAATTGAACTCGAGCCGCGATGTCGTGGGCGCAGCCGGGGACGGCGCTGGTGGCGGTGGCGGGGGCGGTGGCGGCGGTGGCGGTGGCGCGGCGGCCACGGTCACCGTCATCCGAACGTTCGGTGAGGTCCCGCCCTCGGGGTTCCGCGCGTAATAGTCGACGTATGCGGTCACGCCGCCCACGCCGGCTCGCGGCGCAACACGCACGCAGGGGCTCGACGTGGTGGCATCGACCTGTCCGGTCACCGACGCCACGCGGTACGTGACCGCCGAGGCGCTGGGCGGGCACACCGTCTTCGCCGCGCCCTGGTAGTCGAGCGACATCGACGTGACCGTCGGACTCGCGGGCACTGGTGGTGGGGGCGGTGGTGGCGGTGGTGGCGGTGGCGGCGGCGGCGGCGTGGTCGCCTCCCCTGACGGGATGCTTGCGAACATCTGCGTCGCGTACGTGCCGAAGCGGCTGCCGCTGACGCGCGCCACGCCGAAGCCGACGTAGCGCATGCTCGCGTTCTCGATGTTGGCTCGGTGGCCGGGGGAGTTGAGCCACGCCGTGATGAATGCCTGGCCGGACGACTGCCCCGCTGCGATGTTCTCGGCCTTGCTGCCCCCCTTGGTCCAGCCACAGTCGGTGAGCCGTTCCCACGGCGTGCGCGACGGCTCGCCAGCCAGGGCCAGGTCGTTGTGGTCGAAGTAGCCACGCAGGCCCATGTCGCGCGACTTCCACGTCGCGGCGCGCGTGAGCACCGGGTCGAGCTGCAGCGCCGCGAGCCCCATGCTGGTGCGATGCGCGTTCGTCGCGGCGAGCATCTCCGGCACCCAGCTGGACAGGTCGGTCGTGCCGGCCGAGTTGTCACCGCAGCCGAGCGCGGTGGTCGCCGCGCCCGCACCGGACGGCGACACCACGGGAGCAGCGAGCAGCAGGAGTGCCACGAGCAGGACGCGGCATGAGGAGGAGAAGAGGCGCATGTCCTGACGACCATCGCCATCGCCGAACCCTGCAACTGATCCCGGATGGGTACCGTTCAGCACTGGTACCTTCACCGCGCGGGTAGGCTCAGGCGGATGGATGCATCCCTGCGTGACGTGACGAGGACCCTCGGCGAATGGCTCGATGCCGGGCGCCCGGCCGTGCTCGCCACGGTCGCGGCAGCGGACGGAAGCGCACCGCGGGGCCTCGGCGCGCGGCTCGCGATCGCCGGTCCGCAGGAGTGGGTGGGCGCATTGAGCGGCGGCTGCACCGAAGCCGCGGTGATCGCCGAGGCCGAGCGCCTGCTCGCCGAGGGCGACCCTGACCAGGCAGTGCTCGTCTCCTACGTGAAGGAGACGATGGCCGACGTCGGTCCGATCTGCGGCTCGACCCTCGGTGTCCTCGTGGAAGTCGTCGACGACGTGCTCGTCGGCACGCTCGAACGGCTCGTCGACACCGCCAGCGGCGGCACCGCAGCCGACCTGGGCGTCACCTACGCCTGGGCCGATGGCGCGACGGCTCCGAAGACGCTCCTCACCGCCGGCGCGACGGTCCCGTTGCTGCGCGAAGCGGTCTCCCTCGAGGAGCATGCTGACGATCCAGGCGCTCGCGCGATGTCACTGACATCCGACGCGACCGGTGTGGTGCTGCGCCAGCTCGTTCCCGCGTCGCCGCACCTGGTGCTCGGCGGCGCCGGTGACATCTCCAAGGAGCTCGTGCTGCTCGCCGAGCGCCTGGCGTGGCGCACGACGGTGATCGACGCCCGCGCGACGATCCTCGAGCAGCTCACGCGGGCGTGCACACCCAATCGGGTGGTCGGCGGCTGGGCCGACGACGCATGGGACGAGCTCGGCGTCGACCTGCGAACCGCGTGCCTCGCACTCGCGCACGAGTCGCACCACGACGAACCGTTCCTCGCCCGTGCGCTCGCGAGCGACGCCGCCTACGTCGGTGCGGTCGGCAGCCGCAAGGTCCAGCAGGAGCGTCGCACGGCGCTCGCCGAACGAGGCCTCGACGCCGACGCGATCGCCCGCCTGCGCGGCCCCGCAGGCCTCGACCTGGGCGGCACGTCGGCAGCCGATGTCGCGCTTGCGATCGCCGCGGAGATCGTCGCCACCTTCAACGATCGCGACGGATCCCCACTGTCGAGTTCGGACGGACCGATCCGCGCATGAGCCGCATCGCCCTCATCGTGCTCGCCGCGGGCACGTCCGAGCGGTTCGGCTCGCTCGACAAGCTCGCCACGCCCATCGCTGGACGATCGCTGCTCGCGTGGACGCTCGACGCGTGCACCGACGAGCGCATCGCGCCCGACGATCGACGCGTCGTGATCGGTCACGGTTCGGCGGTCGCCACGCGCATCGCCGAATCGCACGGGTGGCGGACGACCTTCGCGCATGATGCGCCGCGCGGCATGGGCGCGTCGCTGCGTGCAGGACTCGCAGCGACCGGGCCCGACGTGGATGGTGCGGCGATCGTGCTCGGCGACGATCCGCTCGCGGCGCGGATGCTCGCGGCGGTGCTCGAGGTCGCGGCGGCCGATCCCGACACGGTCGTCGCCGTTCGACGCACGCCGTTCCTGCCACACCCCGTGTACCTGCCGCGCGCGAGCTGGCCCTCGCGCGATGCGCCCGTCACCGACCACGGCCTGCGCGACGAGCTGGACGCCGACCGGGTGCACTGGCTCGACGACGACGGCGCGCACCCCGTCGACGTCGACACCCCGGACGACGTCACGCGGCTCGTGCGCGCACTGTCAGCGGGCAGCTGACGGCGCGTCGCCGCCCGTGCCGCCACGACTGCCGAGCGCGCGATCGACCTGCGCGCCGAGCAGGACAATGAGCGCCGACCAGTAGACGTACAGCTGGAACGCCACGAGCCCGGCAAACGCGCCGTAGGTGTCGCTCTGCTTGCCGGAGCTGTCCACGTATGCGCTGAACAGCAGCGCGAACGCCAGCCACAGCAGGAAGGCGATCACGATCCCCGGCGTGACGAGCCGGAACCGGCGGCGATCGCCGGGGCCCCACGCGTAGGTGATCGCCAGCCACGCGAACACGAGCAGGGCCGCCAGCGGGAACTTGAGGAGCTCCCAGACCGCCTTGAACGGGCCGGATCCCCCGGGGAGCGACTCGAACAGGTGCTCGACCGCGGGCCCTTCCGCGATCAGCAGGGTGGCGGCGACCGCGAGGGACGCCGTCACCACTGCGAGTCCGAATGACACGAAGAAGCGTTGGACGATGCCGCGGCGATCGTCGATGTCGAGGGCGCGGTTGAGGCCGCACATCGTCGTGCGGAAGGCGCCGGCGCCCGACCAGATCGCCAGGGAGAAGGCGATGATCGCCCCGATCACGTGGTTGGGGCCCGGCTTGTCGAGATTGTCCAGCTGCGACTGGAGGGCGTCGATGGTGCGGCCCGGCACGGCGTCGGTGCGCCCGACCTCGCCGAGGACGTTGCCGATCTGCTCCCCAGAGCCCATGAGCGTGGCGACGGAGATCAGCCCGAGCAGCAGCGGGAAGATCGCCAGGAGCGTGCGGAACGCGGTCCCTGCCGCGTAGTGGAACGAATGGTCCCGAACGAGCCCACGCATCACCGAGCCGGCGAGCTGGCGCGCGCCCGGCCGGCCTGCGTCGTCATCGTCGCGGGTCGAGCGGTCCATCGAGGGTGATCCTCGCACGCGGGGCCCGGACGGCGGGGCGTAGGATCGATCCCATGCACGTCGACGACACGCCCGTCCTGGTTGGCTTCACCGCGCTCCCCGATCTCGCGAGCGAGCTCGTTGGCGGGAGCGTCTGCGCCTGCAACGACGACTTCTTCGCGGGATCCGCGAACCTCGTCAAGCGCAGCGCGCCGGTCTTCGACCCCGATGCGTTCGTCGAGACCGGCAAGGTGATGGACGGCTGGGAGAGCCAACGTGGACGCCGCCGCAACCGGACCGCGGGGGAGACCTGCGACGTGGCGATCGTCACGCTGGGCATCCCGGGCGAGATCGTCGGGCTCGACGTGAACACTGCCTGGTTCATGCGCAACTCGCCGCGCTCGGTCGAGCTGCACGCCGCCGAGCTGGAGGAGGGCGTTGACCCCGAGGGTGACGACGTCGACTGGATGGCGCTCGCGCCGCGCACGCAGGTCGCTGCCAACGCGCGCAACCTCATCCCGGTGGAGCCGCAGGCACGCGGCTGGCGATTCACGCACGTGCGACTGACGATCCACCCCGACGGAGGCGTGGCGCGCCTGCGCGTGCACGGGCTGGGCATGCCGGCGCCGGGCGCCCTCGGTGGCGGTGAGGTCGACCTGGCAGCGGCCGCCAACGGCGCTGTGACGATCGCCGCGAGCGACGAGTTCTACGGCGGCATCTCCAACCTGCTCCTGCCCGGCGAGAGCCAGCGGATGGACGAGGGCTGGGAGACCAGCCGCACCCGTGACCGATCCCCCGACGAATGGGTCGTCGTGCGGCTTGCGGCACCCGGTCGGGTGCAGCGCGTGGTCGTCGACACCTCGTGGTTCAAGGGCAACGCGCCCGACACCGCACGCCTCGAGGGCGTGCTGCTGGGCGACCGCGCCGGCAGCGTCGATCCTGCCGTGGACGAGCTCGACTGGCAGGTGCTCGTGCCTGACCAGGACGTGGGGCCGCACGCATCGCACGAGTTCCAGGTGGAGCGCGGCGACGGCGCGGAGGAGCTGCCGGTCGTCGACCACGTGCGGCTCGTGATCGTGCCCGACGGTGGCGTCGCGCGCCTGCGCGTGTGGGGCACCGTCGTCAGCGACGAGGTCGCCACGTGAGCCCGCGCTCGGCACTCACCTACACGCGCGAGGAGCTGCTCGCGCTGTGCGGCTCCACGTGCTGGGCGTCGATCGTCGAGGGCTGCGCTCCGTTCGCGCATCGCGACGAGCTGCACGCGGCAGCGGACGAGGCGTTCGACCAGCTCGATTCGGACGACTGGCTGCAGGCCTTCGCGCACCATCCGCGCATCGGCGACGTGGATTCGTTGCGCGAGCGCTTCGCCGCGTCGGGCGCGTTGAGCGAGAGCGAGCAGGCAGGGCTCGGCGAGGCCGGCGAGGACGTCGTCGCGGAGCTCGCGAGCGGCAACGTGCGCTACGAGGCGCAGTTCGGATTCGTGTTCCTCATTCGCGCAGCGGGCCGATCCGCGGCCGAGATGCTCGAGCACCAGCGCAGGCGCCTGGGCAACGATCGCGAGAGCGAGCTGGCCGAGGCCGCGGCGCAGCAGCGCGAGATCACGCACCTGCGCATCGACCAGACCTGGAACGCCTGACCGGAGCCGACTGACATGGGCATCAGCACGCACGTCCTCAACACCGCCATCGGCCGACCCGCCGAGGGGATGGCCGTGACGCTGGAACGCGTCGACGGTGACTCCTGGAGCGAGGTCACCGGAGGCATGACGAACGCCGACGGTCGCGTCGCGAAGCTCGTGGAGGACGACGACCTCGAGCTCGGCACCTACCGCATCACGTTCGGCACGGGCGGGTACTTCTCCGGTCGCGGGGAGGTGTCGTTCTATCCCGAGGTGCGCATCGACTTCGAGATCCACGACGCGAGCGAGCACTACCACGTGCCGCTGCTGACGAGCCCGTGGTCGTTCTCGACCTACCGCGGCAGCTGAGGGGACCGACGATGCTCGACGCCGCACTCTGGGGACTCGCCGCAGCCAGCTCGCTGCTCGTCGGCATGCTTGCCGCCTTCGTGTGGTCGCCATCGAAGCCGAAGCTCGGGTTCATCCTCGCGTTCGGCGCGGGCGCGCTGTTCTCGGCGATCGCCTTCGACCTGGTCGATGGCGCGCTCGAGAACGGCGGCGAGTGGATGCTGTCGGCCGGCATGCTCGCCGGCGCAGGCGTGTACGTCGCCGGCTCGTACCTGCTGCGCTCCAGGACGAGCTCCGGCATCGCCGACGAGGACGAGAACGACTCGCGATCGATCGTCCTCGGCGCCACGCTCGACGGGATTCCCGAATCCCTCGCGATCGGTGCGAGCCTCGCCGTTGCCGGCGGTGACAGCGGCGCGATGTCGCTCACGCTCCCCGTCGCGGTCGCCCTGTCGAACCTGCCGGAAGCACTCGGCGCCACGGTGAGCATGCGCGACGCCGGCCATCGACGCCGCGGGATCGTCCTCATCTGGACCTCGCTGGTGGCGGCATCCGCGCTCGCGTCCGCGATCGGCTACGCAGTGCTGTCGCGCCTCGACGAGGTCGTGGGGTCCAACCTCGACGCGTTCACGGCCGGAGCGGTCCTGGCGATGGTCGCCGACACGATGGTGCCCGACGCGTATCGCGATGCGGGACGCATCGCCGGGGTGGCGACCGTGCTCGGCTTCGCCGTGTCGTTCCTGCTGGCATGAGCGACTCGCGCACGAACATCCAGCGTCGCTTCGATGGCGCATACGGCGCGCTCTACGACGGCGTCGTGTCGCGGCCCGCGGGCCTGCGCGTGGTGTCGATCGGGTTCGGCTTCGACACGGTGCTGCCCGAGATCCCGCGGCTGGTGCGCGCGGCGTATGCCGATGCTCCGACGCAGCCGCTGCTGGACGTTCCGTGCGGCGCGTTCGGCAGCCTCGCGCATGGTGCGGAGGTCGCGCGGGAGGCGGACGTGGTCGGCGTCGATCTGGCGGACGTCATGCTTGATCGCGCGCGAACGCGCATTCGCGAGCTGGCGCCGGCGTTCAGCGTGCAACCAGTGCGCGGCGACGCGCTCGAGCTGCCGTTCGACGACGAATCCTTCGGTGCCGCGCTCAGCATCAATGGCCTGCACTGCCTGCCCGACCACGCGCGTTTCGTGCAGTCGGTCGCGCGCGTGCTGCAGGTCGGTGGCACGTTCACGCTCACGACGCTCGTGGATCGAGGCACGCGCGCGGGTCGTGGGTTCTTCACCGCGATGCGCCGCGCGCACATCCTGCCGATCACACCGCCCGCGCAGGCGGCGCTCGACGCGATGCTCGACGAGACGGGCTTCGACGTGATCGAGGCCGTCGACGGGCGCATGTTCGTGGCTCGCCGCCTCGTGCGTCGGTAGGCTCGCGCGCATGGACGCGACCCTGACGCCGACGCTCGGCACCGATGAACTCGATGGCATCCTCGCTCGACTGCGCGACGGCAACGATCGCTTCGCCGCGGCGTTCCCGGGCGAGAGCGAGCAGCGCCACCCGGTGCACACCGTGTACGGCGGCGCGCAGCTGTTCAAGAGCGGCTCGACCGGACGGATGGGGGAGCTCGCGATCGCGGCGTTCGCACGCTACGCGCACGATGGCGAGACCCTCGCGGACGCGCTCGAGTGGACCGGGAAGCAGCGCGAGCTTGCCAGCGTCGTGCACGCACGGGTCGTGGACAAGCTCACGCGCGAGCCCGTCGAGGACTTCAGGATCGACTTCGAGGACGGCTACGGCAACCGCCCCGACGCCGAGGAGGACGCGGAAGCCGTGCGCGCCGCGCGCGAAGTCGCGATCGGCATGCGCGAGGGCACGCTGCCACCGTTCATCGGCATCCGCATCAAGCCGTTCACCGCGGAGCTGCACAAGCGCGGCATCCGCACGCTCGACCTGTTCGTGTCCGCGCTCGTGGAGGAGACCGGCGGGACGTTTCCCGACGGCTTCGTGATCACGCTGCCGAAGGTCACGATCCCGGAGCAGTCCGAGGCGGGCAACGCCGCGATCAGCGCGCTCGAGTCCAAGCTCGGACTTGCGGACGGAACGATCCCGCTCGAGCTCATGGTCGAGACGCCACAGGCGATCATCGACGTCGACGGTCGTGTGGCGCTGCCCGGGCTCGTCGCGGCTGCGGGGCCGCGCTGCCGCGGCGTGCACTTCGGCACGTACGACTACACCGCGCTCGCGGGCGTGACCGCGGCGCTGCAGGCGATGGATCACCCGGCCTGCAGCTTCGCGCGCCACGTCATGCAGGTGTCGATGGCGCAGCGCGGCTACCTGCTCTCGGACGGCGCGACGAACATCATGCCGGTCGGTCCCCACCGCGGCGCGGACCTGTCACCCGAGCAGGAGCGCGAGAACCGCGACGTGGTCTGGGGCGCGTGGCGCATGCAGCACTCGCACATCCGCCAGTCGCT
The DNA here is from genome assembly GCA_025964555.1 of Thermoleophilia bacterium. Lineage (GTDB taxonomy): Bacteria > Actinomycetota > Thermoleophilia > Gaiellales > SKUG01 > JAGQUL01. The sequence continues at coordinate 36,377 of JAOPYQ010000024.1, read as the reverse complement.
CGAGCGCGCCTTCTACCAGGGCTGGGACCTGCATCCCGCGCAGCTGCCGATCCGCTACGCGACGGTGTTCGGCTTCTTCCTCGAAGGACTCGAAGCCTCGACCGCTCGCCTGAGCGCATTCATCGAGAAGGCCGGCCAGGCGACGCTGGTCGGCGACGTGTTCGACGACGCGGCGACCGGCCAGGGCCTGCTCAACTCGTTCCTGCGCGCGCTCAACTCCGGGGCGATCACCGAGGCCGAGGCCACGGCGACGGGCATCACGCTCGAGGAGTTCCGGGGACGATCGTTCCTCAAGATCGTGGAGTCGCGCCGCGACGCGTGATCCGGCGCCCGTCGTGGCCGTCGGGCCGGCCGCCGGGGGCCGCGACGCAGAGAACCGCTCGGGGAACGGCGGCATGACGGGCACCATTTCCCCATGCAGCTCTCGCCGCTCCAAGCACACACGCGCGCAGCGATCCCGTTCGGGCCGTCCGCTGCTGTTGCCGCGTCGGGGTCGACGACGCCGATGCCGAGCGCGCGCCTCGACGTGCCCGTCGGCATCCGCGACGCGCTGACCGGTGCTGTCGAGCGCGGCGTGCACGAGGCGAGCGCGTGGATCGCCGCAAACCCCGCAGGCACGGTCGAGCAGCTGCAGGCCTTCGTGCTCGCGGGCGTCGGCGCGCCTCCGATCGGTGCGGCGCTGGAAGCGGACCGCGCAGCCGTGCGCCGGGCCGTCGCCAGCCGAACCCCGGCCCAGGACGAGACAGCGGTCTGGATCGACGAGTACGGGCTGTTCCCACCGTGGCAGCCGACGATCGACGCGTACGTCGCGAAGGTCGGGGCCGACCAGGCGCGCGCCGGTCTGGGCCTGCTCGAGCGCACCAAGGAACTCACCGGCCTGCTGACGTTCCCGGTCAAGGACCGCTACCTGCGCGAGCGTCCGTTCCAGGCGAACGCGGACATCCCGCTGCTCGACGGCGTCACGCACGTGCGCGGCGGCTCGTTCCCGTCCGGACACGCGAGCCTCGCCTATGCACACTCCCTGGTGCTCGGCACGCTGCTGCCCGAACACGCCGGCGACTCGCGCGCGACGGCCGACCAGCTCGCATACGCGCGAACCTACGCAGCGGCGCACTACCCCAGCGACATCGTCTCGGGCGCCTACATCGGCGCCGTTGCCGCGACCTACGCCGCCGCACGCCCCGACGCCGTGATCCCCGACCGACCCATCGGATAAGGTCGGCGAATGAATCGTTCGAAGTTCGGCGCCGCGTCTGCCCTCCTCGCAGGACTCCTGCTCATCATCGTCCCGCTGCTCGTGGAGTTCGTCTCCGGCGACGCGTTCGCCCTCATGGCGGTCGCAGCACTGCTGTTCCTCGTGTCGCTGCCGGGGCTGCACCGCGTCCAGGGCGGCGCCGACGGGGCCGCCGGACGGCGCGGGCTGCGGATGCTGCTCATCGGCCTGGTCGTGCTGGTGGTGCTCATCGCGGGCGCCGATCCGCTCGACGCCGCGGTCAGCGGGGCCGCACAGGACGTCGTCGAGACGGCCTTCATGGCATTCGCCGGCAGCGCGTCGCTCGTGGCACTCATCGGCCTCGTGATGTTCGGGACCGGAATGCTCCGCGCGAAGGTACTGCCGGCCAGCTGGACCTGGGTGTTCCTGCTCGGGCTCGTGCTGGCGATCGTCAGCGAGACGTTCGAGCAGTCGCTGAGCGGCGTCGTGCCGACCATTGCCGACGTGCTCCCGCCGCTGGGCTTCATCGTCGGAGGCATCGGCTTGGCGATGATTGGACGGGCGGCCTGGTCGCTCGCGAGCGCGTCGCGCGTGTCGCCCGCCACCGAGCCCGCCGCAGCGACCAGCTGACGGCTCCGACCAGCTGACAGGTCACGCGCGCGCGAGGCGACGGTGTCGCGCGCGGAACAGCAACCCGACGACCGCGCCCGCAAGCGGCAGCGCTGACGAACCCGATACCCGATCCTCGACGCGAGCTCGGCCGTCGCCGAGTTCGACGATCCGCCGCTCGTGTCGCCAGGCGCGCATCCACGTCATGTCGGTCGACGTCTCCACGAACATTCGCGCTTCCGCGTCGAGGCGTTCGAGCCCGGGCGTCCAGCCCAGCACCGGCAGCGGGCCGAGGCAGAGCGTGGCGACGACCGTCGCGTCCGCGTCGAGCAGCTCCTCGAGCGTGCGCACCGCCGGGGTGGTGCGCAGCCGCAGCAGTCGAGGCAGCTCGTCCACGATGCCGTCGAGGGTCGTGGCGGCGATCCACGCGGCTGCTGCCGAGCGGTTGACGGTCGTCTCGAATCGGTGCTCGAATCGCATGGCACGACGCTACCGGGTGGCGACGACCTCCGCTCCTGCGGCTAGTCTGTGACCCATGAACGTCGACCAGTCCGTCGCAGCATCGCTCTACGCGCGCATGGGTGCTTCGCGCCGACGCGCGGACGATCCGCGCTCGGACGTCGAGGTCGATCGCGACCGGCTCGTGCACTCGCACGCGTTCCGGCGGCTGCAGCGCAAGACGCAGATCGTCGGCCTCCACTCGATCGACTTCTTCCGCACGCGCCTGACGCATACCATCGAGTGCGCGCAGCTGGGGCGTGCGATCTGTCGGCGACTGACGGACGGCTCCTGGGTGCAGGTCGTGCCGGAGGAGGCGCACCTGCCCGACCTGGTCGAGGCGGCCTGCCTGTCACACGACCTCGGACATCCGCCGTTCGGGCACACCGGCGAGGAAGCGCTCGACACCCTGCTCGTCGAGCGGTGGGGCATGCGCTTCGAGGGCAACGCGCAGAGCTTCCGGATCGTCACCCTGCTGGAACCGAAGAAGTACGCGCGACTGGAGACGCCGGTCGGTCGGCCGCTCGGCCTGGACCTGTCACGCGCCACGCTGCGCGCGATGATCAAGTACCCGTGGAGCGAGCGTCAGTCCACCGAGGCCGGGCTGCACAAGTTCGGCGTCTATGACGACGCGGACGACCTCGCGTACTTCGACTGGGTGTGGGAGGGCGCGCCGGACCAGGCGCAGCGCACCGTGGCGACCGAGATCATGGAAGCCGCCGACGACATCGCCTACGCGGTGCACGACATCGAGGACGGCACCTGGGCTCGGCTCATCCCGATCGACCAGATCGTGCAGCTCGAGCCGTGGGCGATCGAGCGTGTCGCGGCGATGGCGGAGCGCCGCAACCCGGGCATGTTCACGGATCCCGACACCGAGGTCGAAGCGGAGCTGCGCGCGTTGTTCGCGCCGCTCGCGACGAAGGCGTGGGCGCGGGGACCGTTCGACCGCTCGCGTGCGAGCGAGGCCGGGCTCAAGAGCTTCTGCTCGGCGATGACCGGCGACCTGCTGCGCGCGGTGACCGATGGCGGCACGCTTGCGTGGTCGAGCAACGAGCCGGTGCAGCGTCGCATCGCCGTGCTCAAGGCGATCATCTGGGTGTGGCTCATCGAGCCGCCGGAGCTGGTGACGCGTCGGCACGGGCAGCGGCGCATCATCCGCGAACTCGTGGACGGGTTCCTCGACGAGCCGCGCATGCTGCCCTACCAGGACGAGTGGCTGCGGATCGACGCGGCCGACCAGCGCGCGCGCGTGCGATTCGTGGTGGACCACGTCGCGTCGATGACCGACACGTATGCGTTCCACGTGCATGCGGAGATGTACGGCACGAGCGCTGGCGGCGGCTGGGAGTAGCGGCGCGGTTCGGGGCGGTCAGGCGCCGACGATGACCGGCCGACCCTCGCCGACCCACGCCTTGATGCCGCCGCGCAGGTTGTGCACGTCGGAGTAGCCGAGCGCGCGCATGTGCGCGACGAGCTGGCCCGAGCGGCCGCCCGACAGGCACGAGATGACGATCGGTGCATCCAGCGACGTAAAGCGGGCGGGCAACTGCTCTGCGGCATCGCGCAGCGGCAGCAGCTCGGTGTCGGGAATGTGAGCGTCGGCCCACTCATCGGGCTCGCGCACGTCGATCCACGCGGCGCCCGCCTCACGCATTGCCACGGCCTCGGTGCAGTCGACTTCGGGAATCTCCATGTCACAAGTCTAGTCATCCCTGCGAACGGTGCTGCCGAACGGCCGGATGTCGCCGCCCGGTCACCGTAGAATGCCGATTCCGTGGACGCTGCCCTCCTCCCCATCGGCCTTGCCGTCGTGGCACTCCTCGCGCTGGTCACCCTCGTGGACGGCGTGCTGCGTCGTCGACGCCTGACGCGAACCGTCGAACAGGCGTGGCTCGAGGTGCCGCGCGATCCGGAGACCGGGCTGTTCGACCGACGCGTGTGCCTGCAGCGCATCGCCGCCGAGCTCAAGCGTGCGCGACGCGGTGGCGGGAGCGTGTGGGTCGGCGTGGTGACGGTCGTGGACGGCGATCCCGCCCGTTTCGGAAGACTCCTGTTCGACGGCATGCGCCTGCCGGAGGTCGGCTTCAGGATCGGCGAGCGCGTCATGTGCGTCGCGCGACCGGACCTCGACGATGGGCATCGCGACGAGCTGCTCGGCCGCATCGCAGCGGCAGCGCCACGTGAGCGACTGGCGATCGGCGAGGCGACGTGGCGATCGGCCGAGGATGGCGACGCGTCGCAGCTGCTGCGGCGCGCGAGCGGCGCGACGAACGAGGTCGCGACCACGTGAGCATCGACCAGCTCATCGACGACGCCCGCGACCTGCCGGTGGAGGCGACCGCCGCGCTCGGCGCGATCGCGGGCTTCCTGCTCATCCTCGCGATCGCCGCGCAGCTGTCGGCGCGGCGGCTGCGTCGCGAACTGCAGCTCGCGGAGGAGGAGCTCGTCGACGAGAAAACGGGTCTCATGCCGCGCAGCGCCATCCGTGTGCGCCTCGGTGCCGAGCTCGCGTGGGCGTCGACGAGCCGCACGCCGGTCGCGGTCGCCGCGATGCGTATCCGCGGATCTCGCTTCACGCATGCCGCGAAGGTGCTGCGCCACGCGATGCGCGAGGAGGAAGGCGCGTTCCTGCTCGGCGAGCAGCGCGTCGCGCTCGAGCTGTGGGGCGTCGATCCCGACGCCGCGGCCGTCGCGACGCGACGCCTCGGTGAGGACCTCGCGCGCGCGGGCCATCCCGTCGTGGATGTCGGCGTGGCGTGCATGCCACGCGACGGCTCGGACGTCGAGACGCTCGTCGCCGCCGCCGAACGCGACCTGCGCCCGGTCGACGATCCGCGACCTCCGGCGAGCGACGTCGGCGCTGACGGGGCGGCGCGTGGATCGGTCAACCACGCCGCGGCCCTGCTGCTCGGCGTGCTGCCGTGGTTCGCGGCGATGGGCCTGCTGCTGCTCGTGACGTGGCGCCTCGTGCCGGCGGCGATCGAGCCAGCGCTCGCAGGCGATCGATCCGGCAGCGACCTGGCGCGCGCGATCGTCGCCGCGATCGGCGTGCCGCTCGGCGCCGCGCTGCTGCACGTCAGCTGCTGGAACCGCGGCGGCGGAGCCGCACCGAGCTCGCACCCGATCGGGCGCGCCGGGCTCCGCCTGGGAGTCGCGCTCGCACTGGTCGTCGGCATCCCGCTCGCCTGGGGCATTTTCGCCCCGACCACGCCCGGTGACGTCACCGACGGGTTCGGAGCATCGCTCGCCGTGATCGCGCTCGTGCTGCTCGCGCTCGTCCACGCGCGACAGCTCGTGCACGCGCCCGCTCCCGTGCTCGCCGGCCTCGCAGCGATCGGCGGTGCGATCACCTGGTGGGCCGTCGATGTCGCGACGTATCCGGTCGTCGCCAACTCAGGTCGCCTGCTGCTCGCCGCCGCGCTCGGCGCGCTCCTCGCGCGCTTCATCGAGCGTGCCTCCTGGATCGTGCTGCTCGCGCTGCTCGCGGGTGGCGTCGACGCGTGGAGCGTCGCCGCCGACAGCGGGGTCACCAATCGCGTGCTCGATGCAGCCGGTCGCGGCGAGGACGGCGGCCTGCTCGACCTGCTGCTGTTCACCGGACCGATCGTCGCCGACCGACCGCTGTTCCAGATCGGCGTCACCGACCTCGTGTTCCTCGCGATGTTCATCGCCTGGTCGCACGACTGGCGCGTCGACCTGCGCATCGCCACGACCGCGCTGCACGTCGCGGCATGGACCGCCGCCATCGCCAGCGAGCTGCGCGCGGACGTCGTCCCCATGCTGCCCTTCCTGTGCGCCGCGATGATCGCCGTGGTCGGCATCCGTTCGTTCGTGCTGCGCCGCCGCGTCCGCACGTGGCGCGCTGATCCTGCCGCGGATCCGGCCGTCACGTCGACCGCTGTTCCAGCCGCCTGAACGTTTGTGACCCCATGAGCAACGAACGTTGCCTCGAGCAGCTGAGTCGACGATGGGAGACGTCCCGACCGCACGTTTGTGACTGCATGAGCAACAAACGTCGAGTCGGCGGGTAGGGTTGTCACATGACTGAGGAGCTCAAGGTGAGTAACGACAAGGACCGCGCCGACAATCTGGGATTGGGCCCGACGCCGGAGGACGACTTCGCGAAGTGGTACCAGGAGATCGTCAAGAAGGCCGAGCTCGCCGAGAACGGTCCCGTGCGCGGCACGATGGTCGTGCGCCCGTACGCGTGGCGCATGTGGGAGCTGATGCAGCGGTACCTCGACGACATGTTCAAGGAGACCGGCCACGAGAACGCCTACTTCCCGCTGCTCATCCCCAAGAGCTACATCACCAAGGAAGCCGAGCACGTCGAGGGCTTCGCGCCAGAGCTGTGGGAAGTCACCCGCGGCGGCAACAAGGACCTCGAAGAGCCGGCCGTCATCCGCCCGACGAGCGAGACCATCATCGGCGAGATGATGAGCAAGTGGATCCAGTCGCACCGCGACCTGCCCATGCTGCTCAACCAGTGGTGCAGCGTCATGCGCTGGGAGCGACGTCCGCGACTGTTCCTGCGCACGAGCGAGTTCAACTGGCAGGAGGGCCACACCGCGCACGTCGACGAGGAGGACGCGATGCGCGAGACGCTCCAGATGCTCGACATCTACGAGACGTTCGCCGTCCGTGACCTCGCATTGCCCGTCGTGAAGGGCGAGAAGACGCCCGGCGAGCGATTCCCGGGGGCGAAGAACACGTACACCATCGAGGGGATGATGCGCGACGGCAAGGCGCTGCAGAGCGGCACGTCGCACTACCTCGGCACGAACTTCGCGAAGGCGTTCAACATCGAGTACTCGAACTCGGCCAACGAGAAGGTGCTCTGCCACACCACGAGTTGGGGCCTGTCCACCCGCATGATCGGCGCGCTCATCATGGCCCACGGTGACGAGAAGGGTCTCGTCGTGCCGCCGCGGCTCGCACCGCACCAGGTCGTCGTCATCCCGATGCGCTTCGACAAGGAGCCACGGGTGCTCGAAGCCGCCGAGCAGATCGCGAAGGACCTGCGCGCGGTCGGCGTGCGCGTGCACGTGGACAAGCGCGACCAGCGCCCGGGCTTCAAGCACAACGACTGGGAGCTCAAGGGCGCGCCGCTGCGCATGGAGCTCGGACCGCGCGACCTGGACGAGGGCAAGGTGCTCGTCGCAGCGCGGCTCGGCCAGGACGAGAAGGAATCGATCGCGATCGCGGACCTCGTGGGCGACATCCCCGGACGCCTCGAGGCGTACCACGACTTCCTGCTCACGCGCGCGACCGAGTTCCGCGATGCGAACACGAAGCAGGTCGACACCTGGGACGAGTTCGTCGAGCAGGTCAAGAGCGGCTGGGCGAGCGTGCTGTACGACGGCACCGAGGAGACCGAGCAGAAGATCAAGGAAGCGACGAGCGCCACGCCGCGCTGCATCCCGTCTTCGTTCGAGGCCGAGGAAGGTCCGTGCTTCGTGACCGGCGCGCCGAGCGCGTTCGGCAAGCGCGTCATCTTCGGTCGCTCGTACTGAGCCTGCTCGCATGCCACGCACGGACATCCAGATCCAGTCACTGATGGTCGCGACGGACATCGACGTGTTGCCGGACACCTCGCACGTCGAGGATCGCGGCGCGTATGTGGTCGTCCGCACCCCGACCAACCCGAGCTACCACTGGGGCAACTTCCTCCTGTTCCGCGAGCCGCCGAAGCCCGGCGACCGCGAGCAGTGGGAGGCGGCGTTCGAGGCGGAGTTCGGCACGGAGCGCGAGTACCGTCACTGTGCGATCTGCTGGGACCGGCCCGGCGAGGAGGGTGCCGCACGCACCGAGTTCGTCGAGACGGCCGGCTACGACCCCGATCCCGCCGTCGCGCTGGTGGCGCAGCCGCACGAGCTCGTGGAGCACCCGCGCATGAACCGCGACGTGACGGTCACGGCGCTCGATCCCGACGGCGACGATGCGCTCTGGGCAGGGCTGCTCGAGCTGCAGGTGCTCGGTCGCGAGCCCGGGCACAGCGAGGCGGACTACCGACCGTTCGCGGAGGCGCGCATGGCCGACCGTCGCAAGCGCTTCCGCGCGGGAGACGGCGCATGGTTCGTCGCGCAGCTCGCGGATGGAACCATCGCCGGGTCGTGCGGCGTGGTCGTCACGCAGGGGCGCGGCCGCTACCAGGCGGTCGACACGCATCCCGACCACCGACGGCTCGGGATCGCGACGCGTGTCGTGTACGACGCCGGGCGAGCGGCGATCGACGAGTACGGTGCCGAGCACCTCGTGATCGCAGCGGACGCCGAGTACCACGCGCTGCCGCTGTACGAGTCGCTCGGTTTCGTCGCGCGTGAGCGCATGTTCGCGGTGTGCTGGTGGCCGGGCGCACCACGGGCCGCGGAGCATCCCCGGTGGGGATCGCTCGCACGGCCCGTGTCGTAGCGTGATGGTGGCGGAGCGCCGCTGCGTCAGGCAGCAGTCGCGGAGCCGGCTGCGGCATCGACGACTGCTGCGCCGCTGCGCAGGTCGTACCAGCCGTTGCGATCCACGAGCGCCTTCACTGCCTGGTGCAGCGGCGTGATGCTCGTGAGGCGGCCGCCCGTGAACACGTAGTCGGCAGCCTTGCCGGGGACGTTGGCGGGAACGACAGCTGCGTCGCTGTCGAGCTCGAGCTTCCACTCGCCGCCACGCTGGACGGTGCCTTCGAGGGTGTCGGGGGCCGTCCAGGAGCCGTACTTGAACGCGCCGCTGTTCGTGTAATAGCCGAGCGGTGCGAGAAAGTACTGTCCCTGGTCCGCCTGCACGACCGCGACGGCCTGCTGGCCGTTCACCGACGCGCCGTTCATCTTCGAGGCGGCGCTGAGCGCGCTCTCGAAACTCGCACCCGCGGGAATGAAGCGCTGGGGGCTCGGGATGTTGCTCGTCATGCCGTTGCGGAAGCGGTACTGGTAGTCGGGCGTGTAGTGCGGCATCGCGTACACGGCGTCGGAGGTCTCGACCTCGCGCGTGGCGGAGAACGCGGTCTTGTGGAAGAGCGGGCCTTCCTTCCAGGTGGCGCGCTCGGTGCCGACGTAGTCGAAGCGCACGAGCTGGTTGCCGGCGAGCTGGCCGACGGTGTAGCCGCCGGGGAGCGGCTTGGGCGTGATCGCGATCATGGTCCGTCCTTGGAGATCGTTGGGAAGCGAAAGCATCGTACGGAACCGGATCGGGGCGTGCGGCACCGCGGCCGCCCTCGGCAAGGCCGTGGCCTTCGCCGGCCAACGACCCTCCAAAGCTGCTGGCTGGCGAGCGCCGCGAACGGATGGACAGGTGACAGTTGCAGCACGCCAAGCTGGAGGGCCTGGCAGCGCTGCACGTGACCTCGGGAGGGTCCTCATGTCCGTCACCATCGCAACGTCATCGCCCCAGCAGTCGAGCTGGTGGCAGCGCCTCACCGGCACCGAGCCCAAGACGGTGGTGACCGAGACGTCGCGCACGGAGATCGTCAACGATCCCGGTGGAAGCTTCAACCTCAAGACCGCGCTGCGCAACGGCGGCATCGGTGCCGCGATCGCTGGTGCACTCGGTGGCGTGTCGCTGCTCGGCAAGGTCGCGCTGCCGATCATCGGCAAGGTCGCGACGGTCGGCGGGCTCGCCAAGCTCGCCGGTTTCGGCGGAGCGATCGGCCTGGCGACGGCTGCGCTGCCGCTCGTGGCGCCGCACGTTCGCAACAGTCCGACGGCCAAGGCCGCCCTGCTGGGCGCCGGCATCGGCGCCGCGGCTGGCGCGATCCTGCCGCTCATCCCGATCCCGATCGGCGCCGCGATCGGCGCGGGCGTCGCGCTGCTCATCAAGCACCGCAAGGACGCGCCGAACGTCGAGTACTCGCAGTACCCCGGCTACCGCGCCTACCCGGGCTACGTCCCGTCGGGCACGTCCTCGGGTGACGTGGTGCCCAACGGCCTGGTACCGGTGACGCCGAACTACGGCATGTACGGCCAGACAGCGATGAACCCCTACGGCATGGGCAGCTACGGCTCCCCGGCGCCCGGCTACACGCCCCAGGGCGCGTGGGGCTCGCCTTACGGCAGCTCCGTCGGTGCGAGCCCGTACGGCGTCAGCCCGTACGGCTACGGCACGCTGCCGGCCACCGCTGGCCAGGTGCAGCAGCCGGTCGCGACGCCCGCCGTGGCTCCGGCTCCGGCGCCTGCACGGCGCCCCGCCGCGACGAAGGCAGGCGCCAAGGCTGCCCCGGCTCGCGCGAAGGCGAAGACGTTCACCGATACGTCCGGCAACGTGCGCCAGGTCGGCACAGGCAAGATCGTCAAGCCGACTACTCGCGCAGTTGCCACCGGCGTGGGCACCGTCCCGGCGGGCACGGCTGCACCTGCGGGCTATGGCGCTCCGGCGGGCTATGGCGCTCCGGCGGGCGCGACGGCTGGCCTCGGCCAGCTCGCCGACCCCAATGCGCACATGGCAGGCATGAGCGGCATGGCCGGCATGAGCGGGCTGAGCGGCGTGACCGGCATGAGCGGCATGAGTGGCATGCCGCAGGCGGGCGCGGGCGCCGCTGCCGGGTACCCGGCACCGGTCGGCATGCAGCCGACAGCGATCCCCACGCGCCCGGTCGCCTGATCCAGGTCTGTGGCCTGAACCACGACGTCGACTGATTCACCGTCGACTGATCCACATCGTGTTCTCTCGCGCGCGCGTGCGCGAGAAGCAATGATTCCCTCCCAAGGAACTGCACGGGGAGCCGCACCACGCGGCTCCCCGTTGCTATGTTCGTGCCATGCCTCGCGTCGGCCGCCGCATCCCGTTCCTGTTGCTCGTCGTGCTCGTGCTCGCCGTCGGCGGCTGTGCGAGCGAGGCCAAGGACGGGTCGCGAACGCTCTCCAAGCGCGAATACATCGCGCAGGCGAACGAGCTGCAGCAGGACGCGACGAAGGTCTTCTCCGCCTTGGGCGGGCGTCTCGCACCAACGCCGGCAGCCGCCAAGCAGCATCTCGCCGCGTTCGACGAGCTCATCGCCGGCTACGACAGGCTTCATCCACCTCGCGATTGGCGTGACGAACACGCCACGCTGCTGAAGTCGCTGCGCACCATGCGCCAGTCGGTCAGCATCGTCTCGCGGGCCTCGGCCCGCAATCGCCGCGTCATCACGCTCCAGGTCGGCCGCTACGAGGCCGCCCAGACCGCATTCGAGCAAGCGGTGCGCTCCATCAACGCGTCTCGCTAGGCGCGAGACGGCAGGCGGCCACATGCACGCCGAGCGTGCACAGCGCGTGCTGAATCGAACGCTCAGCACGCTCGAGATCGCGGCGGCGACCGAGCGTGCACAGCGTCCCGCGCTTTGAACGCTCAGCACGCTCGACCTCGAATGCTCGGAGTTCTCCGCACTGGCAGGGACGGCCACAGGGGGCCACGAACGGCCGCCCAAGGGCCACGAAACGCCCATCAGACCGTGGCCGTGACGGGCCACGGCCGCCGGTTTCACCGCATTCGAAAGCGGACGCTCCGCGGCCCCATTCGCAAAAAAACCACTATATGCAGGATAAAAGCGAAATCCGTACCGGCCACGGCGTGGCCTCCCGCGGCCAACTCGTGTCCCTTTCTGCAACGGGCAATAGCGGCCAAGCGAAAGACAGTTGACGTCAGAGTTCGGCACCAGCGCCGGACATTGGCTCCCCAGCACGGCACCTCGGGAGGGTGACAATGACCACGGTCTCGCAGATCATCGGACAGGCGCACTACAACGCCGGAGCAGTTGCTCCGAGCGGCGGCGACAACAGCCCAACCAAGGGCGCATCCGTCAACGACGGGTACTCAAGCTTCGCAGGCTCGGTGCTCCGGAACGCAGCGATCGGAGCCGCTACCGGCGCCATCATCGGGCTGCCGACCGGCATCGGCCTGCCAATCGGCGCCGGCATCGGCGCAGCGGTCGGCGCAGGATCGGCACTCATCCGCCATCCCCGCGTCGCCGGTGCGGTCGGCCAGGGCATGAAGGGCGCAATGGCCGGTGCGGCCGGTGGTGCCCTCGTCGGAACCGTCACTCCGTTCGGCCCCGTGGGTGGCGCCGTCGCAGGTGGCATCGGCGGATTCCTCACCGGCACGGCGAGCGGACTGCTCAAGAACGTGGCCGGCGGCAAGTTCTCCATCGAGAACGAGACCTCGGTGCTCGGTCGCATCAAGAAGGGCTTCATGCTCGGTGCGGTCAGCGGTGCCGCGGTCGGCACCGGTGCGGGCCTCCTGTTCGGCGGCATCGGCGCACTGCCGGGTGCCCTGTGGGGCGCGGCCATCGGCGGTGTCGGCGGCGCGATCTACGGAGCGACCACCGGCGTCACCGACGCGGCGACTGGTGCCAAGGGCGTGTCCTTCGGCGGCGGGATCGGCGGCTTCAAGCTCCCGAGCCTCGGCGGCAAGGACCGCGACCCGGGTCAGACGAGCCGTGGCGACGACCCGAGCCAGTACAACCCGGGCCAGTCCGTCACGCAGTGCGCACCCGCGGCCTGATGCAGTATCCGCACGCCCCGGCTGCCTGAGCGGCGCGTGCATCCCGAAGCCGTCGTGCGAGACGGCCAGGCGCAGGGTTGCGAGACCCCCGCGACAGCCACTCGCACCGACATCCCCGTACCCCCCGGCGAGCGCCCCAGGCTCGCTGGGGGGTGCTGTTTCCCCGAGGTCCCCGTTCGCGGGGGCCTCGTTGTCTTCCGCCGCCCAACTCAGGCGTGGCCGACGTCCAGGCCCGCGTTGAACGAGACCAGTCGCCAGCCGTAGTCGCTGCGCCTCAGGTGCGTGAGCGTCGTGTGCGACGGCCCACTGATGCGCCACCGCTCCTCGTGCGGAATCTCGAGCAGCGTGCGCAGGATCGCGCGCAGCGTCCCGCCGTGCGTGACGACCACGACCACCCCGTCGGTCGGCAGCGACGAGATGCGCTCGGCAGTCGTCGCGCACCGCACCTCGTGCTCGCCGAACGTCTCGCCGCCAGTCCACCCCGACTCACCGAGGTAGTAGCGCTCGAGCGCGCCCGGCTCAGCGGCCTCGATCTCCTCGCGCGTGCGGCCCGACCAGCTGCCGACATCGATCTCGCGAAGGTCCTGCGAGATCTCCAGCTCGAGCCCGAATCGCGCAGCGAACGGCTCGGCCGTCTCGCGCGCGCGAGTGAGGTCACTCACCAGCATCCGCGCGACGTCCACGTCCGGAAAGTCTGCCGCCAGCGCCCGCGCCTGCTCCACACCGTCCGCCGACAGCGGTGGATCAGCCTGGCCCTGCCAGCGACCCGCCGCGTTCCAGGTGCTCTGCGCATGTCGGATGAGATAGAGGTCGGACGGCGGCATCGTTCGACCTTACCGGCTGCGTGCCGCCGCAACCACCGAGGCGACCTGCTCGGGATGGGACCAGTGCGCCGCGTGCGCAGCAGGTGCGACGGTCACCCGCGACGCACCGCGCGCAGCCGTCTCGAGCGCATCCAACCAGTCGCCGGTCGAGATCGGATCGCGCTCGCCGCGAACGAGCGTCACCGGCTGCGACACCTTCGCGAGCTCCTTGCGGAGGTCATGGTTTCGCCCGCCGAGGAACTCGCGGATCACCCGGCGCGGACCGCATCGCAGGTATTCCACGAGCTCGAGCGCCAGCAGTCCCGGCGGCTCGCGAAGTGCGTCGATCGTGAGCCGCCCAGCATGCCGCACGATCGAGCGTGCGTGCTGATCCGTGGTCGGGCCCAGGAGCACGAGACTGTCGACGATGTCGCGCCGCCGCGCGGCCACCACCGCGGCGAGCTGCCCGCCGAGCGAGTTGCCGGCGAGGGTCACGCTGCGCAAGTGGTTCGCGTCGAGCCACGCCTCGAGCGTTCGGGCGAGCTCGTCGAATTCGAGGATCTCGCCACCCGGTGCAGGCGTGCGCCCGTGCCCCGGGAGGTCAGGCGCCCACGTCGCGGCCTGACGCCCGAGGCGCTCCAGCAGGGGCACGTAGTACGCGCTCGACACGCCGAGTCCGTGCACCAGCACCAGGGGCCGCTCGCCCGATCCACCGCGTGGCGCGGCAACGCGCGCATGCATCGTTCGGCCGTCGACGTTGCTCCAGTGTGATCCATGCAGCATGGACCCGTCGTACCCGCCCCGACGACTAGGATCGCCGCATGGATCTTCAGCTCGCAGGTCAGGTCGTCCTCATCACCGGTGGCAGCAAGGGCATCGGCCTCGCAGCCGCCCGGATGTTCGCTGCCGAGGGCGCCCACGTCGCCATCGTCGCGCGCAATCGCGAGGACCTCGAGATCGCAGGCCGCGCGGTCACCGAGGCGGGCCAGCGCTCGCGCACGCCCGGCAAGGTCGCGGCGCTCACCGGTGACCTGTCCGCGCCCGACGTACCCGCGCGCGTCGTGCGCGAGGTGGAGGACACCCTCGGACCCGTCGACGTGCTCGTCAACAACGTCGGACTCGCCTACCAGGTGACGTTCGACGAGGTCACCGACGAGCAGTGGGACGAGCTCTGGCAGCTCAACGTCATGAGCTACGTGCGCATGTCGCGCGCGGTGCTTCCGTCGATGCGCGCGCGCCGAACCGGGGCGATCGTCAACGTGTCGAGCACTGCCGGCAAGCGTCCCAGCACCGGCATGGCGAACTACTCCGTCACCAAGGCCGCGGTCCAGTCGCTCTCGCGCCTGCTCGCCGACACCTACGCCAGCGACGGCATCCGCTCGCTCGCCATCTGCCCCGGACCGACCACCTCGGAGGCGTGGATGGACGAGGGCGGCCTCGCCGACCAGGCCGCTGCGATCAAGGGAACCGATCGCGAATCGATCCTCGCCGCAACCGGCAAGGGACGACCGATGGGACGCATGGCGACCCCCGACGAGATCGCCTCGACGATCGTCTTCGCGGCCTCGCCTCGCGCGTCCTATGTCACCGGCGCCGCGTGGAGCGTCGACGGCGGCTCCGTCCCGGTGATCATCTGATGCAGCCACACGCACAGGCGCTCGTCGCCACCGCCACGTTCACGGTCGACACCTGGGACCAGGTCGAGTCCCACGAGCACGGCACCGCGTCGGTCGGCCACGCCCGTCTCGCGAAGACGTTCGCCGGCGATCTCGAGGGCTCATCGCGTGTCGAGATGCTCGCCGTCACCGCGGCCGACGAGACATCGCGCGCGTACGTGGCGATGGAGGAATTCGACGTCGCCGTCCACGGCAAGGCCGGCACCTTCGTCGTCGTGCACCACGGCGTCCAGGGCGGCGGTGCGGACGCGGCGGGATGGACGGTCGCGCCCGGCTCGGGATCGGGCGAGCTCGACGGCATCGCCGGTACCGCCACCCTCGATCGCGGCGACGACGGCACGCACACCTTCACCCTCGAATACACGCTCGGCGCGGAGCAGTAGGCATGTCCGGCGAACCGCTCGTCATCGACGTTCGCATCGCCGACCACGCCCAGCGCCATGACGTAGGGCCCGGTACGGAGCTGGCCATCGTCGTCGAACCCCTCTACGGCTGCGTCGCGGTGGCAGCGGCGCTCGACGCCGGCTGGGAGTCCGTCGAGATCGCGCCGCTGCCGAGCGAGCCTGGCGCGGTGCCGATCCCGCTCGTGTCCTTCGAACAGTCCGCGCCGCGCGACGGCGCATCGACCCGCTGCCGCGTGCGCAGCAGCGACCTCACCCTCGCGGTCAGCGCTCGCATCGACGAGGGCACGCCCGTCCTGCTGGCAGGCCCCGTGAACGCGCGGCCGATGGCGTCGGCGATCGCGCGACTCGCGCCGACCCTCGAGCGGGTGACGTTCGTGCCCGCGCCATGTGGTCACGCTCCCGAACTCGAGCCGCTCGCCGCGGATGCGTTCTGGGCCGTCGGCATGCTCATCCGCGTGCTGCTGGAAGAGCTCGACGACGCGCGCGGCTCCCGCCTCACGGACTCGGCAGGCCTCGCGGTGTCCGTCGCGCAGGGCGCGGAGGACGCCGCGGCACAGCTCTCCTCGGGCGCCCGCTGGCGCGACCACCTCGCGGCCGGCGGCCACGGCGACGACCTGCGCGTCGCGAGCGCCGTCGATTCGATCGGTGTCGTCCCCGCGGTCACGCGCGACGGCGACGCGATCGTGGCCCGCCCGTGGATGCCCGAGCCGGTATCGTCGCCCACAGATGCCTGACGCCGCGCCCACGATCCACGTCCCGACACCCGAGCAGGACACGGCCGCCCTCGTGCGTTCGCTCACCGCGCCGGACCGCGACCGTCGCGAGCTGGGCCTGCACGTGGTGGTGACCGTTGCCGACGATGGCAACACCGCATACGGCCGGATCCACGATCCCGAATCACCCGGGCACGGGCAGCAGCGCTGGCTCAAGCACGCGCGGCGCGGATCGAGCCCGGGCGGCTGGAGCGAGGAGCACCACCCGCGCAGCGGGCTGCACATCGGCTACTGGAAGGACGCGATCGCCGATGCGATCGATCGCATCCTCATCGACCACAGCAAGCGTGCGTGGAAGCTCGACGCGAGTGCGCCCTACGTCGTGGAGTTCGCGCCGGTCGAGCTGCCTCAGCTCGGAAGCTGAGTGCGCCTTGCCGCTCGCTACGGCAGCTGGTCCTCGGGCGGGTCGAACGTGAGGCGGGGGAGCAGGTCGCCGTAGGTTGCCTTCGCGCGCTTGGCGAACTGCCTGCGATACGCCTTCTCCGCGCTCGGCTCCAGGGTCGCCGCGAAGTGCCGGTACATGTCGTCGAGCAGGTCCTCGACTTCCTCGGCGAGCTCGTCATGCTCCTGGTACTGCTCCTGCGCGGCACGCACGTCCGGCTGCGCGTGATAGCTCGCAAGCGCCGCCCGCGCCTGGTCCACCAGCGCCGTGTGGTCCTGCGCGAAGATGACGAGCTGCCGCTCGACCACCTCTCGGAACGCATGACGACGGAATGGCCACATGCAACGCGTCTACCCCTCGCAGGGCAGGGGAGAACCCCTTCGCAGGGGGAAAATCACACGAGGAGACGTGGATTTCAGGCGGATCAGGAGCGGCGCTCCGAACCGGTTCCAATGTAGCACTCAAGTAAGCCTGCAAAAGAACCGATGCGAGGGGCGCGGCGGGCAAGCAAGTTGCCTGCCGGGCGAGGCACGGATGCCCAACCGCCCAGGGGGAGCGAGCAAGATGCGATACATGCAGATCATCGAGGCGCAGGACGTGCACGACGCGCGCAGCGCATATCTGGAGCTGTTGCAGCGGCGCGGAATCGCGCTGGTGCCGACGATGTCGATCTACGTCGAGACCGTCCACCGAGCACGACAGCAGCACGGTTCGTGGCTGTGCTACATCACCACGGCGATGCAGCACGCGGCCTGATCGTCTCGAATGCCAATTGACACACGCGGGGGGGCTTCGGCTCCCCGCGTGATCGTCTCCCGGCTCGGCGGTCGCGCAACGTTGCTACCATCGTCGACATGACGAATCCGACCGTCCCCACGAGCTTCCCGGCTCCCGCTGCCAAGCAGAACGCCGTTCGCAAGAACGAGCGCTTCATCATCGAAGGCGGCAACCCGATCGCCGGCACCGTGCGTGCCGCCGCGAACAAGAACGCCGCGCTGCCGATCGTCGCCGCGTGCCTGCTCGCGACCGAGCCCGTCGTGCTGCACGACGTCCCGGACATCGTCGACGTGATCCTGCTCATCGAGCTGCTCGACAAGGCGGGCTGCAACGTCGAGCGCCTTGGGCCGAACTCGTGGAAGATCGACGCCTCTGCCGGCGTCGACCCGACTCACCTCGATCCGGTGCTGTGCGAGCGCATCCGCGGATCGCTGCTGCTCGCCGGACCGCTCGTCGCGCGCCACGGCGAAGTCTGGATCCCCGTCCCCGGCGGCGACACCATCGGCCGGCGTCGTGTCGACACGCACGTGATCGCGCTGCAGTCGCTCGGCGCGCACTTCACGTGGGACCAGGGCTATCGCTTCGAGGCGAAGGACGGCCTCGTCGGCGGTCACATGTTCCTCGACGAGCCGAGCGTGACCGGCACGGAGAACGCGATCATGGCGGCAGCGCTCGCCAAGGGCACCACCGTCATCGAGAACGCGGCGTGCGAGCCGCACGTGCAGGACCTGTGCCGGTTCCTCGTGTCGATGGGCGCGAAGATCGAGGGGATCGGCTCCAACATCCTCACGATCACCGGACAGGACAAGCTCGGCGGCACCGAGTACACGATCCAGCCCGACCACATCGAGGTCGGCTCCTTCGTCGGCCTCGCGGCAGTCACCGGTGGCGAGCTCATCATCGAGAACGCCGGCGACCTGTCGCAGCTGCGCCCGGTGATCATGGGCTTCGAGAAGCTCGGCGTCGAGATGCAGCTCGAAGGCACGACGCTGCGCGTGCCGCCGGAGCAGCGCCTGCACATCAAGGACGACCTCGGCGGGCACATCACGAAGCTCGAGGATGGTCCATGGCCGAACTTCCCGGCCGACCTCACGTCGACGGCCGTCGCCATCGCCACCCAGGCGACCGGCACCATCATGATCTTCGAGAAGATGTTCGAGACGCGACTCGTCTTCACCGACAAGCTCGTGATGATGGGCGCGCGCATCGTGCTGTGCGATCCGCATCGTGCCGTGATCAGCGGCCCGGCGCGCCTGACCGGCATCAAGATGGAGAGCCCCGACATCCGCGCCGGCATGTCGCTGCTCACCGCCGCGCTCGCCGCGGACGGTCGATCGGTCATCCAGAACGTCCAGCAGATCGATCGCGGCTACGAGCGCATCGACGAGCGGCTGCGTGCGCTCGGGGCCGACATCCAGCGTGTCTCCTGACCCTGCGGTGACGGTCAGCGAGCTCGACCTCGCCGGTGACGCACAGCTCGACGAGCTGCTGGCGTTCGCGAGCGAGCATGGAACGCCGCGCGTGACGAGCGCCGTCGCATACCGCGAGCTCATGGCCGAGGCCGCCGCGTGGAGCGCCTTCGTCGCGCGCTCGGCGGACGGCATCCGCGCCGCCGCGCTGCCGAGCATTCAGGCGGCGATCGGGCTCGACCAGGCGCAGCTCAACGCGTTCCTCGTCCCAGGTGATCAGGCGGCGTTCGATGCCGTGCTCGAACAAGTCGCCGCGTGGGCCAGCGAGCGCAGCGCGACGCATGTCACCGCGCACGTGAGCGCGCCGACTGACACCGCCATCGATGCGTGGCGCGCCGCCGGCTACGAGCAGGTCGGCGAGCGAGCGCGCGTCTCGCGCCCGGTGACATCCGAGGATGCGACGATGGCCGAGATCGATGTCGAAGGTGTGACGTTCACCACGCTCGCCGAGCGTCCGGACCTCGAGGACTCCGCCGACGAGCTGTGGCGCATCGCCCACGACGACGTGCCCTCGGCGCTGCGTTTCTCTTCCGCCGACGTGCCGCCGCTGCGGGGTGAGCTCGGTGATGATCCCGAGCGCGCCGTCGCAGTGCTCGCGATCGATGGGGACGATCGCGTGGTCGGCCTCGCACTGCTCATTCGCGCCGCGGACCGCACGATCGCGGGTCATCGGATGACGGCAACCGCGCGCGAGTGGCGCGGGCGTGGGCTCGCCAACGCGCTCAAGGTCGCGACCATTCGCTGGGCAGCGGCCCGTGGCGTCGACAAGCTGCAGGCGAGCAACGACTCGGGCAACGCGCCGATGCAGGCCGTGAACGCGCGGTTCGGCTACGAGCCCGAGTATCGCCTCGTGCTCATGCGTCGGGCGCTCGCGTGACGATTGCCCACGCGTGCTTTCTGCCGGGCGCGGGAACCCTTCGAGCGTGATCGTCATCCCACAGATCGCCTTCCAGGCCACGCAGGTGGCGATGGGGGAGGAGCTGCCACCGCTCCGGCTCGTGCGCGAGCTCGTGGCGCTCGGCGCGACCGAGGTGTCGGTGCTCGACCTCGATGGAACGCTCGCGGACGACATCCTGCCGCAGTGGGTGGAGGCGCTCGTCGCCGTCGCCGGCGTGCCGCTGCGCTTTGACGGACGTCTCCACGAGGGCTCGCGCATCGAACGATTCGCCCGCGCCGGATTCGCGTCGATCGTCGTCGATCAGACCGCCGTGTTCGACCCGATGGTGCTGCGCTGGGCGCTCGACCTGTACGGCTCGCGACTGGTGGTCGAGGTGCAGGTCGATGGCGAGTACGTCTTCGATGCGCCTCCGGCCGCGTTCGGTCGCGAGCTCATCGACGTGCTCGGCGACCTGCACTTCCAGGGCGTGCGCCGTCTGCTGTATCGCAACGTCACCGGGCAAGACCTGCCGACGCAGCGCCTGCTCGAGCTCGTCGACCGCATGCCCGGTACCCGCATCACCTATCAGGGCGGCGTGCGCGACGTGGAGGCGATCGCCGAGCTCGCCATGGTCGGCAGCCCCATCGAGGCCGTGCTCGTGGACTCGCTGCGCGTCGCCGACGGCGACATCGACCTGGTCGCCGCCAACCGCGCGGCCAGCGACGCGGCCTGATCTCCCCGCGACTGCTCCGGTAGCATCGTCGCGTCCACGAGGGGAGCCGTGACATGCGCATCGCATCGATGACCGAGCAGCAGCAGCCGCAGCTGCGCAACATCCACCTGACCAGCCGCGTCGCTACCGACGATCCGACCGTCACGAACCTCACCACGCTGTTCGTCGACTACGACACGTCGAGCGAGATGCACTACGGCGGGCATCGCACCACCAGCCGCTGGGTCGACGGCCAGTCGACGGGGATCGGCATCAGCGCGTTCCTCAATCGGCCGAACGAGCGCGTCGCCGCGCAGGCGGTGCTCGACGCGATCGTGGCGAGCGGACTGCTCACCGCGACGCTGCCACCGCTCGACTGGAAGAACCCCGAGGTCGGGCGCACGCGCCTGTACCTGGATCGACGCAGCCGCTTCCTCGAGTTCGACACCGCCGCTCCGCCCGCCGTCGCACTCCCCATCCTCGACGCGCTCGCCGCGTACGAGATCGTCGCGCGCCGGAACGTCGCCGCTGCCTGACGTCCGGTTCGCGTCGCGCCGTCGAAGCGCACGCGCGCTCAGTGTCATGTCCGTCCCGGAATTCGGAAGGCACATGACAATGACGCCTCGTCAGCCGACGGGCGGGATCTCCGTCACACGCTCCGGCGCGTCGTACTCGGTCGCGTACTCCTCGGTTCCGAGCTCCACGACGCTGCTCCGGAAGGCCGCCGTCTCGGGGTCGAACAGCATGCGTACCGAGTCACCTTCGGAGTTGGCCGCCTGGAACTGCTTCGGGTATACGATCGGGAATTCGACCGCGATCGCGGGGCTGCCGTCGGGGAACTCCGCATCTCGATCGACGGTCGCGGGCTGGCTCGACATCCTGAGCGAGCCGAGCGCTTCGAATGCCGCGGCGCGCACCTGCGGTGAGATCGGCGCCTTGGTGATCAGGTCGAGTGTCAGTGACATCGTCGACGCATCCGTGTCGAGGGCACCCGGCCCGGCGATCGGGCTGCCGGGCGTTGGCGACCACACGAGGTCCTTGTCGATTCCAGCGCCTTCGGCACGAAGCCGTGCCAGCAGTCGATCTGCATCGGCGGGCAGGTCGTCGAGCTCCGTCAGCGAGAAGGCCAGCTCCCACGTGATGAAGCCGGGGATGCCGCCGGTGGCAGCGGTCGGCTTCGGGTAGTTGCGATCGATACGGACCACGGGCCTGGATTCGACGGCGACCCACGTCGTCTTCGGCGCCATCTGGAACGGGTGGAACGCGAGCTCCACCGGCGTTGCAGAGGTCCCGAGCGGCGCGCTGACGCCCGGCGGGATCGGCTGGGGTTCGGTTCCCTCGAAGACCTCGGTTCCCCACCGCATGGCGCGGTCATCCAGACCCGGACCGGACGGCACCTCGACATATGCACCCTCCGGCGGCGCTGCCACGACGCGACCGGTAGCTGCTGCGAGCATCGGCGAGAGCGGGTGGTTCGACCAGCAGGCCGGCGCGGCCGAGCCGACGGGCAACGTGTCATGCGACAGGTCGAGCGCCCCCAGGCCATGCGCGAACTGGTCCGCATCGAAGCACTCGCTGGCCGGCACGTACATCGTTTCCCCGGCAGGGACCGACGACGGCTCCTCGGTGAGCCGGAAGTGCATCGCGCCGTCGGCTGCCTGCCACTGCTCGCTCGTGACGATGAGGCGACGTCCTGGCTGTCGCTCGACCTGACGCGTGTAGTGGAACTCGCCCGCTCGAAGCGGGTGCCAGCTCTCATCGCGCGCAGCGTCGCCGACCGCTCCCAGGACCTCCGCCGCAGCCGCGTCGGGGCCCAGCGCGAGCAGGCCCTGCTTCGGCGACGAGGAGTCCTCGCCCGGCGCGAGCAGCGCGACCGCGCCCGCAACCAGCACCGCACCCGCGGCCAGGGCCGGACGCAGCATCCCGGCGCGTCGGCGACCCGGTCGTCGCGACGCGCGCTCGATCCGAGCACCGGCGAGTGCCCGCTGCTGGGCGCCGTCGGCGATGCGTCGGGCGATGCGGTCGGTCGCGTCCTGGTCCGGGGCTGGCAATGCGCGACGAATCGCGTCGGCCGCGTCGTCGCTTCGTGTCGTGTGATCGGTGTCGTGCATGGAAGGCTCCTGTGGATTCGAACGAGGTCAGTCGGACGTGGCGGCGAGCAGCGCGGCGAGTCTCGAGCGCGCCCGGTGCAGTCGGACCTTCGCGGCGCCTGGCGTGACGCCGAGCACCTCCGCGAGCTCCAAAGGCAGCAGGTCGCCGGCTGCCTGCGCCACCAGCACCAGCCGATCCGCATCCGAGAGACGCTCCAGGGCGTGACGGACACCGCCGGCATCCGCACGGGCGATCACTCGATCGGCGTGGTCGTCGGTCGCGGCATCGCGACGCTCACGCCCCTGCACGCGCGCCAAGGTCGACGCGATCCGTCGATCGACACGCCACCGTCTCCGGACCTGGTTCACCGCGATCCCGAGCAGCCAGGCCCGCACCGATCCGCGAGCCGGGTCGAACGACGCACCCACCTCGAACGCCACGAGGAACGTGTCGGCGACCGCATCCTCCGCATCGTGCTGACGAAGCTGCGACGCGCAGACGCGATGGACCGCGTCCAGGTGCGTGCGCCAGAGCCGCTCCTGCGCCGGCACGTCGCCCGACGCGGCTGCGCGCAGCACCGCCACGTCGTCATCCACCCAGCAAAGGGTCGGGGGCGGCAGGTCGGAGGCGCTCGTCATCAGGTGCGTCATGCCCGGTATTGCCAGCCCACGCCCGTCCGGTTACTGCCACGGCCACGGATCGGCCGCATCGAGGATAGGATCGCCCTGCTCGCGCACGCACGCGCCATCGACCCAAGGAGCCCCATGAGCCTCGCCGCCGAACGTCACGCAGTCGTCACCGACAAGGCCCCGCGCCCGCTCGCCGGCGCGCCCTACTCGCAGGCGATCGCGTCGCGCGGTCTCGTGTTCTGCTCCGGCCAGATCCCGCTCGATCCCGACTCGCAGCAGCTGGTCGAAGGTGGCATCAAGGAGCAGACGACCCAGGTGCTCGAGAACCTCAAGGGCGTGCTCGAGGCCGCCGGTTCCACGCTGGGCGACGTCGTCAAGACCACCGTCTTCATGACGGACCTCGGCCAGTTCGCCGAGATGAACGAGGTCTACGGCACCTACTTCACCACCGTGCCGCCGGCGCGCTCCACGTTCCAGGTCGCTGGCCTTCCCGCGGGCGCCAGCGTGGAGATCGAGTGCATCGCCGTCGGTGAGTGACGACTCGCGACCCTCGGCGCTGACCTTCGACGGCGCTAGCATCCTCGATCGCGCACCACGCGTGCAGGCGCTGCTCGCGCGCGCGCGCGAGTCGCATCTCTCGCTCGACGGCACCCATCTCGTCGGTGGCGCCGTGCGCGACGCGATCCTCGGTCGCGACGCCGGCCCTGACATCGACATCGCCGTCGAGGGTGCCGGCGTCGACTTCGCGCACCTGCTCGCATCGGCGACCGGGGGCGAGGTCGAGTCCGAGCACGCCTTCGGCACCGCCAAGGTGCTCGTGCCGCTCGGCGATCCGTGGGGCGTCGTGCAGGTCGACGTCGCGAGCTGCCGCACCGAGACCTACCGCGAAGGTGGGGCGCTGCCGAGCGTGCAGCTCGGCGCATCGATCGAGGACGACCTTCGCCGGCGCGACGTCACCGTCAACTCGGTGGCCGTCGCCCTCACGCCCGCGAGCGACGGTTCCCACTCCATCGTCGACACGCAGGGTGGTCGCGAGGATCTCGACGCGCGCCTGCTGCGCGTGCTGCACGACGGCTCGTTCATCGACGATCCCACCCGCGTCTTCCGCGTCGCGCGCTACGCCGGCCGGCTCGGGTTCCGCGTCGACGAGCACACCCGCGCGCTCGCCAAGGAAGCGGTCGTCGGCGGCGCGCTCGGCACGATCTCGGCCGACCGCGTGTCCGCCGAGCTGCGCCTGGTGCTGCGCGAACCCGCGTGGGACGCGCTGACGCTGCTGTCTTCATGGGGCGTCGTCGAGCGCTTCGACCCGCGGCTCGAAGCGGCGTTTCGCCCACCACTGCTGCTGCGCTCCATCGACGAGGCATGCGGCAGCGATCCCGATCGCAACCAGCGCGCGTGGCCACTGCGCCTCGCCGCGCTCGCCCGCCCGCTCGGCGCCGAGGCCGCCGGCTGGATGTCGTGGCTCGGCTTCCCCTCCGACATCACCGCCCCCGTCGCCGACCACCTGCGCGTGCTCGAGGTCGTGCGCTCGCGCGGCGACGAGCTGCGAACGATGGCGAACTCCCAGCTGTACGTCGAGCTGGGCGACGTCGCCGCAGATTCCCTCGCCCTCGTGGCGCTCGCGATCGCCGACACCGATCCCGAGCTGCTCGAACGCCTCGTCACGTTCGCCGCGGCCGCCGATCGCGCACGCCTGACCGTCCGCGGCGATGACGTGATCGCCGCCGGGGTGCCGGCCGGGCCGCTCGTGGGCAGGATCCTCGGAGACCTGTTCCTGCGCACGCTCGACGGCGAGCTCGCCGGCGAGGACGACGAGCGTCGCGCACTCGCCGCGCTCGTCGCCGACGCACAGCAGCTGGTCGACACCGAGGGGGAGTGACATGACGGTCGAGACGCTGCAGGCGAACATCCGGCTCGCGACGTTCGCGCTGCCGCTCGTGCTGTTCGCGTTCGCGCTGCACGAGATGGCACACGCCTACGTCGCGACGTGGTTCGGCGATCCCACCCCGCGCGAGCACGGTCGAAAGACGCTCAACCCGATCCGCCACCTGGACCCGGTCGGCACGATCATGCTCGTCATCAGCATGCTGCTGTTCGGCTTCCCGTTCGGCTTCGCGGTCACCCCCGTCAACGACTCGAAGATGCGCAGGCCGCGCCTGCACGGTGCGCTCACCTCGCTCGCCGGACCGCTCGTCAACATCATCCTGTGCGCCATCTCAGCGGTGGCGTTCATCTTCGTGCTCGAGAACGTCGACCTCGACAACGCGTTCCACCTCGGCAACGCCGCGAACCCGCTTATCCTCGAGATCCCGCTCTACGGCATGATCTTCAACGCGTTCCTGGCGGTGTTCAACCTGCTGCCGATCCCGCCGCTCGACGGCGGCCGCATCGTCGGCTCGTTCATGCGCCCGGAGCTCGCGCGCGAATGGCGCAAGCTCGACCAGTACGGGATGCTCATCGTGCTCGGCCTCGTGTTCCTCGGCGGCTCGTCGTTCACCACGTTCCTCGGCACGCTGCAGGACGGCCTGCTCGATGTGATCGGCGCGATCGCCGGCGTGCCCGACCTGCCCTCGTGCATCCGAGGCGGCTTTGGCTGTAGCTGACGAGGACGACCACTGGACCTGGACCGCGCCCGGCGCGCAGGCCGTGTTCACCACCCGCGAAGGTGGCGTGAGCCCCGCGCCGCTGGATTCGCTCAACGTCGGGCTGCACGTCGGCGACGATCCGGCGAACGTCCTCGCCAACCGCACGCATGCCGCAGCGCTCCTCGGCCTCGACCCGAGCCACGTGGCGGGCGTCACCCAGGTGCACGGCGCCGACGTGTGGCTCGACCTCGCGCGCACCGACGAGCTCCCGCGCGAGGTCCGCTGGGACGGAGGACGTTCGTCGGTCGACGCCGATGCGCTCGTCACGACGCGAGCGGAGGTGGCGCTCGCGGTGGGCATCGCCGACTGCATGCCGATCGCGATCGTGTGGGGCCCCGCCATCGCAGCGATCCATGCGGGGTGGCGATCGCTCGAGGGCGGCGTGATCGAGGCGACGCTCGCCGTGCTGCGCCGCGCCGCGGGCAACGCAGTCGCGACCGACACGCCCCACGCGGTGATCGGGCCAGCGCTCGGGGCGTGCTGCATGGAGGTGGGCGACGACGTCGCCGCTCGCTTCGACGCACCGGTCGTGGTGCGACGCGACGGCGCCCCGCGCCCCTTCCTGGACACGCGCGCCGACGCCCTTCGCCGGCTCGAGGCCGCCGGGTGCGTCGTCGAGCACGTCGACGTGTGCACGAAGGACGATCCGCGCTGCTTCTCGCATCGCGGCGACAGCGGTCTCGGTGGGCGCCAGGCGATGCTGGTGCGGCGGGCCTAGCGAAATTCGACACGTCTTGGGCACGGTGCGGGCGGCGTCGATGACCGGTTCGTGAATCCCCTGCGCCGAGCCCTCAGCAAGACCACCACGCCTGATCCCGAGCACGACTACTACATCGCCGTGCTGCGCCTGCAGCTGCTCGTCGCGATGGCGGCGGTCGACGATCGCGTGCGGATGGGCGAGGTCGAGTTCCTGCACGAGGCGATCGACGGTCGTGGCTTCGACCAGGAACACCAGCAGCGCCTCGACCAGCTGCTGCGCCTCATGCTCGAGGCTCCCCCGTCGGTGGAGGACGTCGTCCGGCGCATTGCGGGGCGTCGTCCGCGACGGCTCGTCGCCGAGGCGCTCGTGCGCGAGCTCGTGCACCTGGCGCACGACGACGGCGAGGTGCACGTGCTGGAGGAGGAGATGCTCCGGCTCGTGTGCGGCGCGCTGGGCGTGAAGCCGATCTCGATGCGCCGCAAGTACGCGCGCGAGGTGCCGCTCACCCCGCGCGAGCAGGAACGACTCGACGAGATCCTGCGCAGCGTCACCACCACCGGCGCCACCGCCACCGCCACCACCGGCGCCTGACGCCGGGCACGGGTCGTGGGCGCACGCACCGGTGCGCATGCCCGGTCGTCATCATGCTCGGAATTGTTCCCCGGGATCGCTCCGCGGACCGATCGGTGTGGCATGAAGCTCTTTCGCCGCAGCACCGAGATCGACCAGGACCTGCTCGACCGACGATTGGCCACGGTGCGCCTGCACCTGCTCGTCGCGATGGCCACGGTCGACGGTCGCATGCCGATCTGCGAGCTCGACATGCTGCACCTGTCGGTCGAGGCGCTCGCCAGCGACCTGCGTCACCGCGACGAGCTCGAGGAACTGCTGTTCGAGCTGCTCGATGACCCGCCGACGATCGGCCGCGCAGCCCAGCTCGTCATGGACGAGCCGCTGGCGCGCGAGCACTCGGCGACGATCGTGAAGGACCTGCTGCGCATGGCGCTCAGCGATGGCCTCGTGCAGGAGGCCGAACAGCGGCTGCTCTCGCGCGTGCAGCACGCGTTCGCCATGGCGCCGGCACTCTGCGCCTGACGGCGCGGCTGGGACGGCGACCACCCCCGCTATCCTGTCGACATGGCCGACGGCACCGAAGCGATCGTGCTGCGAACGCTTCGCTATGGCGAGGCGGACCTGATCGCGCACGTCTACACCCGACACGCCGGCCGGCGTGGCGTGATCGCCAAGGGCGCGCGCAAGCCCAAGAGCCGCCTCGGGGCGCGCCTCGAACCGTTCCTGGCGCTGACGCTGCAGCTGGTGGAAGGTCGCGGCGACCTGGCGACCGTGCGTGGAGTCGACGTGATCGCCGCACACGATTCGCTGCGCTCGAGCTGGCGCGCGCAGCAGGTGGGCGCGGCGGCGCTCGACCTGGTGTCGCGCATCACGGTCGAGCACCAGCCGAGCGAACCGCTCTACCACCTGCTGCGCAACTTCCTCGACCTGCTCGACTCGACTGCGGGACGGACGCCGCCCGCCAGTGACGGCGATGAGCAGCGTGGCTCGGCGCTGCTTGTGGCGTTCCAGCTCAAGCTGCTGCACGTCATCGGCATCGCGCCGCAGCTCGCCGCGTGCGTGCGCTGCGGTGACGCGGACGCCGGCATCGCCGCATTCAGTGCGGCCGACGGCGGCGTCGTGTGTCGCGGCTGCCGGACGCCGAATGACCAGTCTCTCGACGCGGCGACGTACGACGGCGCCGTCGCGCTCATGCGCACGCCGATGTCGGAGCTCGCGACCCGCGACGGCGACGACCTGCCCAGCGTGCGCGTGCTGCGCACCGTCGGCTCGGGCATCGTCGCGGGGACGTGCCGCGAGCACGCGGGCGTCAACCCGAAGCACTGACGCCGTCGCGCGCTGCGCAGCGCCATGCATTCCGCGCCGTGGCAGTGGGTAGGCGACGATCATGCTCTCGATCCGATCGCTGCTCCCGTTCGTGTCCCTCGCGCTGCTCGCGGTCGTCGTCGCCGCATGCGGTTCCGACGGATCCAGTACCGGTGACGACAACCGCAGCACGAAGCCCGATTCGAAGCACTCCTCCGACGAGGTCGACCCCGGGTCCGCCGAGGGCGTGGAAGCGAGGACCGGCGCCGCCGGCATCGCGATCACCCCCGCGCTCCGGAGCTGCATGTCCAAGGCAGGGTTCACCCAGGACGCCACACCGGTCACCGGCGCCACTGCGTCGTGGCGCGGCAACGACGGTGCGCAGATCGTCGTCGCTCCCTCCCCGGAGGCGGCACGCACGATCGCCGGCGACGTCGGAACGACCACCGCGCCCGCCAGCGTGGACCGCACGCGGGTCAGCGCCGGACCGCCCGCACTCACGAGTGCGGCCGCGGCCTGCCTCGACGCCTGACGCTGCGCGAGCGCGCAACACCTACCGAATCCCCGTGCCCATGCGGGCTGGATCCCCGCTAGGATCCCCGCACGCGCACGAAGGAGCACGACCCCATGGCCGACGCCACACGACCGCCGTACCTGCAGGAGATGCTGCAGGGCCTCTCCAGCTTCTGGAGCGACTATGGCTGCGTGATCATGCAGCCGTACCACACGGAGGTCGGCGCGGGCACGTTCAACCCCGCGACGCTGCTGCGCTCGCTCGGACCCAGGCCATGGAAGACCGCCTACGTCGAGCCGTCGATCCGCCCCGCCGACGGTCGCTACGGCGAGAACCCGTACCGGCTCCAGCACTACTTCCAGTACCAGGTGCTCATCAAGCCGAGCCCCGACGACATCCAGGAGATCTACCTCGAGAGCCTCAAGGCGCTCGGCATCGATCCCGCCAGGCACGACATCCGCTTCGTCGAGGACAACTGGGAAGGCCCGACCCTCGGCGCGTGGGGCACCGGCTGGGAAGTCTGGTGCGACGGCATGGAGATCACGCAGTTCACCTACTTCCAGCAGGCCGGCGGCATCGACCTCGACCCGATCAGCGTGGAGATCACCTACGGCGTCGAACGCATCGCGATGTACGTGCAGGGCAAGGAATCGGTCTACGACATCGACTGGGCGCCCGGGTTCACCTACGGCGACGTGTACCAGGAGAACGAGCGCCAGTGGTCGACGCACAACTTCGAGGTCGCGAGCGTCGAGCTGCAGCAGCGACACTTCGAGGAGTACGAGGTCGAGTGCCAGCGCTGCCTCGACGCGAACATCCCGATGGCGGCATATGACTACGTGCTCAAGTGCAGCCACGCCTTCAACCTGCTCGACGCGCGTGGCGCCATCTCGGTGACCGACCGCACGAGCTACATCCAGCGCGTGCGCAACCTCGCCCGCGCCACCTGCGAGCTGTACCTCGAGGTGCAGGCCGAACGCGGGCTCGCCGCCGACCCGGCAGTCGCAGGCGTCGCCCAGGAGCTGTCCAATGTCTGAGGATCGCACGCTGCTGTGGGAAGTCGGCTGCGAGGAGCTGCCCGCGTGGGCATGCGACGCGCTCGAGCGACAGCTGCCCGCCCTGGTGCGCGACGCGCTGGTCGAGGCGCGGCTTCAGGTGGAAGGTGCGGAGGACGTCGTCGCGTGGGTCGGCCCGCGCCGCTTCTCCGTGCTCGTCGAGGCGCTGCCTACGCAGCCCGCGCTGCGCCAGCGCATCGACGGCCCGCCCGTGAAGATCGCCTTCGAGGGCGGCGACCCGAGCGCGGCGCCCAGTCGCGCGGCCATCGGCTTCGCCGAGAAGAGCGGCTTCGCCGTCACCGAGCTGCAGGTCGACTCGGGTCGCGGCACCGTCTACGTCGAGCGTGACCTGCCCGAGGTGCCCATCGCCGACGTGTGGCCGAAGCTGGCCGACGAGATCCTGGGGAAGCTGCAGTTCGCCAAGCCGATGCGCTGGGGTTCCAGCCCGTGGCGCTTCGTGCGACCCATCCGCTGGATGGTCACGCTGCACGGCGGCCACGCGCTCGAATATGAGTGCTGGGGCGTCACCAGCGGGCGCACCACGCGCACGCACCGCTTCCTCGGCGCCGAGCGCACCGTCGACGTGCCCGAGGCGGACCGCTACGCCGAGACGCTGCGCGGCGGCTACGTCGTGGCCAACCAGGAGCTGCGTCGCACCGCGATCGAGCGGGGCCTCGCAGCCGCTGCCAGCGAGCTGGGCGGCGATTACGGCGACCCCGGCAACGTCCTCAAGGAGGTCGTGCACCTCGTTGAGCAGCCCACCGTCATCACCGGCCGTTTCGACGAGCGCTACCTCGAGCTTCCCGAGCGCGTGCTGGTCACCGCGATGCAGTCGCACCAGAGGTATCTGCCCGTGAAGCGGGGTGCCACGCTGGCCCCCGCCTTCCTCACCGTCATGAATGCCGACCCGGCTGCCGTGGCGACCATCCTCCCCGGCTACGAGCGCGTGCTCGCCGGCCGGCTCGACGACGCGGTCTTCAGCTTCGAGCGTGACCGCACCCGCGGCCTCGACGACATGGCGACCGACGCATCGCTCGGCGCCGTGGCGTTCCACGCCAAGGCGGGCTCGCTCGCCGACCGACGCGACCGCATCGCGAAGGTGGCGGAGGAGATCGCCGGGCAGCTCGGTGTCGACGCCGCACAGGTCGCCGACGCCGCCCGCCTCGCCAAGGCCGACCAGGTCTCGGTCGTGGTGCAGGAGTTCGCCGAGCTCGAGGGCTACGTCGGCTCGCTCTACGCCCACTCCGGTGGCTACGCGGCCGAGGTGTGCACCGCCATCGACCAGCAGTTCCTGCCCCGCGGTCTCGACTCACAGTTGCCGGAAGCCGGTGTGCCGGCCGTGCTGGCGCTGGCTGACAAGCTGGAGCTGCTGGTCACCATGTTCGCGATCGGCGAGCAGCCGACGGGAAGCCGCGACCCGCATGCGCTGCGTCGTGCGGCGATCGGCGTGAGCCGCATCGTGCTCGAACACGACCTGCCGCTCGACCTCGATGCCGTGCTGGCCACGGCCGGCGCTGCCGTGCACACGCAGGGCTTTGGCACGCCCGACGCGGAGCGGCTCATCCAGGTGCGCGACTTCATCCTCGACCGCGTGGAAAAGCGCCTCTCCGATGACGGGGTGCGCGTCGACGCCGTACGCGCCGCGCGCGCCGCCGACCTGAGGTACCTGCAGCACCTCGACGAGCTCGCCCGCGCGATTGACATCGAAGTGCGGGGCGGCGACGTGCGCTTCACGCAGGTGCTGGAGGCGCAGGGTCGTGCTCGCAACATCCTCGCGAAGGCCGGCGGCGTCGCCGATGGGCCCGTCAACGACGAGCTCTTCCAGTCGCCGGTGGAGCACGAGCTCCACCAGGTGCTCGACGCGACGACCGAGCCGCTGCGTCAGGCGGTGCTCGACCGTGACTTCGCGGGTGCGCTGGATGCAGCCGCCAGCCTCGGCCCGGCCGTCGACGCCTTCTTCGCGAAGGAGACGGGCGTCATGGTGATGACCGACGACCAGCCGGTACAGGACAACCGCCTGCGCCTGCTCGCAGCCGTCATCGAGGCCACCGCGCCGCTGGGCGACCTGTCGCAGCTGCAGGTCTGACCGCGTAGGTCAGTGGTGCGAGCCGAGGCTCGCCTCCTGCTGGAAGGCCTGGTCGATGGGCTTGGTCGCGTCGATGTGGAACATCCACCCGGCCGACGCATCGTCGTGGTAGTGCCACTGCACGCCGTTCCATCCCTCGGGGATGGCGCTGGTCAGCTGCCGCGCCTTGGAATCCATCTGGGCGCCGGTCGTGATGCCGTTCTTCGTCACGAGGCCGCCGACGAATACGGTGCCATCGGCGTAGATCTTCTCGCCCGGCACGCGCCAGTGCGTTCCGCCGCTTCCCTCGTTCGGCTGGAAGCCGGCGGCGAGCAATGCCTGGGAGGTCGGATACTTGGCGATCAGCGCGGAGACGTAGGCGAAGGCCGCCTGTGCCTTGGCCGATTGGCTGGGTGTACCGGTGCCCTGCTTCCACGTCGACTTCTTCGTTACGCCGAGGTCGACGACTTGGGCCTGTCCGCCCGTTGCCTGCGTGGCTCCGAGGAATTGCGTCGCCGTCGATGTGCTCGCCATCGCGATCGGAGCAGCGGCCAGCGCGAGCTGGGGCGCCGCGGCCGCGCCAAGTGGTGCTGTGTACGTCGCTGGCGCCATTGCGCCACAACCCATCGACCCGATGCCACACATAGAATCCGTCCCCGTTCGACGCGGTGTCCCTACCGCTTCGTCCATTGAGCCATGGAACCTGCCTCTCGCCAAGATGACAGGAAACCGACGATGTTTGACGTGCTGTGAATGGGCTGTGTGAGACCTCGCTCGCGCCAGTACGATCCCGAATACTGCCGGTCGCGCCACCGCTCCTCCGTGTCTAAGGTCTCGTCCGCCAAGCCGCCCGTCGCAGGAGATTCGTGTGCCGGCCGGCCTCATTCGAGACAGGGGTCCACACGTGTTCGCACGCTTCCGCTCGCAGCTCCGGCTGCTCACCATCGCTTCCGTCGCAGTCGCGGCATTCGCGCTTCCCGCATCGGCACACGCCGCCGCCACCCTCACCATCGAGCCTGCGTATGGCAGCGTGGAGGCGGACAGCGAAAACGAGTTCTCTGAGGGCAACGAGACTGTTTCCTACGAGCTCGAGGTCTCTAACGCGGGCCCCGACGCTTCGGCCAGCACGAAGTTCGCGGTGTCATTCCAGCCCGCACAGCTGACGATCGTTGCGGCTGACATCACCACCTTCAACGACCCGCTCACCGGCTGCGTCACCACAGGATCCACCACCACTACGATCACCTGCGACCTCGATGCCATCGCGGTCGACGAATCGGTGCTCGTCAGCGTCGAGGCCGACCTTGCCGCGTCGTTCGGCGGGGGTTCCACGTCGATCTCGTTCACGAGCAGTGCGACGGGTACCACCGACACGCTGAACGACACGACGCCGCTGTCGTACAACGTCACCTGCACGACGGACGACTACTCCCCGTCGAAGAGCCGGACGGCGTTCCAGAGCGCGCCGACCTTCGTGGTGAACCTCGACTGCACCACCCCGCGTGGCGATCTCACCTTCGCCACTGAGACCGGTGCGACGGGTTCGGTCAGCCAGACCGACGCCCTCGAGGCGACCTACACCCCGACCCAGGCGACGCTCGACAACCCCAAGGGCTTCAACGACTACTTCGCGCTCCGGGTCACCAACGCCAGCGGCAACTACAAGACGGTGTACATCCAGCCCCGTGCCACCCGCTCCTCCGACGTCAAGGTCGCTGTGACCGGCGTGTCGACGATCGCGGTGCCTGCAGGCGGCGTCAACGTCACCTACTCGATGCAGATGACCAACAATGGCCCCGAGGCCATCGGTGACCTGGGTGCGGGCTGGACGATCAGCGACAAGGCGACCCTCGTCTCGGCCACGTTCGACGGTGCTGCGGCCACGTGCGAGAATGCAATGTTCGGAAATGAGGGCGAGCGGAGCTACGGCTGTGGATCCGGCGCGCTTCCCGCCGTCGGTGCGTCGAAGGTAGCCACGATCACCATCCGCTACGCTGCTGGCGAGAAGGCCCTGGTCGTTCCGTCGACCGTCAAGGTCACGGGCAGCTCGTTCCCGGGCGACGGTGCCCAGGACGACGCTCCGGCCGACGACAACCGCCAGACGATCAGCACTGCGCTCACCACTGCGGCACCCGCGACGAGTGGTCCGCTCAACCTGGTTGGTGGAAACAAGAAGGCCACCTACATCGGCTCGGGCTTCGCTGACATCTTCACGGGTGGCAGCGGCAACGAGACCTTCTACGCCGGTGGTGGCAGCGACCGCGCCAACGGTGGCAAGGGTAACGACAAGCTGTTCGGTCAGCTCGGCAACGATCGCCTCACGGGCGGCACGGGCAACGACACCCTGAACGGTGGCGCTGGTAGTGACGTGTCACGCGGCGGCCTCGGCAGGGATCGCATCCTTTGCGGCTCGGGCACCGACAAGGCGTTCGGCGACGAGGGCAACGACACCATCATCTGCCGCGACGGAAAGGGTGGCGACAAGATCTACGGCGGTTCGGGTATCGACACCTGCATCGGCGACAAGAAGGACGTGTTCGTCGGCTGCGAGCGCATCCGCCGCTCCTGACCGATCGAGCCACATCGTGATTCCAGCGGGCGTCGAACCTTCGGGTTCGGCGCCCGTGTTTGATGGGCGAGCCGGTTCGACCACCCGCCTGCGGGTTCTCCGCAACCGTCGCACGGAGGAATGCCGATGTGCTGGAGCCCCGGCGGCGTCAACCTGTGGACAAGGAAGCACACACCACAGGAGATACACCATGATCATCGCCGTCGCCTTCATGTTCGCCTGCGCCCTCGCCCTCGTGCCCTTCATCCTTTTCGCCATGTACCTCGTGTTCGACGGCGATCGCATGCGGGAGGAGGATGCTCGGGCCCGCGTCGCCGCGGCCACCTCGGGCACCATCGCAGCGGTGACGGAAGAGGCCGCTCCCATCACGGCCCAGCGCGCCCCACGACGCGAGGTCGCCGCGCTGCCCGTCGCCGGCTAGCTCCAGGACGTTCAACCGGGACGCCCTCCTTCCGCACGCCAATCGTGCATGACCGGAGGCGCTCGAACAGACAGGTATACCAATGCACCACACACGCAGGCTCTTCGTCATCGGCGGGCTCATCTCCAGCATCGTGCTCATCGGCTTCGGTGTGGGTTCGATCGTGATCGGGGTCCAGGGCCGCGCCGAGGTTCGCGACTCGATCGTGCGCGAGCACATCGTGGCCACGCCTGACGCCGGTTCCATCGCGGGCAAGGAGCTCGCCACCGGCGCTGACGCGAAGCAGTTCGCGGCCGTCATCCGCAAGCACACGCTCGAGATGACGGACGGCAAGACGTACGGGCAGATGGGTCGCTACCTGACCGCCGACGGCTCTGACACGAACGACGCCGAGGAGGCGGCGACCGACCCGGCGACCGGCAACCCGACGGAGAACGGTGCCCGCAACGTATGGATCACCTCGACGGCGCTGTCGACCGCGCTGTCGACCTCCTACTTCGCGGAGCAGGTCGGCCTGTTCTCGATCGTCATGGGCGTCGCGCTGCTCATCACCGGTCTGGGCTTCGCGGTGCTGACCCTCGGCGCACTGCGGCTTCCCACGCCCGAGCACGTCGACTCCTGACACGGGCCATTGCATCCGCCGGCCTCGGCATCCTGAGGGGTGCGAGGTCGGCGTTGCTATGCTCACATCCACGCTCGCGCGCGAGAAATGCCCCACCCTGCCCCAAGGAGACGAGCCGGATGTCGGTCACCAGTGGTGAAGTCGCAGACCGCTTCCATCTCGCCATGCGCGAACGGGAGGCAGTCGACCTGTCACCGATTGCCGCACAGTCGTACTGCACCGCGGGCCGGCTCGACCCGACCGAGCCGGAGCAATGCTCAGTGCGCAGCGCCTTCCAGATCGATCGCGACCGCATCCTGCACACGAAGAGCTTCCGGCGGCTGATGTCGAAGACGCAGGTCTACATCGCCCCCGAGGGTGACCACTACCGCACCCGACTGACACACACGCTCGAGGTGACCGCGATCGCGCGAACCGTCGCCCGCGCGCTGCGCCTGAACGAAGACCTCGTCGAGGCGATCGGCCTAGGCCACGACCTGGGTCACCCGCCCTTCGGCCATACGGGCGAGCACGTGCTCGACATCGCGCTGA
>JAOPYQ010000007.1 GCA_025964555.1 Thermoleophilia bacterium | reverse complement strand
CTCGGTCTACGACATCGACTGGGCCCCCGGCTTCACGTACGGCGACGTGTACCAGGAGAACGAGCGCCAGTGGTCGACCCACAACTTCGAGGTCGCGAACGTAGAGCTGCAGCAGCGCCACTTCGAGGAGTACGAGGTCGAGTGCCAGCGCTGCCTCGACGCGAACATCCCGATGGCGGCCTACGACTACGTACTCAAGTGCTCGCACGCCTTCAACCTGCTGGATGCGCGCGGCGCGATCAGCGTGACCGACCGCACGAGCTACATCCAGCGCGTGCGCAACCTCGCCCGCGCCACGTGCGAGATGTACCTCGCCCAGCAGCAGGCAGCGACTGACACGTCGACTGCCGGCAACGAGGCCGAGCCGAAGGAACTCGCGAATGTCTGACGTCATCAACCGCAACGCCCGCACCCTGCTCTGGGAAGTCGGCTGCGAAGAGCTCCCCGCGTGGTCGTGTGACGCGATCGAGCGCCAGCTCGGCGGGCTCGTGCTCGACGCGATCACCGACGCCGGCCTCGCGGTCGACGGCGCCACGCCGGTCATCTGGGTCGGCCCGCGCCGCTTCAGCGTGCTGCTGGAGACGCTCACCGAGCGCCCCGCGGTCGACGAGACACTGAGCGGACCGCCCGTGAAGATCGCGTTCGAGGGCGGCGATCCGAGCGCCGCGCCGACGAAGGCCGGCGAGGGCTTCGCGCGCAAGTCGGGAGTCGACGCGTCCCAGCTCCAGGTCGACGAGACCAAGGGCCTCACCTACATCGAGCGCTCCGTGCCGAGCGCACCGATCGAGGAGCTGTGGCCGGCGCTCGCCGACACGATCCTCGGCAAGCTGCAGTTCGCCAAGCCGATGCGGTGGGGCTCGAGCCCGTGGCGCTTCGTGCGACCCATCCGCTGGATGGTCACCATGCACGACGAGCGCGTCATCAGCTACGACTGCTGGGGCGTCACGAGCGGGCGCACCACCCGCACGCACCGTTTCCTCGGCGAGGCGCGAGAAGCGCAGCTGACGACCGCCGACACGTATGCCGCGACGCTGCGCGACGGCAAGGTCATCGTCGACCACGAACTGCGCCGCACCGTGATCGAGCAGGGGCTTGCGAAGGCCGCTGCCGAGCTCGGCGGCGAGTGGAACGATCCGGGCAACGTGCTCAAGGAGGTCGTCCACCTCGTCGAGCAGCCGACCGTGCTCACCGGGCGCTTCGACGAGCGCTACCTCGAGCTGCCCGAGCGCGTGCTCGTCACCGCGATGCAGTCGCACCAGCGCTACCTGCCCGTGCAGAAGAACGGCACGCTCGCACCCGCGTTCCTGACCGTGATGAACGCCGACCCGGCCGCGGTCGACTCGATCCTGCCGGGCTACGAGCGCGTGCTCGCCGGCCGCCTCGACGACGCGGTGTTCAGCTTCGGCCGCGACCGCACCCGCGGCCTCGACGACATGGCCACCGACGAGAGCCTCGGCGCCGTCGTCTTCCATGCGAAGGCCGGCTCGCTCGCCGACCGACGCGATCGCATCACGTTCGTGGCGAAGGAGCTCGCCACGCAGCTCGACATCGACCGCAAGCTCGTCTCCGACGCAGCTCGACTCGCGAAGGCGGACCAGGTCTCGGGCGTCGTGCAGGAGTTCGCGGAGCTCGAGGGCTTCGCCGGCTCGCTGTATGCCGAGGCCAACGGCTACGACGAGTCGGTGTGCCGCGCGATCGATCAGCAGTTCCTGCCGCGCGGCCTCGACTCGAAGCTGCCTGACACCGGCGTGCCGGCCGTCATCGCGCTGGCCGACAAGCTGGAGCTGCTGGTGACGATGTTCGCGATAGGCGAGTCGCCCACCGGCTCGCGCGACCCGCACGGTCTGCGTCGTGCGGCGATCGGCGTGGTGCGCATCGTGCTCGAGCACGACCTGCCCGTCGACCTGGACGCCGCGCTCGCCGCGGCCGGCGCGGCGATCGACAACCAGGAGCTCGCAACCGTCGATGGCGATCTCATCGCACAGGTGAGCGATTTCATCATCGACCGCGTCGAGAAGCGACTGTCCGATGCCGGCGTGCGTGTCGACGCGGTGCGTGCAGCACGCGCGGCAGATCTGCCGCTGCTGCAGCACCTCGACGAGCTCGCCCGCGCGATCGACGTCGAGGTCAAGGGCGGCAACGCCACGTTCCAGTCCGTGCTCGAGGCGCAGGACCGCTCGCGCAAGCTCATCGAGAAGGCCGGCGGCGTCGCCGACGGCGACGTCGACACCTCCGCGTTCGAGGTCGAGAGCGAGCGGGAGCTGCACCGCATGCTCGAGGCGACCACCGGCGAGCTCGCATCGGCAGTGCAGGAGCGGCGCTTCGGCGACGCGGTCGCACACGCCGCGAGCCTCGGACCAGCTGTCGACGCCTTCTTCAGCAAGGAGCAGGGCGTCATGGTCATGACCGACGACCAGGCCCTGCAGGACAATCGCCTGCGCCTGCTCCAGCGGGTCGTCGACGCCACCGCGCCCCTCGGCGAGCTGTCACAGCTGCAGGTCTGAGGCCCGCTCGAGTCGATTGGGACGGCGCTGACTCGCACCGTCCCCGTGGGATTTCGGCACGGCCCTGCGGGCTACTACTGACGGCGTCGAGCTCGTTCCCTCGTAGCGTCTGGGATGCAGATACGCATTCGAGGAGCTCCCCATGTTGGTCACGCCGGTTCCGCCCGATCAGGTCGTGGTGGACCGGTTGCGCTGGTCGAGCGCAGCCAGCGTCGGACTGAAGCTGAGCTTCTACGTCGGGACCGGCGCACACCCGGGCGAGGTTGCCGCTGCGGTCGACGCATGCTGGGTCGCACGACCACCTGATGCGTCGCCGACCCTGCTCCAGGCGGTGCTGCGACACGTCCATTCGAGTTCCGTCGAGCTGCGGTGGCAGCATCGAAGCCACATCAGTGCTCCGGGTCTCGCGTGTTTTGCCGTGCTCGACGGCAGCATCCAGGAAGACGAATGGCTCGAGTTCGACACGCGTGCCCCGACGATGGTGCACCTCGGGCCACGGTTCCTGCTCTCGCCGCTGCAGCCACCAGCTGCCGTTCCAGTCACCGCACCCGCCGAGGCTCGGCTCGTACTCGCATGAAGCCGCTGGCCATCGCACTGCTCGCGATCACCGCGCTGTGCTGGGGCTCGGCATTTCGCATCACCGAGTACGCGCTCGTGGAGCTCCCGCCGCTGGAGATCACCTTCCTTCGCTGCGCGGTCGGCGCCATCGTGATCTGGTCTGTCGCGATCGCGCAACACGGCCCGCCCACCCGGCATCCGACAGCGTCGGCCGAGTCAACGCGTGCAGCATGGCGCGCCCTGGTGGCGGGGGGACTCTGCACGGGCGTCGCATACGCGACCATCGCACTGGGCCAGGTCGGGACCACCAGCACCACCGCCGGCGTCGTCCTTGGCACCGTCCCGGTCTGGACGGCGCTGATCATCGCGATCTCCCACTCCGGCGCCGCGCGCGGCACGAACCGACCCATGTCACGGCGGCTCGGCGCGGCACTCGGTCTCGGGACAGTCGCCGCGTTCATTCCCGCGGCGGCCGATCCACGGACCGCGCCCGTCTGGGCAGTGGCACTCCTGATGGTGGCTGCGGTCTCGCACGGTGGGTCGATGGCGATGATCCAACCAGCCGTCGATCGATTCGGTCCGCTGCGAAGCACTGCGGGCGTCAACGCGGTTTCGGCGCTGCTGGTGGCGCCCGTGTTGCTCGTCGGTGCGAACCCGCGCATGCCGTCCACGTCCGTGATGGTGGCCGTGCTTGCGCTCGGCGTGCTTCCGACCGGAATTGCCTACGTCACGTTCTTCGAAGTCGTACGCCGTGTAGGCGCGCGCACCGCCGCGTTGGCGGTGTACATGATTCCCGCCGTTGCTCTCGCCGTCGGATGGCTGAGCGATCCGGCCCTCGTGCAGCCTGCGACCCTCGCTGGTGCAGCCTGCGGAGTCTGCGCCGTCGCCCTCGGGGTGACGCGGGTTGCCCCTCGGCGTCCCGCGATGGCGGCAGTGGAAGTCATCGGCATGCGGCCCGACCGCGTTGCCAATCGATGACCCCCTCGGGCCACGTGGCAGCTGATCGCGTTTTCGAATCGAAAGCCGCGACGTAGGGTCACCCTTCGCCGCGCAGGGATGACGCGGCACCGCGGACCAAGGACGGAACACCACATGACCCTGCGAATCGATGGCCCCGGCCTCAACATGCCGACGCTGCCCAGCGCGAACGTGGTGGAGGAGACCAACCCCTTCACGCGCATCGATCCGCGCTTCCGCCCGACCGGCGACACCCCGGGGGAGACCGGCACCTCGCAGGCGGCGCAGGGCGTCACGATGCTCACGGACCCGAAGCTGTCCTTCTGGCCGCCGTTCCTGTCGGGCAAGCGCTACAAGGACGTCGACGACTTGCCACTCACCGGCAACACCGAGTCCTTCGACAAGGCGATCTGGGTCCCGCACGTGCGCCAGGGCGCGCTCGGCGACTGCTGGCTCATGGGTACCCTCGCTGCGATGGCGCTCGCCAAGGATCCGCAGTACCAGCCCGCGATTCGTCGCATCGACGACGAGCACGTCGCGCTCAAGTTCGGCAGCCGCGAGGTCGGCATCGGCGACGACCTGCCCTTCCGCCGCGACGGCAAGCTGCTGTACGCCCGCCAGAACCAGCCGCACTTCCAGGCGACGTGGCCGATCTACTACGAGAAGGCTGCCGCAGCCATCGCTGGCGGCTACGGCGCCCTCAACGGCGGCTGGCCCGCCGAGGCATTCGAGATGCTGCTCGGCAACGCCCCGAAGAACGTCCGCACTCCGGGCGACGTGGTCGACTACATCGGCGACGCCCTCGAGTCCGGCCTCCCGGTCGCCGTCACCACGCGCTCGTCGCAGACCGACCTCATGACCGACGTGAAGCTGCACTCCAACCACACCTACGCGGTGCGCAAGGTGCTCACGCTCAACGAGGCGGGCGAACCGACCCTGCTCGGCGTGAAGCTCTGGAACCCGTGGGGCCACGAGCACCCGAAGGTGCTGTCGCCCGAGCAGCTGCAGGCGCTGTGCGACACCGTCACCACGCCCAAGGAGACGTTCGGCTGGGGCAGCCGTTCCGTCGTGCCCGGCTGATGGCGAAGCCCGTTGACGATCGTCCCCGCGAGGACCTGGGCTTCTTCGGCCCGGGCTCGCCCACGTGGCGGGTCTGGACACACTCGTCCAGCTTCGTCGGATTCCAGCGCGCCGTCACCATCCAGTCGCTCGACCCGGACCTGTCGACGGCCGTCGCGCACGCAGGCGGGGTCTACGATCGCCCCGCCGACCGCTTCGACCGCACCGCGCACTACTTCCTGACCGTGGCCATCGGCGACGGGCGCGCAGCCGTGGAAGCGTCCGAGTGGCTGTTTCGTCGACACGCGCCGATGACCGGCATCGAACCACTTCGCGGCACGACCTACGCAGCGAACGATCCCGACAGCCAGCTCTGGATCCACGTGACGGCCTGGCAC
The DNA here is from genome assembly GCA_025964555.1 of Thermoleophilia bacterium. Taxonomy (GTDB): domain Bacteria; phylum Actinomycetota; class Thermoleophilia; order Gaiellales; family SKUG01; genus JAGQUL01. Next base: position 28,419 of record JAOPYQ010000007.1, on the reverse strand, counting down.
TCCATGCTGTGCTGCTACGAACGCTTCGGCCCGGGGCGACTGTCAGCCGCCGACGAGGAGCGCTACTGGCAGGAGTCCGCGGTGGCGGCCCAGCTGCAGACGGTCCGTGCGGAGGACGTTCCGCGCTCGCGCGACGAGGTGCGCGCGTACTTCGAGCGCATGCGCCCCGTGCTGTGTCTCGGCACGGACGGTGCTCGCCTGTTCCAGCACCTGCTTCGCCCGGCGATTCGCCGCGACGCGATCGCGCACTCGGTGATGTGGCGCTTCACGGGATGGGCGACGGCCGCCACGATGCCGCGATGGATGCGGATCATGGCGGGGCAGCGCCCGTCGCGCGTTCGCGACGCCGTCTCCATCATCTGGACGCGGATGGTCGTGGCGCTCGCGCAGCCGGGCCCGATCCAGCGCTTCGCGCTTCGGCGGCTCGCCCCTCGCGCGCACGCCGTGCTCGTGCGTGCGACGACGCAGCCGGTGCTGCGCAACGAGACCGTCACGATCGAAGAAGTGCGAGCGACGCTCGGCCTCGACCCGGTACTCGGTCACGGCGCGCCGGCGCTCGCTCCCGTCGCGGACTGAGGTCACAGGCGCGGGGGTAGTCTGGCTGCGTGTCTGGCGACCTGACTTCCACACCCGTGCCCGGCGCCGCTCACGTCGGCGGGCGGCGCGCGATCAGCGCGATGCTCTCGATGCGCGTCGATCCGCTGCGAACGATGGACGAGCTCGTCGCCGAGTTCGGCGACGTCGTCGAACTCAAGGTTCCGGGTGACACCTTCCTGCTCGTCGCGGCAGCCGACGCCGCGGAGCAGCTGCTCAAGCCACCCGACCCCGAGCGCATGCGCAAGGGGCACGCGATCCAGCGCGTCAAGCGCGTGCTCGGCAACGGCCTGCTCACCGCGGACGGGCCGGGCTACCTCCGCCGCCGACGACTCGCGCAGCCGGCGTTCCAGCCCCGCACGCTCGATGCGTATGTGCCGACGACCGTCGAACATGTCAGCCAGCTCGTCGGCAGCCTCACCTCGGGTGACGTGCTCGACGTCGAGCAGGCGATGGATCGACTGACACTTCGCATCGCGGGACATACGATGTTCGGAGTCGAGCTGGGGGAGGAGCGCGAGCGTCGCATCCACGAGGCGCTCGGCGTGGTGCGCGCGAGCTTCGTGCCCGGTCTGCATCCCCTCGCGCCGATGCTCGAGCACCTGCCGCTGCCGATCGTGCGCCGGTTCGAACGCGCGAAGGCTGATCTCGTCGAGATCGTGGACTGGATCATCGCGCAGCGCCACGCCGACCCGAAGGCGGCCGAGCGCACAGACGTGCTGTCGCTGCTGCTCGGCTCCAAGGACGCCGACGGCACCGGCCTGAGCGACACCGAGCTGCGCGACGAGGCGATGGTGCTGCTGCTCGCCGGGCACGAGACAACCGCCAACGCGCTCGCCTGGACCAGCTACCTGCTCGCCGCGACCCCGCACGCGCAGGCCGAGCTGCAGGCGCAGGTCGATGCGGTGCTCGCCGACGCCGAAGCGCCCGACGCGTCGCACGTGCCGCAGCTCACGTACGCGCGCGCTGCTTTCACCGAGGCGCTGCGCCTGTACCCGTCCGGCTCGGTCGTCGCCCGCCGCTCCCTCGACCCGCTCGACATGACCTGGACCGATCCCGACGGTTCGCCACGCCGGATGCACGTGCGCGCGGGCACCGAGATCATGATGAGCCAGTGGAACGTGCAGCGCGACGTGCGCACGTGGGGCGAGGACGCCGCTGTCTACCGGCCCGAGCGCATGCTCGACCAGGCCAACGAGGCGCGCCATCGCCACTCGTTCCTCGCGTTCGGTGGCGGAAGACGCGTGTGCATCGGGCGCGCGTTCGCGACCCAGCAGGCGACGATCACGCTCGCGATGCTCGCCCGCCGCTTCCGCTTCGAGCTGCAGCCCGGCATGGAGCTGCCCAGCCGCGACCGCGTGGAGACCGGATTCATCCTGCGCCCGCGCGACGGCATGCACCTGGTCGTCCGAGAACGCTGAGGTGCGCGTCCGACCCACGCGGCACGGTGAGGCGTGACGAGGACGTTGCTAGGCTTGGGCGCAGGGATCGCGCGCGAGGCGCACGCACGGAGGAGGAGCGCAGATGGCGGTGTTGAGCGGGAAGGTCGCCGACCAGTTCCACGCTGCGATGCGCGATCGCGAGGCCGAGACGCTCTCGGAGCTCGCTGCCCGCTCGTACTGCACCGCGGGTCGTCTCGATCCGGAGGAGCCTGAGCAGTGCTCGGTGCGTTCCGCGTTCCAGATCGATCGCGACCGCATCCTGCACACCAAGAGCTTCCGGCGGCTCATGAGCAAGACGCAGGTGTACATCGCCCCCGAGGGCGACCACTACCGCACTCGCCTCACCCACACGCTGGAGGTGACGGCCATCGCGCGCACCGTCGCGCGTGCACTCGCCCTCAACGAGGATCTCGTCGAAGCGATCGGCCTCGGTCATGACCTGGGCCATCCCGCCTTCGGGCACACCGGCGAGCACGCGCTCGACGAGGCGCTCAACTCGCGCTTCGGGATCCGCTTCCGCCACAACGAGCAGTCGCTGCGCGTGGTCGACCACCTCGAGCGCGACGGCCGCGGCCTCAACCTCACCGCAGAGGTGCGCGACGGCATCCTCAACCACACCGGCCCGACCGACCCGGCGTCGCTCGAGGGCAAGATCGTCAAGGTCGTCGACCGCGTGGCGTACATCAACCACGACATCGACGACGCGATCCGCGCGGGCATCCTGCGGCGCGAACAGCTGCCCGCCGACGCCATCGCGCTGCTCGGCGAGACCGGCTCGGAGCGCATCGATCGACTCGTGCACGACCTCATCGAACACAGCGCCGCGGCCGGCGATGTCGTCCAGGGCAGCGAGGTCGGCCCCGCGATGCTCGACCTGCGCACCTTCATGTTCGACAACGTGTACCTCAACGACGACAACAACGACGACAAGCAGCGCGTCAGCGAACTGCTGCCCCGCCTCGTAGACTGGTACCTCGAGCACCCCGACGAGGTCCCGACCCTCGCCGGAGCCATCGAACGCGGCGACGACCTGCCCCGCCGCATCACCGACTGGATCGCCGGCATGACCGACCGCTACTGCCTGCGCGTGCTCGAGGAGACGTTCCTGCCGAAGCGCTTCCGCTTCCCGGGCTGAGGCTGCCGGAACCCGCGGTCGATTTCGGTCGAAGCGCGGTCGGTGCCCGGACGGAGCGACATTCGACCCGGGTCGGATCGCACTGGTCTGTTCACGCCGACAGCCTGCGGTGCCGACACCTGTCCTGCATGCGCGCGCGCATCCCACGCCGATCGTTGACGCCTGCCCGCATCGCGGGCGCGTTCGTGTGCGCCCTCGCGACGTTCTTCGCGACGCTGCCAGCTGCGCCCGGAGCGACGAGCGGCACGGTCGTCGGCGCCAACGTGCTCGCAGCGATCTCGCTCGACGACTCCGGCTGCCGCTCCTCCGCAGCGCTCGACCTCGGCGCGCTCGCCGTCAACACCTGGGCGATCGGTGCGCCGTGCTCGATCAACTTCGGGTCGAGCAACGAGACAGCGCGGCTCAAGGTGTGGCAGCGCGATGAGACAGCCCCTGCCCTGGAATCGACGACCACGACCTGGACGCCCCGCCTCGGGGCCACCCAGTGGAACGCAGTCGCCGCAGGATCGTCCACCAACATCGGCTGGTCGGCGGGAACCGGCGGACCGGGCGAGCCGACGGTGCGATTCGAGAAGTCCACCGACAGCGGTGTCAGCTGGAGCGCGACCGGGCTCACCACCTGCAACGGAAACACCGTGCTCGACCTCGATGCGTTCAACGACACCGCGCTCTGGAGCGCAAGCGCAACGCGCATCTGCCACTCCACCGACGGCGGCCAGACCTGGACGATCGACTACACGGTGCCGGCAGGCAGCATCGCGCACATGGTGATGATCTCCCCGACGCTCGGATACGCGGTCGGCAACTCCAACCACGTCTACCGAACCGTGAACGGCACCGCATGGACCGACCTGGGAGCGGTGACCAGCGCGAACTTCAACTACTTCGCATCGATCCATGCCGATACGGCCGGCAACATCGTCATCGGCGCTCGCACGAGCACGCTTCCCACGAGCTCCTATGGCGTCGTGTGGTCGACCAACGGCGGCTCGAGCTGGTCGGAGCAGGTGCTCGCCACGGGAACGGGCGTGGACTCCTCCGGCGTCTACGGAGCGCTCGTCATCAATCCGACGACGCTGCTCGTCTCGGGACCCGTCATGAAGACCTACCGCGGTACGTTCTCCGCCGGTACGTGGACGTGGACGCAGGTCTACACCGCAACGCTGTCGCACGTGCCGTACGTGCGATCGGGAGACGGCGCAATCTTCGCCGTGACCAGCGGGGACAGCTTCTACCGGAGCACCGACAACGGAGCAACCTGGACCGGGCTGGCGATGAACACCGGCACCGGGCCACACCAGCGCGAGATCGCCGGCAACGTCAACCAGCTCTGGGTCATCGGCTACACCGATCGGCGCGTCGCGTCACCGGACGCGGGCGCCAACTGGACGGCCCCCGTCAACAAGCCCGTCTGGTACGCGGCACTCGCATGGAGCGCATCGAAGCTGTTCGTCGCAGGCTCCAACGGCAACGCCATGCGATCGACTGACGGCGGCGCTACACGCAACACGTGGGCACTGGGCACCGCCAGCACCATCAACCACGGGGTCTCCTGGCCCGGGGGCGAGGGCGTACTCATCGGCACGACAAGCACGATCCTGCGCACCACGGATTACGGCGCAACGTGGGCGCCGGTGACGCCACCGGCCGGGTCCGAGAGCTGGAACGAGATCACCGTCGACGACCAGAACATGACGTGGATGGTGTCGTCGACCGGCAAGGTCGCATCGAGCGCCGACCATGGCGCGACGTGGACGCTGCAGACCACGGTCCCGGGGGCCCCCTCGCTGCAGGCGGCATCCGCGTGGCGCGGCCAGCTCTGGGTGGGTGGCGCCGGCGGCGGCGTGTGGCGCTCCTCGACGACCCTGCCGCTCGCATGGACGAGCGTGCCGACACCGCGCACGACGATGGTCACCTCGCTCTGGGCGATCGACGCGACCACGGCGGTGGCGCTCACCGACTACGACGCCACGGCCGACTCGTCACATTTCTCCAGGACCACCAACAGCGGTGGAACGTGGACGGTGACGTCCACTGCCAGCGCGACCGGAACGCTCCGCCACACGCGCGATCTCAGCATCGATCCCGGACACCGGTTCGGGTGGCTCACCGGCTCCACGTCCTACTCGCGCAGCGAAGATCGAGGCCTGTCGTGGAACACGCCCGAAACCGCGGGCGTCAGCCAGTACATCCAACGCATCCAACCGACCAACGGCGGACGACTGCTCGCCGTCGGCGACGGCTCGATGATCTCGACATCCGCCCCGACCGCATCGATCCCGGACGGCCTCGCTGGCGCGGCCGGGTTCGGCGCGTGCCTCGAGACCGCGACCGGCGTCGCCGCGACTGACTGGCCACTCGCCGGACCCGGCAACTGCACGTCCGCCCTCACGGGCAACTGGAACCCCATCGCGGTCGATGCGAGCGGCGGCACCGCGCGCATCGCCACCACGGCGCTGAGCGGCTCGGGAACGCTGGTGCTGCGATTCGGCGTCCACGCGGGCCCCGCTACCACCGCCGGCTCCTACGCGGCCAACGTGGTCGTGGAGGCCGTCGCGCCGGCGGTCTGACACTGCGACGCTGCCGAACGCCCGTTCGATAGGATCACCACGTGGCGACGGGCGCAAAATCAGGACGGATCACGCAGCAGAGCATCGATGCCGTCCTGCAGCGCGCCGACCTGTCCGACCTCGTCGGCGGCTTCACCCAGCTGCGCCGCACCGGCGGCGACTCGTTCATGGGGCGCTGCCCCTTCCACGACGAGCGCACGCCGTCGTTCTCCGTCAACTCCGCCAAGGGCCTCTACCACTGCTTCGGTTGCGGGGTCGGCGGCGACGTGATCAGCTTCGTGCGCGCCAAGTACGCCCTCGACTTCATCGAATCCGTCGAGTTCCTCGCCGAGCGCTACCGCGTCGAGATCGAGTACGAGGAAGGTTCCGGCACCCGTCCGCGCCGTCCCAAGCGCCGCCTCTACGAGCTCGCCGACGCGGCTGCCACCTATTACGAATCCGCCCTCCAGGGCGCCTCGAGCGCCGAGCACGCGCGCGCCTACCTCACCGAGCGACACGTCACCCAGGACACGGCCCGCGCATTCCGCCTCGGCTTCTCTCCCGAGGGCAGCAACCTCGCCGCGAAGGCGCGCGAGCGCGGCTACACCAAGGAAGAGCTCACCGAAGCGGGGCTCGTCGGCCAGAGCGGTCGCGACTTCTTCCACGGCCGCCTCATGGTGCCGATCATCGACCGCGCCGACCGCGTGGTCGGATTCGGCGCGCGCAAGCTGCGCGAGGACCAGACCGGCGGCAAGTACATCAACTCCCGGACCGGCCCCCTCTTCGATAAGAGCAAGACGGTCTATCTCGCGCCCGGCATCTCCCGCGCGGCGAAGACCGCCGGCCACGTGATCGTGGTCGAGGGCTACATGGATGTCATCGCCATGTGGCAGTCCGGCTTCAGGAACGTCTGCGCCGTGATGGGCACCGCGCTCACCTCCGACCAGGTCGTCGAGCTCAAGCGCCTCGCCCCGCGCGTGCTGTTCGCGCTCGACCCCGACCCCGCCGGCCAGGCCGCCACCGTGCGCGCGCTCGCCGCCGCCCAGGCGCAGGACCTCGACGTTCGCGTCGTGCTGCTTCCCGACGGCGAGGACCCGGCCGACGTGCTGTTCGAGGGCGGCGGTCGCGAACGCATGAGCGAGCTGCTCGACGCCGGCGTGTCACTGCTGCACTTTCGAACGAGCGTGCTGCTCGGCTCCGGCGACATGAGCGACGCGTCCGAACGCGAGCGCATCTACCGTGAGGCAATCGAGCTGTTCTCGTCCGCACCTGACGGGCCGATCCGTCGCGAGCAGGTCAAGCGCGTGGAGAACGTCCTGCGCTTCGACACGTCCGAGGCGGAGGAGTTCCATCGCCTCGTCGGCGCGGCTGCCCCGATGCGACTGACACGCCAGGACAGCTGGGAGCCCAAGCGCCGCGGTGAACGCGAGGTCGCACGCCGCGTCGCCACCACCGGCGCCCACTCCACGGTGCTCACACGCGAGCGCCGCCTGCTTGCCGTTGCGCTGCGGCTCGCCGACGCCGGACGCCCCGTCGCCGACGGCCTGCCGGACGAGGAAGCGTTCTCCCTCTCGGTGCACAGCCGCGCACGCACCGCGCTCGTGACGGGCGGTGCAGAGGCGCTCTCGCCCGCACGCGTGCGCGAGGACGAGGAACTGTTCGCCCTCATCGCGCAGCTCGCGACGCTCGTCGAACGCGACCGCGTCGGCAACGAGGACCTCGACACGTTGCAGGAGACGTTCGAGGAGCTCTCGCGCGCCGTCCAGCTGCAGTTCCTGGACCGAGCAGCCGGCGAGTGGTCGGCCAAGCTCGGCACGGGCGACGACTTCGACTCCGAAGCCGCCGCCAAGCTCGCCGAGATCAAGCGCAAGCAGCGCGAGCTCAATCCGCGCGCGCGTGACGCCGTCGATCGCTGACGACTAACGGCTTCGCGAGCGGCGATACAGATGGTCGGCGCACCATTCCGGAGAACGGCTCGGGGCCCCGCTCACGCAGGGCCCCGATGCACGTCCAGGAGTGGATGGAGTGACTAGCTGTTGAGCGCAGCGGCGCGAGCCTCGAGGCGATCGGCGCGCTTGTCGAACGCCGCCGCCTTCAGCTCCATCCGTCGGATGCGATCGATCGCCGCATCGTCGACGTCGGTGCCCTCGAACGCCGCGTCGCGGGCGGTGTCGGCCTGTGCGCGCAGCGTGGTCGCCGCCTGGCGAAGCGCCGCTGCCTTCTTGAGCATCCGCTCGGCAGTCGTCGCCCCACTCTGGCCCAGCAGCGTCGCAGCGCGCTCGCGCAGCTTCGTGGCATGGGCCTGCATGCGAGCGGCAGCCGCATCGAGCGCACCGGCTCGCTGCTCGAGCCGATCGGCCATGCGCAGCAGGTAGCAGACCTCGTCGCCATTGCCGCCCGCATCGTCGCCCTGGGGGGGCTTCGCATCGTGCTCGCGGCTGAAGCCGAGGTCGTCCTCGCCGTCCCACGCGCAGCCGTCCGGATCGGCGAACGACTCTTCGGAGCCGTCGTCGCCCTGGGGACCGCCGCCGACGGGGCCACCGGCAGGGGGTCCGTCATCGCCGTTCGTGGTCGTGGTGGTGGTCGTCGTGGTCGTCGTCGTCGTGCCCTGGCGGCCGGACTTCCCGGTCGCGCCGTCGGCCGGATCGGTCGCGCCGGCGTTGTCGGCGAGTTCCTCGGCCTCGAGGCGCAGCTCGAGCGCGGTGGCTCGCAGGCGACCTGCTCGCGTGCGCATGGCCGCAGCCTTCGTGTCGAACTTGTCAGCGGCCTGCATGAGCCGCTCGGCCTGCGTGCCCGGATCGCCGCCGGGAGCTCCGCCACCCCCGTCGTGTGCGAGCGCCGTGGGCGCTGCGGTGAAGAGCGCGAGGGCGGTGAATGCCGTCGCTGCAAGTGCTGTTCGCATGGGGAGTTGCCTTTCGATTGGTGAACGAGATGACGTGGCCGGCGAGAAGAAGGATGAGCCGCCCACTCCCCCTAGAACGCCGGCGCGCCTCGCTTCGTTCGTCAACGTTCCGTAAGGGTCCCGATCTGCAGGCACATTGCGGCCTTTGGACCCCCTTGCAAGTTCCACTTGACGAATTTCCAGTTTGCACCGACATTGGAGTGGCCGGTTCCCGTGGTTCGCCCTCCTGTCCCGGCTCAAGGCCCACCCCCGCGGTGCCGATGCCCCACCGGTCCCGCAGACAGGAGTAGTCCCACGTGAGCGAGAACACCGCCCGCAACGAGCATCAGCAGCCCGAGACCACCGAGGACGAGACGTTCACGGTCGCGGAAGCCAAGGCTGCATCCACCCCCACGCGCCGCCGCGTGTCCAAGCCGGTCAACAACGACGACGCCCCCGTGGGCTTCGACGACGCGACCGAGCAGGACCTGGACCTGTCCGAGGGCAAGGGTGGACCGTCGATCGGCGACGACCCGGTCCGCATGTACCTCAAGGAGATCGGCAAGGTCTCGCTGCTCACCGGGGAGCAGGAGGTCTCGCTCGCCAAGCGCATCCAGCGCGGCGACATGGCCGCCAAGCGCGCGCTCATCGAAGCCAACCTGCGTCTCGTCGTGTCGATCGCCAAGCGCTACCAGAACCGTGGCCTGCAGTTCCTGGACCTCATCCAGGAGGGTAACCTCGGCCTCATGCGCGCCGTCGACAAGTTCGACTACACCAAGGGCTACAAGTTCTCGACGTACGCGACGTGGTGGATTCGCCAGGCGATCACCCGCGCCATCGCCGATCAGGCACGCACCATTCGCATCCCGGTGCACATGGTCGAGACGATCAATAAGCTCATCCGCACGCAGCGTTCGCTCTCGCAGACGCTCGGTCGCGATCCCTCGCACGAGGAGCTCGCGGTGGCGATGGAGATGACGCCCGACAAGGTGCGCGAGGTCCTCAAGCTCAACCAGGACCCGGTCTCGCTCGAGACTCCGGTCGGTGGCGAAGAGGACAGCTCGCTCGCCGACTTCGTCGAGGACACCGTGACCCCGATTCCGGATGCAGCCGTCACCGGCAAGATGCGCCGCAACGAGGTCGCCGAGATCCTCGAGACGCTCTCGCACCGCGAGCGCAAGGTGCTCGAGCTCCGATTCGGCCTGCGCGGCGAAGAGCCCCGCACGCTCGAGGAGGTCGGCCAGCGCTTCGGCGTCACCCGCGAGCGCATCCGCCAGATCGAGGCCAAGACGCTCTCCAAGCTCAAGAGTTACCGCGATTCCAAGAAGCTCGAGGCGTACATCCGCTGATCGAGCTGAGCAATTCGCGATTCCAACGGGCGGTCCTTCGGGGCCGCCCGTACTCGTCGACCACGAGAGGCCCCAGATGTCCGATGCGCGCGACGCTCACGACCAGCTCGGTCAACCGCTCCATCCAGACCCGCCCTTCCACGGCGAGTGGCCGCTGACGCTCGAGGTGCAACTCGAGCGACCCGCCACCGTCGAGCGCGCGCTCGACGCGATCCGATCCGCCATGACGGACGGGCCGAACGTGGAGGAGCTCTGGGAGGTCGAATGGACCGGCCCGGACGAGCGCGGCTTCGACCTGGGCTCGCCCTGCAGTCATGTGCCGGTGCCGGGTCCGTACCGTCGGGTGCCGCCGCTCACCGACGGGCGCATCGTGCTGGCGCCGGGAGTCGAGCTGCGACCGATCGCGGGCCTCGAGGGCTGCGAGCTGTGCGCGACGCGGCTGCACGTCACGATCCCCGAGGATCAGGTTCGTGCGGCGTGGCACGCGCTTCGCGGGCGCACGGATGGTGACGACGAGCTGCGACCATGGCGCTCCCTGCCGCTCGCGGAGCCGCACCTGCAGCGGGTGGTGGAGCACCTGTCGCGAGACGCCGACGTGACCGCCGAGCTGCGCTGGGGCGATCGGCGCGGCGCCTCGGCGACGTTCCACAGCGGCTCGTGGCAGCCGCGGCGCACCTAGCCGATGCACCTCACCAGGTGAGCGCACCTGGATCAGGAGCCGCATCGAGCGCGTCCTGCATGAACTGGATGTTCGCCTGGATGCGACCGACCTCAGCGTAGTCAGGATGATTGAGGTAGCCGACGACCGCACCTTGCGGAGTTGTGCCCTGCATGCGCGCGAGGTTGAGGTCGAGCAGCGCGAGCGTCTGCTCACGGACCGGGAGCAGCTCGCTGGGCAACGTCGTCGTCGCTCGCAGCGCCGCGCGAACGTCCTCCAGAGGTGAGCGCAGGTTGCCCTGCAGGTGCGCGAGTTCGACGCCGGTCAGGAACTCGTAGGTGCCGTTGAGCTGGGCCGCCTGCCTGGTCGTCGGCGTCCAGGGATCCCAGAAGCCATGGTCTTGCCTGACCGTCGCGACGAGCTTGTCGAGTGCCTCGGTGTGCGCGTCGATCTCGGCGAGCACGGGATGCTCGAGGCCAACGTGCGGCTGGAGCTCCCACTTGAACGCGTCGAGGCGGCGGCCGACACTCTCGAGCTCCTGTGCGGCACCGTGGTACTTGGTCCCGTGGATGAGCGACCAGATCTCGTCGGAGACCCCGCTCGTGAAGCGCACGACCTTGTCGTCCAGCGACGGCAGCGCGACACGCCCCACGGGCTCGCCGACGCCGGCCGATGACGCTGTTGCCGCGACCTCGCCCGCGGCGCTCGCTGCGCTGCGTAGATCCATGGTTCCCCCGCTCGGTCGATCGTTCCCCCCGGTCCGATCTCCTGCCTGGTCTTCGAATTCCGGAACGGCTGCGTTGCAGCGCCTTCGTGCGAATCGCACCGGAATTAACCGACGGGGGCGCTGCCGAAGCTGCGCCCCCGCCTGAGGGGAGATAACGACGGGTACCCCGCCGGTGTTCGGCGTCCGTGCCGGTCACCGTTGGTTGCCGCCCGCGGTGGCTGAAATCCCTTCAGCTGGTCCGGAGGGGCCGATCGAGCCACAAGGGCCCGACCGTCGTCGTAGTCTTGTTGCGCAGTCGGAGCTCGGAGGGGGATTCGAGCTGGGTCCGACTACCCGACAAGCGTGACGACTCGCGCGTGCGGCGGCAACGTTCACGAAGGTGCGTGGCCGCGTCGACACCGCCCTCCGGCCCGCCCCGGCCACGCTGCGAGGCGTTCGATTCGGGGCGTGGGGTACACCGGGGGCGATGGATCGTCCGCACGACGCGCATTCGCCCGAGACTGGGCTCGGCCCCCATCCCACCGCGGTCCGGTCGCTGCTCGCGATCCGGCCGGGCGGGGTGGGCGACGCCGTGCGCGCCGTGCCGGCGCTGCGCCACCTGCGCGAGACGTATCCGCATGCGCTCATCACGGTCGCCGCGCATGCGCCCGGTCGCGAGCTGCTCGAGGCCTGCCCCTACGTCGATCGCGTGATCGACCTGGCGCGCCCGAACGAGGCGCTCGTGGAACGATTCGATGTGGCACTGTCGTGGGCGGATCCCACCCAACCGGTCGCCGAGCTGGTCGTCGACGACGTCAACGCGCGCTTTCGAGCGAGCTGGCGACGACTCGGCGATGGCGATCGCGGCTCGATCCACCCGTCGTGGCCGGAGCGGCTCGACGACACGACCCGCATGCTGCGCCTGTCGTGGCTGCTCGGTGGATCGCTCGACGCCGACGCGTCCCTCGGACTGTGGCCGAGCCTCGCCGATCGCAACGGCGCAGCGCGCCTCGTCGCCCACGCGCAGCGCCCTGTCGCGCTCGTGCACGCCGGCGCCGGATCGCCGCAGCGCCGCTGGCCCGCCGAGCACTGGGCCCACGTCGTCGACCTGCTGCACGACTCGGGGCTCGACACCGTGCTGATCGGCACCCGCGCGGACCGCATGATCACCAAGCAGGTGCTCGCCCGAGCCACGCATGCACCCGCCAGCGTGGTCGGACGAACGTCGATCGGTGAACTCGCGGGGCTGCTGGAGCGTTCGACGATCTTCGTCGGCGGCGACTCGGGACCGGCGGCGATGGCAGGAGCGCTCGGTGTGCGAAGCGTCGTCGTGGGGCCGGCATCGGCATTCGAGCACGTGGCTCGCCAGGGGCAGGTCGACCTGGTCGACACGGGCGCTTGCATGACGTGCGGCGAACGCGCGTGTCAGCATCCGTCGCCGCCCGCGGCCGAGGTTCCGCTGGATCGCGTGCTCGCGCGCGTGGAGCTCGCCGCCGCAACGGCCATGCAGCGCTGGCGCCGCTCGCGCCTGGCGTAGGAGACCGCGCTGCCCAAGCACGACTCGGGCTAGGCGGCATCCATGCCGCCCAGCCCGGTCGAGGGTGGAACATGCGCGCATCCTGCGCGCCAAGGTGGAACGTGGTGGATCAGGCGCTCGGGCTGACCGACGGCGTGTCGTGCACCGCCGGTGCCTCGGTCACGACCGGCGGCTGGACGGGAGCGTCCACTGCCGGCGTCTCGGTGATGACCGGGGGCTGGACCGGAGCCTCGTCCTGCACGGGAGCCGTGATGGCGTCCGTGCCGGCCGTTGCGTCCTGGACCGGAGCTGTGTCGGTCGGCGTGGAGCCGGTCGACTGCGTCGCGACGGATGCCGCCGCTGCTGCCGCCATGACCGCGGGATCGATGCCGCCCGGATGGGACTGCGCCGACACCTCCGGCGGAGCGATCGAGCGAGCACCCTCGGGCGGGGTGACGGACCCGGTCTCGCCGCCACCGTGGGCTGCGGGGTCGACGGCCGTGGTGTCGACCGCGGCTTCGTCGACGACGACCTCGGCTTCACCGGTCGTGGTCGTGGTGGTCGCGTCACCGCCACCTTCACCGCCGCCTGCACCGCCACCTGCGCCAGCGCCGCCGCCTTCACCCTCGCCGGTCTTGGTGTCGCCACCTTCACCGGTCGTGGTGTCGCCGCCTTCGCCTTCGCCAGTCTTGGACTCGCCGGTCTTGGTCTCGCCGCCTTCGCCTTCACCGGTCTTGGTGTCGCCACCTTCTCCAGTCTTGGTGTCGCCACCCTCGCCCTCACCGGGCTTGGGATCGGGCTTGGGCTCTTCCGCGGGCGGGGGCGGCACCGGGAACTTGAAGCCGGGGAACTTCGTCGACTGGTCGCCATCGGGCGCCTCGGACGGGTTCGTGATGCCCTTGAGCATCGCCTGCATCTCGGCCGGATCCTCCGGGATCTCGAACCCTGCACGCTTGGCATAGAAGAGCGAGAACGGGTTCGAGACGGCGTGGCCGATCTCGTGCGCGCCGTTGGAGAACGGCACCCAGAACACCTCGGTCGCCTGCTTGGCCTGGCCCGCGCTGTGCACGAGCGAGCCGTCGACCTTGCCGAACAGCTTCTCCAGGAGCTTGGCGGGTCCGCGCGGCTCGAGCGCGGCGACCGCGTCGGCCGCTGCCTTGTTGATGCCGCCCACCGCAGCGTGGATCGCGCCACCCTGGACGAGGGCCGACTTGGTCATCTCGGTGGGCACCTCGAACGGCTGGTGCGCGAGGCGACCGGCGGTGAGGACTGCCTTGGGAACGAACTTGGGTCCGTCGAGCTGCATTGTGGTGTGACCTCCGTATGGGGCTGGCCGGGAATGGATCGCTCCCACAGCGTCCGCATGAGCCATGTTGCTGGGATGTGCGGTGCCTGACATGCAGTGCGAGGCACGACAAGCACCCGTCCTTCGGTGCGGGTTGCGGATCCGGAAGGCGACTTTCCGGGGTGTGGCCTCGTCGGCCGCGGGGGGTGGCCGCATGGGGGTCGAGGAGCTGCCCGTGAGTGGCCGCAACGGCGCGAAGAATTGCGACGGGCGCGACCCACACCCGCCCCAGGAAGGTGTGAGTCGCGCCCGTGCGCGGGTGGCATGCGGCAGGCCCCAGCAGCCGCGCGATGCCGTGTGTCGTGGCGAACGCCGTGCGTCGACCCGAGCGGGCCGACGCGCGACGCGCGCCGTTCCTTGCTACGCGGTCGCGGCGACCTGGCCCGCGCCTTCGGCGGCACCCTGAGTCGCTGCGCCCGGATCACCCTGCGGCGTTCCCTGCGATGCGGCCTCGACGGTGCCGGCGCCATCCGACACCGGCGCCGAAGTTGCCGCGGATGCCTCGCCGACGGACCCGGGCGACGTGACCGGAGCCTTCGCCGCGAGCATCTCGTCCGCGCTCGGGAAGTGGAAGAACCCACCCGAGTTGAGCGCGCCGTAGATGGCGTCGGCAGTCGGCTGTTCGATGCCCGACTTCTTGGCGTACCAGTACGCGCCCGGTCCAGCGATTGCTCGACCGATCTGCTCGGTACCGTTCGAGAACGGATCCCAGAAGACGTCCTTGTTTCGCTGCGCGATCTGGGCGCTGTGATCGACCGACTTGCTGACCCGGTCGGCGAGACCGAACAGCCACTTCGCCGGACCACGAGGCTGGAGGGCCTCCTGCGTGGCGAGCAGCGTGTCGGCGAACCCCTTGACCAGGGTGTGGTTCACGGCTCCGACGAGGGTCGCTGAGTCGTTCAGCTTCTTCGGGATCGTGAACGGGTAGTAGATGGCCTTCGAACCGAACAGGGCGGTCTTGGGCAGGATTCCTGGAGAGTTGGCAACCATGCCTAGCTCCTATAGGTAATGCGCTCCCACAGCGCTGGGGGACTGGGGTGGGACTTGCTTCCGTGCGGTGCAACACCGTCTGCGAGGGGGTGTTGCGTACTGTTCTCCCCGGGGGCGGTTCGGCTGTGTCACCCATCCGGCCGACGTGGCCTCCTGCCGGACCCGGAGCGGGCAATCACGGCCACCAGATCGTCAGGCGCCCCAGCCCCCGTCACCTGGATAGGGCGCGGGGTTCGGCCATGTGGGATCAGGGCTCGGCGGATACTGCGGCGAGTACGGAGTCGGGTACTGCGGCGGATACGGATCGGGGTACTGCGGCGGGTACGGCGGCTGCGGAGTCGGCGCCGGGAACGAGCCATCGCCGAGCAGCTGGAGGCCGTACCGCACGTCGCTGATCGACTGGTCGAGCACACGCTCCCACCCGGGACCGAATGTGGTTCCACGCGCCTGCATGCCCGCCAGCGACGTGGACACGCGCATGAGCTGTGCCGCATCGCGTTCGAGCGAGGAGCCGACGGGGTGCAACGCGTCGTACGGGCTCGTCTGGAGCGACTGCGCAGCGCGCAGCACGCGCTCCTGGAGGCCGTCGAAACTCGCGACGTACTCGCGGGTAGGTGTCGTGCCGCGTGCTCGGCTGAATGACGCGTCCCACCGGACGAGGTCCGACAGCAGGGGGCGCAGCAGGTACTGGGGCTGGTCGATCGTTCGCATCTGAAGGTCCTACGGGAGGGGCGTGGGGGTGCCGGGATAGGTCGGGGTCGACGGGTACGTCGGCACGCCGTTGTTCGGGTTCGACGGCGTCGAGGGCGGCGTCGCGAGGAGCTTGGCGTACAGCATCCGCTCACCACGCTGCAGGTCGTTGACGAGACCATCGAGCAGCGAGTTCCACGGCGTGCTCATGCCTCCGGAGTACGGCTTGAACGTCTCGTGGCGCTTCGCCATGTTCTCCAGGCGCGACTGGATGAACGTGGTCGCCGAGACGTAGTTGCTCCACAGCGAGCTCGCGACGTTGCTGAAGTCGTAGCTGACGATCGATCCGAGGCTCGCGGCGTGCTTCTGGGCGCCGAGGATGCGATCCGTGAACGCGCGGTAGTTCGCCGCGAAGTCAGAGGTCGGGTAGGTGCCCGTCGCCGACTCGAAGCGCTGGTCCCAGCGCTTGGCGAGGACGACCAGGTCGGCGAACTCGCGGTGCGTGGCACCTACGTTCGCGAATCCGAATCCACTGCGGATGTCCATGTTCGTCCTCCGTGACGATCGATCGTTCGTTCGCGGGAAGGATCGCACGCGTCGAACTGCCCATGCGGCACTTGTCCAAGGGGTGCATGCCGCGTGTTCAGGACGGGTATCTGACCTCCATGCCGGTCGTCTCGCGCATCGCAGGGTCCGTCGCGCCGAGTGCGCTGCAGGACTTCGCGAGCGACATCGACGCGCTCTTCGTGCCGCCGCGCCAGCTGCCCGCGCCGGGTGACCGGGCCCGCGCGCTCGTCGACTCGATCGACTGGACGCAGCCCGTCGTCGTGATCTGGATACCGGGAACGAGCGGTCACGAAGTTCCCGAGCACGTCGCGCAGCGCCTCGCCGCGGCCGGCGGCCCCGCCGCGCACACACTGCAGTACCAGGCGACGTGGCGACTGCGCGAGAGCGTCCCCGACGGCGAGGCGACCCTCCGCGCCGTGCTCGAGCTCGTCGGCACCCGCAGGCGGCGCCGTGGCCAGCGTGTCGTGCTGCTCGGCGAGAGCCAAGGTGCCTGGATCATCAGCAGCATCCTGCGCGAGCCCCGGTTCGCCAAGCTCGTCCACCGCGCGTCGCTCGTTGCGCATCCCGCGCTCGCGCCCGCGCACGCGCACGAGAGCACGAGCACGCAGGAGCGACTCGGACCCGCGGTACGCGAGTTCAACGGCGCGGCGGACGTCGTCACCCGTGAAGTGGGGAAGAGCCACGACGTGGTGCTCGACGTCGTGGATTCCTTCGCCCGCCTGGAGGTCGGTCGCGCGCTCAAGGGCGCTGTCGGGATCCTCCTCACCAATCCCGGCCTGCTGCAGGTACTCGTGGCCAGCCAGGTGTTCCGGGTGAAGGGCGCCGTGAACCCGCACGGCTCCGACGACCTCATGAGCGACGCAATCGCGTGGATCCTCGGTCGCTGACCGTCGTCGACGCGTCGTTTCGCCTCGCCTGATACCATTCCGGACGGACAAGCAGGGGCCCGCGCTCCTCACCTGCTCGCACTCGTATGTGATCAGGTTCAATCGAACGGGTATGCAACCTGGCGCTAGCGCGTCCGGGCGACTTCCGAGCGATCTTGGTGCGGGCGGCTTCTGCCGCCCGTGATCGTTTTCACGAGCGACGTCCGGACCAACCGAGACAACGAGCACCTGGAGACGGAACCCTGCCTGACACCCTGGCAACCTGTTCGACCCGCCGATTCGCGGAGGCCATCCGATGAGGCCCCGAGGCGGACGACGTACTGACAACGAGCGCGATCGAGGCCCGCAGACGCGAGTCAACGAGATGATCCGCGTTCGGGAAGTCCAGCTGATCGGCGAGGACGGTGCCAACAAGGGCATCGTTCCGATCGCTGACGCGCAGCGCTACGCGGAGGAGAAGTCCCTCGACCTCGTCGAGATCTCGCCCACCGCGAAGCCGCCCGGGTGTCGCGTGATGGACTTCGGCAAGTGGAAGTACGAGCAGAACATCAAGGCCAAGGAAGCTCGCAAGAACCGCAGCCAGATCATCACCAAGGAAATCAAGTACCGCCCCAAGATCGGCGTGGCGGACTACACGACCAAGACCAACCACGTGCGGCGCTTCCTCGAGGCCGACGACAAGGTCAAGGTCACGATCATGTTCCGCGGCCGCGAGATGGCGCATCCCGAACTGGGACGCAACATCCTCGAGCGTGTGGCACAGGACGTGTCCGACATGGCGACCGTCGAGACCAAGCCAAATCTCGAAGGCCGCAACATGACGATGATGCTCGCTCCGCTCAAGAAGAAGGAGCCGGTCGTCCCGAAGCCCGAAACGGCATCGAACGGCGATTCCCCGGCTCCCGACGCTGCAGCAGAGGCCGCTCCGGCCTCGGATGGTGCGGACGCCGCCACGACGGCGTAATTCACGGAACTGATACATCCAGACACGACCCAGGACGGGTGACCGACACCATGCCCAAGATGAAGACCAAGACCGCTGCCAAGAAGCGGTTCAAGGTGACCGCGACCGGCAAGCTCATGCACAAGAACGCGTTCTCCAGCCACAACATGGAGCACAAGACGCGTAAGCGAAAGCGCCAGTTCCGCAAGGACCACGCGATCGCCAAGAGCGACTACAAGTCAGTGAAGAGCCTGCTCGGCTCCTACTACTCGAAGTAGTCCTGCCCCAGCTCGCCCGAGTCACCCACACCCCCGAAAGGTTCCATCATGGCACGCGTCAAGCGTTCAGTCGCCGCCCAGAAGAAGCGCCGTACGATCCTCGCCCAGGCGAAGGGATTCAACGGCCAGAAGTCCAACGTGTACCGCCGCGCGAAGGAGCAGGTCTACAAGTCGATGGCGTACCGCTATCGCGACCGCCGCACGACGAAGCGCAACTTCCGCCAGCTCTGGATCCAGCGCATCAACGCTGCAGCTCGCCTCAACGGCCTGAGCTACAGCCGCTTCATGCATGGGCTCAAGCTCGCGGAGATCGACGTGGATCGCAAGGTCCTCGCGGACATCGCGGTGCACGACGCCGCGACGTTCACGGTGCTCGCCGAGGCCGCGCAGACCGCGCTGTCCGACGAGAAGGAGACCCAGGCCCAGGAGGCCTGATCTCCGAGCACAGCTCGAAGTCGCGCCGCGGCGCGCATCGGATCCGTCCGGTGCGCGCCGCGCGCAATTCCGGGATGATCGCCGCGTGAACGATCCCGTCGTGATGAGTGCCCACAACGCGCAGCTCAAGCTCGTGCGCAAGCTGCAGCGTCGCCGCACGCGCGACCAGGAGGGTGCCTTCGTCGTCGAAGGCGAGGACCTGGTGCTCGCCGGCATCGAGACCGGCGCCACGCCGCGCGTGCTGCTCGTCGACGCGCAGCGCGTGCCGCAGCTGCCGATCGAGCGCATCTCGTGCCCGATCGTGCACGTCGAACCGAAGCTGCTCGCCGAGGCGAGCGGGCTCGCGCACCCGCCGCGCGTGATCGGCATCTTCGACCAGCCCGCGGACCGCGACGCGGCCGTCGCCATCGACCTGCGCGCTCGCGAAGGCACCGCCGGCCCGTGGCTCGCGCTCGACGCCCTCGGTGATCCAGGAAACGTCGGCACCATCCTGCGCACCGCAGCGGCGCTGGGCGCCGGCGGCATCATCACCTTGCCCGGCACGGCCGACCCCTTCGGCCCGAAAGCCGCTCGCGCGAGCATGGGAGCGTGCTTCCGCGTACCGGTCGCGCGCCTGGACGGGTCGACGATCGATGTCGCCGACGAGCTCGACGCGATCCGCGCAGCCGTTCCCGCGCTGCGCGTGGTGGCACTCGACGCCGACGGGGACGTCGACCTGTGGGACGTGCCGCTCGACGCGACCACGCTCATCGTGGTCGGAGCGGAGCGCGAGGGGATCTCCGCGGCGATGCGCCCGAACGTCGACATCGTTGCCTCCATCCCGCAGGACCAGCAGGTGGAGAGCGTCAACGCCGGGGTCGCTGCATCGATCGCGCTGTATGAATGGCGGCGCCGGGTCGGGGCCGTCGACGGGGGAGCAGCATCGTGACGTTCGCCATCGCACATCGCGGCCTGAGCGAGGCGTACCTGGAGAACTCGCTCGAGGCGATCGGTGCGGCGCTCGACCACACCACCGTCATCGAGGTCGACGTTCGCTGCACCAACGATGCGATCGTGGTCTGCACGCACGACGCGTCGCTCGAGCGGGTGTACGGCGTACCCGGCAAGATCGGCCAGCTCGAATTCGCCGACCTGCGCGCGAATGCGCCCGGGATCCCGACGCTCGAGGAAGTGCTGGACCTCGTCGCCGAGCGCGACGGCGCGGCGATGCTCGACGTGAAGGTCTCGCGACCGCGCGCGATCGCGGCCATCGAGGAGGTCGTCAAGCGCTCGCGCTTCTCGTGGAACGACGGGCGCCAGCTTCGCCGCGGCGAGCCGATCGACGCGCGCACGGCAACGTTCCAGAGTGCGGACTCCCAGCTGCTGCAGGCATTTCGTGCGCGGACGGGTGCGGGGTGCGTGGAGCTCGTGCGAGGCCAGTCGTCGGCTCGCGAGCTCGTGCTCGGCGCGCCGTTCATCACGGCCTACGCGCAGGGCGTGACGATCCCCGACCTGCTCGCGACGCGCGGGATGCTGCGCGTGCTGCGCGGCCTGCGCCTGGGCAGCTACGTGTACACGATCAACGACCAGACCCGCTACGAGACCCTCGCGCTCGGCGGGGCGTCGGGCGTGTACACGGACGTGGTCGACCGCGTCGGCTGATCGCTCCATCCGCAACGCCAGTCGATGCGGGCCCGATACCCAGGTGGACGGCGCGAACTCGGGACGGCGCCAGGTGGAGACGGGACGATGGGCGCTGCAGCGATCACCCCACACGTGAGCATGCCTTCGGTCGCGGCCGCAGTCACGCCGCCGCGCGCGGCCCTGCCGGCACGCGCCGACGAGCCGACGCCAGCGAGCCTCGGACTGCTCGGGCGCGAGGCACTCGGCTCGCACCCCGTGTCGGAAGGCAATGCGGCGGAGCTGCTCGTGGAGACCGCCGAGTGGCTGCCGCGCCAGCTCGCCGACCTGCGCGCCGCGCCGTTCGGGTCGACCATCATGATGCACCAGTACAACTGGGAGCCGACCGGTCCCGGCCTCGAGGTCGCGGAGATCCTCAAGACGCACGCGCGCAACGGTTCGCACGTGATCGTCTCGACCGACAAGCACGGCAGCTTCGGCACGGACTCGGAGATGTGGCGCTCCGACAAGGCCGCAGTCCAGAAGATGTTCGACGACCTGGAAGCCGCGGGCGTGCAGGTGCTCGTCAACAACCCCACCGAGGGTCGCGGGCTGTTCGGCATCGAGCGGCTGTCCAACCCGCTCAAGCAGCACCTGGACCACCGCAAGTTCCTCGTCATCAACAACGCGATCGCCTACGAGGGCGGCATGGGCCTCGCCGGCAGCGCATCCGGCAAGTACGACACGTGGCACGACCTCATGCTGCGCGTCGAGGGACCGGCAGCCGCGCAGCTCGGCGCCGAGTACGTCGCCCGCGCGACGGAGATGGGCGCCGAGTTCTCGCCCGAGACGCTGCGCACGATGTGGCAGACCGTCGACGACCCCGCGCGAGCGGGCGCTGCCGAGGTGCGGACCGTCGCCAACCACCCGGGCATCCGCAGCGATGCGACCGACGATTTCTACGCCGCCGCGAACGCCGCGACGGAGCGCCTGTGGGTGATGACCCCCTACATCGGCGACGAGGACGTCGTGAAGACGCTGCTCGAGGCGAAGCGGCGCAACCCGAAGATGGACGTCCGCGTGCTCGTGCCGGGCATGGACGTCAAGCAGAACCCGCTGTTCGCGAAGCTGAGCCAGTCCTACTACGCCGAGCTCATCGAGGGCGGCGTGGAGGTGTACGGCTACGAGCGCATGATGCATGCGAAGGCGTGGCTCGCCGACGACACGTTCACGATCGGGTCGACGAACCTGTCACGCGGCTCGCTGTCGCACTACATGGAGCTGAGCGCATCGGTGCGCGACGCGGGCGTGGCAGCCAAGGCGGTGCAGATGCTCGAGGCTGACTTCTCGCCCGAGCGCAGGATGTCAGTCGACGACGTCGACGGCGTCGGGCTCCAGGCGATCGGCTTCGTGCGCCGCCTGTTCAACCTCTGGTTCTAGCCGCGCGGCGCGAGCAGCGTCGCGGCGTCGCGCACGAGTTGCGCGGAGTGATGAGGATCGGTGCATGTTCGCGCACGCGCGTGCAGGGAAGGGCCCGAATCGAGGCCATGGCCGCACGCGACCGGCCGGTGGCCGCGCATGAACGGTAATATCCCCGGCAGACCACTGCTACCGAGGGGATCCACCATGCAGGCACTCATGTCCACCAGCGAGGGCGACATCACGTTCGAGCTGTTTCCCGACGCCGCTCCGAAGACGGTCGAGAGCTTCGTGAAGCTGGCGAACGACGGCTACTACGACGGCCTCACGTTCCACCGCATCATCAAGGACTTCATGATCCAGGGCGGCTGCCCCAAGGGCACCGGCACCGGCGGCCCGGAGGACAAGGGCTACGAGGGCTACCCCTTCGAGGACGAGTTCAACGAGCACAAGATCGTGCGCGGCGCGCTGGCGATGGCCAACGCCGGTCCGAACACGAACGGCTCGCAGTTCTTCATCGTGACCGCTGACGCGGCCTCCTGGCTCGACGGCAAGCACACGGTGTTCGGCAACGTCATCGACGGCATGGACATCGTCGACAAGCTCGAGAACCTGCAGACCGACGGCATGGACCGACCGGTCGATGGCGCGCTCATCGAGAAGCTCTCCATCAAGGAGACCGCCAGCGCCTAGTCGCACTGGCGAGCGAGTTCACGCGGGGCGTGGTGGCCGATGGCTGCCGCGCCCCGCGGCTTCTTCGGTCGCGTCGCGTCTTCGTGCGTCGCGCTCGCGGAGCTTCCGCGTCAGAGCTCGCCGCCGCCGCAGCACGACGTCTCGGAGCCGTCGGCCACGCCGGGGATGCGACCGAGCAGCTCGACGAGCGTCGCGGCCTCGTCCTCGCTGAAGTGTTCGGCGAACATGCGCTGGATGCCAGCATGGTGCGTGCGGCGCGCAGCGTCGAGGCGATCCACGCCGCCGGGCGTGAGGACCGCGAAGGAGACGCGGGCATCGGACACGCACGGGCGCCGTTCGACGAGCCCGTCGCGCTCGAGTCCCTGCACGAGGCGCGTCATGCCGGAGCGGGTCAGCAGCGTTCGGCGCGACAGGTCGCTCATGCGCAGCGAGTGGTCGTCCGCCTCGCGCAGCGACACGAGCACGTCGTAGTCGCTGATCGTCATGCCGTGCTCGGTCTGCAGTTCGTGGTCGAGGGTCCGCATGAGCACGCAATTGGCGCGCAGCAGTCGCTGCCATGCGTCGAGCACGGTGCCGACCACCCATCCCTGCTCGCTTGTGGTCATCTCGACTCGTCCCCCGGGAAATATGTGCGTGCGCAACCATCGTGCGCTCGACTCACATGGTGACGTGTGGATCGGCAGGTCGCAAGTGCGACTGGAGCCCTATCGAGCGGGGGTCGTCGCCAGGACGATCGTCGCCACTGCGCCGAGCACGAGTGCGGCAAGCAGGACGGATGCAAGGATTCGGGTTCGCACGGCGTCGATTCAGGTCCGGAAAACGGAGCGATCATTCCACGATCGCACGATACACAAGGCGCATCATGCCGCGGAGGGCGGACGCGCGCAACCCCTCGCATCACGTGGGGGCTGGAACCTGCTCAGGCTCGCGCAGGTGCGTGCGAACGTCCCACAGCTCCGGGAAGAAGGTGGTGTCGAGCGCCTTCCAGAGGAAGCCAACGCCGGAGCTACCGCCGGTGCCACGCTTGAAGCCGATGATGCGCTGCACGGTCATCACGTGCCGGAAGCGCCAGAGCCGGAACCGCTCCTCGACGTCGATGAGCTTCTCGCACATCTCGTACTCGTCCCAGTACGTCTCGGTGTCCTCGTAGATCGTCCTGAACACGTCGATCAGCGCCGGCACGGCATCGTATGGCTGCGTGAAGTCGCGATCCAGGCACTCGGTGGGGATCGGCGCGCCGCGACGCGCGAGGTAGCGCAGGAACTCGTCGTAGACCGACGGCGCGTGCAGCATCCCCTCGAGCCAGGCATGCAGCTCCGGGTCGTGCTTGTGCGGCCCGAGCATCTTCGCGTCCTTGTTGCCGAGCAGGAACTCGAGCGCGCGGTACTGCGCGGACTGGATGCCGCTGGCGGTGCCGAGCGCGCTGCGGAACTGCACGTACTCGCTCGGGGTGAGCGTCTCGAGCACGCCCCACTGCTCGAACAGCATCGTCTGGATCGCCGCGACTCGCGCGAAGATCTTGAACGACGGGTTGAGGTTGTCGCGGCGAATCCAGGAGATGACCTCCTGCAGCTCGTGGATCATGAGCTTCATCCACAGCTCCGACGTCTGGTGCTGGATGATGAACAGCATCTCGTCGTGGTGCGGTGGATTCGAGCGCGGCTCCTGCGCCTTGAGCAGCAGGTCCAGTCGCAGGTAGTCCGGATACGTCTCGCGATGCTTGAGGTCGTCCGTGTGGATGGACGACTCGAATTCGCGGTGGGGGAAGTGGGGGGCGCTCACGCAGGCAATGCTACGCCGCCTGCGATACTCGCGTTCCAGTTACCTCGCGCGCGGGAGGCGCCTCGTGAGCCACGACGACCTGACGACCTACCGCGATCGGTTCCCGATCCTCGAGCAGTCGACGTACCTGGTGTCGCACAGCCTCGGCGCGATGCCGGCCGACGTGCACGCCGCGCTCGAGGAGTACGCAACGACGTGGCAGACGCGCGGCATCCGGTCCTGGGCGGAGGGCTGGTGGGACATGCCGCTCGCGATTGGTGACGAGCTCGCACCGATCCTGGGCGCGGCGCCGCGCACCGTGGCGATGCACCAGAACGTGAGCGTCGTGCAGTCGCTCGTGCTGTCGTGCCTGGAGCCGACCGCGGAGCGCAATCGCATCGTCTACAGCGACCTCGAGTTCCCGAGCGTCATGTACGTGCACGAGGCGCACGCGCGCCGCGGCGAGTTCGAGGTACACCGCGTCGCGTCGCCTGACGGCATGACCGTGCCGACCGAGCTCATGCTCGAGGCGATCGACGAGCGCACGCTGCTCGTACCGATCTCGCACGTGCTGTTCAAGAGCGCGTACCTGCAGGACGCCAAGGCGGTCATCGACCGCGCCCACGAGGTCGGTGCGCTCGTGATGCTCGACACGTACCAGTCGGCGGGCACCGTGCCGATCGACGCGACGGGCTGGGACGTGGACTTCATCTGCGGCGGCTCCGTCAAGTGGCTGTGCGGCGGCCCGGGCGCCGGCTACCTGTACGTCGCGCCGCGCCTGCACGACGTGCTCGAACCGCAGGTCACCGGCTGGATGGCGCACGAGGCGCCGTTCGCGTTCGACGCCGAGCTGGCCTACGCCGACGGCATCGCACGCTTCCTGCACGGCTCGCCCAGCATCCCCGCCCTGTACGCGGCGCGATCGGGCTATCGCATCATCAACGAGATCGGCATCGATCGGATCCGCGCGAACAGCGCGAGGATGACGACCAGGCTCATCGAGCTGGCGGATGCCGCAGGTCTTGCGGTCACCAGTCCGCGTGATGCGAGTCGGCGCGGTGGCACGGTCACCATCGACGTGCCCGAGGGTGCCGCGGTCGTCGCGGAGCTCGCGCGCCGCGACGTGCTCGTGGACTACCGTCCCGGCGCCGGGATCCGCGTGTCGCCCCACTTCTACACCCACGACGAGGAGCTCGAGAAGGTGGTCGGCGAGATCAGCCAGATCGTCACGACGGGCTCGTTCGATCGTTCGGTGGCCAGCGCCGCCTACTGAGCGGTCGTCGCGGGCGCCGACGTGCCGGCCGGCCGCCCGCCGACTGCCCGAGCGCCCGCCTCGCACGTGCGTGACACCAGTCGCCGCCACGGCACCTCAGGTTACGCACCTCCAGGATCTTCGTGACGTGCGTAACGTCGGACGCCATGGCGGCAACTGGTGTCACGCACGTCGGAATCGGAACGGGGCGCGTGACGTTGTCGCTGCGTGCGACCAGCGCAGCGCATCACGCGGCGGTATGCTCGAGAGCGCGAGATTTCCCCTCCTGAAAGGCCGCCTCCATGTCCGACCGCACCGCAATCCTCGGCTACGCCCGCACGCCGTTCGGCAAGCTCTCCGGCAGTCTCGCGTCGCTGCGCGCCACGCAGCTCGGTGGACATGCGATCCAGGCGGCACTCGAGCGCGCAGGCGTCGCTGGCGATGCGGTCGAGCACGTGATCATGGGACACGTGCTGCAGGCGGGTGCGGGGCAGATCACCGCGCGCCAGGCAGCGATGGACGCCGGACTGGGCGAGACGGTCACCGCCGAGACGATCAACAAGGTGTGTGCCAGCTCGCTGCGCGCGCTGTCGCTCGCGGACCTGCTGATCCGCGCCGGGCACCACCAGGTGATCGTCGCCGGCGGCATGGAGAGCATGACGAACGCCCCGCATGTCACGCACGTGCGCAGCGGCCTGCGCATGGGTGACGGTGCGCTCCTCGATTCGATGATGCACGACGGGCTCACGAACCCGTTCCGCAAGGTGCGCATGCTCACCGATGGCGCGGAGGTCGCGAAGGAGCTCGGCATCACCCGCGAGCGTCAGGACGCGTGGGCGGCTCGCTCGCACGAGCGCGCGGTCGCGCAGGCTGCGTTCCTCGCGGAGGAGATCGCGCCGATCACGATCAGCGGTCGCAAGGGTGACACGATCGTCGACAGCGACGAGAGCGTGCGACCCGACACGACGCTCGAGACGCTCGGCCGGCTCAAGGAGCTCGACGTCGAGGGCGGCGGGACGACCGCCGGCAATGCGCCGGGCGTCAACGATGGTGCAGCGGCGCTCGTGCTCGCGAGCGAGTCGTGGGCGACCGAGCAGGGCATCACGCCGCTCGGGTTCGTGCGCGGACACGCGTACGTGGCGGGTCGCACGCAGGACCTGGCGAAGATGCCGGGCGCGGCGACGAAGCTGCTGCTCGAGCGCGAGGGACTCACCGCGGACGACATCGATCGCTACGAGTTCAACGAGGCGTTCGCGAACGTGTCGATCAACGCGGTCGACGAGCTCGGCATCGACGAGGCGAAGGTCAACGTCAACGGCGGCGCCGTGGCGCTCGGTCACCCGATCGGGGCGTCGGGCGCACGCATCGTCGGAACGCTCGTGCGCGAGCTGCAGCGCATCGGTGGCGGGCTCGGCATCGCCGCGATCTGCTCCGGTGGCGGGCAGGGCGATGCGATCCTCGTCGAGGTTCCGAAGGGCTGATCGACGACGTTCCGGCCGATCAGCCGGGGGTCGGCCACGGCGCGCTGACAGGCGCGGCTGGGAAGGGGTGGATCCTCGGAACCGTGGGCGATGCCGGCGCGTCGTCGCGCCTGATGAGGGCCGATGCACCGAGCGATGCGGCAGTGACGCCCATGGCGCCCACCGCGAGTCGCGTCGTCGCCGTTCGCGCGGCGACCTGTTCGAGCTGGGGCAGGACGTCGTCGAGCATCGCCTGCTGCAGGTGGAGCGGGGCCGGTCCCCCGACCTTGGCGTACGCGTCCGCGTCGATGCGTGCCATGTACGCGGCGTGGTCGCGGCTTCCGTCGGTGACCAGCTTCGCCTCGTCGGCGTAGCGCTCGGCCACGTGGGCCTTGATGATGGGTGTCTGCAGGTCCGACAACGCGCCCTGGATCGCATGCACGACCCGTGTGGCGCGGGAGGTGCCGAGCGCCTCCTCGAGTGCGGGACGGCCTTTCACGATGCCGCTCCACGCCGCATCGACGCTGAGGTCGCTGGCGACGCCGCGGAAGAGCTCGCCAGCGCGTCCTGCCGAGAGGGTTCCGTCAGCAAGCCCCTCGAGTACTGGCCGATACGCCGCGGCTGACGCGGCGACGTGCTCGATCGGCTTGATCGCCGTACCTGCGGGTCCCGACAGGAACCCGGGCAGGCGCGCCAGGACGGACTGCATGGTCATGGATGTGCTCCCCCGAACACGGTGCGCGATCCCCCCAGAACGCACTCCCGTATCCGTGTATCGGGCCCGGTGCGTCCGACGTTGCACTCCGCGTCGGGCATGAAGCTGCCGTGGCCACTGTCGGCCACGGGCGTGACCCCTGCGGGCAGGTCGTGGCCGAATCGAAGGACCTGACGGCCCGGTACTGGAAACATTCGCCGTGGACGAGGCGATCCGTCGCCCCGCACGCTCCGACGCACCTCGCAGTCGACGGAGCAGCCGCTCAGGACAACGGCGGCGCGGGGGTGGCTGGTCGTCTCCGTGACAGCAACGCCGCCCGCTGCCATCGCTCCCTGACTCGGGGTCGACTCGTATCGGTCGGCAGAGACAGGACGTCTAGCCATGATCACCAGGACGGTGACAGCGGCCGCAGCTCCGCATGCGAAGCCGCATGCGAAGAAGAAGCGGCGACCTGCCGGGGCCGGCGCGCCAGCGCCTGCGCCTGCCACGAAGCCTCCCGTTGCCGGGGCGGCCGCGCCTGCGCCCGCCGCTGGTGGAGCGCCTGCTCCCGCCGCG
>JAOPYQ010000042.1 GCA_025964555.1 Thermoleophilia bacterium | reverse complement strand
TCGTCGGCGAACGGTGGGGACTGGGTCGTCAAGTCGTTCCACGACGACGGCTGGTCAGTGGCTGGCTTCCCCACGATCACGTGGAACTCCGGCGGCACCAACAACGATCGCCTGAATGCCATCAACGTCAAGGCCGAGTCGATCACCGCGATCGGCGACAACGGCTCCGACCTCGTGATGCGTCGCTACGACGCCGACACGCAGCTCGACACGACCTGGGGCACCAACGGCCAGATCACCTGGGACTCGGGCACTGGCCTCGACAGCGGACGCGCGGTGACCAACGAGTACTGGGGTGACATGTTCATCGCCGGCACGCAGGCATCCAACGGCGGCGACATGTGGGTGCGCAAGTACAACTACGCCGGCGAGCTCGCGGACACGACCGGCGGCGGCACGGTCCGCGTCGTGGGTATGCCGGGCTCCGACCGTGCGCACTTCACGGGCGACGTGTCAGTCGGCGCTGCCGCCGACACCGGAACGACCGTGCTCGACATGAACACGAACGACAAGCCGTGGGACTTCGACGGGGACTTGACCGTCTCGACCAAGGGCGCGCTACGCGCGTCCAACTCGAGTCCGTGGTCGCTCGCCGGAAACCTCGCGGTCGCGGGCACGTTCTATGGCAACGGAGGCACGCTCTCGCTCGACGACGCTCGACGGCCGTCAACCATCTCTGGCGGAGCGACGCTCGGCATCCCCAACCTGCGCATCGCGCGCGCCGACAAGCAGGTCGCGCTCGCGACGGGCACGCAGCTCAACGTGACCGGGTCGCTCGCCGTGGACGGCGGATCGTGCACAAGCCCGGTGCGGCTAACCTCCACCGCGCCAGGGACGCGCGCGAAGCTCAACGTCACCGGGACGTCCTCGACCGCCAACGTGCGCATGCAGGACATCGACGCTGTCGCGCCGCTCACGGTCAGCAACGCGGTGAACGGCGGCAACAACCTGAACGTGACGTTCGGCTCGGCGTGCGCGGCGCAGCAGGCTGCCCCGACGGCGTTGTTCGTGGGTGACACGTCCGCGTCGACCGGGACGAGGCACCGGCCGATCAGCGCGGCGCTGCCGACGTTCTCGTGGCTCGCTCCAAGCGGCGCGACGTACACGAGCCAGCGCATGCAGGTATGGAGCACGCCACCCTCGGATGCGACCGCGCTGTGGCACCTCGACGGCGCGGGCACGGACGCGGGAACCGGAACGGCAGCGCCGGTGACGCTGAGCGCGTCCCCGCAGGATCCCGCGTACGTTGCGGGGCAGACCCGGTTCGGGCAGGCGCTCGACTTCGATGGGGACGACCGAGCGAGCGCTCCAGTGAGCAGCAAGCTCGACCTCGGGACGCTGACGGTCGACCTGTGGATGCAGTCGTCGCAGCTGCCGGCCGCGAGCTCGGGCATCGCCACGCTCGTCGGCAAGGACGGCACCTTCGCAATCAAGGCCAAGAACGATGGCGAGCTGCACGGACAAGTGCGCGTCGGCGGCGTGTGGCAGGACGCGTACTGGCCGGGCGCGTCGATCTTCGATGGCGCGTGGCACCACGTGGCGGTGACGGCGAATCCTGCGGCCGGGAAGGTCACGCTCTCGGTGGACGGTCGCAAGGTCGCGATCGCGACGTTCTCTGGAGCGATCGACCGCCCGTCAGCGACCACGTGGCTGGGTGACGACGGCTCGGGAACGTCGTACTTCCGCGGACGGCTCGATGACCTCCGCGTGTCAGCGACCGACTTCGACGAGGGTGACCTGCGTGGGGTCTACCGCGCGCGTCAGCCGCACGCGACGGTGCTGTGGGACTCCTCTTCAGGTGGCGCGGGCGTGGCGATGGCCAGCTGCACGGGTCCGGCGCGGTGCGCGGACATCACCTACGGCGGCGGCAGCAGCGACCTGCTCATCGACGGGGCGCGCTACTACGCTCGCGCCATGTACAAGGACACGGTGGGGACCTGGACGCCGTGGAGCGACACGGACTGGTTCGAGATGGCGCACGCGATGTCGATCAGCCTGCCGGGAGGCGTGGTCTCCTCGCTCGGCACGAGCCTGCCGGGCACGGACACGGTCGGCCAGTTCGATGTGCAGGTGACGAGCAATGCCGCGCACGGCTACTCGCTGCTCGCCACGACCGCCACCGACGCGTGGGGCATGTCGAGCGGTGTCGACACCGTCGCGCGCTACAACAACCCGATCGCGGACACCCCGACGGCCTGGACGCCCGGAGCAGCGCTGGGTTTCGGAGTGACTGTGCTCTCGGCGCCCGGACGCTCGAGCGCGCGATGGGGCCTGGGTACGAACGCGACGGACGTCGGCACCCTCAACTACGCGGGCGTGTCACTCTCGAGCCCGGTGACGCTCGCATCCACGTCGAGCGGAACGGGCGCACTCGATACGACGCGCGTGGGGCTTCGCACCAACGCGGCGCTCGCGACCAAGCCGGGCTCGTACTCCACGACCATTGCGCTGACGGTCGTGCCGAATCCCTGATCAGCCCTTCGGGGGCTGGTGGTGCGCGTCCTTGGTCCAGATCTTCGTCGCGCCGTCGACGAGCAGCACGAGGCGGCTGTCACGCACCCAGGCGAAGTGCGCCATCGTGTTGTTCTCGAAGTGCAGCAGCTGCGCGCCGATCAGCTCTCCCACGTGGCTGCCCGGATCGTCGATCGCGTTGCGAGCGTGCGGGTTCTGGCCCGCCACCGCTCCCAGCGATCGCACGAAGAAGCGGTTGCCTTGGGAGAACACGCCGGCAGCGGGACTTTCGGTGCCGACGCTCAGCATGTACGCGGCTCGACGCGCGTTCGCGAGCGAGTCGTAGCCCTCGTGGCGGCCGTAGCCGGTGAGCGAGTCCTGCAGCGAGAAGAATCCGACACCGTGCAGGTCGAGCAGCGCGACCTCGCCCTTGGTGGGCGAGCGGAACGACGGTACTGAAGCCGCGGCAACGGTCGACGTGGGCTGGACGACGGGAGCTGAGGGGGCGCTGGGGGAGATTCGCATGCGCCGATCCTACGCATGAGTAACCACGTGCTGCGTCAGCTGCCGAGGATGTTGCCGACCATCGCGTCGTAGGCCTCGCTCGACACCAGCGTTCCAAGGTGGTCGGGAGCGTCGTCGCCGCGCAGCACGAGGTTGGCTGCCCCGTCCCAGTGCGCTTCACGAAGCTTGATGAGCTTGTCCTGCTCGGACACGACCGACAGTCCGCGCACCGAAGCTGCCAGGTCCGCCTCGCGAATGCGCGCCATGACCGGGTTCTCGTACTGGGCTTCCGCCACGCTGCGGGAGAACGGCCCCGTGAACGGCGACATCACCTGCCCCTGCAGGCGCATGAGCGGCGACAGCTTCTGCCCGGTGGGCGACGACGACAGCAGCGTCACCGACTCCACCCGTGCACGCTGCGCGGCCGTGGCCTCCGCGAGCCACAACTGGATCACGAGGCCACCCTTGCTGTGCCCCGCAAGATGGATGGGCCCTTCAGGAACCGCCGCGATCGCGCGATCGAGCTCCGCCACGCCTGCATGGATCGACGCGAGGCCCCCATCGGGAATCTGCACGCCGCGCGCTGCGATGCGGTCACGTTCGAGCGAACGCAGCATTGGCCCGAGCCCGCGCACGGACCCGCCGAATCCGGAGACCAGGAACGTCGTGCCCGCGTGGGCGGCAGTCGCACGGGCGGCTGCCGACAGCGCCGTGCCGACCTCCGGCGTGCGGTCCAGCTTGGTCTCGGCGGCGCGCACGAGGCCCCGCGACATCGCGCCGAGCATGACTTCGCCTGGTGTGTTGATCGGAAATCCACGTGTCTCCCCCGCCAACGTGTCGCGTCGCGCCGCGACCTCGTTGCAGCGAACGAAACCGTTCGATCACCGAACTCGATACCTCGGCGGGATGCCTCCACCATGGTGGACCACAGGCATCGACGGGGATCGAGGGATGAAGGGGAACGAAGATGCAGAACGTTGGAATGATGGCGCGGTCAGTCATGGCGTCGCCGATCAAGATGGCAGCCGTCGGAGCGGGAGTCGGGGTGGCGCTGTCGCAGTTCCACGCGCTCACCACGCCCGGTGAATCAGGCATGCCGACGGCCGGCGGCGCGGTGGGCGCGATCGTCAAGAACACGATCACGAGCGCGATCATCAACGCCGGAATCGGCGCACTGCTGAGCGGCGGTCGCCCCGGCGGCGCCATCGCCGGCGCGAAGAGCGGCGCGATCATGGGCGCCGTGCTCGGCGCGTCGCTCACCGGTGGACAGCTCGCCGGCGGCGCGATCGCCAGCACGGTCGGCTACTGACCGACCCGAGCGCACCACGAATGACTGCGAGGCCCGGACGCCGCATCGGCGACCGGGCCTCGTCCTCTTCGCGCCCGCACGCGGCGGCCACGCGGGACACAGCGCTGGCCCAAGCGGGACCGTCCCGCCCGTCGGCGTTTCATCCGGAATCGGAAGCATCCAGAGTCTGGGCTGCGCGTACACGACGCACCCTCCCTCGCACCCCTCCCCTCCCCAAGGATCGACTTCCACCATGCAGCTCTCCACCGCTCCGCTCACCTCCAACCCGACCCAGGCGTTCGGCGCAGCCAGCGCCAACTACAAGGCCGCGATCGACGCGATCACCTTCGCACCGAACGAGCGCGTCGACGTGCGCAAGGCGATCGGCTCCGCCGTCGACCAGGCGCAGCAGGCGATCACCGCGCTCGAGCCGTTCACCTCGGACACGAACATGTTCGTGAGCCGTAACGCGACGTCTTCGGTCGAGTCCGCCAAGACCGCCGTGTCCGCGCTCACCAACGCGCTCGGCGCGATCGACACGGGCGGCCCGGCCGGCCCGCAGATCGGCGCGCACACGTTCCTCAACATCGCCGTCTCCAAGCTCACCGCCGCCGAAGGCGCGCTCTGGTGGGAATAGCACCCCAACAACACCAGCTCTGACGACGAGGCCGCTCCTGACCGGGGGCGGCCTCGCTGCATCTGGAGGTTCAGCCGGCACACACCCGCGCCGATAGCCACTGCGTGAACGAATCGACCGACACCGATCCCCAGGACCCCTCGGCCCCGGACCGCGACGAGCCCGCCTCCACGGCGCACCCGCTCCAGCGCGCGCACAAATTCTTCCTCAAGGCCGCGCCGGTGATTCGCGAAGTCAACGACACGATCGATCGCCACGGCGGCATCGAGCAGGTGCGTGACAAGGTCGTCGCGCGTGCCGGCGAAGTGCTCAAGCAGGTCGACGATGTCGTGGCCAATGCCACCGCGATCGAGGGCGAGGTCGTCCAGCGCGAGCCGCGAGCGCCCGCGACGACCGATGACTCCGAACAGGCTTCTCGCGCACGCGCGCGTACGAGCCCGCTCGCCACGCCCGTCGAGCCACGCCGTTCACCGCGAAAATGGATCGCGATCGGCGTCGTGACGGCCGCCGCAACCTACGGCGCGCTGCGGCTGCAGCACCGCCGGTGATGCTCCACCCGCTCGCCACGTAGCATCCTCCCGGTGAGCGCCCCCTCC
Organism: Thermoleophilia bacterium; assembly: GCA_025964555.1. Taxonomy (GTDB): domain Bacteria; phylum Actinomycetota; class Thermoleophilia; order Gaiellales; family SKUG01; genus JAGQUL01. The sequence continues at coordinate 119,052 of JAOPYQ010000042.1, read as the reverse complement.
CCACGTACCGCCGCGACCGCGGCCGCACTGTTCGTCGCCTATGTCGCCACGACGTGGATCGGCCTGTCGCTGCCTGTCGCCAACGGTGTCGTGTCGCCCGTCTGGGCTCCCGCGGGCATCGCGCTGGCAGGCCTGCTGTGCGCCGGCATCCGCATCTGGCCCATCGTGTTCGCGGCAGCGGCCGTCGGCAACTTCATGGCCGGGTCCTCGATCGCGCTGTCGCTTGGGATCGCCATGGGCAATACGGCCGAGGCACTCATCGCCGCGTACCTGCTGCACCGCATCGGATTCTCGACCTCGCTCGCGCGCATCCGCGACGTCGCAGTGCTCGTCCCGATCACCGCGATCTCCTGCGCCGTGAGCGCGACGGGCGGCGTCACGCAGCTGTGGGCGTATGACTACGTCCCGAGCATGGGCTACGCCAACCGCTGGCTGCTGTGGTGGTCGGGCGACGTGATGGGCATCCTGGTCGTGGCGCCGTTCTTGTTCGCGATGATCACCCTCGCCCGGCGCGAAACGCGTCTCCGCCCCGCTCGCGTCGTCGAATTCGTCCTCGTGCAGGCGATGCTGTCGGCGATCGCAGCCGTCGTGCTCACGTACGACCAGCTGCGATTCCCGGCGCTGCTCATTCCGGTGTGGGCGTGGTCGACGGTGCGTTTCCGCGCGGTCGGCAGCGCCACTTCGACGCTGCTCGTCGCGCTGCTGGGCATCGCTTTCACCGTGCACGGGTCGTTCGCGTTCGAGGGCATGAACGGAACGCAGACGGTGCAGATCATCCAGGCGCTCGTCGCGATCGTCGGCCTGAGCACCCTCATGATCGGCGCGTCGCTGTCGGAGTCCGAGGCGCTGCGCGCGAAGGTCGAGGATTCCCTGCGCACGGAGCGGGAGGCGGCACGCAACCTGCGCGCGGTCGACGACATGAAGGACCGCCTGCTGGCCGCCGTATCGCACGAGCTGCGCACGCCGCTGACCTCGATCCTCGCGCTGTCGGTGCTCCTGCGCCAGCGGCACGAGGAGGTCCCCACCGCCAAGCTCGAGGAGATGCTCGACCGGCTCGTGAGCGAGTCACGCCGCCTCGACACGCTGTTGACCGACCTGCTCGACCTCGAGCGCGTGCGCCTCGGGATGCTCCAGCCGCGCTACGAGCGGGTCGACGTGTCAGGCGTCGTTCGCACTGCGCTCGATCGGTTCTCGGCGAGCGATCGACCGACCCGCCTCCATCTGGAACCGGTGGAGATCGACGCGGACATCGCGAAGCTCGATCGGATCGTCGACAACCTGCTCGGCAACGCGTTCAAGCACACGCCCATCGACAAGTGCGTGACGATCTCGGTCAGTCGCGTCGACGACGGCGCGCTCGTCACCATCGATGACGAAGGGCCCGGCGTGCCGGACGAGCACAAGCGGGCGGTGTTCGAGCCGTTCAACCGTGGCGCGTCCGACCTGTCGGAAGTGCCGGGCGCCGGCATCGGGCTGTCGCTGGTCGCGCACTTCACCGAACTGCACGGTGGCCGTGCCTGGGTCGAGGACTGCGACGGCGGCGGCTCGTCGTTCCGCGTGTTCCTGCCGTCGGCACGGCCCGGCTGACGACGCGCGCGTTTCCTGCGCCAGCGCCGAGGTACATCATCTGCTCCATCTCGAACATCGGAGCGGACATGCGACTTGGACGAATGATCACCGTCGGCACCATGGCCTTCAGCGCCTACAAGGCGTACAAGCGACGCAAGGCGCCGGCGCGGCGGTAGCGCGCGACCTGCTCGGTCAGTCGAACAGGCCGTGGATGAAGCCGCCGACGCCTTCGCCGACCTTGCTGAGGCCGATGCTTCCGACGATGCCGCCCACGACCGCACCGATGCCGGTGCCGATCACGGGGACGACCGAGCCGATCGCGGCACCTGCTGCCGCTCCCGCCACGCCGCCGGCGAGACCGCCAGCGACATTGCCGGTCATCTTCGCGCTCTCCTTGCCGAAGCCGCCTTCAGCTTCGACGGTCTTGGAGATCCCCCAGATGCCGACGCCGGCGCTCAGTGCCAGGCCGACCGGGCCGAGCACCTTGCCGACCTTGCCGAGCATGCTCGCGCCCTTGGCTGCCTGCGCCGCACCGCTGGCGACCTTGCCGGCCTCGTCCGCGCTGCCTGCAACGGCGCGGACCACATCGTCGCCGGCGCCCGTCGCGGACGCCACCTTCGAGCCGAGCTCGCCTGCCTTCACGGCAGTGGCGGTCGAGCGCGCCGCGGTCGAAGCACCTGACGCGGCGTCGGTCACGGCGTCGCCGCTCTTCATCCAGAGGCCATATTTCATGGCGTCCCTGAACGAGAGCTTCGCCGCGGGCGTGACGTTCCGCGCCGCGCCGTTGAGCGACATCTTGGAGATCGGGCTGCGCAGCCGCGAGGTCGCCTTCGCCTCCGCGCGCAGGGTCGAGGCGATCTCCGCGCGCATCGCGGTGGTGATCGGCTTGCCGGCCTTGATCTCCTCGAGTGCACGGGCCGCGGTCGCGGCTCGTTCTCCGCCGCTCGCGACGGTGTGCTCGAGCGCCTTGACCAGGTTGCCGCGCGACGCTCCGATCGCTCCGGCGACGCCTGCCACGCCCAGCGCGCCAGCGCCGAACGTCAGCATCATCTTGTCCTGCATCGCGGCGCCGGCCTTGACCTGGTCGTTCGCCTCCTGCAGCTCGGCCTTGCCCTCGGGCGTGCTCGAGTAGTACTCCAGTGCCTGCTGGAGCTCCGCCTCGCCCAGCGGTGCCTGGCGCAGCGACGCGATCACCATGAGCTGCGTCTTGGAATCGAGCCCCTGCTGCTCCATCACGTCACGGAACTTGACGGCCCATTCCCCGTTCCAGGCGGGCGGCCCGGACGGTGCGGCGACTCCGTTCGCGACGTCGGCGGCGTTCGGAGCGGGTGCGGTCCCGCCCGCAGGTCGACCATCGACGGGCACCTCGCCAGCGGCGCCGGCCTGCTGCGCCTGCAGCTGTGCGAACCCCGGCGTCTGCATGAACGCGACGGCCTCGTCGAACAAGGCGTTCATGTCCTGCGCGGGCATGTTCATCTGCGCGAGCTGTGCGAGCTCGTCGTCGGTGAAGATCCCGAGCCGTGCGAAGTCCTCGAGCGTCGCGTCCGGCATCGCCGCCGGGGCGGTCGCGGTGGTCGCGGGCTGCAACCCGGACACGGCGCTCCCGTATGCGGATTCCGGAGGCTGCGCCTCGTACGGCGCGGCGTAGGGGTCGACCCCGTAGCTGTCGGGCGTCGCAGCGTTGGCGTACGCGGATGGATCCACGAACCCCGGCTGGGACGGGTCGATCGACTGCGCGTAGGCAGGATCGACGGGTGCATATCCGGCTCCGGAGTCGACGACATCCTGTCGTGCGTACTCGGGCAGGCCGCCAGGGGCGGTTGAGTTGATCGGCGTCATATCGGCGTTTCCCTTCCAGTGGGTCCGCACCATCGGCGAATGGCGTGCTCCGGCTCCCACCACCAGCGTGCGACAGGATCGGAGTCCTGCACAGGGGGAACCGTCGCTGGTCGCCTACTCGGCGCCGCTGACGTAGAGAAACGACGCTATGGAGCCATCGACGCCGATCGCGTACAGGGTCGGGAACGCCTCCCCGGCGTAGGAGCCCTCGACGACGAGATGGCCCTGCTGGTTCGCCGCCAGCGATGCGAGACCCGGCGGGAGCCGCTGCAGCTTCGAGTCCGGGAACGCCGTCGCGATCGACGACACCGGGTCGCCGACCGTGAGCACGGCGCCGCCGCCGGTGAGCGGCTCGATGAACCACCGCTCGCCGGTCATGAGCGCTGCAGCGATCGGTCCCTTCTCACACGCCGCCTCGGGCGACGGGGGCTGGCCGAAGTAGAACTGCGCCTCGAGTCCCCACGCGACCCAGCTGGCATCGCACACGTTCGCATCGTCAGGATTGGCGCCCACGTTGTCGGGCTCACCGAGCACGCCGGTGACGTAGGGAATCGATGCCGCGCTGTCGAGGACGAGTGGTCCGAGCCGGTCCACGAGCAGGATCGGGTCGCCGTCGACATCGGTGCCCATGGAGATCGAGATGCCGAGCGGCTCGTCGAGGGCCGCGGAGCCTGATCCCGACGACGTCGCTGGCGTCTCGGGTGCGTCCGGCTCCTGGTCGGTGCGGGCGGGCTCCTGCGCGTCGGCATCGGCCTTCGCGCCCGCCTCTTCGCGTGTGCGTGCCCGGTTCTCGGCCGTCTGGTCCGCGTCGCGCCGGCGTTCGTCGACCACGCGCAGCCCGACGCCCGCCACCACGATGAGCGCCAGCAGCACGAGCACGAACGTCCAGCGCCTGGCGCGTGGATCGCGTTGTCGAGGACCGGTCACTCCCGCCTCCTACCCACAACGTGAGCGGTCCATGACGCAACACATCGCGGCCCGGCGCCGACATACCGGCAGGTCCGGGGGGACCATGGGGAATTGGAAGACGGCGCCGGGGGGCACGTGCAACCAATCAGGCCGACAGGCGTGATCGCAGCGATCGATGCGGTTGGTGCGCGCGCGAGCGAGCTCGCCGTAACGGCTGACGCGGCCGTCGAGCCCGCCCCAGAAGCGCTGGTGTGGTGAACATGGAGCCCATCCGCCCCTCGATGATCATCGCCGCGCTCGATACGCTCGCCGCGCGAGCGGACGAGCTCTCGAAGGTCACCACGCCGACCCTCTTCGGCGGCGTGGTCGATCGCACCGGCGCCCAGCAACTGGTGCAGCGCGCGCTGACGGACGCGGAGGCGGCCGCCGACATGGTCGCGCGTGGCGACCTGGGAACCGAAGCCGAGCGCGCCGCACGCGCATCGGTCACGATGCTCGAGCACGCGTCGTTCGACGAGATCGCCCTCCGCGGGACTGCCCAGGGCCTGCGCCGATCCGTGGACACGATCCGCGACTCGGACGTCCTCCGTGGGCTCGATGTCGAGACGCTCATCGCCACCGACCCGACGCAGGTCAGCACCGAAGGATGGATGCGCCTGGGCGACCTGCTCGACGCAGGCGACGTCGCGGAGCTGCGCAACCTGCCCCGCCAGCTCGACGGCGCGCCCGCCGTGCGCGACGTCGTCGAGCGGCTCGCGAGCGCACCTGACGACGCGGGCGTTGCGACCTTCGAGCGGTACCGCGACGCGATGCGTGCGCAATCCACCACCATTTCCGAACGACGCGCCGAACTCGACCGCTCGCTCGCCGACATCACGACCCCCGATCCCGCCCGGATCGGACGGATCGGCACACTGCTCGACGCCGACGCCACATCGCCCGCTCGCGCGCTGCTGGACGAGCTCACCCCCGACGGCTCGTTCGCTTGGCTGGCACACCGCGTGCGGACCGGCGCCACGCCCCCGGCGACCGCCCTCGACATCCTCGACGAGCGCATGTTCCGAGCAAGCGGCCCTGTGACTCGGTACGTCGACGAGCTCTTGGGACGCGACCCCAGCGAGCTGACGCCGGGCCAGTGGACGCGCCTCGCCACGGTCATCGACCAAGCGGACGCCCGCCAACTGCGGGAGCTGCCGCGCGAGATCGACGGTTCGATGTCATTCGTCGACCAGGCTCGAGAGATCGCCGCCGGGAAGTACCGCCCCAGTCGGCACATGCAGGTGTACTTCGACCACTACGTCGTCAGGCGCATGGCCCCGGCCGAGCGCACCACCGCGGCCGACGCGCTCCTGACGCGCGACCCTGCGACGCTGACCGCTCGCGACTGGTCGCGACTGGCGACGCTGGTCGAGTCCGACTCCGACGCGACCCTCATCGACGTTTCGCGCGAACTGGAGGGAGCCAAGCCCCTCGCCCAGCAGGCCCGCGAGATCGCCAAGGGGGACTACAAGCCTGCCCGATTCATGCAGGCGTACTTCGACGAGTACGCCGCCGCCAAGCTCAGCGACACCGAGCGCGCCGCTCGGGCCGACGCATTCCTGACACGAACGCCCGACGAGCTTTCGAACGAGCAGTGGCGCGAGCTGGGTGCCCTCGTCGACACCGACGCGAGAGCACGCCTCATCCCGGTTTCGCGCGAGATCACTGGTTCGCTGCCGCTCAGCGAACAGGCCCGGGACATCGGCGCGGGAAAGTACCGCCCCAGCCGACACATGCACGTGTACTTCGACGAGTATGCGGTCAAGCGGGTGACACCCGCGCAACGTGCGGCCGAGGCCGATGCGCTGCTGCAGCGCGACCCGGAAGCGTTGTCGAGCGCCGAGTGGCGGCGACTTGCCGCGCTCGTGGATGCCGACGACGACGAGCTCATCAAGGTGTCGCGCGAGCTCACCGGAGCCAAGCCGCTCAGCGAGCAGGCTCGTGAGATCGCGGACGGAACGTACCGCCCCGCACGCTTCATGCACGCGTACTTCGACGAGTACGCCGTCTCCCGCCTGAGCAACACCGAGCGCTCCGCCCAAGGACATGAACTGCTGTCCATGTCGCCAGACGAGCTCACGAGCCAGGAGTGGCGCCGGCTCGCCGCGCTCGTGGACTCCGACCGCGACGGGATGCTCATCCCGGTCTCGCGCGAGATCGCCGGGGCGAAGCCCCTCAGTGAGCAGGCGCGCGAGATCGCGGACGGGAAGTACCGACCCGCACGCTTCATGCGGGTGTATTTCGACGAGTACGCGGTCGCGCGCCTCTCCCCGGCAGAGCGGGTCGCCGCCGCCAGCGACCTGCTCGCGCGCTCACCCGCCGACCTCACGAACGAGGAGTGGCGCCACCTCGCCGCGCTCGTCGATTCCGACGCGAAGGGCACGCTCATCAACGTGCCGCGCGAGATCACCGGATCCAAGCCGCTCGCACAGCAGGCGCGCGAGATCGCCGACGGCACGTACCGTCCGGGCAAGTTCATGCAGGTGTACTTCACGCACTGGCAGCGGCTCAACGATCCTGCATACCAGTCGCGTCTCGAAGCCGCGCTCGCGGACGTAGTCGCGGGCCGCGCCACTGCGGAATCGCGACGACTGGTCGCGGAGCAATGGGATCGCCTCGAGTCGGTGGTCGCCGGGCGCGCTCCGGCCGACCAGGCTGCGATCGCCGAGGTGATGCTCAACGTGGACGACGTCGCGGCGTCGCGCAGCGTCAAGTCCACGCTCGAGCTGCTGCGCAGCAACCTGCAGCCACCGAGTGAGTTGCCCGCCCAGTTCACGCAGCTGCACGCGAACACCGTCGAGCTCATCGATCGCAACCTCGCACGACTCAACGGTCACACTCCCGCGGGCGCCGTGCAGGGCTACTCCAATCATCCGGACTACGCCGAGATCGGACGCATCCGCGCGAACGTCTCGCTCCTGCAGGACGCACAGTCGATGGCCACCGCACGCACGAGCGCGCCGACTGCCGGAGCTGCCGAGACGATCGACGCGGCGAGCATTAACGCAACCAGCGCCACCGGCGCGGCATCTCCCACCGAATCGCTGGACTGGTAGCTGATGGAACCCATTCGCCCATCCATGATCGTTGACACGCTCCGCTCCCTCGGCGGACACGCGGACGAGCTGGCACGCATCGAGGTGCCGGTGCTGTTCAGCGGCATCGTCGACCGCACCTCCGCCTACGGCGCTGTGCAGCGCGCGCTCTCCGACGCCGAGCTCGCAGCCGCCCAGGTCGCGCAGCTGCACGGCGATCCGAAGATCGCGACGGACGTGAACGTCGCTGTGCGCATGCTCGAGCACGCACCGCTCGACGAGATCGCACTGCGCGATGTCGGCATGCGACTGCGCACCCACCTCGACACGATGCGCGCGAGCGGCCCGCTGCACGACGAGTTCGTCCGGCTCGAGGGTCGCGAGCTCTTCGAGCAGGGCACGACGGCGTCCTGGACCGTCGACGACCTCGCACTCCTGGAGCGGTCGCTCGCCGATGCGGGAGCGCTTGAGGGCCTGCCCCGCGAGCTCGTTGGCGCGCGACCGCTCGCCGAGCTCGTCGCGGACTCCGCGAAGGCGGGATCCGTCGACGTTGGCATCCAGCGCTACGTCGACGCATGGACCGCGCGCACCATCGATCCGACCACGCATCACGAGACAGCCACACGCCTGCTCACGCAGGCGCCAGCATCGCTGCAGCCTGCGGACTGGGCGACGCTGCGCACCCAGCTCGACGTCGGCGCTGGCGGGCCTGTCGCGGCGGTCGCCGCGCAGCTCGACGGCGTGCGACCCTTCCACCAGGCGGTCGCGTCGCTCGCCGACGGGTCCACCGGCGCACTCGCAGAGGCGACGCGCGCGATCCATGACTGGCGCAGCGTGCGCCGGCCCGTCGCGGAGCGTCGAGCCGAGCTCGTCGAGCTGCTGTCACACGAGGCGACCGACCTGTCAGCCGAGCAGTGGCGCACGATTGCCTCCCACCTCGAAGCGGGCGACGCCGAGGTGCTGCGCAACGTCACGCCGGAGCTCTCCGACGCCAAGCCACTCCAGACGATCGCACGATCGGTGGCGAACGGCGAGTACGCACCGGGCGCCGCGACCCAGCGCTACTTCAGCCGCTTCCAGTTCGACTCGCTCGACCCCGACACGCGCATCGAGCGCGCGGGATCGATGCTGCGCCGCGAGCCGGAGGACCTCTCCCCCGACCAGTGGCGCCAGCTCGACCTCATGCTCGGCGATGCCGACACCGCGGCCGCGCTCGGCGTTCCGCTCGAGCTTCCCGACGCGAAGCCCTTGCGATCCATCGCGACGAGCGTCGCCGCCGGCGAGTACAAGCCCGGCGCCGCGACCAGGCGCTACTTCGACCTGTTCCGCGTCAACTCGATGCCGGAGACCGAACGGCGCGCCGCGATCGCGGCGACCTTCGCCAAGCACAGCAGCGAACTCAGCACCGACGAGTGGCGACAGCTCGCCGCCTTCATCGACCACGAGCCCAGTCGCGCGCTCATCGATGTCGCCGTGCAGCTCGACGGTGCCGAACCGTTGGCGACGATCGCGCGCACCATCGCTGCCGGCAGCGCGAAGCCCGGCGCCGCCGCGCAGCGCTACTTCGACCAGGCCACCATCGCCGCACTCTCGCCCGCGCAGCGCACGGAGCAGCTCGCGAGCCTGCTCGGACGCTCGAGCACCGAGCTCACGACCGAGGACTGGACGAAGGTCGTCGCCATCCTCGATGACCCCACGACGCGCGAGTCGCTCACCATGCCACTCGAGCTCGACGACGCGAAGCCGCTGCGCACGATCGCCGCGAGCCTCGCCGCGGACGAGTACAAGCCGGGCGTGGCGACGCAGCGCTACTTCGACCTGTTCCAGGTCAGCTCGATGCCCGAAGCCGAGCAGCGCGCACAGGTCGCGGCCATCCTCGCCAAGCACAGCCGCGACGTGACGACCGACGAGTGGCGACGCCTCGCGACGTTCATCGACCACGAGCCCACGCGCGGGTTCCTCGGGATCGACGTCGAACTCGACGGGGCGAAGCCCCTGCGTGACATCGCGCGCAGCATCGCGGCCGGCGAATACCCGGCTGGGGCGGCGACGCAGCGCTACTTCGAGCAGGCCGCGATCGCCGCGACCACGCCGGCCCAGCGACAGGAACAGCTGGCATCGCTGCTCGGTCGCCACAGCAGCGAGCTCTCGAACGAGGAGTGGATGCGGGTCGTGTCGCTGCTCGACGATCCCGCGACCCGCGACTCGCTGGGAATCCCGCTCGAGATCTCCGACGCCAAGCCACTCCGCACGATCGCGGCGAGCCTCGCAGCCAGCGAATACAAGCCCGGCGCCGCCACGCAGCGCTACTTCGACCTGTTCCGTGTCAGTCGCATGACGGAAGCCGAGCAGCGCGCGACGATCGCTGCCACGTTCGCCAAGCACAGCCGCGACGTCACCAAGGAAGAGTGGACGACGCTCGCGACGCTCATCGAGCATCCGAAGAGCCGCCCGCTCCTCGGCATCGACGCGGAGATCGAGGGCGCCAAACCGCTCGCGCAGATCGCGCGCAGCGTCGCGGCGGGCGAGTACGAGGCGGGCGCCGCGACGCAGCGCTACTTCGAGCAGGCCACGATCGCCGCGACACCGCCCGCGCAGCGCCAGGAGCAGCTCGCGAGCCTGCTCGGACGCAACCCGGACGAACTGTCGAGCGAGGAGTGGACGCGGATCGTCACGCTCCTGGACGACCCGACGACGCGCGAGTCGGTCACGATCCCGCTCGAACTGCCGAGCGCCAAGCCGCTGCGCACCATCGCGGCGAGCGTCGCTGCTGGCGAGTACAAGCCGGGCGCTGCGACGAAGGCGTACTTCGATGCGTTCGCCGTGTCACGCATGACACCCGAGGCGCGCACCGTGGCGATCGACTCGATCTTCGCCGGTCACAGCCGCGACGTGTCGAAGGAGGACTGGGGACGCCTCGTCGCGCTCATCGACAGCGGCGGCGTGGGCGAGCACCTGGGCATCTCCGTCGAGCTCGACGGCGCGAAGTCGCTGCGCGAGATCGCGGCGGCGGTCGCCAAGGGCGAGTACGAGCCGGGCGCAGCGACGCAGCGCTACTTCGACGCCTTCGCACTCCAGCGGCTGACCCCCGAAGCACGCATGGCCGAAGCGAGCGCACTCTTCTCGCGGAACAGCGCCGACCTGTCGACAGAAGACTGGGGCCGGCTCGCCGCACTGCTCGACGACGAGGCCACACGCGTCCGGACCCAGGTCCCGATGGAACTCGAGAACGCCAAGCCGCTGCGCACGATCGCACGCTCGCTCGCCAACGCCGAGTACAAGCCGGGCGAGGCCACGCAGCGCTACTTCGTCGAGTGGCAGCGCCGCAACGATCCCGCCTACCAGGCACGCCTCGAAGCAGCCCTCGCGGACATCACGTCGGGCGGCGCGTCGCCCGAATCGCGCACGCTCGTCGCCGAGCAGTGGGATCGTCTCGCCGAGCTCGTCGCCGGGCGACCAGCAGCCGAGCAGGCCGCTATCGCGGAAGTGATGATGGGACTCGATTCGGTCGCCGGCTCGCGCAGCGTCAAGTCGACGCTCGAGCTGCTGCTGGCGAACATGCCGCCCGCGGAGGACGTTCCGGCCGCGCTCGTCGCGACCCGCAACGAGACCGTCGCACTGATCGAGCGCAACCTCGCGCGCCTCGACGGCAGCACGCCCACGGGCGCGGTCAGGGGCTACTCCAACCACCCCGACTACGCCGAGATCGGTCGCATCCGCGCGAACACCTCGTTCCTGCAGGAAGCGATGCGCCTCGAGCCGGCCGCCGAGGGCCTGCGCCCCCAGCCCGGCGTCGCAGCCGACGCGGCAACGGGCGTGGCAGCCGACGAGGTCGCCACCGCGTCGGCTGGCGAGACGCTGACCTGGTAGCGCGCGACGAACGTCGTCAGCCCTCTGCCATCTCCAGCAGCAGCTCGAGGTGCCACTTCGCCGCGTAGGCGATGTCGTCGGCCTTCACTCGCTCGTTCGGTGCGTGCACCCCGGCCTGGTAGTCGGCGGGCGTCGTGTACTTCCACGGCCAGAGCCCGTACGTCACGGTTCCCCACGCGCGGCGCAGGTGCGAGGCGTCCGTGTAGAACGAGTTCATCGTCGGCACCATCACGAGCTTGCGGCCGTCGACGCGCTCGAGCGCCTGCTCGCACGCAGCCGTGAATGCGGAATCAGGCTCGGATGCGGAGCCGCCGACGGGGCCCGACTCGGCGGGCACGAGCTCCCAGGAGTCGCCGTCGTCGCCGCGGCCGGCGAGCATCCCGGCGAGGCGTTCGAGCGCATCTTCCACGCGCCCGCCCGGCATCATCCGGCAGTCGATGCGCGCGACCGCGTGGTCGGGGATGACGTTCACGGCGTCGGATCCGCGCAGCATCGTGGGCGTGAACGTCGTGCGCGTGATCGCGTCGAAGGACGCGGCCAGCTCGGGCACGGCGGCCTGCGCGCGTGCGACGAGCGCGTCGAGGTCGGAGGTGTCGATGTCGTCGCCGAGGATCCCGCGCAGCATTCGCTCGGCGGCGGGCACGAGCTCGCGTTGCGGGGAGGCGTCGCCGAGCGATGAGAGCGCGCGAGCGAGTGACATCACGGGGTTGTGGACGGCCGCCGGACTGGAGGCGTGGCCGCCCGGTCCGCGCGAGTGCAGCTCGATCGGCAGCAGCGCCTTGTCGGCGACGCCGTAGAGCACCGCCACGCGCCCGTCGGGCAGCATGATGTGGCGACCGCCGCCCTCCTCCAGCGCCCAGTCGGTGCGCAGGTCGGGGCGGTGCTCGACGAGCCAGCTCATGCCGACGCCCGCCGTGTTCACCTCCTCGTCGCTCTGCGCGATGAGCCGCACGTCGCCGGGCGGGGTGACGCCGCTCTGCACGAGCGCCACGAGCGCGGCGGCGCGCGTCGCGACCTGCGCCTTCATGTCGACCGCGCCGCGGCCCCAGACGAAGCCGTCGTCGTCGAGCACACCTGCGAACGGCGGATGCTTCCAGGCGTCGAGCTCGCCGGCGGGGACGACGTCCAGGTGCCCGCACAGGGCGAGTGATGGTCCGTCGCCGCGGCCCTTCACGGTCGCGACCAGGTTGCGCCGATCGGGGTCGGGACCGACGAGCTCGGACTCCACCCCGTGCGCGGCGAGCCACTCCTTGAGGACGGTCGCCGCGACCGTCTCGCGGCCGGGTGGGTTGGAGGTGTCCACGCGAATGAGCGCGCGAGCGAGCTCGATGGCGTTGGGGCCGACGTCCGCGTAGCGGCCGCTGATGATGATCGGGGGTCGAAGGTCGCTCACCGCGGGCTCATACCCGCGCGGGCGCATGTGAGTCGAGTTCACCCCGCCGAGCGGGGCAAAGTCGACGCACATCCTCGGCGACGGGCGGTGCTACCGTGTCGGCGTGATCCGGCCGACGAAACAGGACCTCGAGCTGGCGCGGGGCGGGCATGTGCCCGACCTGATCCGCGCGGATCTCGACGTGCTGCTGAGCGGGATCAATCCGAGCCTGTGGTCGGTGGCGGTCGGCCACCACTTCGCGCGACCGGGCAACCGGTTCTGGCGCGCGCTCGCGGATGCCGGCTTCACCGACCGTGTGCTCGAGCCGCACGAGGAGCAGGAGCTGCTCGATTCGGGCGTGGGCATCACGAACGTGTGCATGCGCGGCACGGCGCGGGCGGACGAGCTCTCGCGCGAGGAGCTGCGCGCCGGTCGCGTGGAACTCGAGGCGAAGGTCGAGCGGTGGCGCCCACGCTGCCTCGCCATCCTCGGCGTGACCGCCTACCGCGACGCGTTCGAGCGCCCCAAGGCAACGTTCGGGCTGCAGCACGAGACGATCGCCGGCGCGCCGATCTGGATCCTGCCGAACCCGAGCGGGATCAACGCCCACTTCCAGCGCGACGACCTCGCCCGCGTGTTCGGTGAACTGCGCGAATTCGTGCGCTCCTGACGAGGTGCGTCATCGTCGTCACACCTGCCGTGACGATGACGACGCACATGACCGAACCGCCGGCAAGGACGCGATCTGGACCTGCGAGACGATTCGCACAGGATCTGCGCGGACCCGAAGCCCGAAACAGCGGGTGTCGTCCGACTACCTTCCTAGCCTTCTGGCATGGGGAATTTCAGCGTCAAGGGGATGGACGTCACGATCGGTGACTGGCACTGGGACGGCTTCGCCGCCGCCCGGACCGACTCACCGCTCGCGAATAAGCGTCGGCTCACGCTCGTGGGCGGTCCGACCTGGGATCGCGACGAGGCCGTCGACGAGGACTGGGCCGACACGGTGCTGCCCGTGTCGCACATCGTGCGCCGCGGCATCGAAGGCGGCAACCTCGCGCGACGCTACGCCGAGGGCGCGATGTGGAACGCGGTGCGCGGCTCGTTCCGCGAGATGGTACGCCTGCCCACGATCGGCGAGCTGCGCGAAGATCCACGCGACCCGGTCTTGCCGGTCGACCTGCACGAGCTGCGTGTCGAGTTCACGTGGAGCGATGGCAATCGCCTCACCGTGGGCGGGCGCGACACGCAGCCGCGCTTCGGCGGCGACGGCGCCACGCCGAACATGATCGCCGCGGCGCGCTTCGCACATCGACTCGCGTGGCGCGAGGCATACGCGGCGCTCATCGACGCGTCGGCTCGGCTCGGCGGACACGTGCCGTCGCTCGAGGTGTCGCTCGAGGAGGTCGCCAGCTACCGGTGGTAGCCAGCGACCGCCCGGAACGCACGCGAGTCAGCTGATGCCCGCCGGCACGTCCGCGGTCTCGAACAGGGCGAGGATGTTGCCATCCGGATCCTTGAACCAGACGCCATGTCCCTGCATGTCGCCCTCGCCCATCGTTGCCACGCCGTCATCGTCGAACGACACGTACTCGAGGTCGGGGTACGTCTCGAAACGCACGCCCTTGTCGCGCAGGTCGGCGATGTCATCGTCGACGTGGTCGGACTCGAGGTTGCACAGCGTGTGCCTGGCGAGCCCCGCGAACTCGGACTCGTACAGGAACATCGTTCCCGACCCGAGCCGGTACGTGAAGCCGCCCATGTTCTCGCTCATCACCTGCAGGCCGAGCACACCCTCGTAGAAACGCCGCGCGGATGCGACGTCCTTCGTCGGGATGCACGGCACTGCGGTGCAGTCGCTGATCATCGGATTCCCCCTCATCGTGATCTGTCACGGCACGCACGCTCGCGATGCCGCCACGTGGTCGGTGCCGCATCCGGGTGGGGTTACACCGCTCCGGAGCAGGCATGCACGAACCCGCAGATTCCGGCATGCCGAATGGCTCAGTCCGTGCGCGAGCCGAGCCAGCGGGCGTAGCGAAGGACGGCATCGACGTCGGGTGACGCGTCGCCGTCGATCGGCGGTGAGGTCGCCCGTCGTTCGCGGCTGATGCGGTCGCGTTCGGAACGCGCGAACTCGCATACGTCCCAGTGACACGGGTACAGGAACGCCGCCTCGACCTCGTCGGCCGGCGTGAATCGCGAGACGGTGAAACCGGTCCGGTCGGTGAACACGGCGACGAGCCCGGCGTGCTGCTCCGGGTCGTAAAATGCGGCGGTGGTCACGGGGCGGGCGACGATCTGGATGTTGCCGCCCCACGCGCTGCCGAGGTTGACGACCCACCGCACCGCGCGGCCGCACGATTCGCACTCGGAGAACTCGCTCCGGTCGTCGCGTCGGCGCAGGTCGTTCCAGAGCCGGTCGAACAGCTCGGACAACTCTGCCTCTGTGGGGGGTAGAGATCGCATGCGCAGCACGGGATTCTGCGCATCGGCGTCGGATTCGGGTCGGTTGGGCCCTTTTCGATCAAACGATTCGGCGAACGTGCCGATAGGAACGTGTGGTTCGACGCCCGCGCACGCGCATGTGGTTCGCACGCCTGCTCGCGTGTGCGCTGGCCTGCGCCGTGATCGCGGGCGTGATGATCGCGTCTGCGCCAGCGGCGTCCTCGAACCTCGTCGTCACGATGAACGTGACGAGCTCGACGTCGCTCACCGACGGGTGCACCGCACCCTCCGCGATCAACTTCGGCACGGTCCAGCCCACGTCAAAGGCCGTCACGTCCACGAGCGCGGGCACGGTGTGTCGGATCACCTTCGGGTCGTCCAACGATTCGTCCAGGCTCGAAGTTCGCCAGTCCGACGGGCTCAGCACCGCGATGGCCTCGAGCACGTCCAACTGGTCGGAATCGCGTTACACCGAGCGGATGATCTCGGCCGTCGACGTGGTGCCGACCAACGGCAACTACGCCTGGGCGGTCGACAACTGGGGCGGCTCCATGCGCACCGTCAACGGGTCGAGCTGGAACCTCTCCGGCGATCCGGCCTCCGGCGCCGGCTGCAACGGCGTCATCGCGGTCGCCATGGACGAGGCCTGGGCCGCGTGCAACGGCGGCAACCTTCGCAAGACGACCAACGGCGGCACGAACTGGGTCAGCGGCGGCGCGATGGGCACCACCTCGAACCTGCACGACATCTCCCAGGCCGGCGCGGCGTTCTGGGTCGTCGGTGACAACGCGACGGTGCGCCTCTCCACCAACTCCGGATCGACGTGGGGCACGCCGACCAACAACGGCCTCACGGACTCCTGGCTCGGGGACGTGGAAGCGGTATCCGCGTCGATCGCCTACGTGGCGGGCGACAACGACTACCTCTGGAAGACGATCAACGGTGGCACCGACTGGGCGCGTGTCGACAGCCCGTGGAACGGCGGGTGCGATGGCCTCGACGCCGTCAGCGCGTTGATCGTGTGGCGTTCGTGCGACGGCGGCCACGTTGAGGTCACCACCAACGGTGGCACGAGCTGGACCCAGCTGGCCGTTCCGTTCGCCTGGTCCCTCGCGGCTATCGAGGCGACCGATGCGCTCAACGCCGTGACCGCGGGCTACGACGGCCAGATCTGGCGAACGACCAACGGCGGGACGAACTGGATCCGCGAGACTGGCGTCACCGCGAACGAGATCCGCGACATGGCGCAGCACTCGGGCGGCGCGACGTACGGTGTGGGCAACGGGCGCATGATCATCGCCTCCCCCGACTACGGCGACAACTGGGCCTACCAGGACATCTCCTCGAACGGGCACGCCTGGATGGACGTCGCGATGCGCGACGGCAACGCAGCGGTCATCGTCGGCGGCGACGGATCGGTCGCGACCTCCGGCGACGGCGGCGTCACCTGGACGAACCGCACATCCGGGACCTCGCGTCACCTGCGTGCGGTGATGTGGACGTCGCCCACGACGCTCCTTGCGGTCGGCGACGCGGGCACCGTCCTGCGCTCCACGACGTCAGGCACTTCCTGGACGACGCTCGCCGCACCGACTCCAGAGGACCTGCTCGAGCTCGATCGCAGCGATGACGGGCAGCTGCTCGCCGTCGGCACACGCGAGACGATCCTTCGCTCTCGCGACGGAGGGCTCACCTGGACGCAGCACCGCCAGACCGGCACGACGCTCCTCGACCGCCTCAACGACGTCGAGTGGGTCGACGAACGCACGGCCTACGCGGTCGGCGACGGCGAGCGACTGCTGCGCACCACCGACTCCGGCACCACATGGACGGAGCTCACCACCGGGATCAACTCGTGGACGCTTTTCCAGAGCATCGCGGCGTCGCCCGATGGCCAGCAGCTGTTCGTGCTCGGCACCTGGGGCGAGGCGTTCCGCTCACTGGACGGCGGTGCCACCTGGGCGCTCGCGCCGTCGGCCGGCTCGTTCGGGCGAGGGCAGGACATCACTTGGCACGGCAGCGGATTCCTGACCGCGATCAGCGAGGGCGAGGTGCTGGTTTCCAGCAATTCGCTGGCCAGCGTGTCATCGTCGCTCCAGGCGTGGTCGCTCTCGCGCGCATGGGACGCCGTCGACCCCACCCGCATGATCATGGGCTCCGACGGCGGGCGCATCCGACGCATGCAGCCACCGGCCTCCGTCCCCGACTACGGCGCCGGCGGCACGTGGGCCACCGGTCCGACCAACGGCATGTTCGGCGTGTGCCTGCAGTCGATCGGCGGCAGCGCCCTCGCGGACTGGACGGTCGACGCCGCCGGCACCGCGAACAAGTGCGAGGCGCTCGACACCGATCCGTGGCGGGCGGTCACCACGGCGCCGTCCACCGCAGCGCACCTCACCGGGTCCGGGTCGGGCTTCGTCGACCTCGTCTTCGGTGTCACCCCGGCGGCCACGCAGCCGCCGGGCACCTACCTCGCGAAGCTGACCTTCGACGTCATCGCGCCGGGCTGACGACGCTGCGAAGGGCGCCCCGAGGGACGCCCTTCGCAGTGATCTGTTCGCTCGCTGGGTGCGCGCTTCGCGCGCCACGTCGCTCGCTCAGTCGTTGTCGATGATCTCAAACGCGGCCTCGAAGGCATCGAACGCCTGACCGGCGAGACCCTTCACGTGCGGCGTGGGATCGGCCGGCAGGTCGCCGCCGAAGTTGCTGAGCACGGACACGGCCTGCTGGAGCAGCTGCGCTCCGGCGAGCACCTGCTGGCGCGCGGCGACCAGGTCCTGGAAGTCCGAACGCGGCGGCGCCATGAACAGCTCGGCAGCGGCCTTCTTGGCGCTGGCGACGCCCTCGGTCAGGTTCTTGAGCGCGTCGACGCTCGGGTTGTTGGCGACGTTCGCCGCGAAGCCCTGCGCGTTGACGAGGTGGGCACGGGCACCCTCGAGGGTGCCGCCGGGGAAGGGCTGGATGAGACGCATGTTGGTGGATCCTTGGGTCTGGGAGGGTTGTGTGGACACGCGGCGGCAGCGTCGCCCATAGGGTACGGAAGCGGATTGTCGTTCGAAAGCCACGCGCGTTCGCTCGGCCCGCATGGGCCATCGAACGTACGTTCGACGATCGCGCTACAGTGTCTGGCATGTCGCGAGTCGAATATCTCGAGCAGCCGGCGCGATCGGCGCTCACGAAGGTCGAGCGGATGCCGTTCAAGTGGTCGCTCAACCCCTACACCGGATGTGTGCACCGGTGCACCTTCTGCTACGTCCGCGGCTTCGAGCGACGAGCGGGACGACCGAGCGACCACCGCTACGGCACGAACGTTCGCGTGAAGGTGGGCATCGTCGAGCAGCTGCGCCGCGAACTCGCGCGGCGCACGCACCGCGACGGCGTCGCGATCGGCACCGCGACCGACCCCTACCAGCCGGCCGAAGGTCGCTATCAGCTGACGCGTGGCTGTATCCGCGAACTCGGCGCGGCGCGCACGCCGATCAGCATCATCACGCGCGGCCCGATGATCGTCCGCGACGTCGACGTGCTGCAGGATGCGGCGCGGCTCGCGGACGTTGAGGTGCACCTGTCGATCCCCACCGTCGATCGCGACCTGTGGCGCTCGACCGAGCCCGGCACGGCGCCGCCGCATCAGCGGTTCCGCGCGATGCGCGTGCTCGTGGACGCCGGCATCAAATGTGGTGTCGCACTCGCTCCACTGCTGCCCGAGCTGTCCGACACACCCGAATCGATCCGCGCCGTGCTCCTGCAGGCGCGCGACGCTGGCGCCACCCATGCGTGGATGAACGTCCTCAACCTGCGCCCGGGTGTTCGGGAGCACTTTCTCGAGGAGCTCGCGAAGGACTACCCGGAACAGGTCGAGCGCTACGTCGAGCTGTTCACGAAGGCGTACCTGCCCAACGCGTACGCCGACGAGGTGCGCGACGTGAAGCGCCGCATCGACCAGGAGCTGGGTGGGATCCGCGACCGCCGAATCGACCCGATCCTGCCGGAGCTGCAGTTGTCGCTGCTGTAGGCGGCTTGATCTGCGGCGTACGTGGCAGACTCCCACCATGGACCGCTCCGCGCACCTCCCGCTCGCAGGCCGCCGCATCGTGCTCGGCATCACCGGTGGCGTCGCCGCGTACAAGGCAGCCGAGCTGTGCCGCGAGCTCGTGCGCCGCGGCGCGTTCGTGAGCCCGATCCTCACGCGGGGCGCCGAACAATTCATCGGCGCGGCGACCTTCTCGGCGATCGCGTCTGAGCCGGCTCGCACGTCGCTGTGGGATTCGCCCGAGCCGAGCCCGCACACCGACCTGGGCCAGCGCGCCGACCTCATCGTCGTGGCGCCCGCCACGGCCAACCTCCTCGCGGCTGCGCGCGCCGGCAGCTCTGCGGACCTGCTGACCACCACGCTGCTCGCCACCCGCGCGCCCGTGCTGCTGTGCCCGGCCATGCACACGGAGATGTGGGAGCACCCGGCGACGCGCGACAACGTCGCGATGCTGCAGGCGCGCGGCGTGCACTTCGTGCTGCCCGATTCCGGTGAGCTGGCTGGTGGCGACATCGGCGCCGGCCGCCTCGCCGATCCGATGGCGATCGCCGATCGGGTCGGCGAGCTGCTCGCCACGCCCGACAACATCGCAACCGCCGACTACCCCCCAGTGGAGGTGGCGCCAGTCGCTGCTGCTGCATCGGCCGAGGTCGCACCAGTCGACGCCGCGAGCGACGCGCCGACGATCGTGGCGCCGGGCGCACAGCCCGACGGGGCCCCGCTCGACCTGCAGGGCATGACCGTGCTGGTGAGCGCCGGTGGGACCCGCGAGGCGATCGACCCGGTCCGCTTCATCGGCAACCGTTCCTCCGGCAAGCAGGGGCACGCAATCGCGCATGCCGCGCTCGAGCGCGGCGCACGCGTGCAGCTCGTCACGACCGTGCCCTCGGACCCGTCGCTCGCGGGAACAGCGATCGAGGTGCTGCCGGTCGAGAGCGCGCAGCAGATGCACGACAGCATGCTCGCGCACGTGCCGCTCGCCGACGTCATCGTGATGTGCGCCGCCGTTGCGGACTTCCGACCTGCCGAATGCGCGAACACCAAGCTCAAGCGCCGTGACGGCCTGCCCCAGATCGAGCTCGAGCCGACGCCGAACATCCTCCGCGCCATCGCCGCGGAGCGCCACGCGGGCCAGACCCTCGTCGGCTTCGCCGCCGAGACCGACCACCTGCGCGACAACGCGCTCGAGAAGCTCGATGGCTCCGGCGCCGACCTCATCGTCGCCAACGATGTCAGTCGCGCCGACGCAGGCTTCGAACACGACACGAACGCCGTCACCATCCATCGCGTCAGCTCGCCCACGCCGATCGACGTCCCGGTCGGTCCCAAGCGCGACATCGCCGAGCGCGTGCTCGACGCCGCACTCCAGGAACGCGTCGCGGTCAGCTCGCGACGGCCGAAGCTGCGCGAGGTGCGCTGACGATGTGCACCGTCCTGGTGCGTCTCGATCCCGACGGAGCCTGGCCCGTGCTGGTCGCCTTCGTGCGTGACGAGGACCGCGACCGTCCGACCTCGCCCCCCGGCGCGTGGTGGCCGCAGCACCCGACCTTCCTCGGCGGCCGCGATGAACTCGCCGGCGGCACCTGGCTCGCCGTCGACACGGCCTCACCGCCGGCGCTCACGCTGCTCACCGACCAGTTCGATCCCGCCGCCACGATGCCCGACCCAACGCTATCCCCGACGCGCGGGACGCTGCCCCTGCTCGCGCTCGATCGCGGCGTGCACTTCGACCTGGAGGCAGACGCGCCCGGCGACGTGCACGCCTACCAGTCCTTCCACCTCGTCAGCGTCACCCCCGACGCAGGCGGCTGGCACGTCCAGCGATGGGGCTGGGACGGCACCGCACTCGACCATGAGGAGCTCGCGCCCGGCGACCACGTCGTCGCATCGCGGGCGGTGACGCTGACGGGCGAGCGCGAACGTCGCCAGCGACTGCTCGATGCCCTGTCCCGCCTCGATGCCGTCGACCCCGACCCGGCACTGCCGACCGACGCCGCATGGGGCGCCTGGCTCGACCTGCTCGACGGACGCGACGTCGCACCCGACGACCTGGACCAGCTCACCGTCTGCAGCGTGCGCCAGCGACCGGGTTTCGGCACGGTCGGCGCGTCACTCGTCGGATTCTCAGCCGACGGTCGCATCCGATACGACGTCAACCGGACTGCTTCGATCGATCCCACCGAGTGGACGGTCGTCTCCCCACGAACCTCAGGCGCTTCCGTTTCACCCTGATAGCGTGACGCCCATGACCGATCCGCTCACCTGGCACTCGGAGATCGACGCGCGCTTCGCCGTTCCCGGCGACGCCCGAACGGTGCTTGCGGAGTCCCTCGCGCGCGAGGTCGCGAGCGCCGAGCGCCCTGCGTTCGACACGCCGACGTGGCAGCGGGTCGCCGCGCTCGACCACGAGGACGGATTCGGAACACGCATCGCCTCACGGGCGGTCCTCACCCGACCGAGCGATGGTCGCTTCCTCATCTTCCGCTACCCCTTCCGAGATGGCTCCTCGCGCTTCGTGATCCCGGGCGGCGGCGCGGAGCCGGGCGAGGATGCCCACGCGGCCGTCTCGCGCGAGGTGTTCGAGGAGACCGGAACGCACGCGCGCGACCTGCACCCGTCGGGCTTGCTCGTCTACCACCTGCTCGCATCGACGATCTACGGAGCCGACCGCACGCCGACGATCCAGTACTCACCGATCCTCACGGGCACGATCGACGACGAGCTGCCGAACACCGGCGGCCGCGAGTTCCACTGGTTCTCGATCGACGAGTTCGAGCAGCAGCCGCGTCGCCCGATCAGCGATCCGGTCATCGAGATCCTGCGCGCGAGCGCGCGCGGCGAGACGATCGAGCCGCTCGCGGTGTGGCTGCCTGCCTGATCGCCTGGGGCAAGGCCTGCTCGCGGCGTGTCAGCGCGCCGCGACGAACGCGTCGATGATCACGGGCTTCTTGTTGAGCGTGACGATCTTGAACGCGGCGCTCGTGGGATTCGCGACCGTCGGGAGCTGGATGAGCTGTCGTGCGAGCGTCTTCTTCGCCTTGAGCGAGTAGACACCGACCACCTTGCGGCCGTGGAACACCTTGATCGATCCGCACGCCGCGCACCTGGTGGCGACGATGACCGGGTTCGCGTCGGCGACCTTGATCGACAGCGCCGACCCGGCCTTCGTCGAGCGACGCGCCGAGCCGAGCCAGGCGGCGCCGGAGCTGACCTCGTTCCAGTTGCCCGTCGCGGCGAGGTCCATGTCGTCGAGCGGCAGCGTCGTGCAGCGCGGATCGCTCGTCGCCTTGTTGCCGGCCTCGTCGATCGCGATGCCGCGGAAGCAGGTCGTCTCGCCGCGATCCTCGAGCGGTACGATCTCCGATTCCTCGAACGACGGCGCCCACGGCGTGAAGCGCGGGCTGGCCGCTCCGGCTGACTGCTGCTCGATGCGGATTTCCAGCGTCCCGGGACGATCGTCGTAGGCGCTGGCCTTGACCTTCACGCCGAGGTCCCAGCTGACGAGCGGCATGCGGGCGAGCCCGACGACCGGCGGCGTGCGATCGATGTCTTCCTCCCGCGGCCCGAGCGGACTCGGAGGGGCGACGACCGTGACGGGCTGCGTGACGGAGCTGCGTTGGCCCGCAGCGTCGGTGATCGTGATCTTGA
Source organism: Thermoleophilia bacterium (assembly GCA_025964555.1). Lineage (GTDB taxonomy): Bacteria > Actinomycetota > Thermoleophilia > Gaiellales > SKUG01 > JAGQUL01. Next base: position 96,290 of record JAOPYQ010000042.1, on the reverse strand, counting down.
TCGTCGCCGGTCCGACCTCGCTGGGGCCGATCGACCACTCGCACGACCAGCGACCGTTCACGAGCGGCGCGCTCGCGCAGATCGAGTAGCGGTCCTCCACCATCACCGCGACCGAGCGCACGCGCGTCGTCGAGTCGAATGCACTGCCGCTCAGCGTGACGGTGCCGTGCAGCGGAGCGGTGACGGGGTCGATCGTGCCCAGCGGCGCGGTGCGGTCCACGCGCAGCTCCCCGGCCTGCGTGGCGGTGGAGGCGTTGCCGACGTTGTCGGTGACGACCAGCTGGTATTGCAGGCACGAGCCGTCCGGGAGCGACGCGTCGCTGACCGGACCGGCAGGGTTCATCCCGTTGAGGTCCGCCCAGCTGCCGTACGGTCCGCACGCGTCGCTGGCGAGCGCGGCCGTGCGGCGCTGATAGCGCCAGGTGCCGATGCCGGACTGCGAGTCGGTGCCGGCCATTCCCGACACGGGCACGGAGGTATCGCGGGTGACGGTCGACTGCGCGACGATCGTGGGCCCGGCGGGGGGCGTGGAATCGGCGGCGACGGTGAATGGCGCCGAGCCGGTCGTGCCGCCTGTCGAGGTGGCGACGATCGTCTTCGCGCCGGGCGCGGTGGCGCCGGCTGACCAGGCATACGTCGCGCCGTATGGCAGCACCATGTCGACGGTGTCCGCGCTGGGCGTCCAACCCGCGCCGAGCGTCGGGAACGTGACGAATGCGAGACCGGGCAGTGCGGTGGCGGTGGCGTTCACCGTGAACGATCCCGACTGCGTCGGGTTGAACCAGAGCGTCGAACCGGAAGCGTGCTGGAACGGTGCGCCGGTCATCTCGGTGAAACCGGTGAGTGTCGCGGTTGCGGAGCCGCTCGGACCGGCGCTGTCGTTGTCGGCGACTGACACGGACACGTCCGGGATGGTGAGCGTGTCGTATTCGCCGTCGACGCTCGTCGTCGTGAACGTGATCGAGTCGGCGTGCGCTCCCTCGACGACGGCGTCGTCGATCGCGGTGACCGTGACGACCTGCGGCACGTTCCAGTTGGCCGGCGTGAACGTGAGCGACGCGGGCGTAGCAGTGACCTGCCCTGCGGCGTCGACAACGTCGATGGCGACGGTGCCGGTGGGCTCGGTCGCGAGCGAGACCGCGAACGTCGCGCTCGTGGGGCCTGCTTCATCGACCGCGAGGGGCGACGGCGGTCCGACTGACACGTCGACGCCGGCCACGTCGTTGTCATCGATGCCGAACCCGGCATCTTGGATCGCGACACCGTTGAATGCGGGGTCGGTGCTGGCCGAGGCCAGGTGGATCACACCCTGATGGGAGGTGTAGGGGCCGTCCTCGTCGACCGCGTCGTCGATGGCAGTCACCGACACCGTCTGCGGCACGTTCCAGTTCGCGGGCGTGAATGTTCGAGTCGAGCCGTCGATGGTGACCTGGTCGTTGGTGGTGAGTGAGATCGTGACGTTCGCGGTTGGCTGGTTGCCAAGAACGATGTCGAAGGTGTTGCTCGCGCCACCTTCGGTGAGCGTGTTGCCCGAGCTCCGGTCGACGACAACTGGAGGCGGGTCGACCACTACGGCGCGGGTGATGATGGACACGTTGCCGGCGAAGTCAGTCACGGTCAGCACGACGTTGTACATGCCCGGCGTCCGATACTGCGTTCGCCACGGGCATGTCCAGGTCTCAGGAGCCGTGCCCTTCGTGCACAAGTGGCCGTCGTTCGCGCCGGGACCATCGAATGTGACGACGGCGTTCGCCACGCCTGACCCCGAGTCCGCCGACGTACCCGAGAGGCTTACCTCGTTCACGAACGGGTCCAGCGGCGTGGCGCTGATCGTTCCCGTCGGCGCGACCCGATCGATGCGAACTTCGCCGCTCTGCATGTGCGCGAGGTTGTTGCCGACGTTGTCGACGACCTTCATCCAGTACTGGTAGCACTGACCGTCGATCAGGGTCGAGTCGGTGAACGGCGACACCGGGTTCGGTGCGCCGATGTTCGCCCACGCGCTCCAGGCACTGCAGGTCTTGCCCGAATACGTGGCTACGCGACGCTGGAGCTGGATCGACTGCAACCCAGAGCCTGCATCCGTCGGATACGTGAAGGGTACGTCGATCGACATGGCATTCGTCACGGTCGTCGGGAGGGTCAGGCTGCCGCCGCCCGGGGGCAAACTGTCGGCGCGAACTTCGAAGGGCACTGAGACCGACGATCCGTCGTTCGACCAGGCGATGGCGTTCACGACGCCGCTGTCGGCACCGGTGGACCAGTTGTAGTTCCATGCGTAGGGCGACGGAGCGGTGGTGTCCGAGCCGCCGAGTGTCCAACCGCTGCCGAGGTTGGGCAGGTCGACCCGGTTCATGCCCGCGCCTGCGTCAATGGCGTTGATGCGCACCGTTGTCGAGCCGGATGTGATCGAGTTGAACCACAGGACGTTGCCCGTGGCGTACTGGTACTGCGGATTGGTGACCTCGACGAACGAGTCGAACGTGGCCACCGGGGCAGCATGGGCGGCAGTGGGCAGCACCAATATCGAGGAGCTGACGAGCGCGACCGCGATCGCGCGCATACGTGTGAGAGTGGGACGCACGAAGTTCCTATCGGCACGTACCTGCGCAAACCTCAATCCGAATCCGAGATGCGCCTGCAGGTCGCAGCATTCGATGGGCCTCGACCAGCGTGGCTGCGATGCTTCCCGCATGGCTCCACGCCGACGACATCTGATCCCGTGCCTGCTGACGGCCCTCGCAATGACGCTCGCGGGCTGCGAGGCCGAAACCTCGCGCGGCCTCGTTGGCGATGAATCCCGGGACGCCGCAACCCCGACCGGGTCGATGGATCGCGACCTGGATTGGACGCAGGCGACGGTCGAATCGGTGACGGACGGGGACACGATTCGCCTGCGCGACGGCGCGCGGGTGCGGCTCGTGCAGATCGACACGCCCGAGGTACGCGACCATCCGCAGTGCTGGGGCGAGGAAGCTTCCGACGCGTTGCACGAGCGGCTCCAAGCGGGGGTGCGGGTGAGCCTTGCCGCCGATCCCGCCCTCGACGACGAGGACCAGCACGGGCGGTTGCTTCGTTACGTGGCCCTCGACGGCGAAGTGCTCAACGTGTGGCTCGCACGCGAGGGCCATGCACTGCCGTACTTCTTCCGCAACGACCGCGGGAGCTATGCGGAGGAGCTGCTTGACGGCGCGCGCACTGCACGCGCCGCGAAGCGCGGGATGTGGGGAGCCTGTCCCGGCGTTCGACTCGATCCCGGCATCGGGATCTGAACATCCGCTCAGCGATGATCAGGCGACGCTCGGCGCGCCCAGGTGGTGCGCCGTCACGCCATGCGCCGCGGCGAGCTCCTCGCAGATGACCATGCGGTGGCAGTGGCGCGGGTCATGCTCGAAGCAGAGGATCGCAACGTCGTCGTCCCCGGCCGATGCGATCATCGACGCGAGGCGCTCGAGCTCCGCGGCGGCTTCCGGATCGCCGCGCAGGTAGGCCCGATACAGCTCGCGGCCCTCCTCCACGGCCCCGGATCGGAACCGGTCGCGGATGTCGATCGGCGTGCCGAGCGCGCGCAGGTGCTCGTAGCCGATCCCGACCTCGCCGAGGCCGGCGGCGAGCGTCGATTTCGAGAAGCCGGGCTTGCGGCTCTGCGCTCGGATGCGCACGTCGACGAGCAGCTGCACGCCTGCATCGGTCAGCAGTGTGAGCAGGTCGTGTTGGGCGCGGCCTTCGTAGCCGATCGTCGCGAGTGAGGTCATGAAGCGGTACTACCCGCTCACGCACCCCTTGATCGTTGAGCAGTTGATGATATATTGATGAACATGACCACAAACGCTTCGACCTCACGCACCGCCCTGGAGACCGTCACCCTGCTCGCCCGAGTTCGGGCCGAGCTCGTTCGGGAGGTCGATCGCTCCGCGAGCGGGCACGGGGTCAGCTTCAGCGACCTCACGCTCCTGCGCGAGCTCGCGGCGATGCCGGACGGTCGCATCCGGCGCGTCGACCTCGCCGAGCGCCTCGGCGTGACCACCTCCGCCATCGCGCGCCAGCTCGGCCCGCTCGAACGAATCGGGCTCGTCGACCGCGAATCCAATCCGAAGGATGCGCGCCTGGCGATCGTGGTGCTCACCGACGCGGGCCGACGCACGGCCGCCGAGGCGAGCGTGTTCGTCGAGGAGCGCGCAACGGCGCTGCTCGATCGCATCTGGAGCCCGCGCGAGCAGGCACAGCTCGACGCGCTGCTCGCGAAGGCCCGCTGACCGGGCCTCGGGAACCTAGAAGCCGAAGAGGCTGCCCAGTCCGCCCAGCAGGCCCGCGCCCACGCAGGGCGACGAGGCCACGCCGTAGCCGGTGGCGCCGTAGCCGACCTGCATCGGGCTGAAGGACGAGCCGTAGCCCGGGTTGAACGACGAGCCGTACTGCGAGCCGAGGCCGGTGCTGCACTGCGAGCCGAAGCTGGAGCCGTACGACGAGCCGTAGCCGAGGTTCGAGCCATAGCCGGCGTTCGAGCCATAGCCCAGGTTCGAGCCATAGCCGGCGTTCGAGCCGTAGCCGGCGTTCGAGCCGTAGCCGAGACCGCTGCTGTAGACGCCGGAGAACCCGGTCGGCATGCCGAAGCCGAAGGACATCTGCTGCTGGCGCAGGAGCTCCTGCTGGCGCAGCATCTGGTTCTGCTGGCGCAGGTACTGCTGCTGCTGGACCTGGGCGCGGCGTCGGCGAAGGCCGATGGAACCGGGCTGGGGGTAGACGCGGATGCGGATCGACATGGCGTGTCCTTCCTGGACGGGCCGGAGCGAGCCGGGTCGGCGCGCGCGGAGTGGTGACGACACGATGACGCATGCCGCACGCCGACGCCGCATGCGGCCTGCGATCACGGCGCACAGTGGCCGCTCCAACGCCCCGATGGGGCCACGGCACTACGGAGAACTCAACATGCGGTCCGCGCGCTAGATCCGCAGCCTCGTCACGACGAGCGACACCAGCCCGCTCGCCAGCACGGCGAACAGGGTGATGACGACCACGTCGCCGCCGGCGCGCCCGGACCGCACCGACGCGGGTGCGTCCTGCGTGGTCAGCGTGCCCGCATCGGCGGCGTCGCCGGCGTCGATGGTGTCGTCGGCGTCGAGGGTGTCGGCGGCGCCGATGCGAGCCCGGAAGGTGGTCGCTGCACGCTCGTGGGCGAGGCGCATGGCGTCCTCCCGCTCGCGGACGACGGTCTCGTTCGTGGGTGTCAGGTGCGTGTTCATGACCTGATCGTGACGCCGCGCTACCATTAGAACCAGTACCGGTTCCTGCTTTGACGATGAAGGTGTACTGATGCTGGACCTGCCCGACGTTCGCAAGCTGCGCGTCCTGCGTGAAGTCGCCGCCCGCGGCACGATCGCCGCTGCCGCCGACGCGCTCGGCATGACCGCGTCTGCTGCCTCCCAGCAGCTCGCCTCGCTCGAGCGCCAGGCTGGAGGCGTGGAACTCGTGGTGCGCACGGGGCGCAGCGTGACACTCACGCCTACCGCGATGCGGCTGGTCGAACACACCGAGCGCGTCCTGGAACACCTCGAGGCCGCACGCATCGACCTGTCGACCGACCCCGCGGACATCTCGGGCGAGCTGCACCTCGCGTCGTTCGCCACGGCGATCGGCGCGATCGTCGCCCCGGCCCTCCCCCACCTGCGCGAGCGATTTCCGCGCCTGGACATCGGGGTGATCGAACAGGACCCCGAACATGCGCTGCGAGCCCTCGCGACGGGAACCATCGACGTGGCCCTCGTCGCCGACTACGACCTGCTGCCGAGCATGGCGCCGGCTGGCGCGACGCTCGAACTGCTGCTCGAGGAGCCCATGCGCCTGGTCCTGCCCGAACGCCTCGACCCGGCAGGCGCACCAGTGTCACTCGCCGACCTCGCGGACGAGCGGTGGATCGCCGCGACCACCGGAACGTCCTGCAACCTGTTCGTGCACCGCGCATGTCACCAGGCCGGCTTCGATCCGAAGGTGTGGTCGCTGAGCGGCGACTACGGAGTCATCATCAAGCTCGTCGCCGCCGGCGCCGGAGTGGCGCTCATCCCGTCGATCGCGCAGACCGTGCTCCCTCCGGGAGTGGTGATCGCCGACCTCGACCAACGGGCCGTGCGGCGCATCCACATCGCGACCCGCTCGGGCAGCCAGCACCATCCGGGCGTCACCGCGATCGTCGAGCAGCTGCGCCACGCGGCGCGCACCGTGGCGCTCGAGCTGGCGATCGCCGCGCCCTCGCTGACACCGCCGCACGAGGCTCGCAACTGACCGAGAGGCTGGTGCCTAGACGGGCGAGATGTACCCGGTCACGTTCGGCGCCCAGCCCTTGACGCTGCTTCGCATCACGCGATCGCCGAGGTTGCCCTCGATGGTGTGCACGCGCCCGCCCTGCAGCTTCACCACGAGGCCGATGTGGCCACGCATCGAGGCTCGGGTCTTGTAGACGATCAGGTCACCCGAACGCGGCGTGTAGCCATCGCGAGCCCAGTGCCACCGCCGCGTGAGGCGCGCCCAGGCCACGAGCTCGGGGACGTAGTCGGAGCCGAGCCCACCGAAGCCGATGGGCACGCCTGCGCGACGCCACGCCCAGCTCACGAAGTCCGCGCACCATGGCTCGGCCGAGCGGGGATTCTCGCCGGCGCCGATCACGGCCCGACGGTACTTGACGATGCGCGCGCCACGGTTGCCGGGGCGCTCGCGCACCCCTGCCTGGCTGATCGCCACGCGGACCGCGGTGCGACGCGCGGCCATGCGCTGCGAAGCGGTCAGCGGTGGCGCGGTGGCACGTGTCGGCGCGGGCACTGGACGGTCCAGGATCTGCCCTGGAAGCGATGCGAGTCCACCGATCGCGGGTGACATGAGGAACACGACGATGGTCGTCAGGATGGCGCCGAGCAGCAGCCACTGCAGGCCCGTGCGGGCGGCCGGCGAGTGGCCGTCTCGCAGTTCACGCATGATGGTCGACGGTGACATGACTCCAGTGTCGGCATCCAGCGCCGCCAGTCAAGGCCAGTTGCGCTAGGAATCCCGCATGGGGAGCCGAAAAACCCGAGGTCGACGATTCGATTCGATGACCGTCTCCATCCATGCAGCATGACGGGGCGACGCGTGAGAGGATCACCCCGAACCGAGGCGCCGCACGGATGCGACGCCCGCACTGTACAAAGGCCTCCCCGTGTCCCTCTCGTTCCGACGCAAGCGCCGTGCCGGCCGCAGCTTCCTGTTCCCGCCGATCCTCGTGTGGGGCGCGGGCCAGCTGCTCGGGGTCTGACACGGGCGCCGCTCCCCGTCGCACGAGAAGCGGCCGAGGTGTGGCCGCGACACCCCCGCGCGTAACCGCGCACCGCGCGCCCCCGACAGATGGGCGTGGGAATCGGGGGAGCATCACTCGTCGACAACCTGCTCTTCGCGCAGCATGCGCGTGGGGCAGCGACGCCTGCGCACCTCGAGCAGATCGAGCGCGTCATGGCGATGGGCGACGAGGCCGCGAGCGGGCTGCTGCCGACGGCCGGCAACCGCTTCCACCTCGTCGACTCGACCGAGCAGTTCGCTGATGAGCTCATCACGGACATCGACGACGCGCAGCACCACTTCAACTTCACCGTCTACGGCGCCCATCCGGGAGCGCCCGACGGACCGATCTCCGATCGGGTGATCAGCGCGGCCGAGCGTCGCGCGAACGAGGGCCTGCCCGTGACGGCCACCCTCGACGAGGTCGGCAGCGGCCTGCTGCTCGGCAAGCGCGAACGTCGCGAGTTCATCGAACGCATGCGCGACAACCACATCGACACGATCGTGCGGCGCCTGCCGCGACCGTGGAACAACCCGCTCCACGAGGCGTGGCGATCGGTCGACCATCGCAAGAGCTTCGAGATCGACGGCCGCATCGAGTGGCACGGCGGCATGAACCTCGTGGACGCGTGGGCGCCCTGGCACGACTTCATGCAGCGGGTCGAGGGCCCGGCGGCCGCGCAGGCCGGCGCGTTGCTCGCGGGGCGATGGCGCGACCTCGGCGGCGAGGTGACACCCGAGCGGATGGAAGTGCTGCGCCGCGGGCTGATGTCGCCGGTCGACGATGCGAGCTTCGCCACGCGACTGCTGACCGACGGCACGAAGCATCGACGCGAGCTGTCCGACACGTTCATCGCCGGTGCACGCGCTGCCGAGCAGCGATTCATCCTCACGGATCCCTACCTGAGCGATCCGCGCGCCATGGACGAGGTGATCGCCACGGCGCGCCGGCTGGGACCGTCGGCCGAGCTCTTCGTCTCGCCCAAGGTCACGACCGGTGGCCAGGCCCAGGACCTCTTCACCGATCCGCTGCGCCGCGCATGGGCATGGGAGTTCGCTGATGCCGGGGGCCAGGTGCACAGCCTGCCGCGCTTCTCGCACGGCAAGGGCTGGGTCATGGATGACGTCGCGGGCATCGGCTCGCACAACAAGGACCGCTCCTCCATCCGCTTCAGCCACGAGAACCTGATGGCGACCAACGATCCCGTGGCGGTGCAGCAGGTGCTGGACGGGTTCGACCGCCAGCGCACGGTGGCATCGCTCGCCACGCAGGACGTCGTCGAGGGCTGGCGCCATCTCGCGCGCGCCCGCGACGTGTTCAACCTCCAGTACTAGCCGGCTGCGGCCAAAGGGGGTGGTAGGCGGTGCGCGGGTGGCTCGCGCGCCACGCCGTGCTGTAGCCTCGCTCGCGTGCCGAGGTCAGACCCCGAGTTCGATGCCGAGACGCTCCGCGCCGAGCTCGATGCGCGCTGGCCCGACGCCACCGGCGCATCGCGAGCCACGACCGACGAGACGCATCGCCTCGCGCTGCTGCACCCCGAGTACGACGGCTTCCTGACGCTGCACGTGACCGCGCGCGCAGATCTCGACGGCGTGTTCGTGGTGCCGTCGCCCGAGCTCGCGAACGTGGTGACGTCCCATCACCGGATCGGTCCGCTCGAGCGCGGCCAGGAGCTGCCGATCGACCTGGAGCTGCACCCCGGCCACGTCCGCGAGCTCGCGACGAGCGGCACGATCTCGCTCGTCGATGCGAGCGGCGAGCAGGTCACGCCGGACGTTCGACTGACACTCGCGACCGACGACTCGCTCGACTGCGTGCTCGCAGGCGCGATCGACGGACCGTTCGAGGATCCTGCGGCGTTCGAGTCGACGATCGTCGAGCTCACCTCAGGTCGTGGCAGCGCACGCCGGCTGGCGCACCGAATCGAGGCGCTCGTCGCCGGCCGCGAGGATCCGGGCTGGAGCCGCCTGCCCTGGAGGCGCGCGTGACCGACGAGTGGCGGGATCCGTCGACGACCGCGGAGCTGCGCGGCGAGCTGTTCGGGGTTCACATTCCCGAGCTGCAGCTGTCGGTCGCGGACTATCGTGACGGCCTCGCGGCGGCGAAGCTCGGCGCGGGTGAGCGATACCTCGAGCTCGGCAGCGGACACGGACGCGGACTGCTCGTGGCGGCGTCGGAGTTCGGTGCGCATGCGACGGGCGTCGAGTACCTCGAGGATGCGATCGAGCGTTCGGAGCGGGCCGCCGCCAAGGCCGAGGTATCGGATCGCGTGGATGTCGTGCGCGACGACCTGCGCCGCATCGATCCGACCGCGTTCGACGTCGTGCACATGCACCTGGGTCCGGCATTCCACGACGTGCTCGCCGGACGCATGGAGCGGCTGCTCGCGCAGCACGCGCGTGTGGTTGCGGCCGGCTGGAAGGTTCCGGGCTGGCTGCCCGATGCCGACGCCGCCGAGCAGTGGGGCGGCGGGTATGTGTACCGACCCGCGGATCCGCGAATGCAGGCATCGTGGGGCGAGCTCGGGCAGACCGACGAACTCGATTGGATCGAGCTGCATGTGCACGCCGACCTCGACGCGATCGAGGTACGCGTCGACAGTGCCCCGGCCGGTGCGATCGCGCTCGATCGGGTCCGCGCCGCCCGCGGCACCACCGTGCTCGTGCAGCGACCGGCCTCCGGCGAGCTGGCGGTGTGGGCTCGCTGTCGCGCTGGCCGCTTCACGCAGCGCGGTCCGGCGTGGCGCGCCTGAGCCGAGCTGGATGGTCCTCTCGAGCAAATGTCGGCTGCACTACAGCCGGAAGTGGACGAGCCGCGTAAGGTTCATCACAGGAAGCCACGCAGTCGAGGAGGCGCGAGATGTCGAAGGTCCAGAAGCCCGCTCACGAATGGAAGCAGCAGCTGACGCCGCAGCAGTACCACGTGCTGCGCGAGCAGGGCACCGAAGCTCCCGGCACGGGCGCCCTGCTGCACGAGCACCGCTCAGGCGCGTTCGTGTGCGCCGGCTGCGGCACCGAGCTGTTCGCCAGCGGCACCAAGTTCGAGTCCGGCAGCGGCTGGCCGAGCTTCACCGATCCGGTGAACGCCGAGCACGTGCACCTCATCGAGGACAGCTCGCACGGTATGCGACGCGTCGAGGTGCGCTGCGCGACGTGTGACGGCCACCTCGGGCACGTCTTCCCGGATGGTCCGGGCGCGTCGGGCGAGCGCTACTGCATCAACAGCTGCGCGCTCGAGTTCTCGCCCGGCGAGGAGTAGCGCGCGAACCGGGCGCTTGGTCTGTCAGCGTCGCACGTGACGCGACGCTCGCAGCGCGAGTGACACTCAGCCGTGGTCGGTTGCGTGGTTGTGCACGTGCGCCGCGGCTGCAGCGGCGTCCTGACGCTTCTTGTCGTCGGCCTTGCGGTCGGCGGCTGCAGCGTCGGGAGCGCCGTTCGCGCCCCCACCACTCAAGCCGGGCGGCGGCGTGGGCTGTGCACCGACGGCGGGCGTCGATGACGAGGTACGGGCGACGGGCAGCGCCGCCGCAAGCGTCGGCGAAGGCGAAGGCGAGGATGCAGCCGCGGTCGGCGTGGCGGTCGGCGCAGCGGTCGGCGCAGCGCCGACCGTCGTGGCACCGCCGGTTGCCTGCGCGGCGGCCGATCCGCCGCCGTTGGCGCTCATGCCGCAGCTCGGCATCGTGCAGCCAGGCATGCCGCAGCCGCCGGCTCCGCCACCTCTGCCGCTCGTGCCGGACTTCTGCACGAACGCGTCGACTGCGACCTTGAGCTGTTCCACCGCGGCGCCCAGCTGACCGATCAGTTGGTTGATCTCGGTCGGCCCTCCGCCGGAGGTGCCTTCCTTGCCGGGCGGCGCCTGGATCGGCGACTGCGCAGGCGCGCCGCCACCGGCGACGCCCGACACGGACGATGCCGTCGGCGCGGGAGTCGGTGTTGCGACGGGCGCAGCCACGCTGGTCGGCGCAGCCACATTGGTCGGCGCGACCCCGGTGCTCGGCGCGACCCCGGTCCCCGGCGCGAGCCCGGTCCCCGGGGCAGCGGCAGCGCCCAGCGCGGGTGCGGTCGGCAGTCCGCCGCCCGCGACGGGCGTGGCGGCGGTGAACGGAAGTGGCGGCGGCGTGCTGCAGCTGGAGATTCCCATGGCATCAGCATCCGCCGGATCGCGCAATCCGGGATGGGACGAACTACCTAGCTTTGTCGCGCCCTCGAACACGACGTCGGCCCGCACCGGAACAGGTCCGGGCGGGCCGACGGTCAGTCGTGTCGCAGTTCGATCAGGCGGCGCGGAACGCCATCCCCGGACGCGTCGCCCGGTTCGCCATCTCGAGCAGCGTGACGGCGATCAGGTCGCCGTAGCCCTCGAGCACCTGCGAGTTGATCTTGTCGACCGTGTCGCGGGGCGAGTGGTAGTTCGGATCCTGGCCCTCGACGTCCTTGACCGACACGCCGAAGTCCACCGACGGCACGCCCGCCGCGTCGAACGACGCGTGGTCGCTCCGGTTGTGGCGCTCCTTGTACTCGACGCCGCTCAGGCCGGTGCGCAGCAGCACGCCCTTCATCGCGTCGACGAGCGAATTGGAGTTGCGCATGCCCAGGTCGAAGCCGCCGGCCTGGCCGTGCGGCGAGCCCACCATGTCCATGTTCACCATGCCGACCGCGCGGGCCAGGTCCTCCGGGTGCGCCTTCGCGTGGGCACGAGAACCGAGGAGACCTGCCTCCTCGCCGTCGAACCAGACGAGTCGGATGTCGTTGCGCGTGTCGATGCCGTTGAACGACTTCGCGAGTTCGATGAGCGTCGACGAGCCCGACGCGTTGTCGTTGGCGCCCGGCGCGCCACGCACGCTGTCGAGGTGCGCACCGGCGATCACGAGCTTGCGCTCGGCATCCGGTGCCGATCCACGCCGCTCCGCCACGACGTTGCGGAGCTTGCCTCCGCCAGCCCAGCCACCCGACTGGAGCTCCTCGATGTGCACGTCCCAGCCGGCAGCCTGCAGCTGCGCGACGACGTAGTCGGCAGCCTTGTCGTACTCGGCCGACTTCCACACGCGCGGAGCCTTGTTGAGCTCGGTGATGTGCTTGAGCGTGTTGCGGGAGTCCATGCGCTCGATGAGCTGGACCTCCTGCTCGCTCGGACCGACGCTGGGCGCGGCCTTCGGTGCCGCCGGCGCGAGTGGCGCGGCGAACGTGGGCACTGCAGCAGCAATGCGCATTGGGATCCCCTCCCCGGAGCGGGACTCGCGGCTACCCCAGCGTCTTCCCAAGACACTCGCCGCGTGCTCCGTGCGCGGGAGCATGCCAGACGCACCGGCGTCCTCACAGGCCGATCCCGGGCCGACATCTTGGCCCGGGGATCAGGTTTCGTTTTCGCGTCGGCTCCCTGACGGATGACGTTCGCGTCTCGCTACAGGAACGGTCCCTGCTGGCGCGACTGCTCGCTCTGCGCGGGAGCCGCGACGGGTCGTGCCCGCTGCGCAGCGGTCGGTACGTGCTGCACGGACGAGGACTCCGACACGGCGCGGCTGACCACGCAGACGGTCGACGCGAACATGTCGTGCACCGACTGACGTCTCGGCGTGGCAGCGATCGTCACGGCATCGACGAGGAACGCGACCGCGAACAGCCCGAACGACACCGCCTTCACGACAGCGCGCACCACCGCCGCTCGAGGCGTCACCCGTGCACCGCGCTCGTCCAGCACGAGGAAGCCGGCGGCGCGCTGACCGGGCTTGCCGCGCGACGGCCCGGCGATCCACAGCACGTCCCAAGCGACGCCCGTGCCGACGAGCACGGCGAACGTGCCGAACGTCTCCAGGTGCAGTTCGCCACCGTTCGCGAGCGTCGCCCCGAAGAAGACCACGAAGGTGACGATCGTCAGGATGAAGCTGTCGATGACGAACGCCACCAGCCGCGCGCCGAAGCGTGCGTAGTCGGCGGCGGCGAACACCTCGTCGGTCTGCATGCAGCCGACCTACCCACCGGCCCCCACATGCACGCGGTCCGGACGGTTCGACATTCCGCGTTTGCTGGCGCACCAACGCGGAACGGCCTGCTCAGGCACCACGGAAACACCACGCACCGAAAGGGACCGACATGGAGCACAACCTGGAAGGACGCCGCATCGCGTTCCTCGCGACCGACGGCGTGGAACAGGTCGAGCTGACCGAACCATGGAAGGCGGTCGAGGAGGCCGGCGCCAACCCCGTGCTCGTCTCCATCAAGCCCGGCGACATCCAGGGCTTCGAGCACACCGACCCGGGCTCCACGTTCCACGTGGACGCGCTCGTCGCCGACGTGAGCGCCGACGAGTTCGACGGCCTCGTGGTGCCGGGTGGCGTGCACAACCCCGACCAGCTGCGCCAGGACGACGACGCCGTCGCGTTCGTGAAGGCGTTCGCGGATGCGGGCAAGCCGATCGGCGCGATCTGCCACGGACCGTGGCTGCTCGTGGAGGCGGGTCTCGCCGAGGGTCACGAGCTGACGAGCTATCCGAGCCTGCACACCGACATCGAGAATGCCGGCGGCACGTGGGTGGACCGCGAGGTGGTCGTCGACGACGGCATCGTCACGAGCCGCACTCCCGAGGACCTGCCGGCGTTCTGCGGCAAGCTGCTCGAGGAGTTCGACGAGGGCATCCACGAGGAGCTCGTGCAGGCAACGGGAGGCTGATGTGGCTCAGGGTCGGGCAGATTCCGCTACCCTTTCCGGGTGAGTACCTCCCCCTCCCCCTCCTCCCATGCTTCCGCCGACCAGCACCTCGGTGGCAGCTTCAGCGGCGCCACGCGCGACGACATCCGCAATATCGCGATCGTCGCGCACGTCGACCACGGCAAGACGACGCTCGTCGACGCGATGCTCCATCAGACGGGAGCGTTCGGTTCGCACTCCAACGTCGCCGAACGTGCCATGGATTCGATGGACCAGGAACAGGAGCGTGGCATCACGATCCTCGCCAAGAACACTGCCGTGAACTACGGCGGGCTGGTCATCAACGTCGTCGACACCCCGGGCCATGCTGATTTCTCGGGCGAAGTCGAACGTGGCCTCGCGATGGTCGACGGCGTGGCGCTCCTGGTGGACGCCGCCGAGGGCCCCCTGCCGCAGACTCGCTTCGTGCTGCGCAAGGCGCTCGAGCGCCGCATGCCGATCGTGCTGGTCGTCAACAAGGTCGACCGCCACGACGCACGACCCTCCGAGGTCGTCGACGAGGTGCTCGACCTGCTCATCGACCTGGGCGCCGACGATTCGATGCTCGACATCCCGACGATCTACGCGGTCGGTCGCGACGGCAAGGCGGGCCCCGCGCCCGACCAGCTCGCGGACGACCTGACGCCGCTGTTCGAGATGCTCATCAAGGAAGTGCCGGCGCCGTCGTACGACCCCGACGCGCCCCTGCAGGCGCTCGTCACCAACCTCGATGCGTCGCCGTACCTCGGTCGCATCGCGCTGCTGCGCATCGTCAACGGCGAGATCAAGAAGGGCCAGCAGGTCGCGTGGATGCGCGAGGCCGACGAGGCCAGCGACGAGTCGGGCCACGTCACGATCGAGCGTGCGAAGATCGTCGAGCTGCTCATCACCCAGGCCATGACGCGCGTGCCAGGCGAGAGCGCCCGCGCCGGCGACATCATCGCCATCTCGGGCATCGAGGACATCACGATCGGCGACACGATCGGTGATCTCGAGGATCCGCGCCCGCTGCCGCGACTCATGGTCGACGAGCCGGCGATCGGCATGGAGTTCCGCATCAACGACTCCCCGCTCGCGGGTCTGAGCGGCAGCAAGGTCACGGCGCGCATGCTCAAGGAGCGCATCGACAAGGAGCTGATCGGCAACGTCTCGATCCGTCTCAACGACCTGGGCGTACCTGACCGCTGGGAGATCCAGGGCCGCGGCGAGATGCAGCTCGCGGTGTTCATCGAGAGCATGCGACGCGAAGGCTACGAGCTCACGGTCGGCAAGCCGCGCGTGCTCACCACCACCGACGAGAACGGCAAGACGCTCGAGCCGATCGAGCTCGCGGTCGTGGACATGCCCGAGGAGTTCGTCGGCGCGGTGACGCAGCTGATGGGCACCCGCAAGGGCAAGATGGTCGACATGGCGTCCTTCGGTGCCGGCTGGACGCGCGTCTCCTACCACGTGCCCGCACGCGGCCTGATCGGGTTCCGCACGACGTTCCTGTCGGCGACGCAGGGCACCGGCCAGCTGCACTCCACGTTCCACTCGTGGGAGCCGTGGCTCGGCGAGCTGCGCCTGCGCCAGAGCGGATCGCTCGTCGCCGACCGCCCCGGACCGGCGACGCAGTACGCGATCACCAACCTCGAGGACCGCGGCACGATGTTCGTGGAGCCGACCGACGACGTGTACGAAGGTCGCATCATCGGCGAGCACATCCGTCCCGAGGACCTCGACGTCAACATCGTGCGCGAGAAGCACCTGACGAACCATCGCTCAGCGACGAGCGACGTGCTCAAGACCATGAACCGCGCGCGCAAGATGTCGCTCGACGAGGCGCTCGAGTTCATCCGCGAGGACGAGTGCGTCGAGGTCACGCCCGACGCGATCCGCCTGCGCAAGTCGATCCTCAAGGCCGGCGAGCGCCACACGGCCAAGGCGAAGTCCAAGCAGCAGGACAACGCAGCCAGCAAGTAGTCGGGGCCTGACCGCGACTGGTGAATTCCTGCCGGTCAGTGTCACCTCCGTCCCGGAAATCGGGACGCGCGTGACAATGACCTGCCGACTCCGTACCTCAGTCGCGCGGGCGCGTGGCCTCGTGGATGAGCGGCGAGGCGAGGAGGCCGACGGCGGCGACACCGGCCGCGGCGGCCCAGCGGTTCACCGGGTTGCCGGAGAAGTCCATCTTGCCGTGGATGACGATCCCCGGCACGGCGAATGCCGCGGTCGTGATCGCAGCACTGGTGAGCATGGAGTTGGTCCGGTCGCCGGTGCGGTTGGTGGCGGTGAGCGCGCCTGCGGCGAGCCCGGTCATGAGGCCGACGCCCAGCGTGGCGGTCAGGAAGGGCGCGCCCATCCCGAGCTTCGGAGGGCCGAACCGGTGGAACGCGCCGCTGACCGCGGTGCCCACGATCGCGCCGGTCGCGGCGGACTTCACCACGTCGAGCGTCGACGCGTGATCCTGAGGCGCCAGCGGGCGTGATCGAAAAGCAACGATGTCCATCGTGAAGTCCCTGTCGTCCCGTACAACTTCCGTCCACCTGCATGTCGCGTGGAAACGCGTAGCGGTTCCAGTTCGATACGCAGGCAGGGCGCCGTCCGGGACGACGTGCGCCATTGGATGAGACGGGGACACCACCATGACCGATTTCCAGATTCTGCGCAGCGTTGCCAAGTCGGGCCTGCGCTTCGTGGACACAGCAGTCGACACGAAGGTCGCGGGCGAGGTCGTCAGCGCCGTGCTCACGACCGAGAAGGGCGTCGCCAATCCGCTCGGCAAGGTGCCGATCATCGCGATGACCGGACTCGGCAGCGGCTCGTTCTTCAATCGCGCGAACACGATCGTGCGCCAGCCCGCGACGGGCGGTGGCGTCGGTTCCTTCGACGACGCGGTGCAGGCGCTGCACAACCTCGCCAGCCGCCACGGCATCGACGGCATCAAGCTCTCCGAGAACCCGGCCGAGGTCGGCCTGGTCCGCGTCAAGGGCGAACTCGGGTTCGGCGGCAGCACGGCGCTCAACGAGCGCGTCGGCAAGGAAGCGCTGCTGCGCATCGACCGCGCCGCACGCCTCGTGCAGGAGTTCGTCGACGCGCGAGCGTGATCGACCGAGCGTGATCAACCGAGCGTGATCGACCGAGCGTGATCGACCGAGTCGGCGTGCTGGCCGCCCGCGCCCAGCACTGCGTTCCGCGACGGCCACGCACATCGCGCTGCCGGTCCGCAGGCTGCACCGACGCCGAGGCCGAGGCATGCAGAACTTCCACATCAGCGGTCCCGTCACCGGCGGCACCCTCCGCTCCAAGAGCGTGTCCGTCGATACCGGCGTCGATGCCGGAGTCGCCACCGCGAAGGTGACGACGTCCACGGGCATCAACAACCCCGGCTACCTGCTGACCGGCGGCACGCTCGGACCGGCCAGCTTCTTCGACCGAACTACGACGCGCACCGTCGCCGGCACCGGTACGGGCGCACTCGACACGGCGGTCGATGCGCTCCATGCGCTCGGCGACAAGCACGGCGTGACCGGCATCCTGCTCTCCCCCGACTCCTCGCTCGTCGGTGGCGTCACGCTCGCCGCGAAGCCTGGCATGTTCCTCACCAACAGCGCCGAGACCAACGCCATCGGCGCCCCGGCGCTGCGCGCCATCGACGACGCAGCCCGCGCCGTGCTCGGGCTCGCGCTCACCTCGCACTGACCTGCAGGTTCGCGCACCACCGACGCGCCGAATTTCGTCATGTCGCACATCGTGACGAGGCCTCGTACGCGCGTGTATGGTCGCGCACATGAGCACTCTCGCGTCTTCCCCCTCGTCGCCCTCCGGTCTCGCCGCAAGCGTTCGCGACGCCGTCAAGATCTTCGGCAAGGGCGAGACGTCCGTCACGGCGCTCCAGGGCGTCGACCTCGACCTGCCGCGCGGTGGATTCACCGCCGTCATGGGACCGTCGGGCTCCGGCAAGTCGACCCTCATGCACTGCATGGCGGGCCTCGACAAGCTCACGAGCGGCAGTGCGGAGATCGGTGGCGACAAGCTCGAGACGCTCAAGGACGCCGCGCTCACGAAGCTGCGACGCCGCAAGGTCGGCTTCATCTTCCAGGCCTTCAACCTCGTGCAGACGCTCACCGCGCGCGAGAACATCGAGCTGCCGCTGCGCCTCGACGGCGAGTCGCCCGACCCGAAGTGGTTCGACGAGGTCGTCGGCCGCCTCGGCATCGCCGACCGCATGGACCACACCCCGACCGAGCTGTCCGGCGGCCAGATCCAGCGCGTCGCGGTCGCCCGCGCGCTCGTGTCACGCCCCGATGTGATCTTCGCCGACGAGCCCACCGGCAACCTGGACCAGACGTCGGGTGCCGAGGTGCTCGCACTCATGCGCGCGGCAGTCGACGACTACGGCCAGACGATCGTGATGGTGACGCACGACGCGACGAGCGCCGCCGTCGCGGACCGCGTGCTGTTCCTGTTCGACGGCAAGATCGTCGACACCATCGAGGACCCCAGCGCGGACACCGTGTTCGAGCGCATCCGCTCGCTCTCGACCGGCGGGGCCAACTGACATGTTGCGCGTCGCGATCAAGGGCGTCCTCGCCCGCAAGCTCCGCCTGCTGCTGACCAGCATCGCCGTCGTGCTCGGAGTCGGCTTCGTCGCCGGCGCGTTCTTCCTCACCGACTCGATGCGCGACTCGTTCGACAGCCTCTTCACCGAGGCGTCGCGCGGCATCGACGTGCACATCCAGAGCGAGGAGTACAAGGAGCTCGTCGAGAAGCAGGCGACCTCCGCGCCCGGCACGATCACCATCGACCTGGCACGCGTGGGCGTGCCGCCGACCGTGATCGAGCAGGTCAAGGACCTCGAGGGCGTCGACCAGGTCGCCGGCAGCATCTTCGAGTTCGGCGCGACCGTGCTCGACAAGCAGGGCAAGCCGATCCAGAACGGCGGCGCACCTGCGTTCGGTGCGAACTGGGTCGCCGAGGCCGAGGACATCGGCGCGCTGCGACTGGTCAAGGGGAAGGCACCGAAGCGCGACGAGGTGCTGCTCGACGCGACCGTCATGGAGACCGGGAAGTTCCAGCTTGGTGACGACGTCCGCGTGCTGACGCAGGGCGGTCGCAAGGTCGAGGAGTTCACCGTCTCGGGAGTGGTCAAGTTCGGCGAGTCCAACAACCTCAACGGTGCCACGATCACGGTGTTCGAGACGAGCCGCGCACAGGAGCTCTTCGACATGGGCGACCGCTTCAGCGCGGTCGAGGTGAAGGCGGACGAGGGCATCAACCAGGTCGAGCTGCGCAATCGCGTGCGCGCCACGATCGGTGACAGGTACGACGCGATCACCGGCAAGGAGTTCACGAACGAGCAGACCGAGTCGATCGACAACAGCTTCCTGTCGATCATCCAGAACGTCATCCTCGGTTTTGCCGCCGTCGCGGTGTTCGTCGGCGCGTTCACGATCTTCAACACGTTCACGATCCTCGTCGGCCAGCGCACGCGCGAGATCGGTCTGCTGCGCGCGATCGGTGCGAGCCGTCGCCAGGTGCTCGGCATCGTCGTGCTCGAGGCGCTCATCACCGGCATCGTCGCCTCCACGCTCGGCATCATCGCCGGCTACGGGATCGCCACGGCGCTGCGCGAGATCCTCGGCGCGGTGGGCTTCGACCTGCCCGGGGCGGACTTCCCGCTTCGCACGCGCACGATCGTCGCGTCGTACCTGGTCGGCGTGATCGTGACGCTCGTCGCTTCGGTGATCCCCGCAGTGCGCGCGTCGCGACTGTCACCACTCGAGGCGCTGCGCGCGAACCCGGCGCACGCCGGTCGCGGATGGAAGGCGCCCGCGTTCGGCACGCTGCTGCTCGTCGGCGGAAGCCTGCTGGTCCTGCGTGGATTCCAGGTCGAGGACGCGAGCGTGTCCGAGACACTGTCGGCGATCGGCGGCGGCTTCGCGCTCGCGATCATCGGCATCGCGCTGCTCTCGCGCATCTTCATCCTGCCCGTCACCAAGGTGCTGTCGCCGATCTTCGCGTGGGGCACGGCGGGCAAGCTCGCCACCGGCAACGTGCTGCGCAACCGGGCGCGCTCGGCGACCACCGCGTCGGCGCTCATGATCGGCCTGGCGCTCGCGGCGCTCGTGCTCGTGTTCCAGGCGTCGCTCGAGAAGACCGTCGACGCGGAGATTGATCGCACGCTCGGGTCCGACATCACGGTCTACAACTCCGCGGCGCTCTCCTCCGGCTACGGCTACGTCGACCAGGACGACCTCGAGGAAATCAAGCAGGTCGACGGGGTCGAGTCGGTCGCCAGCCAGTACTACGGCGGCGCGTCGATCGGGTCGAAGTTCGATGCCGACGAGGCGAAGATCATCACGGCGTTCGACGAGCCCGTGCTCCAGGAGGACGGTGCGATCAAGCTCCAGGTCGTCGACGGCGAAGGTGAGCCGGGCGATGGTGGCGTCCTCGTCGACGAGGACATCGCCAAGGACCAGAAGTGGAAGGTCGGCGACACCGCACGCTTCGCGTTCTCGACCGACCAGGACCGGAAGTTCGAGGTCGTCGGCATCTACGAGCCCAACGAGTTCGTGGGCGCGCCGGCGATCATCACCAAGGAAGCGTTCGACGAACTGCAGGCGCCCGCGGTGCAGGCACCGGCGTTCACGTACGTCTCCGTCGAGGACGGGCGCAGCGCGAGCAAGGTGTCGGATGCGATCAGCAAGGATCTCGGGACGGACGGCGCGTACCTGAAGATCCAGGACACGGAAGCCCTGCGCGACACGTTCCGCGACCAGCTCGCACCGATCCTGGGCCTCGTCTTCGGCATGCTGAGCCTGTCGCTCATCATCGCGCTGTTCGGCATCGGCAACACGCTGGCGCTCAACGTGTTCGAGCGCACGCGCGAGATCGGCCTGCTGCGCGCGGTCGGGGCGACGCGGCGACAGATGCGGCGCATCATTCGCACCGAGGCGATCCTCGTGGCGTTGTTCGGCGCGATCGTCGGTGTGCTGGTGGGCCTCGCGGCCGGCTGGGCGCTCGTGACGGCGCTCAAGGACGAGGGCTTCGAGTTCGCGGTGAACGCCGTTCCGCTCGTGGCCGTGCTCGGGCTCGGCATCATTGCCGGGCTGCTCGCGGCGGTGTTCCCGGCGCGGCGCGCGGCCCGCACGGACGTGCTGCAGGCGATCGCGACCGAATGACTGACGCGTGCCATCGAGCTCGCTCGAATGGCCGAGGGACGGGGTCTGATGCGATCCCCGGGGTTCGGCTGATAGTCTCACGCGTGTGAGCGCACCTGAACCCCGCCGATTCGACGAGATCCCCGGCATCTCGGACCAGACCATCGAAGCTCTCGCTGCCAAGGGCATCGAGATGACCTTCCCGATCCAGACGCTCGTCCTCGAGGACGCGCTGGGTGGCCGGGACGTTCTTGCCAAGGCGCCGACCGGCTCCGGCAAGACCTTCGCCTTCGCGATCCCGATCATCGAGCGGATCCACGCGGACATGCCGACGCCGAGCGCGATCGTGCTCGTGCCGACGCGCGAGCTGTGCGTCCAGGTGATGGAAGAGTTCGAGATCCTGCTCGCCGCGACGGACATCGACGCGGCGCCGGTCTACGGTGGCACCAACCTCGAGACGCAGGCCAAGCGTGCCGTAGGCGCCCACGTGATCGTGGCGACGCCGGGCCGACTGCTCGACCTCATGGAGCGTCGCCTGCTCGACCTGTCGAACGTGTCGATGCTCGTCCTCGACGAGGCCGACCGGATGCTCGACATGGGCTTCCAGCCGCAGACCGACCGCATCGAAGCTGCGATCCCGAAGGAGGGTCGCCACACGATGTTCTTCAGCGCAACGCTCGATGGTCGCGCGGGTCGCATCGCCAAGCGCTACACGCAGGAGCCGCATCGCTACGAGGTCGCGCGCCCCGAGGGCGAAGAGCACAACATCGAACACCGCTTCATCAAGGTCGGGCGCGGCACCAAGATGCAGACGCTCATGGACCTGCTCGAGGCCGATCGCGACACCCCCGGCCTGACACTCATCTTCTCGCGCACCAAGCGCGGCGCCGACTCGCTCAATCGGGACCTCAACAACAAGGGGATCCCGACCGAGGCGATGCACGGCGACATGCCGCAGAACGTCCGCGAGAAGACGCTCGCGAAGTTCGAGCGCGGCGAGCTCAAGATGCTTGTCGCCACCGACGTCGCCGCGCGCGGCCTCGACCTGGACGACATCACGCACGTCGTCCACTTCGACGCGCCCGATGATCGCGCCGACTACGTGCACCGCTCCGGTCGAACCGGCCGTGCTGGACGCAAGGGCGTCGCGACGTGCCTGATCGCTGACGAGGACGAGTACGTGATGGGTCGGGTCGCCGAGGACCTCGGCCTCGAAGAGGACTACCTGGCCGCCGGCCTGCGCATCATCCCGCCGCGCATGGCATACAACAGCAAGGGCTCGGGCGGCACGCGCCGCCTCGCCGGCTGGGGATCGAAGCAGATCCACACGCACAAGCGCCCCGGACCGCGACGCTGAAACGACGCGTGGGTCCCGCGACCCGTTCGAGCCTCCAGCATCGGTTCGGTTGCCGTAACGATCCTCAAGGATCGCTTACATCTTCCCGATCATAGGTCGTGGGTCGGGTGCGCCGGGGGGTGTGCTCGCAGGGAGCGCACCAGCAGCAGGGCGATGGACGTCGACGCCTGCGCGCGTTCCCTGGGAACGGGGAAGGGCGAACGCATGTCCGAGGTCGAAGGCACGGTCGATGACGCCACGCGTCACATGATCGATTTGCTGACACCGATGGGTCCGATCGTGGCGAAACGCCTGTTCGGAACCTGGGGGCTGTATCTCGAGGACCGCATCTTCGGGCTGGTCCACGACGGCGTCGCGTACTTCCGCACCAATGGTGCGACGGTCACGAAGTACATCGCCGCCGGGTCGCGCCCGTTCCACTATCGCCGGGCCGACGGGCGCAGCACCGTCATGCAGTACCACGAGGTGCCTGACAGCGTGCTCGACGATCCCGACCTCGCGTGCGCGTGGGCGTACGAGGCGGCGGCAGCTCCGGTCTAGGCGTCGTCGCCGGAGCTCGTGCCGCCGTTGCGGCGACCTCGGGTGGCGAGCCAGCCGATCGCGCCGGCGGCAGCCCCGACCGCGACGCTCGTGCGTGCGGGGTGTCGCTTCGCGACGTTCGCGGTGCCGGTCACGGCGCCCTTCGCCTTGCGCTTGGCCGACTTCTTCGCCTGGCGCTTGGCCACCGGGAGCACGAACTTGCTCACCACGTAGCCGATCGCCGCGTACTTGCCCTTGTTGCGCACCGAGACATCCTCCAGCCGATCAATCCTGCTGGAGGGTCGCTACCCGAGGGGCGAACTCGTCACACGCGCTCACTGTGCGGCTGCCGGCGGGCAGGCGCGTGGTGAGGTCAGGCAACGCCTGCAGGCTTGCGCTTCGGCGGCATGTGAACGACCTGGCCCAGCGCGTCGAGCGCTGCTTCCTTGATGCTCTCGGCGAGCGTCGGGTGTGCCTGGATGGAGAACGCGATCGTCTCGACGGTGCTCTCGGCCTCGAGGGCGACGACCCCGGCGCTGATCATGTCGCTGACGTGGCCGCCGACCATCACGACGCCGAGCAGCTCGTGCCAGCGATCCTCGTAGATGACCTTGATGAAGCCGGTCGTGTCGCCGTAGATCTGCGCGCGACTGTTCGCGGCGAACGGGAAGGTGCCGACGCGAACGTCGTCGCCGTAGTCCTCGCGTGCCTGTGTCTCCGTGAGGCCGACGGCTGCGATCTCGGGCTCGGTGTACACGACGCGCGGCACTGCCTTGTAGTCGACGAGCGCGGGATGACCCATCGCGTTCTCGGCTGCGACCTCGCCCTCGCGGCTCGCGGTGTGCGCGAGCTGCCACTTGCCGGCGACGTCGCCGATGGCGTAGATGTTGGAGACGTTCGTGCGCATCTCCTCGTTGGTGGTGATGCCACCGCGCGGGTCGTAGGAGACGCCCGCTGCCTCGAGGTTCAGGTCCTTGACGTTCGGCACGCGGCCGGTCGACACGAGCACGATGTCGGCCTCGATGGTGCCGGCCGTGCCCTTCGCGTCGGTGAAGTGCGCCGTGACGCCGCTGGCGGTGCCCTCGAGGCGCTCGACCTTCGAGCCGAGCTGCAGCGCGACCTTCTTGCGCTTGAACTCCTTCTCGAGCGCCTTGCCGGCGTCGGCGTCCTCCATCGGGATGAGGTTCGGGAGCATCTCGACGATCGTCACGTCGCTGCCGAACGACGAGTAGATGCTCGCGAACTCGCAGCCGATGACGCCTCCGCCGAGCACGAGCACACGGCGCGGCTGCTCCTCGAGCGCGAGCATGCCGGTCGAATCGACGCAGCGCTGGTCGTCGATGCCCGGGATCGGGGGACGGGCAGGCAACGAGCCGGAGGCGACGATCGCCTTGTCGAAGGTGATCGAGTCGCCGTTGACCGAGACCGTGTTGGCGTCCACGAACTGTGCGGTGCCGTTGAGGTAGTCGATGCCGTTGGCCTTGAGCAGGCCGCCGACGCCGCGGGTCAGGCCTTCGACGACCTTGTTCTTGTTGCGCGTCGCCTTGCCGAAGTCGAGTTCGACGTTGGAGGCCATGACGCCGAACGTCTCTGCCTTCTTGAGGTGGTCGAGCAGCCACGCCGAGTGCACGAGCGCCTTGGTCGGGATGCAGCCGACGTTGAGGCAGGTTCCGCCGGGGACGTCGCGCGAATCGACGACGGCGACCTTCGCGCCGAGCTGTGCTGCGCGGATGCCGGCGACGTAGCCGCCAGGTCCTGCTCCGATGACGAGGACGTCGTAATGGGCGCTCATGGTGCTGCTCCTGGGTCACAAAATGTGCGGTGCGCCGCGGATCCGGCCCTGTGCCGGGCGGCGTACTGGCATCCTAGATCACGTCGCCCCGTGCGTGTGGGCGCGCGGGCGCACACGTGCGCGGGTGGGATGCTCAAGCGGACTCGGCGACGCGCCGATGCGGGGTGCGATGGCCCCTGCCACGACATCGACGTATCCGCCCGCGCCCGGTATGTGGCGCCTGTACCGCCCCGCGGTGTGGCTGTTCGCGATCGTCAGCGTCGTCGTGTGGTCGATGGGCGAGCAGCCCGTGCACCTCGACGATGCGTGGATGGTGCTGACGCTCGTGCTGCTCGGCAACCTCGCCGACCTCTTCGCGGTACGGGTGCAGCGTGGCATGCGCGTGAGCGCGGCGCACTTCGCGGCGCCGTTCGCGGTGGTGGCGGCGACGGCAACGGGCGGGCTCGTGGCTGCGGTCGCGTGCCTGCTCGGACGGCTCGTGCTCAATCGTCGCGACTGGAACTCCTTCGACCTGGCGGTGAACCTGTGCGCCACGAGCGTCGCGGCGACCGTGTGGGAACTGTCGAGCGCTGCCTCCGATGGAGCGGTGGTGCTGCCGAGCGTGCTGACGGTGGTGGCGTTCGCGACGGTGCGCTCGCTCGTCAACCTCGGCTGGGCGACCGAGGCGCGTTCGCGTGGGATCCCGATTCCGGCGGTGACGGTGCCGATCGGGCGGCTCATGCTCGCCGCGGCGCTGCTGTTCACGCCGGCGATCGCGCTGTTCCGGCTCGACGCAGCCGGTCCGCTGAGCGCGTTGACGCTGCTCGCGCTGCCATTTGTCGCGACGCAGTTCCTCATCCGCCAGTTCGGTCGCGAGCGCGAGCTCAACTCGCAGCTGGAGTCGGCGAACCTGAGCCTCACCGAATCGCTCGTGAACGCGCTCGACGCGCGCGATCCGTACAGCGCTGGACACTCGATCGCGGTCGCGGTCTACAGTCGCGACCTTGCGGCGGAGATCGGCCTGCAGCCGAGCGACGTGCAGGCGGCGTACCTGGCGGGGCTGCTGCACGACATCGGCAAGATCGCCGTGCCTGACGCGATCCTGGGCAAGCCGGCGGCACTCACCGACGACGAGTTCGACGAGATCCGCCTGCACCCGGAGATCGGGGAGCAGATCCTGCTCCCGAGCGCGCACCTGCGCGACGTGCTGCCCGGCGTGCGTCATCACCACGAGCGCATCGACGGCAAGGGTTACCCGGACAAGCTCCGCGACGCGGACATCCCGCTGCAGGCACGCATCATCGCGGTTGCCGATGCCTACAACGCCATGACGAGCGATCGACCGTATCGCGACGCGATGCACCCGGAGCTCGCGCAGCGCATCCTCGTGCAGAACCAGGGCATGCAGCACGACCCGTTCCTGGTGGCGGCGTTCCGCCGGGTGCTGGCCACGCGCGATGCCGACTACGGTCTCGCGAGCGGTTCGGAGTTCGCGACGACCACCCGCCTGAACGAGCTCATGGCGCGCGTCGATCGAAGCGCGCTCGCGCCGCGCGAGGCGGCCGCCATGCTGCAGCGCATGGGCACCATGTGACACGGCGCCGGTCGCGGGGAACACCTCGCGACATGGGAGCGAATTCGGACACGGCACGCAATCCGCAGTGGCAGGTGCGACGAAGCGGTGGTGTGCTGCCGCCGGGCTTCACGAAGCGCTTCGCCGACGACGGCCGGTCCGGGACCACGTATTTCCTGGGGCTGCCGATTGGCGACTTCGACATCGTTGCCCGTGACGACGCCCATGTCGAGCTTCGCTATCGCACGTGGCCGGTCGTCGACGTGCTCGATGGACGCCCGGGCGAGGGTGAGCCTGTCGGCGGGTCGGGCAACGTCTCGCTCGGCAAGCTGCGCACGCCGTTCTGCCGCTTCCGCCTCGAGCGCTGAGACGCCGGAACGCGACATGGCGGGCGACTGACACATCTCCACTGCGCAACGTACCGCTGGTGCGGAACGGTTGTCGAAGGAGTTGCCAGCACGACGTGACTTCACCGCGATTCGTACCGCCCAACGCGGCATTCGGCGGCAGGTGGCGGCGTGACCGGATCGTTCAGCGAATCTTGCGCGCGAGTGACGATTCACACCCTTGCCGGACGTTTTTCCTGATCCACAATTCCTGCTCAAGTTCCAACGTGCTCGTGCCGAAAATCCTTTCGAACCACGAAAGGGCAAACCAGCCGCGAGGCTGGGGCGCAAAGCCACGGGTCTCGTCCACCGGAAGCCGCGAGAGCGGTCCGGGCGTCGAGGAAGCCGAGCTGCCGAATGGAGAGCAACCTCGAACGGGCAAACTCGCGGTGACGCGAGGGCGCAAAGCCCACGGGCCTGCTCGCTGGGTTGGTGTCGCGCAACGTGCGGCACTCGCCAGCGGACCAGGTGGCCGGGTTACCGAAGGGACGCTCGTTGAATCCTTTCAACGACGATCTCAAAGGGGTCCTCATATGCGGTGCATGTGGTTCACGGAGAGCACGGTTACGGACGAGGCCACGGGAGTGGCGGAGTACCGGGCCGACTCGCTCCGCTGATGCACGACGTGCACCGGAGATGGGTCGACCCGCTGAGATCGCGGTAGCAGTTTGCCACGGTCCTCCTCCCCCTCCACCCAGCGTTTGGGCGCCTCCCCCTCCCCATGCCCTTCACGCTTGCCGGCGGGTCGGCCTCGTTCTCCGAGGTCGACCCGCCAGTCGTTTCCGGACCGTTTCACGGACCGCCTGCGGGACACACCAACGAGACGACAGTGGATGGAAGGACCCGCACGATGGATGACCGGAAGCTCCAGGCAAAGGTGGTCACGCACCTGCAGCAGGTACACGCCGCCGAACGCGCCCAGCTCGGTGAGCTCCATGCGCTGCACGACGAATCCGAGATCGCCGCGGTGAAGGCCCTGCTCCTGGGCCACGAAGCCGAGACCCGCCGCCAGGTGGAGCTCATCGAGGCGCGGCTCGGGGAACTCGAGGCCAGCGGCTCGCTGCGCCTGCTCACCCAGGCCCTCGGTGCGTCGCTTCCGAAGCTGGCGCTGGACCGTCTGCGCCCGGATTCGGAGTGCGCGATCCTGCGCGATGCGGTCATCGCGGAGGCAGGCGAGGTCGTGTCCTATCTCCTGCTCGAGACCGAGGCACTCCGCGCAGGCGACGACGCCACCGCCGTGCTCGCCCGGGAGATCGGGGCCCAGGAGCGCGAGACCCTGGACGTGCTCGATACGTTCTGGAACCAGTCCGTGCACATCGACGTGGATCGTCGCGCAGGGCTCGCGAAGAACCAGTCGCGCACGCAGGTGATCGAGGCAATGCTCGTCGACCACCTGCGCGATGTCCACGCGCTCGAGCGCAACGCGGTGATCATGCTCGGCACGGTGCTCACCACGGTGCATGACGAGCTCGCACTCGAGCGGGTGCGCGACCACCAGCAGGCGACAGTCCGGCACGGCGACGAGATCGCGCGGCGCCTGCACGAGCTCGGCTCGGGACCCTCGGCCCGCAAGGTCGCGCAGGGCCTCGCCTTCGCGGCAGTGAAGGGTCCGATCAACATCATCCGCAGGGAACGAGCAGCCAAGGACCTGCGCGACATGTTCGTCGTCGAGCACATGGAGGCCGTCGCCTACGAGCAGCTCGCCGTCCTCGCCGAGCTGGTCGGCGACGACCGGACACTGCGCATCGCCCAGGACCACCTCGCCGAGGAGCGCGCGATGGCGACGTGGCTCGAGCGCGACGCCGCTCGATTCCTGCTGGAGACGCTGTACGCGGAAGCCTGAGCGCTCCGGCTCAGAGCATCGACGTCGGATCCTCGAGATGCTCGACGAGCGTCTGGAGGAAGCGGGCGCCGACCGCGCCATCGACCGTGCGGTGATCGCAGGTCAGCGAGATCGTCATCATCGGGCGAATCTCCACGCGACGATCGATGACGACCGGCGTGTCGACGGTCGCGCCGACGGCGAGGATGCCAGCCTGCGGCGGGTTGAGCACCGCGGTGAAGCTGTCGATGCCCATCATGCCGAGGTTGGAGATGGAGAACGTGCCACCCTCGAAGTCCATCGGCGTGAGCTTGCCGTTGCGCGCCTTGTCGACGAGCACCTTGCGGTCCGCGGCGATCTCCTTGACGGTCTTCGCATGTGCGTCACGGATGACCGGCACGACGAGCCCGGCATCGGTGGCGACGGCCAGGCCGACGTGCGCCGCCTCGAACCGCAGGATCGCATCCTCCGCCCAGTGCGCGTTCATCTCACGATGCTTGCGCAGCGCGACGGCGGCGGCCTTCGTGAGGATGTCGGAGACGGTCGGGCGAACGTCGCCCTCCTTGACGGTCTTGAGCATGCGCGCGCGAAGCTCGTTCGCGGCGCTCATGTCGACCGCGCGGTTGAGGATGAACGACGGGGCCGTCCACGCCTCGCCGAGGCGGCGAGCGATCGTCCTGCGCATCGAGGTCAGCTCGACGCGCTCCACGCCTGCCTGACCCTCGTAGCTCGAACTCGACGCGGCGGTCGGTGCCGCAGCAGCGGCGCCCGCCTGCGCGGCGGTCTCCAGGTCACGCGCGACGATCCGTCCGTCGGGGCCGGACCCCGACAGCGTGGCGAGGTCGATGCCACGCTCGGATGCCATGCGGCGCGCGAGCGGGGACGCCTTCACGCGGTCGGACGCGCCAGGCTGCGGCGCGGCGGCGGGAGCCGGAGCAGGAGCGGCGGGAGCTTCGGCAGGAGTGGCCTGCGCAGGCTTCGCGGGTGCCGATTCGGCGCGTGCGGCAGCCGCGACGGGCTCCGACTTGACCTTGGTCGGCGTGCTGTCGGACGCGGGATCCTTCGCGGTGTTGCTGCCGGCGCTCGCGGCGTCGTCGCCACCGCCTGCCGGAACGTCCTCACCGGGCTCGCCGATCCAGGCGAGCGTGGTACCGATGGCGACGGTCTGGCCGGCGTCGACGAGCACCTTGAGGATCGTGCCGCCCGCGGGCGCCTCCACCTCGACGTTGACCTTCTCGGTCTCGACCTCGTAGAGCTCGTCGCCCTTCTCGATCGTGTCACCCTCGCCCTTGAGCCACTGCAGGACCTTGCCTTCGTCCATGCCCTGTCCGAGGCGGGGAAGCTTCACCTGGGTCGCCATGTGTCAGTCAGTCCTTCTGCGTAGCTGGGCGGGTGTGTCAGGCGGTCGCGTAGGCGACGCTGCGCACGGCCTCGATGATCTCTGCCTTGCCGGGGACGACGTAGTCCTCGAGCACGGGCGCGAACGGCACGGGCGCCCACTTCTCGCCGACGCGCAGCACCGGCGCATCGAGGTGGTCGAACGCGTGCTCCTGCACGAGCGCAGCGATCTCCGCACCGAAGCCGCCGAACGTGACGGCCTCGTGCGCGATCACGCAGCGGTTGGTCTTGCGAACGCTCTCGAGCACGATGCCCAGGTCGAAGGGCTGCAGCGTGCGCGGGTCGATGATCTCGAGCGAGATCCCGTCCTCGGCTTCGAGCTGCTCGGCCGCTTCGAGTGCCGCCCAGGGCATGCCGCCCCAGCAGACGATCGTGCAGTCGGTTCCTTCGCGCAGCTTCCGACCGACGCCGAGCTCGCCGACCTCCTCCGGGTCCTCGCCGACTTCACCCTTGCGCGGGTAGCAGTCGCGATGCTCGATGAAGAGCACGGGGTTCTCGTCGCGGATCGCAGCCTTGAGCAGCAGGCGCGCATCGTCGGGCTGCGAGGTCATGACAACCTTGAGGCCGGGGATGTGGGTGAACCACGATTCGAGCATCGAGGCGTGCTGCGAGCCGGACTGCCAGCCCGCGCCGCCCTGCGTGCGGATCGTCACGGGGATCGTGACCTGGCCGCCGGTCATGTAGCGCCACTTGGCTGCCTGGCCCACGATCGGATCCATCGCCATGGACGTGAAGTCCATGTACATGATCTCGACGATCGGGCGAAGGCCGCTCATGGCGGCTCCGACGGCTGCGCCGACGATGCCTTCCTCGCTGATCGGCGTGTTGCGGATGCGGCCGGGGCCGAACTCCGCGAGCATGCCCTTGGAGACACCCTGCGAGCCGCCCATGTCGGCGATGTCCTCGCCCATGAACAGCACGCGCTGGTCGCGCCGGAGCTCTTCTGCCATTGCCGTCTTGACGGCTTCTCGATACGTCATCTGCGCCATGGGCGCAGGCTATCGCATGGCGTGTGCGCGCGAGGCGGCCAGCGGATCAGTGCGACATGCCGGGCATGCCGACCATGCCGGAGTGTCCGGTGACTGCCGGAGCCGGGGGCGGGGTGCCCGGTCGGACCGCACCGACGCCGCCGCCACCGCTCACCGGCGGTCGCGTCGCGTTGTGCCCGATCGGGTTGGACGAAGGTCCGCCGCCAGCGATGGTCGGCAGCGACGGCTGGCTCGTGGGCCGGCTCGTCGCCGCGCGATGCAGCGCAAGGCCGTTCATGAAGGATGCGTAGCCGGCGTCCAGCACGATGATCGAGCCCGGATCGATGGTCCAACCACTACCCGTGCGCGAGGCGAACGCCTTGCCGGCCGGGGTCGACGGATCCGAGAGCTGCGCCATGATCGCCTGCTTGGCCGTCGCCGGGAGCGTCGTCCAGGTGAACGAGCCGTTCATGCCGCCGAACGCGACGTCGCGCGTCTCGCCACCGGTCGGGAACAGCGTGATGCGGTTGGAGGCTGTGGAGCCGCCGCCGCTCACCTTGACGCCCGCAACGGTCGGCACCGACGGTGTCGCCTTGCTCGTGTGCGAGTGACTGCTCGAGCTGGAGGTCTTGGTGGTGCCGGTAGCGCCGCCACCCTGCACGGTCGGTCGCGGCGACAGCGTCGCGTTGGTGCGGCCGACGGAACCGGGCTGGCGACCGGGCCGCACGGTCAGCGCGATCTCCTCGCCGGGACCGGCGCCGCGGATCTGCGCCTGGTGCTTGGTGTAGACCGTGCCGCCCTCGACGAGCGTGACCTCGCCGCTCGCGTTGAACGCGACGAGCTGGTCGGCCTTGAACGCCGCGGCGCCCTGGTCGGAGCCGAACGCCTTCGCCACGGCCGCCTGGAGGGCATCGGGCAGCTGCGCGAATCGCGCCTGCTTGCCCTGCAGCTCGGTCGGGATCGTGCCCTCGACCTTCGCCTTGGCGCCCGCTGCGAGCGTCTTGGTGGTCGCATTGGCATCGACGCCCGCGACGGGCGATGCGCCGCCGCCGGTCGTGGAATTCGCGTTCGTGCCGCTCGTGCCGCTTGCCGGCGGATTGCCGACCGTCGTTCCGGTCGGCGAGCCCGTCCCTGCGACACCGGTGGTGCTCGACGGCGGGGTGGGCGGCTGGCCATTGGTGGTGGACGGCGACGGCGAACCGGCCGTCGGAGCAGGCGTGGTCGCGCCGGTCGCGGGCGTGGCGGCGGCGCCAGCAGCAGGCGTCGCGGCGTGGTCCTCGCCACCGTGGCGCAGGCCGCGCCCGTCGCTCGTGATCGTGCCGGCCGCACCGGCAGCCTGCAGGATGCCCGACGGCAGCGCGTTGAGCTGCGCCTGCAGGTCGGCGAGCTTCGCGCCGTCGACGTTGCCGCTCTGAATCTGTGCGACCAGGCCGCGCGCAACCTCGGTGAGGCGCTGCACGTTCTGCGTCATCTGCGCAGTCGTGACCGCACCACCGGCGCTCACGAGCGTGCCGTCCTTGCCGCCGGGGCCGCCGCCCTTGCTCGGGCCGCCGCTCTCGGTCGAGGGTCCGCTGGCCGTGACCGGGTTGCTCGACGTCTTTCCGCCACCGCTGATGGATGCGCCTGCGTTCGCGGAGCCGAGTGCGGCGGCGAGCCGGCCGCGCTTGGAACCTTCGCTGCGGTTGCCGCGCGAATCGAAGACGTTGACAGCACCGTTCTTGTCGAGCGTGCGAACGACGCTCGCCTCGAACACGCGCACCTTGACGCCGCCGAAGGTGTGCGTGCCGGGCTCGACCTTGTGCTTGTTGCCCTGGGGGTCGAGGCGGTACGGGCCTTCCTTGCGATCGAACACGAGGATCGTGCCGTCGGGAAACTTCTTGCCCCAGCCGTTGGCGACCTTGACGGTCGAGACCTTCTCGGCCGGGTTCGGGGTGACGCGGTACTCCACGGCGGGGATGGCCTTCATCCCGTTCGTGTGCTCCATGAACCACATGCCGTCCTTCTCCACCTTGGTCCAGCCGGGACCCCAGGCGATCGCAGGTGCGGCGGTGGACTTGGCGGATTCGTTGAAGGAGGGGAAACCGAACGTCGCACCATCGATGGAGACGTTCATCGGCTGGCTGCGCTCGGCCTTGCCGAACCCGGACGCTTCGATGGTCGGGGTCGCGCCGGCTTCGCCGCTCCCGGAGATCGTCGAGGTCGTGGTCACCGGAGTGGTGATCGGAGTGGTCGTGGTCGGCACGATCGTCGTCGTGAGTGACGCGACGCTCGGCGCCGCTGCGGGCCCTGCGGGCTGTGCGCCGTTCGCGGGCGTCGACCCACCACCGACGACGAGCGTGCCGGTGCCGGACTGGCCGGCAGGCGGAGGCGTCGTGGGGTTCGTGGTCGGCACCGTGAAGGCTGCACCGGTCATCGGATCGACACCACCGACGATCTGCGACGTCGCTGGGCGCGGCGTTGGCGCGATCGTTGGCGTGGTCGCCAGGATCGCGGCAAGCTGCGGATTCGAAGATGGGGAGTTCGTGTTGATGGCCATGGGGGTGGGGGCTCCATGCACTGTGGGGATGTGGGATTCGGCTGCACAGGTGGGGACCGGACAGACGCTTCCACGTCCCAGTGAACGACGACTTCGGCAATCTGTCCAGCGCTTTTTGCAGAAGATCCAGATTGCTCCTGACGAGCGTTTGCAGGCATTCGTGGTGCTGACGGGCTCGAGATGGCGTTCCGAGGCTCAATTTCGGGGCGCGAGCGTGCCCAGCGTTCGATTTCCCGAACGCACTGCACGCTCAGTGCCCAGCCCCCGGTCGAGCGTGCTCAGCGTTGCGAATTCCGGGCGCTGAGCGCGCTCGACACGAACGGCCGCCCCTGCCGGGACGGCCGCGTGAATTCGCATGGGACTGTCGAGCACCGTCGACTCGTCGACGATCCCGGCTTGGTCAGGCGCCGAGCACCGGGCCCTGGTACGGGTACTCCGCGTACACGTGCTTCATGGCGTCCTCGGCGGGCGGGAAGTCCGCGGCGAGCGACGCCTCGACGGCGCGCTCCATGGTCTCCTCCACCTCGGCCTCGACGGCCTTCACGTCGGATTCCTTGACCTTGCGCGTGAGCATCTCGGTGCGGAACGCGGGAATCGGGTCTCCGGCGCGGGCTGCCTTGGCTTCGCCCTTGGGGCGGTAGACCTCCGCGTCGCCGACGTAGTGGCCAGAGAGGCGCTGCGTCTCCGCGACGATGTACACGGGACCCTTGCCGGAGCGGGCGTACTCGGCCGCGACGGTGGTGGTGTCGTACATCGCGAGCACGTCGTTGCCATCGACGGCGAACGTCTTCATGCCATGGGCGGCGCCGCGCAGCGTGAGGTCGTCGATCGGGACGGTCTGCCAGCTCGGCGTCGATTCGGCGTAGCGGTTGTTCTCGCAGATGAACAGGACCGGCAGCTCCCAGATCTGCGCGAGGTTCATGCCCTCGTGGACGTTGCCCTGGCTCGTGGCACCGTCGCCGTAGAACGCGACGGCGATGTTGCCCGTCGCGAGCTCCTTCTGCGCAAGCGCGACGCCGGTCATCATCGGCACGCCCGACCCGACGACGCCGTTGGCGCCCACCACGTTGCGGGACATGTCGGCGAGGTGCATCGAGCCGCCCTTACCCTGGCACACGCCGGTGATGCGGCCCATCATCTCGGCCATGAGCGCCTCGACGCTCGAGCCGCGCGCGATGATGTGCGCGTGGGCGCGGTGGGTGGACGCGATGATGTCGCCCTCGGGCAGCGCGTGGCCGACGCCCGCTGCGATGCCCTCCTGGCCGATCGCGACGTGCACGAAGCCCGGCAGGTTGCCCTCGCGGAACTGGTCGACGACATGCTCTTCGAAGCGGCGCGCGAGCAGCATCGTGCGGTAGATCTGCACGAGTTCGGCGGGCTTGAGCTTGTCGCTCGGGCGCTTGCCCTTCGCGAAGGTGGCGTGCTCGCCGTAGGCATCGGCGTCCGCGCGGCCCTTCGTGTCGCCGAGGGGCTTGGCGCCCGACTTCGATCGTGGGTTGGGCGCGACGGTCTCGTCAGCCTTCGCGGCAGCGGACTTCGACTTGGCGGACGACGTGGACTTGGGAGAAGCGGCCATGCGCGTGAGGCTATCAGGGACGGCATCCCTGTCGGCGCGCGTGCGTGCGTCATGCGGCCGCGCGGGTAGGATCACGGCATGTCCCTCGCACGTGACTTCCGCACCACAGTCGACGACCAGGCCCAGGACTGGAGCGACATGCTCTTCGAGCTTCGCCTCAAGGAGGAGCTGACCTTCGACGAGGCGCGCCTCGCGATGGCGCCGGCCCAGCTGCAGCGCAAGGCCGGCGAGCGCGACCTGTTCACGTTCCGCATCTCGCGCGTTCGCGGCTACGGCGCGCACATGCCGCTCGTGGAGGCGTGCCTGGCGAAGCTCGACGAGGTCGGCATCGTCGGCGAGCTCGAGCTCATCCGCGTGCTGCACGAGGTCGAGCCCAACTGGACCCAGGGCCCCGCGCTGCCCGTCCGCTGACGGGCGCGCGCGACGTACTTCTCGTGACCGACGATCCCGGCCTGCTGCTGGTCTTCCTCGCCGCGCTCGGCACTGCACTCGCGACCGGTCTCGGCGCGCTGCCGCTGCTGTTCCTGCGCGACGCGAGCCCGCGCGTGCTCGGCACCTCCACCGCCGCGGCCGGCGGTCTCATGCTCGCGGCGACGCAGCTGCTGCTCGTCGAGGGCGTCGACATCTCGTGGCAGCGCACCGCGTGGGGTGTCGCCGGCGGTATCGGGGCCATCTGGGTCATCGCGCGCTTCATCCACGCGGGCGACGGTGACGAGGCTGCCGACTTCGGCAAGCTGCGCGGCGCGAATGCGCGGACGGCGTTCCTCATCATCGCGGTGATGACCGCGCATTCGGCGGCCGAAGGCATCGGCGTGGGCGTGTCGTTCGGCGGCGGCGAGGACCTCGGCATCCTCGTGGCGCTCGCGATCGCGATCCACAACATCCCCGAAGGCCTGGCGATCTCGCTCGCGCTCGTGCCGCACGGCTCGAGCGTGCGTTCCGCCGCGGGCTGGAGCATCTTCTCGAGCCTCCCCCAGCCGCTGCTCGCGATCCCGGCGTTCCTGTTCGTGGAAGCGTTTCGCGGCGTGCTGCCGGTCGGCCTGGGTGTCGCTGGCGGCGCGATGCTCTGGATGGTCGTGTTCGAGCTGCTGCCCGAGGCGACCGGTCGTGCCCGCTGGCCGTTCGTGGCGAGCGGCCTCGTGGTCGGCTACCTGGTGATGCTCGGCTTCACGATCCTCCTCGGCGGCGCCTGAGGGTGTGGGCGCGTCCTGCCTCGCGAACCCGCGTCACACGTAGGTTCGCGAGGTAGCGTCGCGTCACACGGCGTCGCTGAGCCGCGGGTCACGGTACGGGCGGGTAGCGCTCGTCCTCGATGACCGTGGTCGTGCGCGTGGGCGGGACGGCCGGGTCCGAGTAGATGACGCGGCGCCTGCCCATGTACAGCGAGAGCGCGAGACCGAGCAGGCCCGCGCAGACGAGGATCCACCCGACCACGTCCCACTCGATGGAGACGGTCCCCGCGGCTGTCGGCGCCACGTCGACCGCAAGCGCGAGGATGAGCCCGACTGCGAGCAGGAAGATGGATGCACCGATGGTCATGGGTCGCTCCTTGGGTCATCGACGCCTGGCGGCGCCACACGGGAGGTTGCCGCGTTCCGGCTGGTCCTACCCAGTGCAGGCGTCCTTGCTCGCATCATCGGATCGCAGGGCGCGTGCGTCGGTGCAGGGTGCGCCGCGTCCACCCTGCGCGGTACAGTAGCGATCCCCTACCAAGGGGGCCATGGAGTTCGGCGAAGTCCGGTGAGATCCCGGCACTGTCCCGCAACGGTAGAGCAGCCCCGAGCTGCGAGTCCGGTCGACCGCTCCGTGGTGCAGGTACTGTCCTCGGTCGAAGGACACCCGTGCGCCGACGCTGCCGCTTTCGCGGCGGCGCGAACGGCTCGCTGGCCAGTCCGACCGAACCACGTCGGAGGTTTCCCATGCAGCGCACCTACACGATCGGCGACCGGAGCTTCGTGCTCGACGAGGCGAAGGCCCGCGAAGCGCTGGACGGCAAGCGCGTGGTCGCCGGTCGCGAGACACTCGCCTTCAACCTGCTGCCGCTCAAGTACAACTGGGCGTACGAGCTGTACCAGAAGATGAAGGCGAACCACTGGGAGCCGGAGGACGTTCCCATGCAGCGCGACGTGGACCAGTGGCGCTCCGCCGACGCGCTCAGCGACCTGGACCGATGGATCGTCAAGATGGGCGTCGGCTACTTCAGCGCGGCGGAGGGGATCGTCGGCGACAACGTGCTGACGGTGATCCGCGAGCTCGTGACGGCGTCCGAACTCAAGCTCGTGCTCGGTCGGCACGCGCATGAGGAGAACATCCACGCCGACTCGCTGCTGTACATGATCAGCTCGCTCGGCCTCGACCCGCACGAGTGCGAGGCGATGTTCGCGGACGTGCCGTCGATCGTCGCCAAGAACGAGTTCGTCACACGCCTGTCGCACGGCCTGCGCCGCGACCTGGACCTCACGGTCCCGGAGAACGTCGCGCTCTTCGCGAAGAACCTGTTCGTGTTCGGCCAGTGCATGGAAGGCACGCAGTTCTACGGGCTGTTCGGCATGATCCTGTCGCTGTACCGCCAGGGCAAGCTGACCGGCATCGGCACGATGTTCCGCTACACGCTGCGCGACGAGAGCAACCACATCGAGCTGCTGCGTCGCCTGCTGCTCGAGCTCGTCGCGGAGAACCCGGAGATCTGGACGAACGAGCTCAAGGACGAGCTTCGCGACCTCATGCGCGAGGCGGTCGAGCTCGAGCACCGGTTCATCGACGACGTGCTCCCGATCGACGGCGTGGGACTGTCGCGCACCGAGTTCGCCGGCTACGTCGACTACATCGCCGATCGCCGACTCGTGAGCCTCGGTCTCGAGCCGCTGTCACCCGGCGCGACGAACCCGCTGCCGTGGCTCGCGGAGCTCATGGACCTGGGCAAGGAGCAGAACTTCTTCGAGGGCCGCGTGACCGAGTACCAGAAGGCCAGCTCCTTGGCGGCAGTTGCCGACGACGAGCTCTAGGAACGAGCGTCATCGAGCTTGCTCGAATGACCGAGTGACGACGAGTTCGCGCGAGCGAAGCGAGCAACGAGCTCTGACCCGAGCGCACACCGCGCCGACTGACACCTTGCACCACCGACGCCTGGGGAGGGCGACACTCATGACGACGATCGACATCGACTCCATCCTGCGAGACCTGGACCTCAAGCGCGCGGCAGGGCCTGACAGTGCCGCGCATCGCGACGAGGACGCCACGCGCCGAGTGACGGACGCCGCGCTTGCCGCGCTCGAGCCGCGCGAGTGGGGCACGACGGTGGTGGACGAGGTCGGGCACGAGCGCGCGTTCTCGCCGACGATCCCGGCACGTCTGGTGGCCGATGCGCTCGCGACGGTGGCGCTCGCCGACGGGCGCGTCGATGTCGACACGCTCGAGTCGCGCGAGCTGGTGGCGCGCATCACGCGCGAGGTGTGCGAGCGACTGTGCGGCGCGGAGCTCGACGCGTGCCCCCTGCGCGTTCGCGAGCACGACCTGTCGACGCTCGCGGAAGCGGCGCTCGTCGCAGCGGGCGAGCTCGACGTGGCGAAGGCGCTCATCCTGCGGCGCGCGCTGCCATCGGTCGACGCGTCGGGTGCTGCACGGCGCGTGCGGATCGTGCGCCGCAGCGGCCAGGTCGTCGGATGGAACGGCGCGAAGGTCGAGGCGGCGGTGCGCGCGGCGTTCGTGTCGCTCGCGCTGGATCCGGCGCCGGCTGCCGCGATCGCGGAGCGTGTCGGCGAACGAGCCGGATCGCTCGGCCTCGCCTACGTCGCGATCGAGACGATCCAGGACCTCGTCCAGGAGGAGCTCGTGCTCGGCGGCCACATGCGCGTGGCGGAGCGCTTCATCGTGTACCGCGCCGAGCGCGCACTGGCGCGAGCACGCAGCGAGGCCGGGGCACGGAGCACTGGCGCGGTCGCGAGCGACGCGGAGGTCGTCGCACCCATCACGATCGTGGAGGCGGACGGCTCGACCAGCACGTGGGACGGCAGCGACCTTCGAGCGCGGATCCGGTTCGCATCGATCGGGCTGGAGCTGCCGCTCGACGACGCCGCCATCGAGGTGGAGCTGCGTCGCTCGCTCGGCGACGGCATCGCACGCGACGACCTGCGCACGCTCGTGGTGCTCAACGCCAAGACGCTCGTGGAACGCGACCCGGGCTACTCCAAGCTCGCCGGTCGCCTGCTGCTGACATGGATGTACGAGGAAACGCTCGACTGGTCCGTCGAGCGTGACGGGCTCGCCGGGCTCGCGGCGGCGCATCGGGCCGCGTTCGCGCGACTGCTGCGCCACGGCGTCGAGATCGGGCGCATCGCGCCGGCGATGCTCGACTACGACCTCGACCGGCTGGCCGCCGCGATCGATCCGACGGCGGACCTCGACCTCGAGTACCTCGGCCTGCAGACGCTCTACGACCGCTACCTGCTCGTCGACAAGACGTCGCAGCACGGGCGCGAGCACCGGCGCATCGAGACGCCGCAGCTGTTCTGGATGCGCGTGGCGATGGGCATCACCCTGCCGCACGCGACGAGCGTCGCAGACGACCGTGAAGCGCACGTGCTCGACCTGTACGGCGTGTACCGCGACCGTCGCTTCTGCTCGTCGACGCCGACGCTGTTCAATGCCGGCACGCCGCACTCGCAGCTGTCGAGCTGCTACCTGTACGTGATCGAGGATTCGCTCGAGAGCATCATGCAGCGCGGCGTGGCGGAGAACGCACAGCTGTCGAAGTGGGCCGGCGGGCTCGGCGGGTCATGGACGAAGGTGCGCGGCACGGGTTCTCGGATCCACGGCACGAACGGCGAGAGCCAGGGCATCGTGCCGTTCCTCAAGCTGCACAACGACCAGCTCGTGGCGGTCAACCAGGGCGGCAAGCGCGCGGGCTCGGGCTGCGCGTACCTGGAGACGTGGCACAACGACATCGGGGAGTTCCTCGACCTGCGGCGCAACACGGGCGACGAGCGGCGCCGCACGCACGACATGAACACCGCGAACTGGATCCCGGACCTGTTCATGAAGCGCATGGAGCAGCGCGGCGAGTGGACGCTGTTCCGCTCCTCCGACGTGCCCGACCTGCACGACCTGTACGGCGCGGCGTTCGAGCGGCGCTACGAGCAGTACGAGGCGATGGTCGACGCGGGCGAACTGCGCGGCGAGCGCCAGCCGGCGATCGACCTGTGGAAGCGCATGCTGCGGATGCTCTTCGAGACCGGGCATCCGTGGATCACGTTCAAGGATCCCTGCAACGTGCGCTCGCCGCAGGACCACGCGGGCGTGGTGCACTCCTCCAACCTGTGCACGGAGATCACGCTCAACACGAGCGAGGAGGAGACGGCCGTCTGCAACCTGGGGTCGATCGTGCTGGACCAGCACCTCCTGCCGGACGGGGAACTCGACCTTGAGAAGCTGCGCGAGACGGTGCGCATCGCGGTGCGCGCGCTCGACGACGTGATCGACGTGAACTTCTACCCGACCGAGGCCGCGCGCCTCGCGAACGAGCGACACCGCCCCGTCGGGCTCGGCGTGATGGGCCTGCAGTACGCGCTGTACGAGCGCGGCACCGCGTTCTCGTCGCAGGCGGCGGTCGAGTTCAACGACGAGATGATGGAAGCGATCGCGTACTTCGCGTACGAGGCGTCGAGCGACCTGGCCGCCGAGCGTGGCTCCTACGGATCGTTCAGCGGCTCGAAGTGGGATCGTGGGCTGCTGCCGCCCGACACCCTCGACATGCTCGAAGCGGAGCGGGGGCTGCCGATCGACGTGCCGCGCGGCGGGCGGATGGACTGGGACGCACTGCGCGTGCGAATCCAGACGCAGGGCATGCGCAACTCCAACGTGCTGGCGATCGCACCGACCGCGACGATCTCCAACATCGTGGGCACGTCGCCGTGCATCGAGCCGATGTATCGCAACCTGTTCGTGAAATCGAACCTGTCAGGCGACTTCTCCGTGCTGAACCCGTACCTGGTCGCCGACCTCAAGGACGCCGGGCTCTGGGACGACGAGCTCGCGGCGCAGCTCAAGTACTTCGACGGCGACCTGTCCGAGATCGAGGGCATCCCGGCGGCGATCGTCGAGCGCTATCGAACCGCGTTCCAGATCGAGCCGGAGTGGTTCCTCGACGCCGCGGCGCGCAGGCAGAAGTGGATCGACCAGTCACAGTCGGTGAACCTGTTCCTGGCATCGCCCGACATGAAGGCGATGAGCCACATGTACCGGCGCGCGTGGCACGTCGGTCTCAAGACGACGTACTACCTGCGTACGCTCGGCGCGAGCGGCATCGAGAAGAGCACGGTGACGGCCAAGCGCTTCGAGTCGGGGGCGGGCACGGATGCCGAAGCCACCGCACTCGCAGCGGCGGTGGGCACGTTGCCTGGGCGCAGCCACTGCTCGATCGAGGCCATGCGCAACGGCGAGGAGTGCGAGTCCTGCCAGTGACCGTGGGCGATCGAAGAGGTGCAGCAATCTACTGACCCAGCGGGTGAGTAGATTGCTGCACCTCGTTTTCGCGGGCGGCGCTACTCGGTGACGCGGGGTGCAAAGAGCGGCTCGCGAACGAGCGCCGGCGGCTGCTGCTCGAACAGCGGACGCGGCGTGAGGACCGGAGCGGTGGGCGTCGCCACTGCCGGCGCGGCCGGCCCGGTCGAGTGCATCCTCGCTGCCGCGTTCGGGGCGATGGCGGAGCAACCACACATCGTCGTCGCCGGGTGGCCGCAGATCGTTCGCTGCATGTCGGCGCCTGCCTCGACCCGCTCGACCTCGCGCACGGCCGCTGGCGAGGACGCGACACCCGGCGCGCGACGCGCGAGGTCGGGCAGGGTGGCAGTTGCGGCATGCACGCGAGCTGCAGTGGGCTGCTGGCGGATGAATGCAGGTGCGACCGCGGCGTTGGCGCGACGGCGCTTCTCCTTCGACCACCGCTCGGCAGCGTAGTAGGACCCCATCACGAAGGCCGCGGCGAGCAGCTGGATGGTGACCGTCTCCCACGTCGGGACGATCTCGAACCAGCGCGCCCACCAGTCAGGCGTGTCGAACGGCAGCGGCGTGGTCGACAGGATGCCGAGCGACTGCAGGGTGCGCGCCGAGCCGCCGATCATCACGACGAGCACGATGCCGAGCAGCACGCCGGTCAGCACGAGCATGCGCTTGTACGGGAGCTTGTGGTGGGCGAAGAACGTCAGGAAGCCGACGACCGCGGTTCCGGCGAGGCCGATGAGCACTCCCCACATCACGGCGGCCGCACCGGCGACGATGTTGAGGTTCTGCAGGAACAGCACGACCTCGAACCCTTCGCGGTACACGGCGGTGAACCCGAGCGCGAAGAAGCCCCAGTACTTGATCGAGTCGCCCGTCTCGCTCGCATCGACGAGGCTTCGCTTCTTGGAATTGAGCTCCTTGATGTGGTCGGTCCAGTAGACCTTGTGGAAGAACCAGTTCATGACGAGCAGCAGGATCACGACGGCGGCGATGCCGGTGATCGCGAGCAGCACGTCCTCGCTCACGGGCAACGCACCGAGGAGGGCGGTCATGACGAACCACGTCAGGACCGTCGCGCCGAAGGCCGCGGCGACGCCCTGCGTGACGGGTCGGCGGTACTGCTGGCGAGCGCCGAGGAAGCTCGCCGTGATCGCGGCGAAGATGAGGACGGCCTCGAGCCCTTCGCGGAACACGATGACGGACGCATTGGTGATGCTCGTCGCGAGCGACTGCGAGCCCGGCGCGACGTCGGTCGGATCGGGGTTGCTGCTCGCGGCGACGAGCGAGATCGCGATGAGGAGGAGGATGGCGAACCCGACCGACCAGGCGATCAGCGTGTTCGTGGAGATGCGGGTGCGGCCGTCGGCGTCAGTCTTCATGGCGACGACCATACAGGCTGTCAGGGCGCCCTTACAACCATGAAACCTCATGGCCCGGTGAGGCGTGACCGGGCCGCCTCGCCTCCTAGCCCGCGTCGAGCTCCTCGGCCAGGTCGTCGACGACGTCCGGCCGTTCGCACTCCGGAACGAGTGCGCGCTCGAGCTCCTCGATCGCGCGCGCCAGCTGCTTGGTCGGCTGCAGGATCAGGCGGCGCGCATCCGAATCGTCGCGAGCGCGCATCAGCCAGCCCGCCTCTTCGAGCTTGCCGACGATCCGGGTCATCGAGGCGGTGGTGAGGCCGATCACGCGGCAGACCTGCGCCGCCGTGATGGCACCCGCCGCATGCACCTGGATGAGCACCTCGCCCTGATGTGCGGTGAGCAGGTTGCTCGAGCGCCACGCGGCGACGATGCCGAGCGTGCGGGCGACGTCGGGGATGTCACGGGCGTCGCTCATTCGAGGATGCGGCGCGCTTCGCGTGCCGCTGCCCCGCGTTTCTCGACGATGACCCAGACCTCGCCTCGCCCCACCACCTGCTCGACCTCGTGGAGCACGTGCCCCTCCACGACGATGAACCTGATGTTGTCCTCGCGCAGGTCCGCGAACTGCTCCTGCGTCAATTCGATCGACTCGTTGCAGTCGGCGAGGGCGCATTCACACAGCACGGTGAGCGGCGAGCTCAGCTCCGTCGCAATCTGCTCCTGCGACTCGGCGATGCGGGTGTTGAGCGCCCGCAGGTTCGCCTCGCGGCGCCCCGCGCGACTCGCGTTGCTCAGCGATCCAGCTTCATCGGAACTCGCAACCATGACGGTGATTCCTCCGATTTTCCGCTCATATTGCGAGCATCTACTCGCCCGCGCGTACAGGTGAAGCCTACCCGAGCAGCACCCACCTGAACGCACGCCCCACGCCCTTGTCGCGCGCGCGCGTCGTCGGGGCGTCGTCGAGCTAGACGTTCATCCCCCGGCCGAGCGAGAACGACATGGTGAACGCGCAGCGACGGCAGATGAGCAGGCGCATCTTGTGCGCCTCCATCCCCCACCGGGTGTCCAGCTTGCCGATCTCCTCGGTGAACTGGTCGTGCCCGCAGAACAGGCAGGTCGGCTGTGCCAGTCGCGTGTCGAGGTCGCGTGCCGGCCCCGGTCGCGCGGCGAGGTCCGGAAACGGATTGTGCGGACCTGCGCGACCAGCGCCTGGATCGTCCTCGCTCATCCGCGAAGCTCTGCACCGAAGCGCTGCGCGAGCGCGTCGACGATCGTGCCGCGAACGGCCGCGGTCTCCTCGTCGGTGAGCGTGCGATCGGGAGCGCGGAACGTGAGGCGCAGAGCCAGCGAGTGGCGACCCGCCGGGATGGGATCGCCGACGTACCGATCGAAGACCGAGACGGATTCGAGCAGCGCACCACCGGCCTCGCGCGCGACGGTGACGACCTCGCCGCCGGCGACGGCGTCGTCGAGCACGATCGCGATGTCCTCCATCACGGGCGGGAACTCGCTGTACGCCGTGAAGCGCGGCTGCAGGGTGCGAGCTGCGTCGATCGCGTGCAGGTCGAGATGCGCGGCGAACACGTCGGCGTCCACGCCGGCCTGCGCAGCGAAGCGTGGGTGGATCGCTCCGACCCAGCCGAGCACGGCGCCGTTGGCGGCGCGCACGTCGGCGACCTGGCCCGGGTGCACCCAGGCGGGCGGGTTCGGGAGCGCGCCGAAGCGGGCGTCGATGCCGGTGGCCGCGAGGAGCGATGCCACGAGCCCGGCGACGGCGGGATAGTCGGCGGTCAGGCCGGGCAGGTCCCAGCGCGCGCCGCCGAGCGATCCGGTGACGAGCAGGGCGAGCACGTCACGCTCGGCGGAGTAGCGGGGCAGGCCGTCGGCGCCGGTCGAACCGACGGGGTCGGCGGCGTAGTAGGTGCGGCCGATCTCGAAGATCGCGACGTCGGATGTGCCGGCGGCGTGGTTGCGTCGCGCGACCTCGAGGTGGCCGGGAAAGAGCGCGGTGCGCATCTCGGCGTG
The DNA here is from genome assembly GCA_025964555.1 of Thermoleophilia bacterium. Lineage (GTDB taxonomy): Bacteria > Actinomycetota > Thermoleophilia > Gaiellales > SKUG01 > JAGQUL01. The sequence continues at coordinate 51,369 of JAOPYQ010000042.1, read as the reverse complement.
GTCGACGGTCATCGGATTGGCCAGGCGAACGACCGTCTCCTCTGGATTGCCGAGTGCCTCGCCGGTGCCGGGGCCCACGAGTCCGTAGGTGACGACCTCGTTGAGGCCGAGGCCGGCGCTCGTGTCCTCGAGCAGGCGACGCAGTCGCTGCAGGCGCGTGAGCACGGCCCCGCCGGTCCGGATCGGGGGCAGCTCGCTCGGGATCTGCTCGAGGCGGAATCGGCCGAGCTCCTCCACGACGTCGATCGGCCGGGTGACGTCGTACATGCGCGCGTGCGGGACCGTGATGGCCCAGCCGCGCGCGCCGCGAATCGCGCCGAAGCCCAGGCGCGCGAGGGTCTGCTGGATGTCGGCGTCGTCGATGTCGATGCCGAGGATGCGGCTCGGCAGTTCGGCGTCCATCTCGAAGGTGGGCGCCTGGTCGAGGCCGTCGGGCGACTGTACGTCGATGGTGCCGGGCACGAGGCTCGCGCCGCAGATCTCGACGAGCATGCGTGAGGCGAAGCCCATCGCGACCGATGGCGAGTACGGGTCGAGACCCTTCTCGAATCGGCTCGAGCTCTCCGAGCGCAGGCCGAGCTCGCGCGAGCTGCGCTGGATCGAGTGACCGTCGAACGTCGCGGCTTCGAGCACGATGCGCGTCGTGGTGGCGGTGACCTCCACGTCGGCGGCGCCCATGATGCCGGCGATGACCGCGGTCTGCTCCGCGTCGGCGATCACGAGCGTGTCGGGGCCGAGCGTGCGCTCGACGTCGTCGAGCGTGGTGACCGGCTCGTCCTCGCGCGCACGGCGCACGACGATCTTCGATCCGCGCAGCTTGTCGGCGTCGAATGCGTGGAGCGGCTGGCCGGTGAGCAGCATCACGTAGTTGGTGATGTCGACGATGTTGTTGATCGAGCGCATCCCGGCGCGCGCGAGCCACGCCTTGAGCCAGAGCGGGCTCTGTCCGACGGTGACGTCCACGAACGCGCGCGCCATGTAGCGCGGGCACAGGTCGGTCGCCTCGACCTCGACGGTGACGTGGTCGCTGACATCGCCCGTGGCGGTCGGGTCGACATCGAACGGGCTCATGTCGATCAGGTCGACGTCCATCGCGGCGCCGGCTTCGAGGGCGACGCCGAGCATGCCGAGGCAGTCGGGGCGGTTGCCGGTGATCTCGAGCTCGAGGACGTGGTCGCCGATCGGGAACACGTCGTTGAGCGGCGTGCCGATCTCGAGGTCCTTGTCGAGCAGCATGAGGCCCGAGTGGTCGGTCGAGAGCTGCAGCTCGCGCTCGCTCATCATCATCCCGCGGCTCTCGACGCCGCGCAGCTTCGCTTCCTTGATCCGCATACCGTCGGGCATCGTCCCGCCCGGCAGCACGACGGCGACGGTCTCGCCGGCGGCGACGTTCGGTGCGCCGCACACGATCTGGTGCAGTTCGCCGTCGCCGATGTCGACCTTCGCGACCTTGAGCTTGTCGGCATCGGGGTGCTGCTCGAGCTCGCGAACGACGCCCACCTTGAACGCAGCACCACCGCCGTTGGACGCGTCGGCGACGCCGACCTGATGGATCGCCTCGACGTAGGTGCCGCTGTCGGACAGGCGGCGTGCGACCTCGGTCGGATCGGCCGGAAGCCCGGGGACGATCTCGCGGAGCCAGGAGTAGGGAACCTTCACGAGCAGATCTCCTTGCAGGAGATCGCTCGCAGCGAATCTCCTCGTTCGGTCATGCACGGGCAAGCTCGTGCGTGACTCTCACTTCGTCGGTTCGTCATGGTGTCAGTCGATCCTCGATGGTGACGTGGCGTGTTACGGGCGACCGGCGAACTGGCGGACGAAGCGCAGGTCGTTCTGGAAGAGCATGCGCAGGTCCGGGAAGCCGTGGCGGAGCATCGCGACGCGGTCGATGCCGATGCCGAATGCGAAGCCCGAGACCGTGTCGGCGTCGTAGCCGTCGACTGCGCCGAGCACGTTGGGGTCCACCATGCCGGCACCCATGATCTCGATCCATCCCTCGCCGCGGCACACGCGGCAGCGGTCGAAGTCACCGCTCGCGCGATCGTCGGCGCTCGGATCGCCGGTGCCGCCGCAGCTGAAGCACTGAACGTCTGCCTCCACCGACGGCTCGGTGAACGGAAAGAAGTGCGTCCGCAGTCGCACCTGCAGGTCGTCGCCGAACAGGCGATGCAGGAACGACTCGATCGTCCCCTTGAGGTTCGCGAGGGTGAGGCCCTCGTCGATGGCGAGCGCTTCCATCTGGTGGAACATGTCGGAGTGGGTCGCGTCGATGTCGTCGCGGCGGTACACGCGGCCCGGGTGGACGACGTAGAGCGGGGGCTTCGTGAGCTGCATCGCGCGCAGCTGGGCCGTGGAGGTCTGCGTGCGCAGGATGAGCGCGTCGTCGTTGGCGCCCGCGCCCTGGTCGTGGCCGGCGATATAGAAGGTGTCGGTCGGGTTGCGTGCGGGGTGGCCGACGGGCGTGTTGAGCGCAGTGAAGCCGTACCACTCGTTCTCGACCTCGGGCGCGTCGATCACGTCGTAGCCCATGCCGAGGAAGATGTCCTCGAGCAGGCGCCGCGTCTGCGTGAGCAGGTGCAGCGTGCCCTGCGGCATCGCGCGTGGCGGCAGCGACACGTCGATCGCATCTTCGATGAGGCGGCGATCGAGCTCTGCGGATGCGAGCGCCTCGTGGCGGCTCGCGGCGAGCGCTTCGAGTTCCTTGCGAGCGACGTTGCCGCCCTTGCCGACGGGTCCGCGCTGCTCGGGTGGCAGGTCCTTGATGTCGCGGAGGAGCAGCACGATCGGCCCGTTCTTGCCGAGGTGCCTGATCTTCGCCGCGTCGAGGTCGGCGACGGTCGTCGCGGCCTCCAGGTCGGCGCGTGCCTCGCGCGCGAGCGCGTCGATGTCGATGTCTGCCATGGGGGCAGCCTACCGGCGATCGGAGCGAGAGACGAACGAGCTCGCTCGATTCGTCCGACGCCGCCCGTACGCTGTCGGGCCCCCGTCCGAGCAAGGATCGACTTGAGCGCCGCCACCACCAGTGTCCGAGACGTCTTCTCCGGCGTCAGCGCGCGGCTGGGCGCCCTCGCCGCGACGCTCTCGGATGCGAGCTCCGCGCGACTGGTCACGGCGGCGACGGTCGTGGGCGAGCTCCACGACATCGCCGACCTCACCTCGGCAGGCCTGGACCGACTCGTGGCATCGAGGCGCAGCCAGGCGACGAACATGGTCCCGGCCGTCGCCGACGCGCTCGACGGCATGTCGCGCCTCGCCACGAGCATCGAGGCATCGCCCGGACTCGTCACGACCTCGTCGACGGTCGACGCGATCGCCGGCTGGGCGGGCCTGGCGGCCGGCGCGACCATCGTGCTGCGCCGACGCTAGGCACGCGCCGACCGGTACGCTCCCCTGCATGGATGCGGTCGATGCAATCGGTGGCGGCGAGGCGTACGAGGAGCTCGGTGAGCTCTATGACGTGTGGTGCGCCGAGGTGGTCGAGGACCTCCCCTTCTACCTCGGGCTCGTCGCAGCTGCTGCCGCCGACCTCGGGCGCGACACGCTCGACATCGTCGAGCTCGGTGCCGGCTCCGGCCGCATCACGGTGCCCCTCGCCCAGGCCGGGCACCGAGTCACCGCCATCGATGCCTCACCCGCACAGCTCGACCGCCTGCGCTCGCGCGCAGCGGGTGCGGATGTCGACACGCGGACCTGCGCCGTGCTCGGCGACATGCGCAAGCTCGCCGAGCTCGTGCCCGCCGGCACTGCCGACATCGTGCTCGTGCCGTTTCGCGGGATGCTGCACGTCACCCCGGAGCGCGACGCGGTCCTTGCCGCGATCCGCGAGGTGCTTCGTCCTGGCGGGGTGGTCGCGTACGACGTGTTCCACCCGTCCGCTCCACAGGTCGAGGTCACGCACGGGCGCTGGCTGCACCGGCGCGAGGAGCTCACCAAGGGTGGTCGCTGGCGCTTCCAGGAGCGCGCGACCTACCTCCCCGAGCTGGCTGCCGAGCCGGGCGGGCTCAAGCTCGAGGTCGACGTTCGATGTCGCTGGAAGAAATCGCGTCGCGGACGCCAGCTGGATGCACTTCCGTTGGCGGACCCGCCCGATGGCACGCATGAGCGCATCACGCGCCTGGACCTGCAGCTCGTCCCCGCCGAGCGCTGGGCGATCTCGCTCACCGACGCCGGCTTCGAGATCGACGGCACCTACGGCTGGTTCAACGGACGCCCGCTCGGCCCCGACGACGACGATTCGATCTGGGTGGCGCGGCGCGCTCAGTGACGCAGCAGCACGTCGCGCACGACTTCGTACACGCGGTCGCTGCGACGGTGCAGGGTGAAGTGGCCGAGGTGGGCGTCGCGCACGGAGTGTCCGGGATGGTCGAGCTTGATGTTCTCGGCGCCTTCCACGACGGCCGTGTCGAGCGGCGAGAGCAGGCCGTCGTAGCCGTCGACGTACACCGACGTGAGTCGCGCGCCCGCGCGCGCGAGGGAACCGAAGGACGCGTCGAGCTCGCGCATCAGTGCGGAGCCGTACAGCAGCTGGCTCGTCGAGCCGCCGGCCAGCCACCGGCCGAGCTGCGAGTCCGCGATCGAGTTCACGACGTTGGAGCGCAGCAGCACCACGCCGTGGTGGGGCGTGGCGATCGTCACGAGCTGGTCGAGCGATGCCGCGCCGCCCTGCAGCTGCGCCCACGCGCGCGAGACGATGCCGCCGGCGCTGTGGGCGATCACGTCGACCCGTGCCGCTCCCGTGCGGCGACGGACATCGGCGACGAAGGCGCCCAGCTGGCGCGCCGAGTGTCGAACGTCCGCCAGTCCGTTGTTGGGCACGTCGAAGACGAACACGGTGAAGCCGTCGGCGCGCAGCGACGCGGCGAGTGGCTCGAGTGACTTGGTCATCGATGCGTAGCCGCCCACCAGCACGATCGGTTCGGCGAACGCGACGCCCTTCGCGGCGCGCGCCGACGGTGGCAGTGGCGCGCCGAGGCGATCCGGGTTGGGGTTCACGAGGCGGTTCACGGCCGACCCTGCCTGCACGAGCCACTGGTACAGCCGCGCCGCCGAGGTCATGCCATCGGTGTCGATCCCCTGGATGCCGAGCGTGCTCCCCACGTGCGGGGCCTTCCCACCCTGTGCCTGCGTGAAGCGTGGCGCGTGAAGCGGGCAGCGTGCCGCGCCGTGAAGCCGCGCCGGGAAGCCGCGCCGGGGGCATGTGCGTCATGTTCGTCACACCGCTCGTGACATCCATGGCGCACATGCCCCGCGCGACCCCCTTGCGGCCACACGCGCGGCCGTGAGGTGCCAACGCCGTCGCTGCGTGATGACAACGGCGACACCGGGACACGACAGGCGGGTGACGGATCACCGTGCCCTCGCACAGGTCATGGTGAGCTGAACCACCAGGCAACGAACGGACGCCGCGCGACTCGCACTCGCCCGGCCTCCAGGAGGTCAAGGCAACATGGCAATTCGCATTCGCGTCTACCCGCAGTACGGCGGTCTCGGCATGAACCGGTTCGGGATGAACGGGCTCGGTATGCAGGGCGGCGCCGTCAGCGCGGCCACGTACTACAACAGCAAGCTCACGACGCAGCGACAGGTGTCGAGCCTGCAGCTCGGATATGAGCGAGCCCTCGCGAACGAGCGCATCGAGCGCGCACGTCTCGAGGAGCGCATGAAGAACCCGTACGCCGTGATGGGTGGTTTTGGCGGACAGATGGGCGGCTACGGCTACAGCCCGGTCGCCAGCGCCTACAACCCGTACGCGGCCTCGATGCTCGGCAGTTCGCTGCTCGGCAGCTCGAGCGGCTTCTTCGGAAGCCTCGGTCTCGGCGGGCTCTTCTAGCCGCTCAGGTCAGTCAGATCGACGATGCGGGTCGGGCCCTGGGGTCCGGCCCGCTCGTCGTCGGTCGCGCGGTGGCTCGCTCAGCCGTCCGTCTCGTCGACGGCGCTAGCGGTGGTGTCCTCCACGACGCCAGATTCCTCGACGATGCCTGCAGCAGCCGCGGCGCCAGGGTCGCCCTCTGCGGCGAGCTGCTCGTCCCGCGTCGCCTCGGCGGACTTGTGCGAGACCAGCAACAGCACGTAGATGCGCCCGTTGAACCAGCCGGCGTCGGCGACCCCGATGCCGACCTCGCTCCACTTCGGATCGCGGATCTCGGTCTGGGCACGCCTGCTGTCGAGCAGGCCGCGATACGCGGTCGCCGGATCGTGGGCCCACGCGACCTCGATCCCGACGTCGTCGGTGAACTCGCCCACGGCCTCACCGAGCGCCGCCTTCACGCGATCGTCGAGCTTGGCCCCACCCGTGTCCGAGTACGAGAGCGTCTGCTCCTCGGCCAGCCCGATCGCGTGGCGACGGGCAACGGCTGCGATGTCCGGGTTGAACGCCAGCACTCGCGAGCGCTGGTCACGACGCAGGCCGTTGATGCGGCGCAGCAGCTGGTCGTGGTCGCGCGCACGCTCGGTCGCTTCCACCGGCTCGCGCATCGGCAGCGATCGCGTCTCGCCCACGACCGCGCCGAGCGTGCCCTTCGGCAGCGCCTGGGTGTAGTGCGGGAAGCCTTCGTTGAGCCAGCGCAGCGCCTGCTCCTGGTCGATGAGCTGTCCCCCGACGCGCGAAGCGATCGCCGCGCGCGACACGACGGTGCTCGCCGGCTGCAGCACGAGCAGCGACACGAACAGCAGCGCCCAGCCCAGCCCGAGCGCGCCGCCCGCGAAGCGTGCAAGGGCCACGGAGTCGAGCGGGTCCTCGTCGACGATGTCCTCGTGCGTCTCCACGTCAGAGTTGCGCGCCGCCTCGCGATTGCCGCGCCACCACGTGAACAGCCGGTTCGCGCCGATGTATGTGGCGAGCCCCACGAGGCCCATGCCGATGAGGCGACTGAAGTCCTCGCTCGTGCCGATGAACTCGTGGATGACGCTGCCGGCCGGGTCGCGCAGCAGCGCGGCGACCGAGAACGCCGCGATCGCTTCGCCGAGCCGGAAGAGCGTAGAGAGTCCCCCGAGCATCGTGGCTGCCCACGCGAATGCGACCACGGCCCCGATGACCATGGCGTCGATGAGCAGCCCGCCAATCAAGCGGGCGGCTCCACGCAGGATGGGAACGCCGACGAGAGGGGTATCATCGCGCCAAGGCTACCCGGTGGGCCGGTCGCAGATGCGTCGATCACCGGACATTCCACACATGACGTCCCTCCTCGTTCTCGCAGCAATTCTCGTCGCCGGATGGCTCTGGTCCATCTGGCAGCGTGAGCGTGGCGCCGCGTTCATGGCGGACTGGAGCTACGTGCCGCTCGTCGGTGCCGTGATCTGCGTGGTCATGGCCGTCGGGCTCTGGATCCGCTGACCGCTCGATCCCGTCCTGGGATCAGGCTCGATCGGCGACGAACGCGCGGATGAATTCGCTCGCGGCATCGCGCGTCGCGACCTCGCGCACAGCCTGCGCCTCCGCCAGTGCCGTCACGAGCTCGCCGAGCTGCGGGCCGGGCTCGATGCCCGCCGCGGCCGCGATCTCCGTCCCGTCGAGCAGTGGCTCGGGGATGCCGTCGCGCACCTCACGCCAGTGGTCGGTCCACACCTCGCGCGCGAGGTCCATGTGGGCGCGCACCCAGCGGCGGCGATCGTCGAGACCGCTCGTGGCGAGGCGGTCGCCCACGCTCAGCACGACGGCCTCGGGCACGACATCGCCAAAGTGACGACGCAGGCGCCAGCGCTCGCGCAGGCTGCGATCGGTGTGGAGCAGGAAGCCGAGCGCGAGGTGGGTGCCGACGAGCTGCCCTACCGAGCGGCGCATGTGCGTCGACCACTTCCAGCGCTCCGCGAGGGTGTCGACGATCGTGCGGCCGACATCGTCATGCCCGACGAAGCCCACGCGGCCGTCCTCGCGCTCCGTGCGCGTCGCGGGCTTGCCCAGGTCGTGCGCGAGCGCGGCGAGCAGGATGACGAGTCGCTGGTCCTCGCTCCAGGGCGTGCGCACGAGGCCGGGCTCGGCGGGCAGCGGCAGCCAGAAGTCGGTCGCCTCGACGATGTCCTCGCAGTTGTCGAGCACGGCGAGCGTGTGGTCGTGCACGTCGAGGTGATGGAAGCGGCTCTGGCGCATGTCGCGACACGCGTCGAGTTCGGGCAGCAGCACTGCGTCGAGGCCGAGCGTCTCGAGCAGGCGCCAGCCGCGGCGCGCCTCGGGATGCAGCAGGAGCAGCCCGAGCTCGTGGAACGTGCGCTCGCCCGCGGGCTCGATCGCGCGCGCGGACCGCTCGCGGATGGCGGCGACGGTCGCGTCGTCGATCCTCCAGTCGAGCAGGTGGGCGATGCGCGCGGCGCGCAGCATGCGCAGCGGATCATCGTCGAGGGCGGCACTCGAGACCATGCGCAGGCGCTTGTGCTCGATGTCCTCGAGCCCACCGTGCAGGTCGACGACCTGCACGCCGTCGCCTGCGATCGGCAGCGCGAGCGCATTGGCTGCGAAGTCCCGCTCCGCGACATCGGTCTCGATCGCGCCGCCGCGCAAGGCGCAGACGTCGTACTGCACGTCGTCACCCGACGCGGTCGTCGTCGCCACCCGCCACAGGCCGCGCTCGCCACCGGGTCGTTCACCCAGCGGGAACGCGGTGCCGCCCGCGACCTTCGCGATGCGCCGCGCGACACGTTCGGGGTCGGCGCCGGTGGCCAGGTCCACGTCGAGCAGCGGACGGCCGAGCAGCGCGTCGCGCACGACGCCACCGACGAGCCACGTCGAGGCCGCGTCGTCGCCCAGCAGCTCGGTCAGGTGCGTGCGCTGGGGCTCGAGTGCGGCGAGCTGGTCTCGGCCTGCCATCGCGATCAGCCCTCCGACACGTGTGCGCGCAGCAGGCGCGGCTCGCCCGCGATGGCGCAGGTGACCTCGTAGTTGATCGTGTCGGCCCAGCGCGCGTGGTGTTCGGCGCCGATCCAGCCGGCGCCGTCGCGCCCGATCACGGTGACCACGTCGCCGAGCTGGACGTCGTCGCCGACGACGACTGACACGTGGTCCATCGACACGTTGCCGACGATCGGGCACTCGCTGCCGTGGATGAGCACGAAGCCGCGATTGGCGAGCGCGCGACGCACGCCGTCCGCGTAGCCGATCGGTACGCGTGCGACTCGAACGGGCTCGGTGGCGATGAACGTGCGGTTGTAGCCGGTGCTCTCGCCGGGCTGCAGCTCGTGCAGGTGCGCGACGTGCGAGCGCAAACTCAGGACGGGCGCGAGGCCGTGGTCGGCGGGATCGCGCTGCATCGGATCGAGGCCGTAGGTCGCGACGCCGCAGCGCACCGCGTCCAGGTGTGCGCGCTCGTCACGGATCGTGGCCGCGCTGTTCGCGGCGTGCGCGAGGATGCTGGGCACCCGCTCGCGCGCGTGGTCGACGAACTCGGTGAAGCGCTCGAGCTGCGTGTCGAAGAACCCGTCATCGGAACCGTCGATCTCGTCGGCGGTGGCGAAGTGCGTCATCACGCCTTCGACCTCGACGCCCTCGAGCGCGAGCAGGCGATCGAGTGCGGGTTCGGCGTCGGCGAGCGGCACGCCCCAGCGGCCCATTCCGGTGTCGACCTTCAGGTGCACGCGCGCGACCTTGCGCCCGCCCCACGCGCCGTCGGCCGCTGCGTGTTCGAGGCCGGTCAGCATCCCTTCGCCGAGCACGGCGACCGCGACGTCGAGGTCGACCGCGCGGCGCACGCTCGGCTCGTCGAGCGGACCCATGATGAGCATCGAGGCGCGGATGCCGTTCTGGCGCAGCTGGCGTGCTTCGGAGAGCGTCGCGACGCAGAGGCGGCGCGCGCCGGCGGCGACGGCTTCGGTGGCGAGGCGGTCGACGTCGTGGCCGTATGCGTTCGCCTTCACGACTGCCCACAGCTGTGCGCCGCCGACGAGGCGATCACGCAGCGCCATGATGTTGCGGCGGTAGGCGGACAGGTCGATGCGCACTTCGGCGCGCGGAGGCGCGACCCATGCGCCGCGCGGGGCCGGCGGATGTGACGCGGCGGAGGTCACTCGTCGCCCCCGAGCGTGCCCGCGAGCGCGGCCGGGATGCGGTCGATGAGGTCGGATGCCATGACGCCGTCGACGTGCAGGTCGCGCGATGCGGCGCCCGCAGCGAGCGAGCAGGCAAGTGATGCACACGCGCCTGCGAGTGCGGGATCGAGCCCGCGCGCGAGCAGTGCACCGGCGACGCCTGCGAGCACGTCGCCGCTGCCGGACGTCGCCTGCGCACGGTGGCCGCCGCACACGAGGAAGTCACCGCTCGGCAGGCACACGATCGTGTCCTCGCCCTTGAGCATGACCGTCGCCTGCGTGAGCTTCGCCGCCTCGCGGGCGTGCTCGAGGCGGCGGGCGCGCACCTTGTCGCTCGTGGTGCCGAGCAGCGTGGCGAGCTCGCCCTCGTGGGGCGTCAGCAGCGTGGGTGCGCCATCGCGGGCGGCGAGTGCCTGGGTGTCGCCGGCGAACGCGCCGATGCCCTGCGCGTCGAGCACGAGGACGCGGGCGTGGTTGACGGCCCAGCGGGCGAGCGCGCGGATCTGGTCGCTCTCGCCGATGCCCGGGCCGAACACGACGCAGTCGGCCCGTTCGACGTAGCTCTCGAGGCGTTCGGCGGCGGCGACGGTCATGAGGCCCTGCTCGTCGGCGTTGACGCCGCGGAACTGCACCTCGGGGATGGCGATGTCGAGTGCCTCGGCGATGCGGTCGGGCACGGCTGCCCACACGGCGCCGGCGCCGGCACGCATCGCGGCGCGCGCGGTCATCGACACGGCACCGCTCATGCCGAGCGCGCCGCCGATCACTGCGACGGACGCGTCGTACTTGTTGCCGCCGCGGCGGCGTCCGGGAATCATCGACAGCAGCGCGGGCGTGGCGATGCCCTGGCGCACGGGCTCCTCGACCTGCATCGGGATGCCGATGTCCACGGCCTTCACGCGGCCGGCCTGGAAGCGACCGGGGGCGATCGCCAGCCCGATCTTGGGGGCATGGAAGGTGACGGTGAGATCCGCGTCGATCGCGGAGCCCTCGATCGTGCCGTCGGAGGCGTCGACACCGCTCGGCACGTCGAGCGAGACGACCGGCAGCAGCGAGTTGCTGATCGCGCGGATCGCGGCCTCGAACGGCGGCTTGGGCGCGCCGGACACGCCGGTGCCGAGCATCGCGTCGACGACGAGGTCGTACCCGTCGAGCGCCTTCCGCCACGCAGTGACGTTGACGCGCTGGACCGGGATGTCGAGCTTGGTGAGCACGTCCAGGAACGCGCGCGGCTCGCGACGGACCTTGCTGGCGGCCTCCACGAGCAGCACCGACACGTCGCGCCCGGCGGCTGCGAGGTGGCGCGCGGCGACGAATCCATCGCCGCCGTTGTTGCCGGAGCCGCAGACGATCGCGATGCGGCGCGCGTCGGGGAACCACTGGAGGATCTCCGCTGCGGCGCCCAGGCCCGCGCGCTCCATGAGCACGGCCCCGGGAATGCCGATTTCATCGACCGCGACGCGATCGACGGTGCGCATCTCCACCGCGGTATACAGCGGCACGACTCCCGGCAGGTGGTGCATGGGCTGAACTCTACCCAAGCACCCCGCGTGGAACCCGACCGAGTGGCGATTCGGCTCCGGCGCGCGCCACGCTGCTGCGCCACCTCGGGCCGGTGCGTCGATTTTGGTACTGGCTCTCAAGTCGCGTACCGCGATACCGATGCAATCACATCGCACAGGATGCTCCGACACGTGGCCATCGGCTGCGGCGCCTCTCGCCATGGGCCGTCGCCGGCTGTGCCGTGCTCGTGGCGATGGGTTCCGGCATCGGGCACACCGCCACGTCCTCGACGGTCGTCGGCGCCGACGTGCCGAGCGCGACGAACCTCGCGATCGATGCGGTCGGGGCTCCGCCGAACGGATGCCAGGCGGGCGCTCCGAACATCACGTCGTTCGGACTGGTCCTGCCGGGAACGTCGACGATCACCTCAGCGGACTGCAACGTGGTCTTCGGCTCGAGCAACGACAGCGCGATGTTGCGCGTGTTCCAGACCGACGGCCATGACAGCGCGATGAATCGTGACGTGTTCGGGACGCAGACCCGACTGGCACCCCAGGTCATGTCGGGGATCGCCACTGCCGGAGCCGATCGCGGATGGGTTGCCGGAGGATCGCTGCTTCAGGCGACGGTCAATGGCGGCGCGAACTGGGCCCTGCAGACGTTCCCCGGCACGCCGATCCTCTCGGATGTGGACGCGGCGACCTCGAGCGAGGCATGGCTGACCGGTGACGCTGGATACGTCGCGCACACGGCGGACGGCGGGACGAACTGGGTACTGCAGGCGTCGGGCACCGCGCAGCCGCTCAACGACGTCAGCGCCATCGACGCCCTCAACGTCTGGGTCGCGGGCAACGCCAACACCGTGCTGCGAACGACCGACGGTGGGGCGACGTGGGCGACGAAGGCGCCCGGCTTCGGCGCCCTGCACGTCCTGAGCGTCGACGCGTCGAGCGCCAGCGTCGCATGGGCGGTCGGCGGCGGCGGCAAGATCTCGAAGACGACCGATGGCGGAACCGTCTGGGCTCCCCAGACCTCTGGCGTTGCGACGGGGCTCAACTCGGTGAGCGTCGTCAGTGCAACGGTCGCGTGGGTCGCCGGCGACAACGGGGTGGTCCTTCTGACGACGGACGGTGGCACGACCTGGACCCCGCGCCCCTTCGGCACCGCCGATCGAGTGAACAAGGTCGGCGCCCTCGACGCGTCCACCGCGTGGATCGTCGGAGACAACGGCCTCACCAGGAAGACCACGGACGGCGGCGCAACGTGGACGTCGTACGTCACGGCGACCGCGCCGTCGTACCTCAAGGGCCTCGCGGTCATCGACGCCGACACCATCTGGACGGCCGGGAACGCGGCGTACGTCTATCGACTTCCGTCGGCACCGATGTTCGACTACGACGACGACAACGTGGCCGCGGACAACAACTGGACCGAGGGCACCGGGTTCTTCGGCGCGTGCCTGGAGACGGTGGGAGGGGGCGCCGCGGGCGGCGCGGGAGTCGCCGGCTGGACCGTTGCCGGTGACAACCTCTGCACCACGGCTTCGGCGGCTTGGCGTCCGATTCCGACCACGAGCGGCGCAAGTGGCGCGAAGGTCGCGGCGCTGACGCCCGGACCCGGCATCGCCGCGACGGCCACGCTCCGGTTCGGGTTGCGTGTCGCGTCGAACCAGGCGCCGGGTCTCTACAAGGCGCCGATCACGTTCCAGGTGATCGCACCGAACGCGTGACGGGCTTCAGGCGCCGGTGACCAGCGTTTCGAGGCCCTTGGCGGCGTTGGAGGCGGCAGCTCCCGCCATGCGCAGCTCGTCGGCGAGGTTCGGTTCGGTGACGGTCGGCGTTCCCATGTTGCGAGCGGCGATCAGGGCCTCGAGCACCGCGCCCTCGATCATGCCTTCGAAGCCGTCGTTGTCGAGGCGCTTGTCGTAGTCGACCACCGAGAGCGCGTATCGCGTGTATTCGATCGCGCTCTCGAGGAAGCCGCGCTTGACGAGCCGCGCATAGAAGGACGGATCCTCGCCGAGCGCCGCATGAAGCATTCCGACGTAGCTGGCGACCTGATTCAGCGACGCGGACGCAGATGCCGAGCCATCGTCGAGGGTCGGCACCCCGATCGTGCTGCTCGGAGCGCGGAGCGGCACGTCCGACGGACCCTCGGTCGGGGCCGGCATGCTCGTCGTCGGTGCCACGGTCAGCTTCATGGTTCGAATTCCACCATGCGCGTGATGGTTCCATGCCCGAAGGCCGCCGATGGGGCCGCGTCAGGACCGCGGTTCGGCCTGCTCCTGCCGCACCACTCGGATTGCGGCGTCGGCGTGCGACGACGAGTACCCACGCGTGAGCAGCCAGCGCATCGCCTTGGCGCGTGCGGTCCGGTCCTCGAGGTCCACGCGCGCGAATTTGCGGCGTGCGGTCTCGATCGCGGCGTCGGCGAGCGCCTCCGGGTCGGCGTGCTCGGCGAGCGCGGCGTCGACGATCGTGCGGTCGACCCCGCGCTGCGCGAGGTCCTGGCGGATGCGTGACGGCCCGTGTCCGCGCCGCACGCGCGACTCGACCCACTGCATCGCGTAGCGCTCGTCGTCGAGCAGGCCCGCGACCGTGCACTTGTCGATGCCGAAGTCGACCTCGTCAGGCTCGAAGCCCGCCTTCACGAGCTTTCGTCGCAGCTTGTCCGTCGTGATCTGCTGGCCCGCCAGTGCCCTGTGGCATGCGCTCAGCACCTTTCGCTCGGCCGGGTCGGGCGAGAACAGGTCAGTCGTGAATTCGAGCGTCGGCTCGGGTGGTCGTTTCTTCGCGCGCGGTGCGCGCTCACCCGGTTCGGCGTGCTCGTCCTGGCCTGACTGCAGCGGCTTGGGGTTGCCGCGCTTGTCGTAGCGCACGCCGGTCTCGGGCAGCTGCACCGCGCCGATCGGCGCCTCGAACGTGCCGACCGCGTCCTTCAGTTTGTCGATGTCGCGGCGGCGGGCCATGCGCACATTGTGGCAGCCGGATCAGCCGCCGGCCTGGCGTCAGCTCGGCGGGGCGGTCCAACCCGGTGCCATGTCCGTGTAGTCGCCGCCGTAGTGCGAGACCTGCCAGACCGACTCCATCTGCACGCCGGGTGCGAGCTGGACGTCGCGCACGTCCGACGGGATCCAGATCTGCCTGGGTCCATCAACCGTCGGCATGAGCAGCGTGACGGCGGTCCACGCGTCGCCGGCGCGCAGGAACCCGACCATGCCCCAGGAACCGCCGCCGTGCTTCAGGTCCAGGCCCAGGTCGTGCGTGGCACTGATGAGCTTCCACCCGGCCTTGTTGATGTCGCGCACGCCGGTCTCGAGGACCTGCCCAACGGTGACGTCGATCGGCGCGCCGGTGCGGCGGTCGGTCGCGTGGGCGATGACCGCGCCGGGGGTGACGACGCCGGTCGCGGCGGTGGTGGAAGTGGTGGCGATCTGCATGTCGTGTCCTTCGTTGGATGGTGATGCGGTACGTGTTCAGGGGTCGGTGTGGCGGGAGGTTCGAGCGTCGACATCGACGGACCACGGGGGTTGCGTGGTCCGCCGACGCCGAGCGCGAATGCCCTCGGGGCAGGTCCTCCTCGCCCGGATCAGCTTGAAGGCAGGTCGAAGCGGCTACGCCGGCCTTCGACGGTGCGCTCGAAGGTGAGCCGGGCTCCAGTACCGAGTGCAACTTCCAGGAGCGCCGGCGCAGTCGGGTCGCTCCATCGATCGAGCGCGACGAGGTCCTCGATGAACCGGTTGCCGTGCGCGTCGTCGCTCCCCATCTCGAGCTGCATCGGCTTGACGTGGTTCCAGGCGGGGAGCGTGGGGTCGGCCGGCGAGCTGCCATCGGGGTTCTCGAAGGGTGCGGCGTCCAGGTCCGGAACGAGCAGCTCGACTGCCTCGAACACGCCCGTGACCTGGTCGGGATGGGAGACGACGATGCCGACGCTCGTGAAGCCGTTGCCGACGAGCTTGCGTGCTCCGTCGCGCGCCGTCTCGATCGAGTCGAAGGTGCCGAGGCGGCGCCCCATCGACACGTCGATGAGTGCGTGCATCCCGAAGTTGTACGGCAGCTCGACGATCGCCTGCGCGATGACGTCGGCGGGTGGCGTGGCGTCGGGACCGCCGGCGCGCAGCGTGTGCAGAGGGAGCCCGTGCTGAGTGATCTTCGGGGTCGTTTCGAAGCCGGTGGGTGCGGGCTTGGTGGTGCCGGTGGGAGCTGCGAGCTGCATGGTGATCGTCCTTGATCGAGTGAGCGGGAGGGAGGGGTGGGCGCGGGTCGCGTCAGGCGACGGGGAGCTCGGTCGGGAACATCGAGCCGGGCTGGCCGAGGTGGGCGTCGCCGCCGTACGGGGAGACCTGCCACACCGCGGCGAGGTCGGCCGAGGCACGGAACGCGGCGATGTTCCATGGTGCCCAGACCTGGCGTGGGGAGCTGCCGTCGGTGAACGTGGGCGCGAGCATCTCGACCGCGTCGAACGTGTCGCCGTGGCGGACGAAGCCGACGAGGCCGGTGTTGCCGCCGATCGGATCTTCCCAGGTGCGCCTGATGAGTTCCTGGGCGGCGCGCTGCACGTCGCGGATGCCACTCATGAGCGTGGCGCCGGCCGTGATGTCCACGCGCTTCCGGGTCTCGAACTGGATGCCGCCGGTCGCGATGACCTTGACGATGCCGGTGCCCAGGACGGGGCCGGTCGAGGCGACGGGCGCGGCCGGCGCGGTGGTTGGGGAGAGCTGCATGACGGTGGTCCTTCGGGGTGTGTCTCGTTGGGGTACGAGAACAGTAGTGTCGGGTAATGGCAACCACAAGCGCCCATTCGGATACAATCGTGAACTGATGGATCTCAATCGTCTTCGCTACTTCTCCGTGGTCGCCGAGACCGGCAGCGTGCGCCGCGCTGCCGAGCTGCTGCACCTGACCCCCACCGCGCTCTCCAAGGCGGTCAAGGTGCTCGAACGTGAGGTGGGGGTGCAGCTCGTGCGCCCGCAGGGACGCGGCATCGCGCTCACGGACGAAGGGCGCCTGCTCGCGCGGCGCGCCGGGCCGGTGCTCGCGGAGCTGGCGACGTTGCCCGCGGAGCTGACCACGCGCCGACAGGCAGGACCGTCGCTGCGCTATGCGTCCCACGAGGTGTTCGGCACGTATTTCACCAAGCCGCTGCTCGACTCGATGCCGGACGGCGCGACGATCGAGCATCGCTACCTGCCGCCCGGCGACATCGAGCTCGCCGTGCTCTCCGGAGACAGCGACGTCGGCATCTCCTACATCCCGATGCCGACGACCGGGCTCGAGCACGAGCAGGTCGCGGAGGTCGAGATGGGCACGTTCGGCCTGCCGAAGCTCGTCGCGGTCCCCTTCTCCGAGCTGGGGTTCGCGGCGCCGGTGCGACCCACGATCGGCTCGGCCGTGCGCGCGCAGGCGCTCGATGCCTGGCCCGACGATCGCATCCCGCGGACGATCCGCCATCGCATCACCACCACCGAGTCGGCGCTCGAGCTGTGCCGGCAGGGACGGGCGGTCGCGCGCTTCCCGGACTTCGTCATCGACCTGCACAACGCCTCGACGGCGAAAGCGCAGCAGCTGGTGCGGATTCCGGATCCCGAGGGCCTCGACCCTGCGCCGCAGGCCGTGTACTGCATCTCGCGCGTGGGCGAGCCGCGGGTCGAGCAGGTCGCGTGGATCCGCGACGCGCTCGAGCGCGTCGCCCGCTGACGCTGGTCGTCAGCTGACCGACCGCTCGGCGGCGATCACGCGCTCACCCACGGTGCGGGTGAGGTCGCCGAAGAAGTTCGGCAGGCGGGAGCCGCCGTTGGCGTCGTTCAATGTCAGTCGGCCGTCGTGGTTCGTGTCGAAGCCCGCGAGCACGGTCCCGATCACATCCGCTCCGACCTGCGCGTCGGAGCCGACGACCCTCGCGGCTGCGGCGAGCAGGTCGCTGATCGATCGCGTGGTGCGCACGGTCGCCAGGTGTTCGGGCCGCGTGTAACCGCTGAACTGCGAGCCGTCGGCGTTCGCCCAGTACATCCAGCTGTCCTCCACCGTCGCCTCGTTGCGCGCGTCGAGGCGGCCGTCGCCGTTGCGGTCGTAGCGCTCGACGACGCTCGCGGCAGCGACGCTCGCCGTGGTCTCGATGAGCGTCTTGTGCTGCCACGGGACGCTGCGGTCGCCGATGAGGTCGGGGAGCGGCGTCCAGGTGGCGGCAGGCAGGGCGTTGATCGTGGCGAGCTGCATGGTGATGACGTCCTTGTCAGTCGGTGCGGGAGGGTGCGGTGACCTGTGAGCCGGCTGACCTACATGTGGTTGAAGGAGACCCGGAACCTGCCGTCGGTGCCCGGCGTCCACTTGGTGTTGCCGCTGCGCGTCCAGACCGCCTGGAGCTGGCCGTGTTCGGGCGAGCCGTCGGAGAGCACGCGCAGGTCGTCGATGACGCGCGGCAGGATCGGGTCGGCACCCATGATGAGCGTGACGTCCCTGACGTGATCCCAGTGCGTACCCATCTCGATGACGTCGGGCACGGTCAGCTCGTTGACGGTGAACGCACCGTCCGCCTGCTTGACGACGCCGAGACTGGCTCGACCGGCCGCAAGCGCGCGGGCGCCCCAGAGCGCGTCGTCGAGCTTCGCGAACGTCTGCAGCGCCGGACCGGCGGTCACGTCGATGAGGCCCTGTGCGCCGAAGTTGGATGCGAACGTGAGATTCACCTGGGCGACGACATGAGCCGAGGGCTTCGCCCCCGGGCCGCCGGGGCGGAACGTGCCCACGTTCGGCCAGCTGAAGCCGTCGTCGGGGCGACCGATCGGTGCGGAAGTGCGGGCGGGGGCGGTGGCCAAGGTGGCGGGCGAGGTAGCGAGCAGCATCGGAATCTCCAGTTGGGTGGGAGTGGTCTTCCTGACGACGCGTACGGTACCGACACCTACCAGTGACCACAAGCGCCCATTCGTCACGAATCATGAACCATTGGTTCACAAATGGGATGCATCCGATCCCACTCGGCACCGCGTCATGGAATCGTTGAGATCCTGGCTACGAAACCATGACGCGATCGTCCAGCCCGGGCTGCGTCATGGAATCGTTGTGGACACACCAACGATCTCGTGACGCTGGAATTCGTTGCCCGCCCCGCCCCCCTCGAAGACGCCGAAGGCCCGACCTGGCGGTCGGACCTTCGGAACAACTTGGAGCTGCACCCCGCGCTGACGGGCGGAGATCGCGCACTCGCCTTACTCGACGGTGACCGTCTTGGCGAGGTTGCGGGGCTGGTCGACGTTGAGGCCGCGCAGCGTGGCGATGTGGTACGCCAGCAGCTGGAGCGGGACGATGCCGACCAGCGGCATGAGCTCGTTGCGCGTACGCGGCACGTACAGGACGTGGTCCGCGTGCTGGCGGATGTCCTCGTTGCCTTCGGTCGCGACGGCGATGACCGCCGCGCCACGCGCGCGCACTTCCTGGATGTTGGAGATCGTCTTGTCGTACACGTGCGAGTCGGTGGCAATGACCACGGTCGGCGTGTCGGTGTCGAGCAGCGCGATCGGGCCGTGCTTCATCTCGCCGGCGGCGTACGCGTCGGACGGGATGTAGCTGAGCTCCTTGAGCTTGAGCGCCGCCTCGAGCGCCACCGGCAGGCCGGTGTGGCGACCGAGGAACATGAAGAACGGCTTCTCGCTGAAGCGCTCGGCGACCTCGCGGATCGCGGCGTGCCACGGCTCGCTCTCGAGCATCACTCGCATGAGGTCCGGGATGCGCTGCAGCTCGTCGCGCACCAGGTCGTGCTCGACCGCGTCCATGCTCTCGCGCTGCTCGGCGAGCCACATGGCCAGCACCGAGAACGCCATCACCTGCGCGACGTGCGCCTTCGTCGACGCGACGCCGATCTCGAGTCCGGCGCGCGTGTAGAGCGTGCCGTGCGCGATGCGCGTCGCCTGCGAGCCGAGCACGTTGGTCAGCGCGAGCACGTGCGCGCCGCAGACCTTGGCCTTCTCCATCGCCGCGAGCGTGTCGGCGGTCTCGCCCGACTGCGTCACGCCGATGACGAGCGTGTCCTCGCCGAGCGGGAAGTCGCGGTGACGCCACTCGCTCGCGAGGTCGACCTCCGCGTGCAGGCCGGTCCAGCCCTCCATCATGTAGCGACCCACGAGGCCCGCGTGGTAGCTGGTGCCACAGCCCAGGATCACGACGTGGCGGAACTTCTTCGCGTCCTCGTTCGTGAGGCCCGTCTCCGACAGGTCAGCCGGTGCGCCGCGGCGCATGCGCTCGCCGAGCGTGTTCTCCAGCGCGTCGGGCTGCTCGTTGATCTCCTTGAGCGTGAACGTCTCGTAGCCACCCTTCTCGGCTGCGTCCTCGTCCCAGTCGATCTGCATCGCCTCGCGGGTGAGCTCACCGTTCTCGAGCGACAGGAAGCGCGCTCCAGCGGGGGTGACGACGACGATCTCGTCGTCCTCGATCATCTGCACGGTCTTCGTCCACTTGAGGAACGCCGCGATCGCCGAGGCGATGTAGGTCTCGCCGTCGCCGACACCGATCACGAGCGGGCACTGGCGGCGAACGCCGACCATCGTGTCCGGGTGGTCGGTGTGCATCACGACGATCGCGAAGTGACCTTCCAGGCGCGTGTGCGCTGCCTTCACCGCGGCGATCATGTCACCGTTGTAGGCCTGCTCGACCAGGAACGGCACGACCTCGGCGTCGGTCTCGGACTGGAACTCGTAGCCAGCCGCGGTCAGCTCCTCGCGCAGCTCGATGTAGTTCTCGATGATGCCATTGAGCACCACCGTGACCTTCGAGTCGCTCGAACGGAACGGATGCGCGTTGTGCTCGGCGGGGCGGCCGTGCGTCGCCCAGCGGGTGTGGCCGATACCGAAGTGCGCCGGGCGCTCCTCCGAACCGACCGCCTCGCGCAGCTTGGCGAGGTTGCCGACTGCGCGGATCGTCTCGAACTCACCGGTCTCTGCGTCGAAGAGCGAGATGCCCGCCGAGTCGTAGCCGCGGTATTCCAGGCGCTCGAGTCCTTCGAGCAGGATGGAATCGACCTTCTTGGGACCGACGTATCCGATGATGCCGCACATGAAATTGCCGTACCTCCTGCGAGCTGGTCGCGTGGGGTGCTGTCGGGAACGACGACGGGACGACGTTCCTGATCGGGAGAGTGGATAGTTTACCGGCCGCGACGGCCGATCACGGCGTGGTTCGGTCCGCAGTGGCCCACGTGGCCCTCGGCGAGGGTCGTTGTGCGCCCGGACCGGCCTGCCAGACACGATCGCCAGCAGGGTTTTTCCCTGCTCAGGTGGTTTTCATGCGTTGCCGTCGAACGATCGGGAGTTCGACGTTCGTGCGGCCAGGGTTCGCGGCCATGTGCGTCGTCAGCCGCGCAGTACCGGCAGCGCCACCATCGCGAGGAGCGAGATCGCCGCGATGGCGCCGATCGCGACCTGCAGCTGCGGTTCGCGCAGGCCCCGTCGCGAGCCGTAGAGCACGATGCCGAGCGCACCTGCTGCGAGCAGCACGCCGACGATCTGCCCGAGCGAGCTGCTGGCGAGGGGGAGGGAGCTGACGACGTTGTCGAAGTTCGTGAGCGGCGTCTGCGAGGCCCGCACCTCGGGCAGCTGGACGCGGGCGTAGAAGGCGACGAGCTGCCACGCGAGCGCGGCGACGGCAAGCACCAGCGCGATGCCCGGAGCCCACCACTGGCCGGTCGGATCGACGCCCGGTTCGGCGTGCAGGTCAGGACCGAGCGCGGGCATGACGTCGGTCGCGAACGAATCGTGGCCGGCGAACTCGCCCGGATGCGCGGCGGTCGCGCCGCCGAGCTGCTGCGGCGTGAACGAGCCAGCTTCGGCGAACGTCGGCATCGCATTGGAGAC
The DNA here is from genome assembly GCA_025964555.1 of Thermoleophilia bacterium. GTDB lineage: Bacteria > Actinomycetota > Thermoleophilia > Gaiellales > SKUG01 > JAGQUL01. Next base: position 30,011 of record JAOPYQ010000042.1, on the reverse strand, counting down.
GTGCGCGTGATCGGCGGTCGGCATCGCGAGGCTGGTCGGATGGTCCTGATGCGGTGCAGCGAGCCCGGCCTGCGGGCCGGCGAAACCGGTGGCCGGCGAGAGCGGGCCCTGGGGCGCGAAGCCTCCGGGTGCGGCGAAGCCTTCTGGTGCGGCAAAGGCTTCTGGTGCGGCGAAGCCGTCGGGCGCAGCGAACGCGGGGGCGGTCGGCTGCTGCGGCGCGATCGGCATGAGCGGCGCGGTGACGTCAAGCGCGGCCTCAGCCGAGGTCGGCATCGCGAACTGCGGCATCGCCTGCAGCGGCGGCGCGGGCGGTGCTCCCAGCGGGGCGGGCGCAGGCGGCGCGGGCGGCGCTGCCATCGGCGCGGGCGGCGCGTCGGGGGTGGGAGCGGAGGGCCAGTCGGGGGCGGGCTGGTTCATGGAACGACCATCGGCGCGGGCGCGCCTCCCGCTTGAGGCAGTTCGGCGCACGCTGCACGAATGGCAAGAAGCGCCCCGGCTGCTGCGGCCCGGTCAGTGCGAGGCGAGCGTGCCCTCGACCGGGCGCAGCTCGCGCTCGACGATCGTGCACAGCGCGCCGACGTGGCGTTCGCAGTCCTCGACCGTCGGCGCCTCGACCATCACGCGCACGAGTGGCTCGGTGCCCGACTTGCGCAGCAGCACGCGACCGGAATCGCCGAGTTCGCGCTCGACCTCCGCGACCGCCGCGGCGATCGCGTCGTTGGTCGCGAATGCCTCCTTGTCCTGCACCGCGACGTTGCGCAGCAGCTGCGGCAGGCGCTCGATGCGCGCCGCAGCCTTCGAGACGGGCTCGCCCAGGCGCGCGAGCGCGGACAGGAACAGCAGCGACGAGGCGATGCCGTCCCCGGTCGTGCTGACGCCGAAGTACACGACGTGCCCCGACTGCTCGCCGCCGAGCACGGCGCCCGTCTCGCGCATCTTCGCGACGACGTAGCGATCGCCGACGTCGCACGTGTGCACCGTGATGCCGGCCTGCTCGAGCGAGCGGTGCAGTCCCAGGTTGCTCATGGTGGTCGCCACGAGCGCGTCGCCGTCGAGTGCGCCGCGCGACTGCAGGTCGAGCGCCAGCAGGCCCATCACGCGGTCGCCGTCGACTTCGTTGCCCTGCTCGTCGACCGCAACCATGCGGTCCGCGTCGCCGTCGTAGGCGATGCCGACGTCGTAACCGCCGCTCACGACCGCGGTCGACAGCAGCGACAGGTCCGTCGATCCGCAGCCGCGATTGATGTTCGTGCCATCGGCCGCGGTGCCGATGTAGTCGGCGGTGATCCCGGCGCGCTGCAGCGCGACGCCCACTGCCGGCCACGCCGCGCCGTTGCCGCAGTCGATCATGATCCGGAGGTCCTTGATGCGCGGATCGAGCACGTCTTCGAGGCGGTCGACGACCTCCGCGGCATACAGGGCGCGGGCGTCGTCGCGGCGGCTGAACCAGCCCACGTTGTCGCCGTCGACGAGGGTCTGCACGTCGACGCGCAGCAGCGCCTCGATCTCCTCCTCCTGCTCGTCGCTCAGCTTGCGCGAATTCGGACCGAACAGCTTGATGCCATTGTCCTGGTACGGGTTGTGCGAGGCGCTGATCACGACGCCCAGGTCTGCGCGCTCGAGCTCGACGGTGAGTGCGACGGCCGGGGTCGGCACGATGCCCAGGAACACCGGCTCGCCACCGACGCTCGACACGCCTGCCGCGAATGCCGCCTCGAGCATCGAGCCCGACCGGCGCGTGTCGCGGCCGATGATCACGCGCGGGTGGCGCACGTTGCGCGACTGCGGTCCGACCCAGAGCGTCGCGGCACGACCCATGGCGAGCGCGAGCTCGCAGGTGAGCTCGCGGTTGGCGACGCCACGGATGCCGTCGGTGCCAAAGAGCTGTCGTGCCACGTTGATTGCCTCCCGTCGCTCCGGCGGGCCTGTCCCACCGGCGATTCGCGACGCGTCAGACTATCGCGACGTCGCCACCGGCGCAGCATTCGGCGGCGCGGCGCCCGGATTCAGTCGAACGCTCGAAACGACGCGAGTCGCCGCACGACGAGGGCTGCACCCCCGGGACGCAGATGGATCTCGTCGAAGAAATGCGCGCCCGAGCCGTTCCAGCTCACGGGATGCGACAGGTCGATCACGCGGAAGTCGTTGTGCTCCTGCAGCGTGCGCAACAGCTCCCGCACCTCTGCATGACGCGCCGTCCAGCCTGCCGGCCCGCACACACGGATGCAGTCTGGATGCATCGCCGTGATCGCGATCACCGGGGTCACGCCTCGCGCGTTGGCGAGCTCGAGCATGCGTTCGAATGCCGCGCGAGGGGCCGGGTAGATCGCATCGAACCCGCCCGGGCGATATGACCTCGTGCGGATGGCGATGCGCTCGCGGCGCAGGGCCCCCAGGTCCTCGCCACGGGCGTCCATGCGCTCGAGCATGCCGTTGATCTGGCGCCCGTCGCTGCGCTGCGTCTCGGTGTAGGGCCGTGCAGCGGTGCGCTGGCGACGGATCGCGTCCACGGTGATGCGTCGTGCCGCAAGCAGCCAGTCGCGTCGGCAGTCCGTCGGTTCGCTGCACGCGGTGTGCGCGGCATCGAGCCTGCGCTGGTAGTCGACCACGCGTGTGGTCGGGCGGCGGTTGTCGAAGGCCTCGAGGTCGAGGAGCACGACGAGCTTGGGGAGGCGCCCCCCCGAGCGCAGGTCGGCGTAGGAGGTCATCGCGAGCAGCTCGCGAGCGGCGCCGCTGGATATGCCGGCGTTGTATGCGGTGGCGCCAGTGACGCGGCGGATCTGCTGCGGGTCGAGCATGACGCTGCGCGACGAACCCAGGATGAGGACGTCCGCCTGGCGACCATGAGCTCTGGCCCATGCGTCGTAGCCGAGCATCTTCTGCGCGATCGTGGGGTTGTTGCCTTCCGCGCGGTCGGTCGGATCGTCCGGGAGCGTGCCTGTGGCAGGGGCGGGCGCGACTGCAACGGACATCGCTGTGGCGAATGCGGCGATGGTGGCGAACAACGCCATGGCGAGGTGATGCCCTGCACGGCGGCTGCTAGTGATGCGAGCGATGTTCATGCGGACAGCGTGCCACGATCGTCAACTACGTCCGGAAGACATCGAGCGCCCCGGCCGAAGCCGAGGCGCTCGAGGAATCGCTGGCCGAAGCCGCTGGATCAGCGCTTGCTGAACTGCGGCTTCTTGCGTGCCTTCTTGAAGCCGGCCTTCTTGCGCTCGACCTGACGCGTGTCGACCTTCAGGAAGCCCTTGCCCTTGAGCGACGTGCGCAGGGCCGGGTCGATCTCGGCGAGGGCCTTGGAGATGCCGTGGCGCACCGCACCGGTCTGGCCGGTGTTGCCGCCGCCGTGCACGCGAACGCGCACGTTGTAGGCGCCCGCGGCACCAGCAGCGACGAGCGGCGCGAGCACGAGCGAGCGGTCGCTCTCCCGGTCGAAGTACTGCTCGAGCGTCCGGCCGTTGCCCTTGGAATCGGCGTTGATGAGGAACGTGCCGTCACCCGGGGTGAGGATCACGCGTGCGACGGAGCGCTTGCGCTTGCCGGTCGCCTGGTAGCGAGCGTCCTTCGCGGGCTTGGCGACGCGCGCCTTGAGCGCCTCGAGGTCGATCTCGGCCTGCGCGGGGTCGACGGCCGAATCGGAGGTGCCTTCCGACGTACCCTCCGACGTGCCTTCCGACGTGCCGTCGCTCGTGTCGTCCTTCGCCTCGGTTGCGGCCTCGACGGCAGCAGCCACGTCGGCGACGGGCGCCTCGGCCTCGGGCGTCGCCTCGGCAGCGGCGGCCTCGGGGGCCTCCGGCGCAGCGGCCTCGGTGGCGGGCGCCTCGGCGGCGGCCTCGTCCTGCTCGTTCACGTTCTCGTCAGCCATCAGTCTGCGTTCCTACTTGTCGACGCCGGGCAGCGGCTTCGGGTTGAAGTTGGCGTGCGGGTGCTCGGCACCCTGGTAGATCTTGAGCTTGCGGAGCTGCGAGGCACCCATGCGGTTGCGGGGCAGCATGCCCTTCACCGCCTTGCGGATGACTTCCTCCGGGTGCCGGTCGAGCTGCTCCTGCAGCGTCCGCTGCTTGAGGCCGCCGGTGTGACCGGAGTGGCGGTAGTAGATCTTCTGCGTCAGCTTGTTGCCGGTGACGCGGATCTTGTCGCAGTTCGTCACGATGACGTAGTCACCCGTGTCGACGTGCTTGGCGTACTGCGGCTTGCGCTTGCCGGTGAGGTGGTCGGCGATCACGGTCGCGAGACGCCCGAGCGTCTTGCCGGTCGCATCGACCTCGTACCAGTCCTGCTGGACCTCGCGGGGCTTGGGGCTGTAGGTCTTCATTCGGGCCTTCGCTTCGTGGTTCAAGCGGCCGGACGGGCATGGGGGCGCACGCGGGCGCATCCCAGTCCGGGCAGCGACGTGGGATCATACAGGCTTCCGGATTCGGATGTCGAACAGGCCGCGGACTACAGTCCCCCGCCCCTCGTGCCGATAGATCCCTCGATGTCGCGCGCCCTCGTACGCCCAGCCCGCCCGTCCCGCCTCGTTGCGGCGTTCGTCGGCGTGCTGGCGTCGGTCGCGCTCGTGGCATCGGGCACCGGATTCGGGGCGACCGATTCCACGCAGCTGCCGAGCGCGAACGTCGTCGGCACCCTCGCGCTGACCGATCCCGCGGCCAAGTCCGCCGACCCGCCCGTGTGCACCGATGCGGCTGCGCCGCTCGACACGGACAACTGCGGCGACGTGACGTTCTCCGGCACCGGCAGCGGCAAGGTGCTCAAGCTCGGGTCCCTGTCGGGCTCCGACGTGCAGGCCGGTTCGCTGCGCTGGACCGTCACCACCACGAACGTGACCGGCTACCGCGTGCACATGTCGAACGTGGGTGCCGCGCCGCTGCTGCGCAGCGCGGGTTCGACGATCGCCGACATGTCGACGGGTCCGCTCGTGGCTGCCAGCGCGGTCGACGACGCGACCCACTTCGGCGTTGCGATGGGTGACCCCGCGGCAGACAACGAGGGCGCCGTCTCCTACACCGGCTCGCCCTGGGTGACCGGCGGCCAGCAGGGCGAGCTCTTCAGCGGCATCCCGACGAGCGGCATGGTCGTCGCCGAGCGCACGAGCGCGCAGACCGCCGATCCGTTCACGGCGACGTTCGCGGCGGCATCCGTCGCGAGCGCCCAGCCCGCACCCGGCAGCTACGCCGGAACGGTGCGCGTCGTCGCATCGGCGCTCTGACCGACCAGGCTCGGTTCAGTCGGATTCGGCCGGAGCAGACGAACCCGCGGCCTCATCCGCATTGACGCTTCCAGCGTGCCCACCATCGGTGCCCTGCGCGGGCTGGTGGAACTGCTGGGACATGCGGGAATCAAGCGGCTGCTCGGTGAGCGCCTGGTTCTGGCTCATCCCGTGGGCGGACTGCGACCCCGGGCGCCACGCGATGGTGCCCGACCCGGGCTGCGTGGCAGGCTGTTCGCGCGCGAGCTTGCGGGTCATGTCGGTCATGGCCCGCTCCATCGACGAGCCGCGAGTGCGATCCGGACGTCGACGGGCGTAGGCGGTCGCGGCCGCTGCTGCGGCGCCGATGAGGACCGCCGCCACGCCGCGCTGTCGTCGGCGCCCGCTCATGACTCCACCCCGGCGGACTCGGCGACGTCGCTCGCGCCGAACGCTGCGATGCACGACGCCGTGGTGCGCTGGGCGGCTGCACGCATCGCGCCCGCCGGGCCGCCACGCTCGTAGTCGTGCAGCTGCATGTTCGCCTCCGGCCAGAGCGCGAGCACGCGCAGGCGTCCGGCTACGTCCTCCCCCAGTCGCGGTTCCAGCAGCTCCGCCAGGTCGAGCGCGGATTCGCCGAGCCGCTGCGTGCGGAGCGCGCCAGGGCCACCGACCACATGGATGCCGTCGGTGCCGTCGCGCATCGCGTTGTACCAGCTCTCGGCGAGCAGCTCTTCGTCGTACACGGCGAACAGGTCGTCCTCCTCCGTGGTCTCGAGCAGGTGCTCTACGAGTGCGCTCGTCATGGCCGCCAGCGCATAGGCGTTGCGCACGTCCGACTGGGTGTCGAACACGCGCACCTCGACCGTCCCGAACGTCGCATGGGGGCGCACGCCCCACCAGATCCAGGAGCCGTCCGGCACGCCTGCCTCGGCGAACGCCGCCATGCGCTGCTCGAACGCCGCCCACGACCCGTGTCGCGGCGGCATCCCGGTGCGTGGCTGGAGACGACGCAGGGCCGTCCGCACGCTGCGCATGCCGGTCTCGCGTCCGCGCCACAGCGGCGAGTTGACCGACATCGCGAGCAGGACGGGCAGGTACGGTCGCAGCCGATCGCACACCTCGATCGCGCGGTCGCGGTCGGCGACGCCGACATGCACGTGCATCCCACACGTCGTCGCCTCGCGCCACGTCCATGGCAACGTGCTGCTCATCTCGTGGTAGCGATCGGTCTCCGTGAGCGTCAGGTCCTCGGGAGCGGTGAACGCGTGCACGCCGACACCCGCGATGGCGCTCCCTGAACGTGCCGCGTCACGCGCAAGGGTGGCGCGCATGCCGACGATCTCCTCGAGCAGGGTGTCGCGCGAGCTGCACACAGGGGTGCACGACTCCACGAGTTCCTGCACGAACTCGCGTGTCGCGCGTCCAGTCGTCTCCGCCATCACCGATTCGATGTGGGGCATCGGCTCCCCCGTCGCTGGATCGACGAGCAGGAACTCCTCCTCGACCCCCATCGTCCCATTGGACGCGTCGCGTGGCCACGTCCCCGCCATGCCGTCGCTCATCGCTTCCCCCCATTTCACCTGTCGTTCGAACGACGATATGCCACGGTGCGGGGGTCGAAAACGGGTGCCGCCCACCGTCTTGCAGAAAGCTAGCTGAACTTGCTATCTGCCGAGTAGCGCATCTGGAGACGGGAATGTGGGGGCAATGACGACCTCACCTTCCGCACGCGCCACGACCTCAGCCGCATCCACCGACCTCCGTCAGGAGGCGTTCGACCTGCTGCGACAACTCATCATCTGCGACACGTCGAATCCGCCCGGGCGCGAGACGAGCGCCGCCGCCATCATCGAGGCGTACGTCGACGGCTCGGGCCTCGAGTACGAGCGCGTCGCCAAGGATCCAGAACGCACGAACCTGATCGTGCGACTGCGCGGGCGCGGCACCGGACCGTCGATGGGCTTCCTGAGCCACCTCGACGTGATCGGCGTGCACCGCGACGAATGGTCGGTCCATCCGTTCGCCGCAGTCGTGAAGGACGACCACATCTGGGGCCGCGGCGCCGTCGACATGAAATGCCAGGTCGCGGCGACGACGGTGGCGCTCACGGCGCTGGCGCGCGAGGGGTTCGTGCCCAACGGCGACCTGATGCTCATCCTCACCTCCGACGAGGAGGACGGTGATCGCGGCGTGGGCGCACCGCACCTGGTGGAAGCGAAGCCCGACCTGAACCCCGACTTCGTGGCGGGCGAGGGGTCGGGCGAGCGGTTCGACACGCCGACGGGGCCGGTCTACATGCTGGATTGCGGGGTGAAGGGATCGTCGTCGGCCAAGGTCACGGTCATCGGCACGAGCGGAGACGCGTCGCTCATCGACGTCGGGCGTAACGCCATCGACGACCTCGCCGTGCTCATCGATCGCATGCGTCGCTTCGAGCCGCCGACGCGGATCCCCGACGAGCTGCAGCCGATGCTCGCTGCGCTCGCTCCTGACGTGGACGACCCGGAGGAGCAGGTCGCCGCGGCACGGGCGATCAGCCCGGAGCTCGACCAGATCATCGGGGCGCTCACGCGGACCGTGTACCACCCCGTCATCCTCGATGCGCCGGGCCCGGACAACGTGGTTCCGCGTCGGGCAACCGCACTCATCTCGGCGATCGTGGTGCCGGACATGACCAAGGACGAGATCGAGGCGGAGGTGCGCGAGGCCCTCGGCGCGGACATCGAGTACCAGCTCGAGGTGGAAGAGCCGAACGGTGGACTCATCTCGACGCCCGACAGCCCGCTGCGCGACGCGATCGCGGCGTACCTGGCCGAGGCGGATCCCGAGGCGACACTCGTGCCCGGGCTCGCCTACGGGCTCTCGGACTGCCAGGTGATGCGCGAGAGCTACGACTCGGTGGCGTACGGGTTCCTGCCGTTCCGATACGCCGACCCGATGCTCAACCTCACGACCAAGCACAGCGCCGACGAGCGGATCGCGATCGACGACCTCGAGTTCCAGACGCGCGGCGCGTACTTCGTCGCGAAGTACATGGGCGGCGTGGAGCGCTAGAACCGCGCGAGCATGCGGAGCGTGTCGTCGATGCCCGCAGAGAACGACATCACGCCGCGCAGCGCACCCTCGGAGCCGCCCGTGAGGAGGCCAGACTTGGCCGCCGCGACGATCGACGGCGTGGCAGCTTCCACGACCTTCGGCACCGCGGCCTCGATGACCTGCGGCACCGCCTTGGCGACGACCTCGGCGACCGTCTCGGCGAGGATCGGCGCGGCCTTCGCGGCGACGGTCTCGGCGACCGGAGCGGCGACCTTGGCGGCAACCTCGGCTGCGACGGGTGCAGCGGCGTGCGCGGCGGTGTCGATGGCAGGGGCGACGACCTTCGCGGCGTCGTTGAGCGAGCGTTCGAACGCGACGACTGCATCGTCGAGCGGTCGGTCGAGCAGCGTGCGGGCGAGCACGTCGTAGGAGTCACCGCCGTGCTGGGCGGTGGCGTCCACGGCGCGGGTGAGGACGGGCAGCTTGGCGTCCTGGGGCAGCTCGCCCAGTCGCTGCAGGCCGGTGAGCATGCGCTGCTCGAGGTCGGCGACGTGTGCGGCCACGTCGTCGGCGGCGGCGCTGATCGGTGCAGTGGCGGCGGGTGCGGCTGCGGGCTCGGCGGCCGCGGCGACGAGGCGAACGTCGTCGGCCACTCCCCCGCCGAGGATCATGCCGTCGGGTGCGGCAGTGGGTGCGACGAAGCCGTGCTCGCGCATGAGCGACTGTGCCATGAGGCCGTTGTAGATGGGGTTAGCGTACTGCTGGGTGCCGGCAGCCGCGCTCGTCGCACCGGCGAGGCCGCGGGTAGTGCCGGTCGCGACGTCGGAGATCGCTTCGGCTCCCGCTGATGCGGCGCCGTTGCCTGCGCGCTGCTCCGCGGTGATGAGGTTGTGTCGCTCCGCCCAGCTCAACGCCGGTTCAGCACCTGGGCCGTGATAGGTCGCGGCCAGGTCGCGCAGCTTGACCGGCTCCGAACGCGGCGTGAAGACGCCCCGCATGCCGTCGGCGCCGCGACCCGTGCCGAAGATGAGATCTCGTGTGCGAGCTTCCATCGTCGTCTACCGGATGAGCTTCGCGGCTTCGGCGGCAGCGCGAAGTTCGGCGCCGAGGCCGGGTCGCACTGCCTTGGCGACACCTTCAGCGGCTGCTCCCACGGCCGGTGCTGCCTCGCCGCCGCGCGTGAGCAGCGCACCGATGCCGGCGGTGTTCTCGCGGATCGTGGCGAGCAGGCCGGGCTTGGCTTCGGCGGCAACTTCGGTGGTGGCTGCGGCGCGCGATGCGCCGCCAGCCTTCGCGAGGCCGAGTGCGTCCTCGACCTTGGAGCGCCAGCCGCCTCCGGAGGCGATGACTGCGGCAGGTGCGTCGGCGACGACGGCTTCGGCTGCAGGTGCGGCGCCGCCGGGTGCCTTGGGCAGGTGCAGTGCGTCCTCGATCGCGGAGCGCCAGCCGCGTCCGGCGGCTGCGACGGGTGCGGGAGCGGCCTCGGCAGCGACGGTCGCTGCGGGGGCGGCAGTCGCGGCGACGGGGGTGCCGCCGCGGGCCGCGATGATCGCGTCGTTGATCTGGGCGCGCCAGCCGCCACCACCGGCCGCGGCCGGAGCGTCGGCTGCCACGGTCGTCGCGGCAGTCGCTGCGGGAGCGGCGGCGGCCGGAGCTGCTGCGGCCGGGGCTGCTGCGGCGTTGCGGCCCCGTCCGATGTTGGCGAGGTCCTCGATCCCCCAGCTGCGGAAGCCGCGGGTCGTCGGCGCGCCAGCTTCGGCGACCTGGGCGGCGGGTGCTGCGGCCTGCGCCGCGGCGGGCGCGGCGACGATCTGTCCGGTCGCCGGATCGAGCATGACCGACTGCGCCGGCGCGATCGTGACGCGGGTCTGCGCGGCGGGCACGGCGACGTCGACCGGCACGATGATCGGGCCCTGCTGGCCCTGCACCATGACGCGTGGCTGCACGATCACCTCGACCTGCTGCTGTGCGCCGGCGGTGTAGGCGGGGTCGGCGATCGACTGTTCGGCTGCGGCGCGCGCGGCGGCGGCGAGGCCGTCGGCGTCGTGGCCCGCTGCGGTGGTCACCGATGCGGCCGCGTCGACACCGGTCGGCGCTGCGGCCCCGGGTGCGACATCGGCGACGGGCGCCTCGGCGACTGCGAGGCCATGCGTGACCGGTTCGGCGTCGACGACGGGGGCCGTGGCCTGTCCGCGTGCGCCGTTGAGGAAGTCGGTAGCCGTCTTGAGCTTGTCCGCGAAGCTGCCGCCAGTATTCGGCGCGCCAAAGAGCTGGGTGTTCATGGGCGTCCCTCCCATAGATATTCGTCCCTACCGATCCTTCGGTGCGGTTCGGTCGTCCGTTTCATGGGAACCGTCGCGCCGTGCGACGCGCGTGGACAATTCTGGTGGTGCTGGGGGCGCTCGTGAGCGTGCCTGGTGCGATCGCGGCGGAGTATGAGTTCTCCAACGTGAAGCACGAGGGTTTGCCGTTCGGATGCGGACTCGGCGGTCCAGGCGCGGCGGGCACACTCCGCGACAGCGATGTGGGCAGCGTCAAACTCGACGGCACGGTGATCGTCACCCCGAGGATCGACGTCGACCGCAAGCTGCGAGCCGGCGACGCGTTCACGTGCACGCTCACGATTCGCAGCCGCCGAACCGCTACTACGACGTTCCAGCTCGAGCCGTACGGCATCATCGGCTCGAAGGCGCCGAACGCCGCCTTCGAATACGTCGACTCCGATGACGATCGATGGGACGCGACCGCGGGCCCGTGGATCGAGCCGCTCGTTCCCGAGGTGACGATCAAGCCGCGCGGCGTCGCATACGTGCCCGTCACCGTGACCGTTCCCGCGAAGCCACCCGTCGGCTCCGCGTATGGATCGGTGAACGTCGTCTCGCGTACGCGCGCGAGCGCGGGCGAGAACGTGGTCGGCATCGAGTCGCAGGTCGCGACGGTGTTCCTGCTCCGCGTGGGCGGGGAGGGACGCCCCGACCTGCGCCTGCGCCATGTCGATGCGCCGAAGCTGCGTTGGAACCGCGACGCGTGGAAGCTCACCGCCGATCTCGACAACGAAGGCACGCTGCATGCGAACGCGTCGGGGCGGGTTCGGGTGAAGTCGATCTTCGGCAACGTCGTCGCCGAGCTGCCGATCCGGCGCGAGACCGTGCTGCCTGGTGGTCGCGAGCCGATCGCCGGGACGTGGAAGGGCGTGCCGTGGTTCGGCCTGTACCGCTACGACGTGCGCGTCGCGAACGGACCCGTCACCAAGGGCGAGCAGGTGCCCGAGAACGTCGAGACCGTCGACGGCTGGTTCATCGCGCTCCCGCCCTGGTGGGTGCTCGCGCTCATCGCACTCGTGCTCGTCGCGCTCGTCGTGCGCTGGTGGCGCAGCCGCCGCGAGGACGTCTGGGACGACGAGCCGGGCGTGCCCAACGACACCGGCTTCAACGACCCCGAGTTCGACGACTGACTCGGTGAGCGTGCACAGCGTTCGAATTACCGAACGCCCAGCACGCTCGACGGTGCGGCCATCATCGAGTGCGCACAGCGTTCGATATATCGAACGCTCCGCACGCTCGCCAGGCTCCGCACGCTCGGCAGCGCGGCGACTAGAAGATGGTCTCGCCGGCCTCGGCGGGAGCGGGCGCTGCGGGAGCGGGCGCTGCGGGAGCGGGCGCTGCGGGGGCGGGCGCTGCGGGGACCGGCACGTCCGCGGGGGTGGAAGCCGGGGCGGGATCGGCGGCCGCTGCCGCGGGCACGGCGCCTGCCGGCGCGAAGGCATCGCCCGACTCGGCGGTGACGGCGGCGGTCTCCTCCGCGGTGACCGCGATCTTCTGGAGGCGGTCGGCGGCATAGTCCAGGCGCGACTGACACCACGCGTGCAGGGCTTCGCCGCGCTCCCACAGTGCGAGGGCGTCGTCGAGCCCCGTGTGACGATCCTCGAGCGCCTCGACGATCGCCTCGAGCTCGGCCTGCGCCTGCTCGAACGTGAGCGTCTCGACCGGAGGGCGATCGGCAGTTGCCGTCGCGTTCGGATCCTGCTGCTGGATGTCACTCACCGATACTCACCTCGTCCACCGTCGCGCGCAGCGTACCGCGCGCGACCATCACCTGTACGGAATCACCTGTCGAGAGTGCGGTCGCGTCGCGCACGATCGCGCCGTCCGCGCCGCGCACGATCGAGTAGCCGCGCTCAAGCACGCGCGTGGGCGCGAGCGCGCGCAGCTTGCCGAACGTTCCGGTCAGCCGGCCCTGGTGCTGTTCGATGCGCGCGGAGAAGCAGCGCTCGATGTCGCGCCGGTCACGCGCGAGCGAGCGGCGCGCGTCGGTGAGGCGGTTGCCCATCGTCTGGCGGTTTCGGTCACGCAGCCCGAGGATCCATCTGCGCCGCTCCTCCACGAAGCGCGCCGGCGAGCGATCGGTCAGGCGCGCGCGGAGCATCGTCACGCGTTCGCGGCGTACGCGCACGTGATCGGTGCCACGCCTGCGCATCGCGACCTGCGCTCGCTCGAGCCGCCCCATCACTTCGGCGTAGTCGGGCACCACTGTGCGCGCCGCAGCCGTCGGGGTCGACACGCGAAGGTCTGCCACCCAGTCCGAGATCGGCGAGTCCTTCTCGTGCCCGATCGCCGACACGACCGGGGTGCGGCACGCGGCGATCGCGCGACACAGGCGCTCGTCGCTGAACGGCAGGAAGTCCTCGAACGCGCCGCCGCCGCGGGTGACGACGATGACGTCGACGTCCTCGACCTGCTCCATGCGGCGCAGTGCCGCGACGAGCATCGGGGCTGCGCGGTCGCCCTGGACGAGCGTCTCGATCATCACGAGCTTCACCGGCGGGAAGCGCTCGTAGACGTTGCGCAGGAAATCGCCCTGGGCGGCGGCGCCCGCGCCGGTGATCACGCCGACGCGGCGCGGCAGGTACGGCAGCGGCTGCTTGCGCGATTCGTCGAAGAGGCCCTCGGCCTCGAGCTTCGCCTTGAGCGCCTCGAGCTGCTGCAGGATGAGCCCGCGACCGGCGTGCTCCATGCCCTGCACGCGCAGCTGGAAGGTGCCGCGAGCCGCGTAGATGTCCGGGCGGCCGAAGACCTGGACCAGGTCGCCGTCGCGCAGGTCGAGCTTGAGCGCTTCGAACCGCGACTTCGGGATGGTGCAGCTGACCATGAACCCGTTGTTGGGGTCCTTGAGCGTGAAGAACACCGTGGCGAGCTTCTGGCCGGGCCGCGGCACCTTGAGCTCGGAGATCTCGCCCTCGACCCAGAGGCTCGGGATGTCGACGATGCGGCTGCGCACGCCGAGCACGAAGCCGGTGACCGACCATACCTTGCGCTCGCCGTACCAGAGCGGCTCGGTCGCGCCCTCGTACATTCCCTGTTCCGCCCACGCCATCGTCGGTGAAGTGTACCGGTCGTTCGATCCACGAAGGCCCTGCAACGCCCTGCTGGTCGTCCCCGATACCCGGATGAGTGGAGTGCGTCGCTGGGGGGCGACGGCATCCATGAGGAGTCGAGGGGGAATCATCAGATGGATGCAGTCGGTGCCGTACGCGGCATGTCTGGATTGATCGCGCACGGAGCGCCGGCAACGGCCGCTTCCGTGATCGATGACGTTGCCAAGGTCGGCGACGTCGCCGTGTCGCGTGCAGCTGACTTCGCAGCGCTGCGCGATGCCGACGGCATGGTGAAGGTGCGCGACGCGAGCGGGCGCATCTCCAACGGCATGCCGAGCGATCCGCTCTGGCACCAGAAGACCCCGATCTACCAGGTCTACACGCGCACGTTCGCGGACGGGCTGGGCACCGGTACCGGCAACCTCAAGGGCGCCACCGAACGTCTCGATCACCTGCAGTACATGCGCCAGAAGGCGGTGTGGATCAGCCCCCACCACCCGTACGGCGGCAAGGACCAGGGCTACGACATCGTCGACTACTTCGCGGTGAACCCGAAGTTCGGCACCATGAAGGACTTCGAGCACTTCGTCGACGAGGCGCACGGGCGCGACATCCGCGTGATCACGGAGATGGTCGCCAACCACACGTCCAACCAGCACAAGTGGTTCACGGACGAGAAGGCGAAGCTCGCGGACATCGTCCGGACCAAGGGTCGCGGTGCGGCGCAGGAGTACGCCGAGAGCACCGGCAAGGACGGTCCGATGTACGTGTGGGACTTCACCCGCACGAAGGAGCAGGGACCGCCGGACAAGTGGAAGGACGTCCGGGTCATCTTCGACGACATCGAGGTCGAGGGGAACTGGGCCTGGAGCGACGACGCCCAGGGCTACTACTGGCACCGCTTCTTCACCGAGCAGCCCGACCTCAACTGGGAGAACCCGCGCGCTGCCGAGGAGATGGCGGGCGTACTCAAGTTCTGGCTCGACAAGGGTGTGGACGGCATCCGCCTGGACGCCGTGCCGTACCTGCACCAGGGCACGCGCAACGCGCACGGCCGGGTGTACCACGGCGAGAACATGCGCGAGACGCACGAGCAGATCAAGCGCATCCGTGCGGTGATGGACGAGGGCTACGCCGACCGCATCACGGTGGGCGAGGCGAACATGGATGCCGCCGCCACGCGCGAGTACTTCGGCAACGGTGACGAGTCCCAGGCGCTGTTCGACTTCCCGACCATGCCGCAGATGTACATGGGCCTGCTCGAGCGCGACAAGACGCGGATCCTCGCGGCGCTCAAGCAGGCGCAGGGCATCCCCGAGGGCACGGCGTGGATGCGCTTCCTGCGCAACCACGACGAGCTCACGCTCGAGAAGGTCACGCCCGAAGAGCGCGAGTGGATGTGGCAGATGTTCCGCGAGGGTGATGCCGCGCGCGGCATCACCGCGGACCCCGAGTCGAAGATCAACCTCGGCCTGCGAATCCGGCTCTCCGACGCGGTTGGGCACGACAACGACTTGGCCATGAAGCAGAAGGCCGTGGAGGCGCTCAACGCGATCCACTACTCGGTCTCGGGCACGCCGATCATGTACCAGGGCGACGAGATCGGCATGGACGCGATCCGCGGCAAGAACCTCTTCGACCGCGAGCGCGTGCGTGGCACGATGCAGTGGGACGCCACGAAGAACCATGGGTTCTCCTCCGCCGACAACGTCACCGAGCCGATGGCCGATGCGGTCGAAGGTGCGCGCATCGCGAACGTCGCGGACCAGAAGGCCGACCCGAACTCGCTCATGAACCGCACGCGCAACATGCTGCTCGCGCGCGAGACGAGCCCGACGCTGCAGAGCGGCGCGCACGAGGTCGAGGTGCCGACGAGCGCGAAGGAACTGCTCGCGTTCCAGCGATCGAGCGACACCGAGCGCGTCGTGTCGATGGTCAACCTGTCGCCGAACAAGACGACGAGCACGCTCGAGGTCGACGTGCCGGACGGATGGCGCGTGGAGCACCTCCACGGCAGCCGCGAGTTCGACGTGTCGAAGGGCATCCCCTCGACCGTCACCATGGAGCCGTACGAGTACCAGTGGATCCGGCTCGTGAAGGACGACGCGGCACCTGCGGCGACCGGTGGCGCGACGAGCGCGGTGGCGGGTGCGCAGCAGCCGCTCAGCTCGGGCGCGAAGCTCGGCGTCGCCGGCGCGATGGCGGGCGCGGCAGGTATCGGCGGCGTGGCGGGTTGGCGCAGCCACTAACCCGCGGATTTCGGCCGCTGCGAGCCAATCGTCCGAAAGTGGTTCGATATCAGGCGTGAATGGTGTGCGCGGCGGGTACGACTCGCGCATGGACACGGTCCCGTCTGTCGACGCCGTTGCGCATGCATTCTCCGAGCCCGTCGCCGGGCTCGAGCCGGGCGTGCTCCTGCATCGCAGCCGACATGCGGACACGGTGCGCGGTCGCTGGCACGGCCTGGAGGTCGTCGCCAAGCGCGTTCGTGAGGATATCGCCGACGACGACGAGCGCCTCGGCGCGGGCCACGGGATCCTGCGAGAAGGCCTGCTGCTGCGCCGCATCGACCATCCGTCGATCGTGCGCGTCGTCGACATCGTGCACCAGCCCGCGACGCTCGTGCTCGAGCTCGTGCCGGGCAAGTCGATGCGCGACGAGCTCAAGCTCCGACGCCGCATGCCCGCCGTCGAGGCAGCGCGCGTCGGTGCGCAGCTCGCCGACGCGCTCGACCACCTGCACCGCCGCTGGATCCTGCATCGCGACGTGAAGCCGGCGAACATCATCTACGACGGCTACCGCGCGGTGCTCATCGACTTCCACCTGGCCAAGGAGCCCGGTGCGATGCGCGGTGGCGCGGGCACGCGGCTGTTCGCCGCTCCCGAGCAGGTGCAGGGCGGGCACGTGACCACCGCCGCCGACATCTGGGGTCTCGGGACCGTCCTCTACCGCGCGGTGTCGGGACGCCTGCCGTTCCACGCCGACACGGGGCATCCGCAGCTGACGACGCGACCGGTGCCGGTGCTCGGTCGCCTCGCAACGGCTCGCTACGGCGGGGACCTGGAGCGCGCCGAGCAGGACCTGCCGTCGGACTTCGCGATGCTCATCGATCGCATGCTCAGCTTCGACCCGGATCGCCGCCCCACGGCGGACGAGGTCGCCGGGCAGCTCGCGACGATGGTCGACGACGACGTGCTCGCGTCCTGACGCGATACGTCAGTCGCGAATCCGGGGTGTCAGTCGCGCGCGGCGCGGCCAGTGCCGCGAAGCACCTGCGCGATCCCGAAGCCGACGAGCGCGATGATCGCAAGGGCAGCGAACGTGTCGGGCTTCGCGGAGAACGAGTCCTTGGCGAGGAACCCGGAGACGAGCAGCGCGAGCGCGGCACCGAAGCGCAGCATCGTGCCCGATCGCAGCGCGTCGTTCGCGGGTGACGCGGAGCTGCGCTTGCGCAGGACGAACTCGAGCGCGCCGAGCAGCAGCAGTGTCGGGAGCGCCGCGACGAGCACGAACAGCGACGCCACGAACGCCATCTCGCCGAAGCCCGCGAAGGCGTCCTTGAGCGCGAGCAGTGCAATCGCGGCAGCCGCGGCGACAGCGACGAGGGCGGGGGTCGGGCGCTTCGGTCCGGTGCGCGAGAGCGCGATGCCGACCTCGGTCAGCAGCAGCGCAGCCATCGCGAGCAGCGCCGGGCTGAATGCCATGCGGCTGGCCCACATGAGCAGCGCGGCGGTCGCGAGCAGGAGCCCGACCGCCACCATCGAGACGTCCGCTGGCGCGTCGACCGCTGGAACGTCTCCATCCTGGGTGAGGACGGTGGCACGTGCTGGCGCCGATGCGGATGCGGATGCGGATGCAGGGGCGGGTGCGAGCGCGGGGACACCCGAGAACGCAGGCGCGGGCGCCGGCGCCGGAGCGGCGGAGGGCATCGCGCAGAACGTGGCATGGGCCGAACGCGGGATCTGGTGCGGCTGCGGCGGATCGAGTGGCGGTGCCCACTCGGTCGGCGGCGGGGGCGGCACGACCTGGAACGTGTAGGAGTTCGTGGCCTCAGGAGCGGGGAACGGCGACTGCCACCCCGTGGTGGGGGCATCGAGCAGCGGGCGCTGCACGGGCAGCTCGTCTGCCGGAACCATCGGGCGCGGAAACGCGGGGACGGCGGGCAGTTCGATCCGTCGGAAGGGCGCAGGATCGCGCACCATCGAGCGGCTCGCCTCGACGTCCCTGTGCTGGTCCTGCTGCGGTGTCGTCGGTTCCGTGCTCATCTGCGTTGGATACCCGTCCTCCGAGGATCAATGCATCGTACGGGCTGCGTCGGAGTACGTGCGGCAGTCACGACGGCGGCATCGGCAGGAATGCCGGAACCGCGGGCAGCGGGCGGTAGCTGCGCAGCAGGCGCGCGCCGATTCCCTCGATCGTCGCGTGGCCGTACGCCGCGGTCGGCGAGTGGTTGGTGAGCACCGCGATGGCGATGCGGTCGCCGTTCGGGGCGCTCAACAGCGCGCCCTGGCTGATGGTGTGCCCGCCGCCGAACGAGTAGGCGAACCCGCCCTTGAAGGCGATCGCCATGCCGCTCGGAACGACGCGCGCGAGGCCCCAGCGCTGGCTCGGCACGACCGAGCGGAACCAGCGCATCGCGTCGGCGCGGTGGCGCGGCGCGATGCGGCGATCGAGGCGGAAGAACAGGTTCGCGGTGCCGTAGGGCGTGATCCGGGTGCGACCCCAGTGCCCCTCGGTGTGGAAGCGGCGCATCCCGACGTTGCGCGCCAGGCGGTACAGGCACGACTGGCGCACGAGGCCGTACGTGGTGTTGGCGTCGTCGTCGTCGCTGCGCGTGATCATCGCGCGCAGGCGTGAACGCTCAGTGGCGCTGAGCGCGCGATCGCGCACGCGCGGGTCGTTGAGGAAGCAGACGGCGAGCATCGCCTTGAACACGCTCGCGCTCTGGAACGTCTCGTGCATGCGCCACCCGGCGACGGGCAGCCCACGATGGTCGAGCACTGCCCAGCCGACGCGCCCGTCGCGGGTGTTGGCGAAGCGCTGCGCGGCGGCGGCCTGGGCTCGCCAGCGCGGGATCACGCGCGCGGCTGGGGCGTCGTCGAGCCGCGGCTCGCTCGAGGGGAGGACGTTCGTCGCGCCGTGCGCGGCGGGTGCGGGGACGCCGAGCGCGCAACCGAGCGCGATCTGGCACCCGACGACGAACACCGTGGACACGAGCGCGGCCATCCTCCAGGTCGAGACGATGCCGCGACGCCGCGCGCACGCCGACCGTGTTGCGCCACCACCATGTGGAGACCAGCTGCGACGGTCCGAATGTCGCCTGGCAACCGTGTCACTCCCCCTCCACCGTGTGGAGACCAGCCACAACGGTACACGCACGGCGCGCGCGGTCGAGCGACACGGCACGCCGCACACGCCGCCACCCCACCAAGCGACCCTGACCCGCACCCTTCGCATGACGGATTCATACCCGCCCGCGATGATGTTCGCCGCACCCGCACCCCGAAATCACCAACGGGGCCGGATCCGAAGATCCGACCCCGTCAAGGTGTGCGGCACAGCTCGCGCCCAGCTCGCTCACAGGCCGCAACTCGCATGGCTCCGGCAGCAGGTGCGCTGCAGCCGGGCCAATCTTGTGTGTGTCCTAGCCGAGGATGTTCTGTCCTCCGGGTGACAACGGGGTGCTCGGGCGGCTCAGGCCGTCGGTGAACGAGCCACCGGCGGGCGCGGAGCCCAGGTCGAGCGAACCGCTCAGGCCACCGACGAGGCTGCGAACCTGCTGCTCGAGCGCACCCTGGTGCTGGCGAACCAGCTCCTGCCGTGCGTTGGCGAGCTTGCGGTCCTCCTCGCGAATGATCTCCTGCTCGGCACCACGCAGCTTGTTGATGACGGCATCGACGCGACGTGCGCCCTCGTCGTGGAAGCGAACGAGCTCTTCGCGCATGTGCGCTCCCATGCTCGCCATTGCCTCCTCGAGCTGGCGGCGGTTGTCGCGCAGGCCGTCCTCGAGGATGCGTCGTGCGTCGCCGCCGGCAGCGCGTGCCTGCTCGGCAAGCTCCGACTGCTGGCGAGCGAGGTCACCCATGACCTGGCGGAACGCCTGCTCCTGAGCTTCCTGTGCGTGCTGGCGGCTGCTCTGGATGATCTGGTCCAGCTCGCCGGTCACCGCACCGCGTGCGTGCTCGGCCAGTCCGGCCAGGTCGCCCTGCACCTGCTGCATGAGGCGCTGTGCAACCTCGCTCATGTGAGCGTCGAACGCCTTCTGCTGCGCTTCGAGCGAGGCCGTGACCGTCGCCGTGAACTCGTTGTTGATGCGCATCTGCAGGTCGCTCGTCGCGTGCTCTGCGACGTTGCCCAGCTCGCGGGTGGTCGCATCGACCAGCTCGCGGGCGTACTTCTCGAGCTGCGTGGCACCCTCGTGGCTCGCCGAGGCGATGGTGGCCATGCGGTCGTTCATCTCGTCGGCAACCACGCCGCTCTGTGCGCGGAGCTGCTCGAGGTGCGTACCGAGGCTGTCCTGGAGCTGACCCACGTAGTCGCGGCTCTGCACGAGTGCGTCCTCGGCATCGCGGCGGATGCGCTCGACCCGCTCAGCGCCGATGCGCTCGAGGTCGGCGAACACCTTGTCGGCCTCCTGCACGGCGTCGGTGGCACGTGCCTTGAGCACGTCCAGCGTCTCCTGCACGGAGCGCTCGACCTGGCTGCGCTGCCACGCTGCCTCGCGACCGAGACCCTCGACCTGCTGGGCGATCTGGCCCGACGCGTCGGTGGTGATCTCCGCAAGCTGTGCCTGGAGCGTCGCGCGCTCCTCGTCTGCGATCTCACGGGCGGCTCGGATGGCTTCCTCGCGCGTCTCGGCGAAGCGATGCTCGAGCTCGTCGGTGAAGGTGTTCCACGCGGACTGCGTCGCCTCGACGGTCTCACGTGCCCGGGTCTCGGCAGCGACCAGCTCGGTGGCGACCGTCTCCTGGATCTTCACGCCATGGTCGGTGAGCTCACCGATGAGGCGGTCACGCTCGGCGCTGAAGTGCGCACCGATCGCAGCGGACTGCTCGGTGAGCGCGCCCTGCAGCTGCACGTCGTGGTCGGCAAGGACCTGCTCGACGGCGGCGACGTGCTGTCCGAGGCGCTCCTCGAGCGCGCTCTCGAGCTCGACGACGCGGTTCTCGAGCGCATGCTCCTGCTCGACGATGCGCTGGTTGAGGATCTGCTCGGTCTCCGCGAAGCGACCGTCGAGCACGTTCATCCAGGTGGCGAGCTGCTGCTCGACCGCACCCTGCGTCTCGGCCATCTTGGCGACGAGCGGGTTGCCGGCGTTGGCGACCTTCTCGTCGAGGAGCGTATCGATCGTCGCGAGGCGTGCCTCGATGCCGGCGGCGCGAGCTTCGGCTGTGGCCTCGAGGCCGGTAGCGACCGCGGCCAGCTTCTCCTCCACGAGGGAGTCGACCTTCGCCAGGCGCAGTGCCGCGCGCTCTTCGATGTCCAGGTCGGGATTCTCGTCGCGCAGCTTCTCGATGCGTTCGGCGGCCTTCTCGAGCTTTGCCGAGAGGTCCTTGTGCTCCTTGCGGATCTTCGAGACGGCGTCGCCGGCAGCGTTCGTGTCGAGCGCTGCGAGTTCTGCCTCGAGGGCGATGCGCTGTGCTTCGAGCTTCTCGTTGACCATCGGCTCGAGCCGCTCGGCGGCGAGCTGGTCGACGAGGCTGCGCAGGATGGTGGACGCCTCGTGCTGGTACTCGTCGGCAAGGCCACGGATCTGGCGGGCGTGCTGGTCCTCGAGTGCGAAGAGGAACTGCTCGCGCTCCTGCTCGGCCCGCGACAGTCGCTCGTCGAGCTGGATGCCCTCGGTGCGAAGCACCTCGCGCAGCTCGTGTGCCATCGCTTCACGCGTCTCGGGCTTGGCGTAGTAGCGCTCCTGCGCCGCTCGCAGCCGGACGTTGACCACGGCAACCACTGCCCAGGCGATCGCCGCGGCGATGAAGGCGGTGACGGCGTACACGACGAACGTGCTCGTCTCGCCGGTGATGCCGAATGCTTCCCCTGGCGCCGAAGCGGCCCCTGCGAGGGCAATCGCGGCGAAGGCAAGGATCGTCGAGATCCATGCGAAGGCGACTGCGGCACGTCGCTGCTTGGCGACAACGCCGATGATCAGCGCGAGCACGATGAGTGCTACCTGAGCGCCGACGATCATGGTTGAGACGTCTGAGGTCATCTCGGAACTGCTCCTTCTCGGGACGGCCACTGGATGGCCGCTGGGATCCCGACGAGGTACTGGGACCTCCAAGGTGCGCGTGAATTCGTTATCCGTCAAGGGTCGATGTTCAAAGTCGGGCCACCGACTGGCCGGTCCCGGAACCCGCATCCACGCGAGATACGGGCGTACGGCTTCGTGGATTCGGGGGAATCCGCGTGGATCTGCGCACATCCGGGGGGAGGTGGCTCATGTCGGGCATGGTTCAGGGAGCGCTCGTGCGCGCCGCCGAACGCCTCGAACAGGGCGCTCGAATGACCGACCAGGCGCTCGAGATCGATGTGCCGCGGTTCTTCAAGCACTGGCGCGCGCTCACGCGGAAGGAAGGCGAATACGCCGCCGGGCTCGAGCAGGCGCATCGAGGCGTCGCCGAACTCGCTGCCGCAGGCCCGTCCGCGCAGCAGGCGCGCGATGCGATCGCCCAGCTGCTCGAGTGGCGAGGCCCGCCGAGCAAGCTCCGGTTCCAGCACAACCACGTGGACCGGGAAGTGCGGATCCTTCCGGCGAACCTGCGCCAGCACGCACGCGGCCTCCGGTTGCACGCCGCGCTCGAGGGGTCCGGCGATCCCGCAGCCACCCGCCGCGCGCTCCAGACCGAGCTCGATGCACTGGTGCAGCGCCCCGTGTCCGAGCTGACGCGGGAGGACGCGCTGCGCCTCGCCACCATCTCGATGCTCCCGAGCCACCTGCGTCCCGACATCCCGAGGTCGATCAACGGACACTGGTCCCTAGCCGACCTCGGGGCGACGCAGTGGCCCCCGGACCCGTTGAGCAGGTTCCTCACTGCTGAACTCGATCACGTGCGGCTCCAGGGGGTGGCGCGCACGATGAGCCAGGACCCCACCCTGACCCGCGAGGCGTTCGACGCCGAGGTCCGCTCGATCCTGGCACTGCCCGACGACCAGATCACCGCCGCGCACGCGGAACGCATGTCGATCATCGCGCGCCTGCCATCTGCCAAGCGACCGGTCCTGCTCGACGCGCCCCGGCCACGCGGCCACCTCGGGCTGAGCCAGATGTCGTCGTGGGGATACCGCCCGTCGACGGAAGGGCTGGCGCGCAGCGCCTACGACGCCATGCGCCGCGCGGTGCTGCAGGAAGAGCTCATGGCGGATCCCACGTTCACGCGCGAGCGCGCGACCGCCGAACTCATGCAGCTCCTGGCGGTCCCGGACCGCGCACTCACACGCGAACAGCTCCTGCGAGTGTCGACGATCGCCGGCCTGCCTGAGCCGCTGCGCCCGCCCATGCCGCCCATCACGAGCGACGGGGCCGTCATGGGCGCCGCCGATGGCTCGGTGCTCACGCCCGATTACGTTCGAGGAGCGCGGGCGTTTGCCGCGGTGCGCATGTACCTGACCGAGCGCCACCCGGAGGACATGGCACGCATGCTTGCCGCGAACGATCGGCAGGGCGGCGACATCGACCTCGGCCTCGTCGCGGCCCTCGCGCGCCAACCCGGGCTGCTCGAGCGATTCGGCATCGACTCCACGATGCTGCATCGCCAGTCGATCCGGGCCCTCGCCGCGGCAGGCGGAAGCCGTTCTGACGACCTCGCCGCCAACCTGCGCATGGCGCGCAACGTGCTGGCCGGTTCGACCGACACGAATCCAGCCGTCGCTGCCGTGCGCGCGGAGGCGCTCGAACTCGCCGACCGCAATCTCGACCGCATGGCGGGCGCGCGCACCGACACCTACGGGCGCCACCCCGACTACGCCGAGATCGGCCGCTTCGCGTCGATCGCCACCTTGCTGGACCAGATCGGCCAGCTCCCGGCGGCCAAGCAGGCCCCGGCGCCCACCGCCGCTGCGGAGGCGCTCACGTGGTGAACGGCATCGACATCGCCGGCTCCATCCGCCGCGCCGCGCAGCACCTCGAATCGGCGGCGTCGTTCGCGCGCGTCGCGAACGAGCAGCCGCTGCCGCGCCTGCTGTTCCGAGGACGCGCCACGAGCGAGATCCTCCAGACGTACGGACTCGCCGTCGGGCAGGGTCGCCTCGCGATCGCGCAGCTCGACGGCGTCGCCGGCCCCGCGCGCGAGGCGATGCAGGGCGTCGACGAGCTGCTCGCCAAGATCGATCCGGCGGTCGCGCGCGACCGGCACAACGGCCTCGTGCACCTGCGCACCTACTCCGAGACGAAGGACGTCGCCGGCAGGCTCGCCATACGCGCCGAGCGGATGCGGTTCATCGCCGACCACGTCGACACCGATCCCGCGACGCTGCGAGCCTCGCTCGATGCCGAGGTCGCGGCGATCACCGGACGCCCGTTCGAGGCAGTGACCGCCGATGACGTGCGCCGCCTGGCCGTGATCGACGGCCTCCCGGAGCCGATGCGACCACCGATGCCGCGGCGACTGCGCGACAACTACGGCCCGGAGGAGCTCGTCCTGCGCCGGATGCTGCCCGGCAGCGACAACATCGCACGCGGCGAGTTCGAGATGCATCGCCTCGCCCGGGTCCGCACGGCGATGAGCGCCGACCCGACGGTGACCCGCGAGGCGCTCGACGCCGAAGTTCGCGCCATGATCGCCCTGCCGGACTGGGACATCACGCCCGAGATGGTGACCCGGCTGTCGACGATCGCCGGACTGGGCGACGACCTGCGCCCGAAGCTCGTCGACATCCCGGTGCCGTGGGCGGAGCACCGGATCGCGGACCTGTCCGCCTGGGGGTGGCGGCCGGGACGCGACGGCAACTCCAAGTCGAAGTTCGACGCGATGCGCATGGCGGTCGAGCAGGAAGCACTCCTCGCCGATCCCGCCGTCACCCGCGAATCCGTGACACGCGAGCTCGTCGAGCTGCTCGCGATCCCGGACGCGCGCCTCACCAAGGAGCAGCTGTACCGAACGAGCATCCTCGCGCGTCTGCCCGAGCACCTGCGCCCGCCACTGCCGCCGCGACTCGACCACTACGCGTTCGAGGACCTGGGACTGCTCAACTACCACCCGGGCAACAACCGGGCGGCCGCCAAGGTCTTCGACCTCACGCGCATCCACATGGCTGCGGTCGTCGATCCGGAACTCACCGTGTCGCAGCTCGCGGAGCGCGTGCGCTCTGGTGAGCCCATCGACTTCCGCGTGCTCGCCGCGCTCGACGGCCAGGAGTCACTGCTCGCCCGACATGGCTTGACGCCCGATGCGCTCAACCGCGAGGCCGTCAAGTCGCTCGCGACCGCCGGCGACGGCTCCAAGGACGCACTCAAGCACCACCTCGAGCGGGTGCGCGGCACGATCCTCGCGATTCCCGCGAACGATCCCAAGCTGGCGACGATCCGCGCGCAGGCGCTCGAGCTCGCCGACCGCAACCTCGACCGCATGAACGGGAAGCGAGCCGACACGTACTCCCGCCACCCGGACTACGCCGAGGTCGGTCGCATCGTGTCGATCGCGGAGCTGATCGCGGCTGTCTCGTCCAAGGCGCAGCCCACGCCCGTGGCGCCCGTGTCGCCAGCATCAGGCGTGGCGGACGCCGCAGTCGGCGCCGCGGAGGTGCTCACGTGGTGAGCGGCACGAGCCCGCTGCGCGCGGCGGCGACGGTGATCGACCGGGCCGCCGGGTCGCTGCGCGCCGCGATCGACCACAAGCTGCCCGTGCTCTTCAACCGCTCCGCCGTGTTCCAGGCGCGTGGCACGCACGCGCAGACGGCGATGCGACAGGCCGAGGAGGCGGTCGCGCTGCTACGCGAGGCGGGCCCGCGCGGTGAGACGCTCGCGACGTCGATGCAGTCCGATCTCGAGTACCTGCACCGCGTGTTCGACGGTCGTCCCTTCGAGGAGGCGCGCCATTCCCTGTCGGGTGGCTACGAGGTGGGCAAGCTGCAGCTCCGGGCCGATCGTGCCCGCATGCTCGACGAGCTCGCAGCGCTCGACGACACGTCCGCTCGAGGACTGCTCGAAGCGCGACTCGAAGGTCCCCTGCGGCGGATGACCGCGGGCGATCTCGATGCGAGCCGTGAGGTCGCGCTGCTCGCCGGCATGCCCGAGGGGATCCGGCCGCGCCACATGGCGACGCGAATCCAGCCGAGCGTCTGGGATGCGATCGGCGCGAGTCGCGACAAGCACGTCTCGCTCATGGGGAGCGCGTCCGCGATCGAGGCGTCCGCTGCGCTGCGCCGGTACGAGCTGGCAGCACTGCCCCCCGCGACGATCGAGGCGAAGGTCAGCTCGCTGCTCGCGCGCGACGCCGATTCGCTGACGCCGAACGACGTGCGCGAGCTGGCGATCGTCGCGACGCTCCCGGGCCATGCATTCCCCGCGCTTGGCGTTCCCTCGCTGCGGCGGAGCACCGTGATGGACGCGCTGCTGCGGGCGGAACCGTCGCTGACCGATGGAAACCCGAACCTGCTCATGCAGGACACGTTCCTGCGTGAGATCGACGCGCTGCGCCTCG
Organism: Thermoleophilia bacterium; assembly: GCA_025964555.1. Classification (GTDB taxonomy): domain Bacteria; phylum Actinomycetota; class Thermoleophilia; order Gaiellales; family SKUG01; genus JAGQUL01. Next base: position 3,769 of record JAOPYQ010000042.1, on the reverse strand, counting down.
TCCGCGAGGGCACCGCACCGACGCGCCGCGAGGCGATCCTGGAGATGGCGGCGATCCTCGACACGCCGCTCGACGAGCTCACCCCGCAGCAGCTGCGCCGCATGAGCGTGCTCAACCACCTGCCGATCGAGCATCGACCGACCGCGCCGACGCTGCCATCCACGCTGCAGCTCTGGCAGCTCGGGCTGCGCACGGGATGGAAGGAGCCTGCGGACCGCAAGCTGCGGATGCTCGAGGACGCGCGTGCCCACTTCCACGACCTGCGCGATCCGGGCGTCGGTCTCCGCCAGCTCCGTGCCGCGCTCGAGGCGGACCAGCCCTTCGACGTGCATCGCATGGCTGCCCTGCTGAGCGACCGGGACGCGACGCGGGCGGCGGGCATCGACGACGCGATGGTCGCCCGCGCAGTCACGCGCCAGCTGCAGGGCGCCGGCACGCCCGGCATGAAGGGCGCTCCGCTCCAGCAGATCATGGAAGGCGTTCGCGCCACCCTCGCCGCCCGCTCGCTGCGGCCCGAGTTCGAGCAGGTGCGCACCGCAACGCTCGAGCTGATCGACCGCAACCTCGAGCGCATGTCCGGCGTGCGCACCGACACGTTCGGGCGCCACCCCGACTACGCGGAAGTAGGCCGCGTCGCGGCCCAGCTGCAGCTGCTCGACACCGTCGACCGCCGCACGGCCACTGCTGCGGCGACCGCCTCCGTCTCGAGCGCCCGCGAGACGCTCACCTGGTAGTGCCCGGTCGGCGGCTGGCAGGTGCAACTGCTGCCGCACCGTCGCCGATGTACTGACAGGGGAAAGGTCGCGGCATTCGGGGGGATGCGCATGGCTGAGCTGATACCTGGCGCATCGCGCCTGCTCAAGGCGGCATCGCAGCTGGACTCCGCACTTCGGTACGCCGAGGGCGCGGTGAACGTCGACGTGCCGTTCCTGCTGGGTCGCGGCGCCGCGACCGAGCTCCTGCAGTCGCACCTCGGCAACTCGGTCGAGTGGGCGCAGAGCGCGTCGGTCGAACTTGCGAGCGCTCCGGCCGGCATCGAGCACGTGCGATCCGCAGTCGACGAGCTGGCGCGCGCGGCTGCCGCGATCCGCGACGACCATCCCGTGCGTGGCCGTGGCTCGTCCGCGTTCACGGACGCGATCGCCGGCGCGCGCCAGGCCCGTGCGGACATGTACCAGCACCTGGATGGACTGAACGCTGCAGCCAACGACGACGCGGCCGCGTGGCTCGACGGATCGCTCGCCCCGGGCGGGGACCCGTCCCGGATCCGAGCAACACGAGACCTTGTCGGCATGGGCGCGTTCGGCGACCTCGGCGACGTCGGATCTTTCGTCGAGCGCATGGCTCCGGACTCGCCGCGCAGCGTCGAGCTGGCGGCCCTCGCTCGAGCGAGCGGGGCGGAAGCGGCTGGGCGAGCACTGTTCGAGGACGCGCACGCGATCGCTGCCGCAGGAGCCCCGGTCGATGCGGCCGATTTCGACCTCGCATTTCGAGCGATGGGACGGCCACTGCCGCCGGCGTTCGTGGGCCGCAGCGACACGGCGAGGCTCGACGCGTTCGAACTCGCCGCCCTGCGACGCGCCGCCGATACCACCGACGCGTCGGCGCTCGCTGCACGGCTCGCCGAGCAGCTCGACGGGCCGCTCCGCTCGCCCACTCCCGCGCTGCTCGCTGATCTCGGAGCGCTCGCGGAGCTTCCGAGCTCGCTCATCGACGGCCTCGATCCGGGCGTCATCGCACAGAGCCGCTCGCTCGCCGAGCGACTGCGCGCTGGAACGAATCGTGCGACCCAGCTCCCGACCGGGCTGACCCCCAGCACACAGCTGCTCGGCATGTGGAAGGCATCGGCGATGTCGCGGGGTGGTGGCACGACACCGGTGATCCAGGCACTCCTCGACCAATCTGATGGCGGCGTGGAAGCGGCTCAGCGGCTGGCGACCTTCGTGGCCGACGACATTTCAGGCGGCCCCGTCGCGTGGCGCGAGGAGATCCTGCGGAAGCTCAACATGGCCGACCAGGATCCCGCGGCAGGTGCGCTCATCGATGCACTGCGCATCGCCGGTGACGGGACCTCCGTGGCGCCAGCCCTTCACCAGCGTGCGCTCGAGCTCGCGCGCTCAGGCGACACGGGCCCGGGCACGAGGCGCGAGCTGGCGACGCTGGCGGCGCTTCCCGACGAGCTTCGTCCCTCGTTCCTGGATGGCGAGCGGGACCGCATGCTGCACGAGATCGCGCATGACAGGACGGATGTGATGGGCGATGTTCGCTGGAAGGCGGATCGCACGCTCATCGATGCCGATCCCGAATGGGGACGGTCCTTCGCCGAGGAGGAAACTCGCCGGCTCGTCGCCCTGAGAACCGACGCCTCGTCGGCCGACCTGCTCCGGCTCGCGCGACTCGCCCAGCTTCCCGACGAGCTGCGCCCGCCGCTCTCGAGGGCCATCACGACAGCGTTCACGGAGCGCACCGGCGCCGGCCACGGCATCGGCGACCCGGAGGTCGCTCGCTTCCTTCGCGCGATGCGCGGCGAGCTGCTGTCCGTCGACATCGAGCGTGGAAACGCGGACGTCGACACGGTGCGCACCCAGATTCGCACCCTCCTCGCGAAGCCCGATGCCGAGATCACCGCCGCGGACCTCGACGAGCTCGCGATGCTCAGGGCGATTCCCGGCCCGGCCTCCCCCGGCATGCCGGCCCCGGTCGAATACCGTCTCGACCAGCTCGTCGAGTACGGATACACGGGGTCCGCCGAAGCGGCACGTCGCGAGCTCGATCACCTCCGCACCTGGCTGCAGCGCCTCGACATCACCTCGGATTCCGCGGTCACGCGCGACACGCTTCGCCAAGACGTTCGTGCGATCGTGGCCAAGCCGAACGCCGAGGTCACCCCGGAGCACATCCGACAGCTGTCGGTCCTGGGTGGGGTCACCGGCGAGAAGTCGCTCGGGATTCCGCGGCTGCGCGGAAACTCGCTGCAGGACCTCGCCTCGTGGCGCTACGGCGGCACCAACGCGCACGCGGAGCTCGACCACCTCCGCGAGTGGATCCAGCACCTCGACATCGACGCGGATCCATCGATCACTCGCGACACATTGCGCGAGGAAGTCCGGGCGATCGTCGGCAAGGCCGACGGCGACGTCACCGCAGACGATGTCAAGCGCCTCGCGATGCTCAACGACATCACGGGGCCCAAGGCGCTCGAGATGCCGACGGTGCGCAGCTACTCGCTCCGGGACGCCGCGGGCTACGGATACGCGGGGAGCAACCTCGCCAACCAGCTCGACGACCTGCGCGCGTGGGTCCAGCGCCTCGACATCGACGCCGATCCTGCGATCACGCGCGACACGCTGCGCACCGAGGTGCGAACGATCGTCGGCAAGGCAGACGTCGACGTCACACACGACGACATCAAGCGACTGTCGCTGCTCAATGACATCACCGGCGCGAAGTCGCTCGAGATGCCCACGACGCGCGACTACTCGCTCCGTGACCTGGTCAGCTACAACTACGGCGGCAGCAACGCGACCCGCCAGCTCGACGACCTGCGTGCCTGGATCCAGCGCCTCGACATCGATGCCGACCCTGCGATCACCCGCGACACGCTCCGCGAGGAGGTCCGCGCGATCGTCGGCAAGGCAGACGGCGACGTCTCCACCGCGGACATCAAGCGCCTGGCAATGTTCAACGACATCACGGGCGCCAAGGCGCTCGAGATGCCGAAGCTGCGCGACACCTCGCTGCGCGACCTCGTCAGCTACGGCTACGGCGG